>FR879690.1:9090-37166 GCA_000435055.1 Clostridium sp. CAG:138 | reverse complement strand
GTGGAGAGTGAAGAGTTGAGTTAAAAACGTTCCTAACACAAACAAATATATCGCCGTTTTTTCAATAGAATGGGGATGATCACGCTTGACATATCTATTGCTTGTGGTTATAATCTTTGAAAAGAGCATTATCTTGTTCTATTGAACCCCTTATAGGGGGATTGATACAATACCAGCATAGCTGGCGCAATTATATACACCCAGTTAAAGCCAGGTGCAACTATTGAACCCCTTATAGGGGGATTGATACGACCCTGCGGGAATGAGGAATGAGAAATGAGAAATGAGCAATCAGCAATTACCTTTCTCGGTTGAACAGGGGAAGCAGGTCTGCATTTAATTACTCATTGCTAATTACTAATTGCTCATTGTTAATTGCTCATTTCACATTGCGCATTTCCGATTGACAGCACTCTCTTCCGGTGATAGAATCGTTTCGGCGAAATCGGGCGGCCGAAGAACAGCCGAAAGGGGAAATAAAAAATGAAAAAAAGGTATTTGAAACAATTGCTTGCATTCGTGCTTTGCGCATTTGCGGTGCTGAATTCTGCGGCAGCATTTGCGGCGGGCTCGAACGAAACCGCTGCATCGGGCATTACGGTTGAATCTGCGAACGGAGCGGAGCGGGTGATTCCGTCGATCGTTTCCGCGGACGAGTGGGAAGTTTTGCGCCTTGTGAACAGCGAACGTTCTGCAAGGGGACTGTCGCCGCTGACGACTTTTTCAACGCTTCAGAGTGGTGCGGAGATTCGTGCGCGGGAGATCGTGACGCTTTTTTCGCACACAAGGCCGAACGGCGAAAGCTGCTTCACCGTGCTTGACGAAGTCGGCATAGGCAATTATCAGTCGGCGGGAGAAAACATTGCAGCGGGGCAGAATTCACCGGCTGCCGTTATGAACTCGTGGATGAACAGTGAAGGTCACCGCAATAACATCCTTTCCGCAAGCTATAAGCATGTCGGTGTCGGCATGAAGCATGAGCCGAACAGCACATACGGAAAGCATTGGGTTCAGCTCTTTTGTGCGGGCTTCAGCGAAAGATATACGGAATGCAGCCTGATGCTTCCGAGTTCGATGCAGTTCCCGCTCGGAACATCGATAAGCTCCATGGGCATAGCCGTGCGGCTGCGGTCGAATGTTTGGGGCGATTGCTATATGCCGCTTTCCGATGAATTCTGCACCGGGTTCAACAGCGGCAGTGCGGGCGAACAGACGGTAACGGTGAACATTGAAGGCTGCACGGCAGTTTTTTCCGTTGTTCTCGCAGCGCAGTCGGGCATTCCGGGGGATGTTGACGGCGACGGCAGGGTCACTTCAAGCGATGCACTCATGATCATGCGTCACGCGCTCGGCGTTGTTCACCTCAGCGGTGCGGCACTCGCGGCGGCGGATGCTGACGGCGACGGAAACGTTACTGCGGCGGATTCATTGCTTGCAATGCGAACGGCAATGGGCTTTTGAACCGACGGCAAACGAAACGGCGGCACTGCCGACGGACGGAGGCCGCAGAAAACAAATTTGAATATGCAACCGGCGCAAACCGCGGAAGCCTCGGCAGATTCGGTTTGCGCTTTTCATTTTTCACATTGATTTTGCATTTCAACTCAATCTGCATTGCAATGTGTGCTTATTAATGGTATAATGAACCAACCGATATATCGAAAAAGCAAATATCGGAAATAACCTATACGGAAGGGTACACATGATGAAAAGAAAGACATGGCTCACAATTGGCATTGCGGCATTGCTTTTATTCTGCACTGCCGTGCTTGCGGAGGGTGCGAACAGGAATGTTCCGCTTGACAGCGCGCTTGATGCTGCGCTGAATGCACCGGGCAGCGGCATTGCGTTTGCAAACGGCTCGGCGTATCCGTGGCAGGTTGTTGAAATTGACGGGCGGACGGCGGCAAAGAGCGGCAACGCGGGCGCAGCCAATTCAAGCAGCGCGGTTTCGGCGCAGGTCACGATTGCGGAAGGGCAGAGCCTTTCCTTTGACTGGAATGTTGACGGTGAACCTACGACCGGTGCGCTTGCAATGTGGGATTATCTTGTATTCATCGTTGACGGCGAATATATCGATTATATTCACAGCGTTGAGGAAAACACTCCGCTCGGCTGGGAAACCTTCACATGGACTCCGGATGAGGCGGGAACTTATACCGTGGAGTGGGCATATAACAAGGATGCATCGAACAATTCCGGTGCGGACTGCGGTTATCTTGACAACGTTGCTGTAATCGGCGAACCCGTGCAGACGGCGGCACCGACGGCCGAACCGCAGCCGGGAGAGGAATTCACGATTTTTGAAGAGGATTTTTCACAGCTTCCGAGTGACGAATGGTGGAACGACGACATGGACGGTGACGGCAGCTATTGGCATTGGGACACGTCCTGCGGTCACAATGCGCCCGGCGCACTTTATTCGCTTTCATACAGCTCTTCCGGTCCGCTCACGCCCGATAACTGGGTCTGCATACCGTATTTCGATATTCCCGCCGATGCGGAAAACGTTCAGCTCAGCTTCTGGCTCAGCGCATTCGACGAGGATTTTTATGCGGAACATATCGACGTCTGCGTGATTTCGATTTACGAAAACTATTACGGATACTACGATTATGAAATTCTCGGCACGCTCGATTCAATCACTCTCGACAGCTGTAATTGGCGCAAATACACCTGCGACCTGAGCGACTACGCCGGTGAAGAGGAGTTGAGCATTGCGTTCATGCATTGCAATTGCACCGATCAGAGCGGTGTTATTCTTGACGATATTGCCATCACGGCAACCGTGGGCGGTGAATTGCCCTGCACGCCCGGCGATGTTGATTTTGACGGAAGGGTTACTGTCGGCGATGCATTGACGGTCATGCGCCATGCGCTGAATGTTTATATGCTGCCGGAAGCTGCGCTGCCCGCTGCGGATATTGATGCGGACGGCAATATTACCGTTGCGGACGCATTGCAGATAATGCGCATTGCCCTTTTTAATCAATGATTTCGTGATGCGGGCGGCACCCGAAAACCGTCTGATTAAATGATAGACTGAAAGTTCAATAAGGCTGCTGCGGGATGCATGATGTTCCGCGGCGGCTTTTGCTTTTTTTGAGGCACGGAAGAAAAAATGCAATAAAATTAATCGGTGAAATATTAAAAACAATAAGCCGCAATGTGTTGAAAAATGGGCGAAATTGTGATAAAATAGATAATATTTATAAGACTTTGAGAACACTCGGTTCAAAAAGTCGAAGGGGGTACAGCGGATTGACAGAACAAAGCGGCGCGGGACTGCCTGCGGAGAAAAAAATGCACGCTGAAGGAACAAATGCTTGCGAATATGCCGTTGAAATGATCGGCATCACAAAGCGGTTTCCGGGAATCGTTGCAAACGACAATATCACATTGCAGCTCAAAAAGGGCGAGATTCATGCTCTTTTGGGTGAAAACGGTGCGGGCAAAAGCACTCTTATGAGTGTGCTTTTCGGACTGTATCATCCGGAAGAGGGCGAAATTCGCAAGGACGGAAAAACTGTTGAAATCAACGATCCGAATGATGCAAACGCACGCGGAATCGGCATGGTGCACCAGCATTTTAAGCTTGTTGAAATTTTCAGCGTGCTGGATAACATCATCCTCGGCGTTGAGCCCACAAACTCTGCCGGTTTCCTTAAAAAAACGGAGGCGCGCAGGCGCGTTGTTGAGCTGAGCGAAAAATACGGGCTGCGAATCGAACCGGATGCGCTTATTTCGGATATCACTGTCGGAATGCAGCAGCGCACGGAAATACTCAAGATGCTGTATCGGAACAACGAAATACTTATTTTTGATGAACCGACAGCAGTTTTGACTCCGCAGGAGATCGATGAGCTGATGGAAATCATGCGAAGCCTTGCGGCGGAAGGCAAGAGCATTCTGTTTATTTCACACAAGCTGAACGAAATCATGGCGGTTGCGGACAGGTGTACAGTGCTGCGAAAGGGCAGATGCATCGGCACCGTCGATGTTAAGAATACAACAAAAGAGGAACTTTCCCGCATGATGGTCGGGCGCGATGTGGACTTTGTGGTTCACAAAGATGAGGCAAAACCGAAAGAAATTGTCCTTTCCGCCGAAGGCGTCTGCGTGGAATCCAAGCTGCATAAACATCTTGCGGTCAAAAACGTCAGCTTCAATGTTCGTGCCGGCGAGATCGTCTGCATTGCGGGCATAGACGGCAACGGTCAGACGGAGCTTGTTTACGGGATTACGGGTCTTGAACCGCTGAGCGCAGGCAAGGTGCAGATGTGCGGAAAAGATATAACCGCCGCACCGATCCGCAAGCGTTCCCGATTGGGCATGAGCCATATTCCGGAGGATCGGCATAAACACGGGCTTGTGTTGGATTATTCGCTTGAATACAATATGATTTTGCAGAGGTATTTTGAGCCGCAGTTTGTTTCGCCCGCAGGTTTTTTAAAGCGCGGCGCGATTCGCGAATACTCCGATGAGCTGATTCGGCAATATGACGTCCGCTCGGGTCAGGGGTCGGTGACTGTTGTGCGCAGCATGTCCGGCGGCAACCAGCAGAAGGCTATCGTTGCCCGTGAGCTTGACAAAAAGCCCAAGCTGCTTGTTGCGGTTCAGCCGACGCGCGGGCTTGATGTCGGCGCAATTGAATTCATTCACAAACGCCTTGTTGAACAGCGGGACAACGGCGCGGCGGTGCTGCTGATTTCGCTTGAACTTGACGAGGTTATGAACCTTTCCGACAGGATACTTGTGATGTACGAGGGCGAAATTGTCGGTGAACTCGATCCGAAGAAAACCACCGTGGAAGAACTCGGACTTTATATGGCAGGCGCAAAGAGGGGGGCAGAGTATGGAACAAAACACGAATAAAGTCGGAAAGCATTCCGCACCGCAGCAGGTGCAGGGCGAAAGCTTTTTCCGCCGGCTGCTTAAAAAGCCGGGGGTTCAATCCTTCCTTGCCGCATTGCTGTGCATCGTTATCGGTCTTGTTGTGGGCTATATCGTTCTGCTTGCAATTGAGCCTTCCGGTGCGTCAAAGGCGATCGGCGCGGTGCTGAAAAACTTCCTTGCAAGGCGAAGCAGTGCATTGCGGATGAAGCAGTTTGCAAACACGCTCGTTAAAACGGCGCCGCTGATTATGTGCAGTCTCTCCATTCTTTTTGCATACAAAACGGGGCTTTTCAACATCGGCGCGGCGGGACAGCATGTTCTTGGCGCGGGTGCCGCACTGTATTGCGCGCTCGGGCTTGAATTGCCGTGGTATGTATGCCTGCTTGCGGCGGCTGCCGCAGGTGCGCTGCTCGGCTGCATTTCGGGTGCGCTTAAGGCATATTGCAACGTTAACGAGGTCATTTCCTGCATAATGCTGAATTGGATAAGCCTTTATGCGGTGAATTCGGTGCTTAAGGATTTTTGCCCTGTCGGATACAAGGACACCTTCACGCTTGTGAGCCGCAACAGTTCCGCTCTGCTTCCTAGTCTCGGACTGAATAAGGTCTTCGGCAGCGAAAGTGCGACGATCGCGATACCGATGGCGGTAATAATTGCAATCATCATTTGGGTCGTTCTTGAAAAAACAAAATTCGGTTATGAGATAAAGGCAACGGGACTGAACCGCAATGCGGCAAAGTACTGCGGAATGCGTGAAAAACGCAATATCATCCTGACGATGTTCATTGCGGGTGCGCTTGCGGGCATTGCGGCGGCAATGATGTTTCTTTCGGGTTTTATGGAGTGGGACATCAATCAAAGCTCCGTTCCCGCAATGGGCTTCAACGGCATTGCGGCGGCGTTTCTCGGCGGACTGAATCCGATAGGTGCGATTTTTTCTTCCTATTTTATTCAGCATATCACGGACGGAGGCAGTTCTCTCGATACGCGCCTCTATCCGACACAGATTTCCGACCTGATTTCATCGCTGATAATCTATCTCTGCGGCTTTGTTCTGTTCTTTAAGCTTCGCATGAATGTGCGCATTGACGGAAAAAACAAAAAACAAACAGCAAAGGCCGAACCGGCAGCGTTGGGAACAGAAACAAAGGAGGAACAAAACTGATGATGCTTTTGATTCAATACACACTTGTTTTTTCGTCCGTTTTGCTGCTTGTCGCACTCGGCGGCTGCTTTTCGGAACGCTCGGGCATTATCAACATCGGGCTTGAGGGCATAATGGTGATCGGCGCGTTGGGCGGCGTGATGGTGCTTCACAACCTTTCACCGCAATTGCCCGGGATTGTGATACTGCTGCTGACGGTTGCGGCTTCAATTGCGGCAGGCATGATATACTCGCTGCTTCTTGCCGTGGCAAGCATCAATTTCAAGGCGGATCAGACGCTTGTCGGCACGGCAATGAACATGCTCGGTCTTGCGCTTGCAACCGTTATTGCAAAGGCATACAACATTGCGACAACATCCGGTGCGGACAACTCGGCGCGAATCGCTTTTGTTGAAAACAAAAAAGCTCTTGCACTTGTTGAAGGAACGGAATTCAACTGGTTTATGGTGCTTGCATTTGCTGCGCTTGCCGTCGGCTGGGTCGTGCTTTACAAAACACGCTTCGGACTCAGATTGATGGCATGCGGCGAACATCCGCAGGCGGCAGATTCCGTCGGCATAAACGTTAAAAAAATGCGTTACAGCGGCGTTCTCATTTCCGGAGCCGTGGGAGGATTGGGCGGCATTGCCTATGTTACGGCGGGCGTCAGCATGTGCAATTTTGAAGTCGGCGTTGCAGGTTTCGGCTTCCTCGCGCTTGCAGTAATGATTTTCGGTCAGTGGAAACCTTTGCGCATTGCAATTGCGGCACTGCTGTTCGGATTCTTCCGCGCACTTGCAAACGTATACAGCGGATTCGACTTCCTGACTGCGCTCAATATTCCAAAGCCTGTTTACAACATGCTTCCGTACATAATTTCCCTCATCGTGCTTGCGTTCACTTCTAAAAAGTCGCTTGCACCGAAAGCGGAAGGCATTCCGTACGACAAAGGCTCAAGGTAAATATCGCGGAGGAATATGTTCGTGCATTCCGCCGAAAGCTTAAACTCTTAAACTGAAAAAAACCGCTCGCAATGAGCGGTTTTTTTATTGGAAGCATTGATTGAATTTTTATTTTTCGGGATACATATCGATCGTGCGGAAGGTGTATCCGCGGGCGATGAGATCCTCGATCATTTCCGGAAGAACATCCACGGTGTCGCCGCAGGTGTCATGGCAAAGGAACACAACATGCGGGCTGTTTTCCTTTTCGTGCCAATCCATGCTCTTGCGGTAGGATTCAAGAAGGTACTGCTTTGTGGGCAGGTGATTGACATTGCCCTGCGGCCAACGGTCGTTGTTGCCGGCATTCCAATCGAACCATGCGTAACCTTTTTCTGCAAGACGGGCTTTGATTTCCGCCTTAACGTCCTTGGGACATAGCCCCGTTGTGCTTCCGCCCGGGAAGCGAACGCGGATGTTCGTTTGCGGTGAACCGACTGCTTTTTCATATGCTGCTGCCCATTTGTCGATTTCCTTCATGAACGCATCGGCAGAGGCGTAACAGGCCGAAAAATCATGCGTGTAGGAATGGCATGCAACAAAATGCCCGCGGCTGACGGTTTCGCGCACGATTTCGGGACGACGGTCAACAAAATATCCGACGGTGAAGAATGTTGCCTTGACGTTGTATCTGTCCAAAATATCCAGAACACGGTAGGTGTTCTCGCATGGACCGTCGTCGAAGGTCAAATAAATATATTTCGCACCGCCGGTGTTGGGCTGCGAAGAAGGCTGCGCCGTTACAGCATCTGTGGGAGAAGGTGCTGCCGTTGAACTCGGTTCCGAAGTTAAGGCCGGGGTTGCGGTCGGAGCCTGCGAGGCTGCATCCGTTGCAGGAACGTCTGTTGCGGGCATACTCGGAGCGGGCGTCTCCGCCGAATCGGGTGTGCCTGAAACATTCGGCCTCGGAGCGGAAGAGCCGCCGATGTCGACGATGCTCCCGCTGCCGCTTCCGGACGGGCCGCACGCAGTGAGGAAAACTGTTGCTGCAAACAGCAGAGTGCCGATAATTTTCTTTAAATATTTCATAATCATAAATGCCGAAGCAAAAATTCCTTTATCATTATTAGCAGAGAACGGGCGGCATGATTCAGGCAATAAAAGGCCGGACAAAATGCTGCACGATTTCCGTTATCGGCATAATATCATGCTTCTAAGACGGATTCAATATCTATTTGTTAACATTTTGTGACAAATTTCACCGAATTTGAACAGTACGGATTAGTGTGCATGCAGAATTGTTGAAAAGTTGAATTCACTGCGGAAAAAAAACGTGCGCCGATTTCGGCCGCGCAATGCATGTGCCCGAAAGGTCGGTATTGCGCAGCAAAAAAACTGCCGCAAAAGCAGGTGCTCGCTGCGGCAGTTATTAAAACAAGGGTGATAAGTCATTGTTTTTTGCTTTTAAAAACGGAATCGATTCGGCTGCGCGGGTTCCGTTAATCGACTTTGAGCGGAATTCCGTTCACGGCAAAATGCACTTCGTTGATGCTGCCGTAGGGCAGAGCAGTCAACAACACGGACTGGGTCGCAAGATTGAGCAGCCCCGCATCGTTTGCAACTGTTTCAAAATCGGATGAAAGATTCACGGTCAAAATGCCGTTTTCGATAACCGCTCCGAGAACAAGCGTGTTTTCCGGAAAACAGCTGCGAAGCCCGCGCAGCTCCGTTCCCGCTGCAAGCTGCTGTATACAGGAGTATAAATCCGTGCTGCCCTCCGCGTAACGTGTTATGGGAATCATCAGGCTTCCGGATTCATTCGGGAAATACAGTGTCAGCGGTTTAGCCGAACCGGAGGTCGCAATTTCGGCGTTTTCAACGTTTAGGGCATATTTGCCGTGCTTTTGCGGCGGAAGACTGCCGTTTGCGGTGATGTCGTTGCAGCCGTTCAGAAAGATTGAAACGGTTTCAATCGAATCGAACTCAGTGAGCGTGTTTACAACGGCGGCAAAAAGCTGCTGTTCACTGTCGTAATCGGGCATGACGGGCAGATTCACAAGGTTCACGCGCGCTTCGCCGTTCTGAATGCTTATCTGAATCTCCGCCCCCTGCGGTATCACGGCTTTAAGGCCGTTTTTGGAAAGTGCGGCGCGGTTTTCGTCCGAAGCAGTCATTTTTGCAAGGCAGGCTTTTGCAATGCCCGCTTGCTGCGGCACGGATGCAACAACCGGAAGGAGATAGCCTTCATCGGTCAGATAATAAAGAGTTTTATTGACTTTTTTGCCATCAGGTGCGGCGTCGGCGGTTGCGGGTGCGGAACAGACGGGAGTCGGCACGGCAGTCGGCACGGGGCTGCATGAGGCCGGCGGCGGAGTCGTGACGCAGTCCGGTGCATCGGAACAGCCGCAGAACAAGGCTGCAATCGTCAGCAGAACGAGTATAAGCGCAGAAAATCGCGCGGTATGACAGCATGTTGATTTCATTGTGGTTTCAATTCCTCCGAGAAAATTTTGCGGGCGGCGTTTCGTCTGTGCGGAAGCAATTCCGCTCGGCTGATTAATTATATTTGCTTTTTGAAACAAAAATACTTGAACGAATGCAAATTTGCTCTGCTCGAAATTATTCGATAGTCGAATTATCGATAGTATAACGATCGAAATAATGAAATTATTTGACAAAAAACGAATAAAAAACTTGACATGCGTCAAAAAAATGATATAATAAGTTTGAGCGAAAGCTGTATTCCGTCCCTGCATCCCGTGCAGCGGAATGCTGCCGTCGCAGCTGCAACTGAATAGAACAGGCTTTCTTCCTGCGTTACGCAAAGGGGGAATCGGGTGCAAATCCCGGCGAGTCGGTCACTGTGAAGTTCGGATTGTTTTTGTTTTTTATTAAACAAAGTATATCGATATTTTGATATCGATAATGCATGAAATATAGAGATAAAAACATTCGAAATAAGTCAGATTACCCAAAGAAGGCCTGAGCTTCTGCCGTCACCGGAGGCTGAATGGATTATGCACAGTCGCGTTTTGTTTTGGGAACAACCGGGTGTGAGCTGAACGGTTTGATTTTTGCGAAAATTCGGGATGAAAAATCCCGGATGAACGAGTTCTGCAAAAGGATTTTGATTCAGCATTCACAAAAAGGGTGTTACCTTTGCACTGCGTCTCGATTCCGTCTTCCCGATTACGACCGGCTGAAGCGGAATCATTTTGTTTATACGGCTGTTTTCGGAAACTTTTCAGCTCATTTCAACCGCCGAACAAATTCGGCATACAACATTCAAAATCCGACAGAATCGGAAACAGGAGGTTTTTCAGTGATCGAACTTATTCAGCACGGCATGTACCTTGTGAACGGCGTTCCCTGTGAGAGCGTTCCGGTGCCTCCGGCAGAGGCACGCCGCGAGACCATGGCATACAAAATCTTGCAGGCGCACAACACTTCGGGCGACCCCGAGAAGCTCAAAATCACATTTGACGCGCTTGTGTCGCATGATATCACATATGTCGGCATTATCCAGCAGGCGCGTGCTTCCGGAATGAAGCAATTCCCGATGCCCTATGCGCTTACCAATTGCCACAACAGCCTGTGCGCCGTCGGCGGCACGATAAACGAGGATGACCACGTGTTCGGACTTTCCGCTGCAAAAAAATACGGCGGAATCTACGTTCCCGCAAACCAGTCCGTAATTCACTCTTACGCACGCGAGCAGATGGCGGCCTGCGGAAACATGATTCTCGGTTCCGATTCGCACACACGCTACGGTGCATTGGGAACCATGGCCGTCGGCGAGGGCGGACCGGAGCTTGCAAAGCAGCTTCTCAAAAACACTTGGGACGCGCCCATGCCCGAGGTTGTGCTTGTGTACCTGACGGGAAAACCCCGCCGCGGCATCGGACCGCATGATGTTGCGCTCTCTCTTGTTAAAGCAACGTTTGAAAGCGGTTTCGTAAACAACCGTGTGCTTGAATTCGTCGGCCCCGGCATTGCCAACCTTCCCATCGATTTCAGAAACGGCATCGATGTTATGACAACGGAAACAACCTGCCTTTCCTCAATTTGGGAAACGGATGAAGAAACTCAAAAATTCTATACAGCTCATAAACGTCCCGAGGCTTACAAAAAGCTGCATCCGGGTGCGATCGCTTATTACGATAGAATGATTACGATTGACCTAAGCAAGCAGGAGGCGATGATCGCCCTGCCGTTCCATCCTTCCAATGCATACACAATTCATGAATTCCTGCAGAATGCGGAAGAACTCCTTAAAAAAGTCGAGCAGGATGCGCAAAAACGCTTCCCGAAGGCGAATGTGAAACTTGTTGACAAGATTCACGACGGCGGCGTTTGGGCCGATCAGGGCGTTATTGCCGGCTGTTCCGGCGGTCTGTTTGACAATATCGCCGAAGCTGCGGATATTCTGCGCGGCGGAAGCACGGGGAACGGTGAATTTGCGTTGGATGTTTACCCGACAAGCATTCCCGTTTCGCTTGCACTCACAAAACACGGCGCGACGGGCGACTTGCTTTCCGCCGGTGCAATAATCAAGCCCAGCTTCTGCGGCCCGTGTTTCGGTGCGGGTGATGTTCCCGCCAACAACGGCCTTTCACTGCGCCACACAACGCGCAACTTCCCCAACAGGGAAGGTTCAAAACCCGGAGAGGGTCAGTTTGCGGGCGTTTGCCTGATGGATGCACGTTCCATTGCCGCAACCGCGCTGAACGGAGGAAAGATTACCGCGGCGACGGATATTGAATACGAATGCACCGTACCGGAATATGAATTCGATTCTTCGGCATACGACAGAAGGATTTATTACGGCTTCGGCAAAGCGGATCCGTCGGTTGAGCTTGTGATGGGTCCCAACATTACGGACTGGCCCAAAATGTATGCACTGACCGAGAACCTGCTTGTAAAGCTTGCTGCCGTTATTCATGATCCGGTAACAACAACGGATGAGCTGATTCCCTCCGGCGAAACGTCCTCCTATCGCAGCAACCCTCTGCGCCTTGCGGAATTTACCTTGTCAAGACGTGAACCGGCATATGTCGGCAGAGCGAAAGAAATTGCAAAACTTGAAGGCGAACGCCGCAGCGGTGCAGTGCCGGCGGAAATTGTCGAAACGCTGAACCGTGTCGGCAACGGTGCAGAGCTTGCGAACAATACTCAGTTCGGCTCATGCGTGTTTGCAAACAAACCCGGTGACGGTTCCGCACGCGAACAGGCGGCTTCTTGTCAAAAGGTTTTGGGAGGTTTCGCAAATATCTGCTATGAATATGCAACGAAACGCTACCGCAGCAACTGCATCAACTGGGGCATTTTGCCGTTTACCATTGACGACGGAACTGAATTCAACTATGAACCCGGCGACTGCGTTTTCGTGCCCGGTATCCGCGCGGCGGTTGAAAACGGCACAGAAAACATTCCCGCAAAAGTCATAAGGCAGAACGGTGATGTGTGCGATATCATGCTTCACCTAAGGGGGCTTACTCCGGATGAAAAGGAGATTATCCTTGACGGATGCCTGATGAACTATTATGCGGCAAGAGCGGAATAAGCAAAGAGCGGAATAAGAACCGAAAGCAACCGGCGGGCGTTTCCGTGAACGATTCCGGAAACGCACCGCTTCCGAACAATATTAATACAAATTTGAACATGGAAGGAAATACCGATGGAAAAGATTAAGATGACAACCCCGATAGTCGAAATGGACGGGGACGAGATGACGCGTGTGCTTTGGGGCATGATAAAAGACGAGCTGATTCTGCCTTTTATTGACCTTAAAACGGAGTATTACGATCTTGGCCTGCTGCACCGCAACGAAACTCAGGACAAAGTGACCGTTGACGCTGCGAACGCAACTCGCAAATACGGCGTTGCAGTCAAATGCGCAACAATAACCCCGAACGCACAGCGCATGAAGGAGTATCCGCAGCTTACCGAAATGTGGAAAAGCCCGAACGGAACAATTCGTTCAATTCTTGACGGAACGGTTTTCCGCGCACCGATACTCATCGATTCCATTCATCCCGTTGTTAAAAACTGGAAAAAACCCATTACCATTGCCCGTCATGCCTACGGTGATGTTTATAAAAGCGTTGACATGTACACAACCGAACCCGGCACCTGCACAATGACTTTTGTCGGCGAAAGCGGAGACACCAAAACGCTCACCGTGCAAAAGGTTGACGGTCCGGCGGTGTGGCAGGGTGCGCACAACAAGGAAAAGAGCATCCGCTCGTTTGCAAAGGCTTGCTTTAAATATGCAATTGACACAAAACAGGATTTGTGGTTCTCAACAAAGGACACGATCGCAAAGATTTACGACGGCGAGTTCAAACGCGTGTTTGAAGAAGAATTCGAGAACAATTATCGTGCCGAATTTGAAAAACTCGGACTGACATATTTCTACACGCTGATTGATGATGCCGTTGCCCGCGTTATCCGCAGCGAAGGCGGATTCATCTGGGCGTGCAAAAACTATGACGGCGATGTTATGAGCGACATGGTATCGACCGCATTCGGTTCGCTTGCAATGATGACTTCCGTTCTTGTTTCTCCGGACGGCACAACCGAATACGAAGCAGCGCACGGAACAGTCACAAAGCACTATTACCGTCACCTTAAGGGCGAAGAAACTTCAACAAACCCGATGGCAACCATTTATGCATGGACGGGTGCGCTCAGAAAACGCGGACAGCTTGACGGCATTACGGAGCTGCAAACTTTCGCGGACAAGCTTGAAGCAGCCTGCGTTGAAACACTCAACAGCGGAATCATGACAAAGGACCTTGTCGGGCTTGTGGATGACCCCGCTTCCGTAAAGGCCGTCACGAGCGCGAAGTTTATTGCTGCCATCCGAGAAAACCTTGAAAGGACTCTTGCCTGAGCAGCCTGAGAAAGTTTTTACGAATAAAATTCGGATATTAATCGGGGCAGGCCGAAAATATCAGCCCGCCCCGCGATGAAAAAAGATTTGAAAACTGTCGAAAATGAATTCGCAGGGAGGCAATCACAAACAATGGAACTTAAAACTAACAGCACCGCCGGAACGATGGAATCCAGTGACATAATGATAATGCTTGAGCCGCGCACAGAGGGCGGGATCGAGCTTGAGCTCACGAGCAGCGTTATGCAGCAATTCGGCAAACAGATACGCAAAGTTATTCTTGACACGCTTCAGGAATACGATGTTCAAAATGCAAAAGTGGAGGCGGTGGATAAAGGTGCGTTGGATTGCACCGTTCGCGCCCGCACCGTTGCCGCAATTTACCGTGCGGCTCAGCGCAGCGATTACCGCTGGGAAGTTTAAACGGATTTATCCTTGGGAGGAAGGATGCTTTTGCGGAACAGAGTATCGAAACATTTAATATTTTGATGCGGAATAAAGCCTCCGCAAAAGCGGATATAAGAAAATGTACATTAAAGATCGTTTAAGAAGAAGCATGATGTTCATTCCGGGCAACAATCCCGGCATGATACGTGATGCGAATATTTACGGTGCGGACAGCATCATGTTTGACCTTGAGGATTCCGTTGCCTACACCGAAAAGGACGCGGCAAGACTGCTTGTTTACAACGCGTTGAAAACATTGGACTTCGGCAGGAAGGAAACGGTTGTCCGCATCAATGACCTTTCAAGTGGACTCGGGGTTGCGGACCTTGAGGCCGTCGTCCGCGCCGGTGTGCAGGTCGTTCGCCTGCCGAAGACGGACAGCGCACAGGATGTTATCGACTGCGAACGCGAGATTGAGCGCATTGAAAAGGAAGCGGGCATTCCCGTCGGCACAACAGGCATAATGGCGGCTATTGAGTCTGCAAACGGCGTGCTGAATGCGGCGGCAATTGCAAAAGCGAGCGATCGCCTTATCGGAATCGCTCTCGGTGCGGAGGATTATGTCACCGACCTTAAAACCACCCGTTCGGACGGCATTGAGCTGCTTTTTGCCCGCAGCATGATACTCAATGCGGCAAGGGCAGCGGGCATTGCCGCACTGGACACGGTTTATTCCGACGTGAACAACGAAGAAGGCTTCGTTGCGGAAGCAACGATAATCAAAAAACTGGGATTTGACGGCAAATCCATTATCAACCCGCGCCAGATTGAGCCGCTGCACAAGGTCTTTATGCCGAGCGAAAAGGATCTTAACAAGGCGCGCGCAATAATGGATGCGATTGCGGAGGCGAACGCACGCGGCAGCGGCGTTGCAAGCCTTAAGGGTAAGATGATAGACAAACCCGTTGTCATTCGCGCTCAGCGGCTGCTTGACCTGTATGAGGCGGGACGCAGAATCGATGAAGTGGAGGATTGACAGAAATGAACTTTGATATCAACAAAATTCCGCATATAAACGAAATTGCGAACAACGGAAGTTTCAACGGCGCACGCAGCAAAAATACCGAAACTTTTCAGCAGCGCTGCAAGGATTGCAACAAGATAGTTCCTTCCCTTGAGGAGGCAATAAAAAAATCCGGACTTCGCGACGGGATGACGATAAGTTTTCATCACCATTTCCGCAACGGTGACCATATCATTAACAATGTTCTTGATAAACTTGCGGAGATGGGGCTCAAAAACCTGACGCTTGCGGCGTCGTCGCTTTCGGCTGTTCATGCGCCGCTGATTGAACACATCCGCTCCGGACTTATCACTCACATTGAAACTTCCGGTCTGCGCGGAGAACTTGCGGAGCAGATTTCACGCGGGTTGATGGATTTTCCGGTTGTTTTCCGTTCCCATGGCGGAAGGGCATCCGCAATCCGTTCGGGCGAGCTGCACATTGATGTTGCTTTTTTGGGTGCGCCCTCGTGCGATCCCTACGGCAACGCAAACGGGTACAGCAGGGATGATGACGACGGCATTTCATGCGGGTCGTTGGGTTATGCAAGAACGGATGCGGAGTTTGCGGATAAGGTTATTATAATAACAAACAACATCGTTTCCTATCCCAATGCACCGTGGGCAATTCCGGAACACGATGTTGATTACGTTGTTCGTGTCGACGATATCGGCGATCCTAAGGGCATCATGAGCGGCGCAACGCGGTACACAAAGGATCCCAAGGAACTGCTGATCGCAAAAACGGCTGCAAATGTTGTTGAAGCGGCGGGTTATCTTTACGACGGCTTTTCAATGCAGATGGGTTCCGGCGGTGCATCGCTTGCAACGGCGCGATTCATCCGCCAAAAAATGCTGGATAAGGGCATTCGCTGTCGTTTCGCTCTCGGCGGAATCACGGGGCAGATCACGGCAATGCATGAAGAAGGGCTGATAGATCGCATTCTTGATGTTCAGTCGTTTGACCTTGATGCAGCAAAATCGCTGAAGAACAACCATTTTCATCATCAGATAAGCGCAACGTATTATGCAAGCCATCTGGTTGCAACGGCAGCGGAACAGCTGGATTTTGTTATTCTCTCCGCGCTTGAAATTGACACTGATTTCAACGTGAACGTTCTCACAGGTTCCGACGGCGTGATTCGCGGGGCGATCGGAGGGCATCCCGACACGGCGGAGAGCGCGAGCCTTGCTGTTATTGTTGCGCCCCTTGTGCGCGGCAGAATTCCGACGGTTGTTGAACATGTCGGCACGGTCGTCACTCCGGGCAGCGTTATTGATGTCCTCGTTACGGACAGGGGCATTGCAGTGAACCCGAATCGCCCGGATTTGAAGGAAAAACTTGAAAAATTCGGCCTTCATGTGTTTGATATTCATGCCCTGCAAAAAAAGGCGGAGGAGCTTGTCGGTGTTCCGGAACCGATTCGCTACAAGGAACGAATTGTCGGCGTTGCAATGTATCGCGACAACACGGTCATTGACGTAATCCGTCAGATAGACGAATAAAAACGGGGAATATGCGGCGGCTTAACTGCCGAATAACCGTATTGACCTGATAATCAAAAACAACCGGCGGTATCCAAACTGCGGAGCCGCCGGTTGTTTGTTTTTTATAATTGAATCCCGAACAATTTTAAACCCGTGGTGTTTTATGCGTCCTGAGCCAATCGGAACATCATGTCAACGGCGGGCTCGATTATTTCATCGTTAAAATCATATTCGCGGGTATGGAGCTTTGCATGACGGGTGCCGCATCCGATATAGAACAATGCGCCGCTTGTGAGCTTTGTGTAGCAGCCGAAATCTTCGGAACTTCTGAACGGCTCATCCCAGTGTGCTTCCGGAAGTCCGCATTCAAGCCGCGCTTTGCGGACGGCGGCAACGGCATCGGGTGTGTTGCGCGTTTCGGGAAAGGAGTCGCGATATTGAACTTCAACATTTGTTATGCCATCCTGCCGTGCATATGCGCGGGCTCGTGCGCAGATCTCGGCATCCAGCGCATCCAGCTCGGATTCAAATTCGGCGCGTATTGTCAGCATGAGCTGCCCGAAGCCCGCATTCGTGCCGAAAGCTTCCTCGCCTATGCGCACGCAAACGACCGTTGCCATAACAACGCCGCGATGATCCTCCCTTGCGGTCAGTTCGGGAATATCAATTATCAGCTTTGATATTGCACGGGCGGGATTATGCCCGTTTTCGGGTTGAGAAGCGTGTGAGCTTTTTCCGAAAAAGCTCAGCACAAGCCCGCGTGAGGCAAATGCCGCCGTGCCGTCGTGTACCGCGACCGAGCCTGCGGGGAATCCCGGCATATTGTGCCAGCCGAAGATAATGTCCGGTTTTTCATCCGTTATCATCTTTTGGCAGACGGGAGCACCGCAGCCTGTTTCCTCCGCATGTTGAAAAAGAAAGAGAATATCGCTTTCCCCCGCATGTAGAAAAAGAAAGAGAATACCGCGGCGGCAGCCATGGCGGTCAATTTCCGCCGCAAGTGCGCAAAGCGCGGCGCTGTGGCCGTCGTGTCCGCATTTATGCGCAACGCCGCGGTTTTCGGAAGCATAGGGGAGCGCGGGGTCATCCTCGATCGGAAGCGCGTCAAAATCCGCACGGAATGCAATTCGGCGTGTCGGGGCGGACTCCGTTCGGACATTTAAAGGAGCCTTGTACACGGCATAGAACCATGCACCCATATCATGCAGCTCAAGCGAAGTGTGCGTGCGGAGAAAATCAATGAGCGTTGCTTTTGTTTGTTTTTCCTGCCCGGAAAGCTCCGCGCAGCGGTGAAGCCGATGCCGAAGTACGACGGCAGTTTTAAGAATATCTTTATCCATTGCGGAAACACCTCAATGTTGAATAATATCTGTCGGAAACAGAAAATCCGTTTCGGAAACGGGACATAAACCCCATGCCTGTTTCGGCAGAAATAATTATACTCCCGAAAGAAAGGGAAGTAAACAGCGGATTTGTTTCACCCGTGCGTATTTCCGCACATGCGGGTATTGTGGTTTTTGCGGAAAAGTGGTATTATTATAATGGAAAGGCAGTACTGTGCGGAAAGAGGGCTTATATAAACGGTTTCCTCGGGAACAACAGATATTTCGGGTGACGGTTAATGATTATTTTGGGCATTGATCCCGGGTATGCGATACTCGGTTACGGTGCGGTTGAAGCCGAACGCGGCAAGATTCGCGTTATTGATTACGGGGTTGTTGAAACAACTCCGAAAATGACCTTTCCCGAGAGGTTGGAGCGGCTCTATGCGGGCACAAAACTCCTGCTTGAACGTTATCGCCCCGATCATGTTGCGTTTGAGGAGCTTTTTTTCTATCGCAACACAACAACGGCATTGCAGGTTGCGGCGGCAAGGGGCGTTGCAATAACGGCCGCCCAGCAGGCGGGACTCCCGCTCTATGAATATACCCCGATGCAGATTAAGCAAAGCGTCACCGGGGACGGTCATGCGGACAAGCTGCAAATGCAGACAATGGTCAAGCTTCTTTTAAAACTGCAAAAGATACCGAAGCCCGATGATGCCGCCGATGCGCTCGGCGCGGCACTCTGCCATGCGAACGCGCTCGGACCGATGGTTGAACAATTCCGCATCAAATAACTGACGTTTTTTGCAGGGAGCAAAATATGTACGCACATATAAAGGGAAATGTAGAAGAAATTTATGCCGACAGAGTCGTTATCGAGGCGGCGGGTGTCGGGTATGAGCTTGTTTGCAGCAAAATGACGCTGAAAAGACTGTGCGAGGGCAAAACCGCAAAGCTGTTTGTGCATTTTCATCTTTCTCAGGACAGCGTCGCGCTGTACGGTTTTTTTGATGCAGAGGAACGGGCAATGTTCCGAAAGCTCATAAGCGTTTCGCGAATCGGTCCGAAGGTTGCACTTGCGGTGCTGTCGGTGCTGACTCCGTCGGATGTTGCGCTTGCGGTGCTGACTGATAACACGGCTGCTTTTGACGGAGTTGCAGGCATGGGCAAAAAAACGGCGGCGCGTGTGATTCTTGAACTGAAAGAAAAGGTCGATGCGGCGGAAACGGCGGCTGCTTCCGCAGGGGGTGCCGCAAACACGGCGCAGGATAACGGAATGCGTGCCGAAGCGGTTGCAGCATTGGTTGCGCTCGGTTATGACGGTGCAAGTGCGGGCAGGGCGGTGGCATCCGTCCCGGATTGCGATCGCGTTGAGGATATGATAATGCAGGCATTGCGTGCAACGACTAAATAAATTTTTCACGCCGAAGCGGAAGATTCACCGAAAAAGCGGGTCCGCTGCGGAACACAAAAAGATTTGACGGATGCTTTTGCGGAAGTCGGATTTAACGGAGTGACGGGATTTAAATGGATGACGACAGGCTCATAACTTCATCAATGCTTGCGGAGGATGAAAACTGCGAATTCAGTCTGCGCCCGCGTTTTCTTGCGGAATACATCGGGCAGGGCAATGTTAAGGAACATATCGGAGTTTATATCCATGCCGCAAAACTGCGCGGAGAGGCGTTGGATCACACCCTGCTTTACGGCCCGCCGGGTCTTGGAAAAACGACGCTTGCGGCAATAATCGCAAACGAGATGGGCGGCAATCTGCGCATCACGAGCGGCCCCGCAATAACTCATGCGGGGGATCTTGCGGCATTGCTTTCAAACCTTGCCGAAGGCGATGTGCTTTTTATTGACGAGATTCACCGATTGAATGCAAACGTTGAGGAGATTCTTTACCCCGCAATGGAGGATTTTGCATACGACATAATTATCGGCAAGGGACCGTCCGCCAGGTCGCTGCGGCTTGAACTGCCGAAATTCACCCTTGTGGGTGCAACAACGCGAATGGGGCTTTTGACCGCGCCGCTTCGCGACAGATTCGGAATAAAGGAACAGCTTGAGCTTTACACGCCTGAGGATTTGAAAGAAATCGTTGTTCGCAGCGCGGGCATACTCGATATTGAAATAACGGAGGACGGCGCACTTGAAATTGCATCGCGTTCAAGAGGAACTCCGCGAATCGCAAACAGGCTTTTGCGGCGTGTTCGCGACTTTGCACAGGTTCGCGCAAACGGTATTATTGACCTTGAAACGGCAAAAAACGGGCTTGATATGCTTGCGATAGACGAACTCGGGCTTGACGCCGTTGACAGAAATATGCTGACGGCAATGATTGTGAAATTCGGCGGAAGACCTGTCGGATTGGATACAATTGCGGCGGCAACCGGCGAAGATGCTTCCACGATTGAAGATGTTTACGAACCGTATCTGCTGAGGCTCGGTTTCATTGCGCGTACGCCGCGCGGGCGGGTATTGCTTCCGGCGGGGTATTCGCACATGGGCTATGCTCCGCCGCAGGATTCAAACGGGCAGACTTCATTCATTTGAAAGGATTCTAAGGACTTTTCAGCTGAGTTGCGCTGTTTTATCCGTTCGGAAGCGAACGGAGACAGAAATAATAACGGAGGGTTACACAATGATGAGCAAAAAAACAAAGGCGATGGAGCAGCAGCTCACCCAACTTGCGCAGGAAAACGATGCGCTGCGCGCACAGCTTGCGGCGGCGGGTGTTGAAATTGAAAACGTTAAAAGCGAGCTTGCAAAAACCGTCGGCGAACGCGACAGGTTCAGAAACGAATTGAACGGCGCACAGCTCGATTTGAGCAACGCCAAACGCCGCTTGGACGATTTCAGGCTGCGTCAGGAAGCAATTGTGAACGCTCTTACCGAAGCACACAACACGCGTGAACGCATATTGAAGGAAGCAAATGCAAATGCGGACAGAATCGATGCCGAAGCGAAGCAGCGCAGAACGGATATCCTGAACAAAGCGCAGGCGGCACTTGAAAGCGCAAAAAAAGAAGCGGCTCAGCTGATTGCGGATGCAAAACGGGATGCCGCCGGCATTCGCGATGCCGCACAGAAGGATGCACAGCAGGTTACGGACACCGCCCTTGACGAGGCAACGGAGTTGATCGCAGGCGCAAAAGCCGATGCCGAAACGATGATGGACGAAGCACAGGCTGCGGTTGATGAAAAACAGGCGCAGGTGGACGAGCTGAACTTTTCACTGAGCGAAAAGGCAAGGCTTGCGCTTGAACAGGCACGGAAATATGCGCAGATAATGGAATCCCTTGCCGAATTGAATTTCGAAACGGCGGTTGAAGCACGATATGCGGAAAAATACGCACCCGCCGCGGCAGAGCCCGAGAACAGCGGTGAATGCGCGGATGATGCCGATGAAACTTCACTGAGCGAAACAAATCCGGACGCAGCGGATTCGAACGAAATGGATTTGAACGAAGCGAAGCAAGGCACAGAGAGCATAAGGGGCACCGGCGGTGCGGAAGCGATGCCTCCGTGCGGCCGCGAAAAAACATGCTGCTCCTGCGATAATGCGGAAGCGGTGTCGGATCCGGAAGCGCCGGATGCGGATGTTTGCGGACAGGAAAACACGGAACTGCCTAAAGAAACGGAAGATTCAAATCCCGAAACAACGGATGAACCGAAAGAGCAGGCCGTCTGCTCCGTAACGGAAAACGGAGAGCCGGAGAGTCACACAGGTGCGGAAGGTGAAGCAGAAGACAAACCCGAAACGGCAGATCCTGCGGATGACTGTGATGAGCAAATCAAAACATCGGAAGAATCCGAAAAATCGATGAAGAACGAGAACGGCAAACACACAAAATCGGTCGAGTCGGAATTTCCGGAAGAATACAGCAGCGCGGCATCGCTGATGCGAAGCATTTATTCTATTGAAGGCAGGGATATCCCGGAGGAGGCGAATGATGAAGGCGAGCTGTACGATATCGGTGAAGGGACGCCGCTCACGATTCATCAGGATGAGGAGAGCGGCGAGGAAACATTCTCTTTGCCGGTTGATCCGGATTTGCGCGATATCTTAAGAGATATAATGAAGAAATAATGCGTCTTCAGCTGACAACATGTGCGAAAGATAAAAAGTATGAATATTCTTGTTGTTAATGATGACGGATATAATGCGCCCGGCATTGCCGCGCTGGTTCGGGAATTGCGCAAAGAGCATGATGTGTTCGTTTGCGCACCGAAGGAAAATCAGAGTGCGGTCGGGCACGGGTTGACTTTGAGAAGACTGCTGCATGCGGAAAAGGTTACGGTATTTGACGATGATGCAAAAAACTCCGAACGGGAATTGAAACCCGTAACCGCATTTTGGGTTGACGGCACACCCGCGGATTGTGTGCGCGTTGCACTCGGCAACCTTTCCGCTGAGCCGGATATTGTGATTTCCGGAATCAATCAGGCTCCGAACCTCGGCACGGATGTGCTGTATTCCGGCACCGTTTCCGCTGCGGAGGAGGCGGCAATGCTCGGTTACCGCGCCGTTGCGGTTTCAAGAGATACGCTCGGAACGGACTATTTTGATGATGCGGCGGTTCACTTTTGCAGCAATATTGACCTGTTCATTGGCTGCTTAACGGAAAGCCACAGGCTTTTGAATGTGAACTATCCCTATCTGCCTGCGAATGAATATCGCGGAATACGGGTCGGGTATCTTGCAGAGCAGATATATCCGATCGCCTATACCGAAATAAAGGACGAAAACGGAAGCATCGGCTACAAAACTCCGAGCAACAAGCTGACAAGCTGCGCCGAGCATGACACGACGGACGAAAAATTCGTTCGTGACGGATTCATCGCCGTGACTCCGCTAAAGTACGATATAACGGATTACGAACGGCTTGAGCAGATCGCGACATTTGCGGAAAGAACTTATTAAACGGCAATTTTTTGCAGGTTTAAAAGTGAACCCATGGTTTAATATGCGGGATAAAGAGGGCGGATTATGAAAATCGGAGTTATCGGAGCGGGCGCGGCAGGACTTATTGCGGGCGCATTTGCGGCAAAAGGCGGCGCAAGTGTCGATATTATCGACAGAAACGAAAAAACGGGCAAAAAACTCTTTCTTACGGGAAAGGGCAGGTGCAACATCACCAATTCTGCCGATATCGATGCATTTCTGAAAAACGTGCCGCATAACGGCAGGTTCCTTTACAGCGCATTTGACGGATTTTTTAACGATGACATAATTGAACTGATAAACTCCTGCGGCGTTCGCACGAAACTTGAACGCGGCGGAAGGTATTTTCCCGAAAGCGATAAGTCAAGCGATGTTATTCGCGCATTGCAGACCAATGCGGTGAGATGCGGAGCGAACATTGTGCTTAATTCACGGGTATCAAGCGTTTCAAAGACGGAGGACGGAGGGTTTCGGCTCTGCTTTGAAAACGGACAGAAAAAATATTACGATAAAGTAATCATTGCAACGGGCGGTGCAAGCTATCCTTCAACGGGTTCAACCGGGGACGGCTACAGCTTTGCAGAGAGTCTCGGTCACACCGTTGCCGCACCGAAGCCGTCGCTCATACCGCTTGTTGCGAACGAGGCATGGGTGGGCGATTTGATGGGGCTTTCGCTCAAAAATGTTGTTCTGCGCGCATATGCACCCGAAAAGAGTAAAAAAACAAAATCCGGCGAGCCATTTCCCGGGAAATATTCCGCAAATGATTCCGGAAATGCCGAGAAAGGCGGATATGCCTGCTCTGCGGCGGAGAATACGGCAAAAATCGAGAAAAAACAAAAAAAGCGCAAGCACGTTTATGAAGAACTCGGGGAGATGCTGTTCACTCATTTCGGTGTTTCGGGCCCGCTTGTGCTCAGCGCAAGCAGCTATCTTGCGGATTCGCCCAACGGTGCATTGCTTGAAATTGACCTTAAGCCCGGATTGACAGCAGAGCAGCTTGATCTCCGCATTCTGCGGGATTTTGAAAAATACAAGCATAAACAGGTGCAGAATGCAATGTGCGATCTGCTTCCGCAAAGGCTTATCGATGCGGTTTTGCATGTTGCGGGTGTTGATGCCGAAATCACGGTGGATAACCTGACTCGTGAACAGCGGGGGGCAATTGTTCGAACCCTCAAATGCCTGCCGCTGACGGTGCGCGCGGCACGTCCCGTTGAAGAAGCGATAATCACGCGCGGAGGTGTGCTGATTAAAGAGATTAATCCGTCAACAATGGAATCGCGAATTGTGCCCGGGTTGTATTTTGCAGGGGAAGTCATCGATGTTGATGCCTGTACGGGCGGATTCAATCTTCAGATTGCATGGTCAACCGGCTGTGCGGCGGGCAGAGCGGCGGCGGAAGCTCTTTAAACATATCCAACGCAAAACATTGCTTTAAAAACACTGAAAACGGAGAAAAATATATGACTGCGGAACGAAGTGAATTTGCAAATTCGGAAAATACGGGAAACATCAGCATTGCGATAGACGGGCCCGCGGGCGCGGGGAAGAGCACAATTGCAAAAGAAATTTCAAAAAGACTTTCAATAACTTATGTTGACACGGGCGCAATGTACAGAGCTATCGGACTCAAGGCAATGCGCATGGGGATCGACCCTGCCGACGTGCGCCGCGTAGTTCCGATGCTCGACGGCACAAATGTTTCCATTGAATACATTGACGGCGTTCAACATGTTCTTCTGGACGGGGAAGATGTTTCCGGGCTCATCCGCACGGAGGAAGTTTCACATTATGCCTCGGTTATAAGCACGATTCCGGAGGTTCGCAAAAAGCTTGTGGAATTGCAGCGTGCGCTTGCAAGGGTTCGCAATGTCGTTATGGACGGGCGCGATATATGTTCCTATGTTCTGCCCGATGCAACGCATAAGTTTTTTGTTACTGCCGAGCCGGAAGTTCGCGCAGCGCGCCGCTATACGGAATACGAGGCGGCCGGAAAGCTGAACGGCAGGAACTTTGACGACATTCTTTGTGAAATAAAGCGCAGGGATGAAAGGGATTCAACGCGGGAGGCTGCGCCGCTCCGCCCGGCGGATGATGCAGTCGTTATCGACACAAGCGAAATGAATGTTGAAAGTGCGGTCGCGGCAGTGCTGGCGCATATCGGATAATGCTGAGCAGCTTTTTTTCGGAGGTTGAGAATGCTTTATATAATCGCATACATATTCTTTAAATGGCTGCTCTGGCTGATTTACAGACCGAAAGTATTCGGCAATAAGAAAAACCTGAGGATTAAGGGCGGCGTTATTTTTATTGCGAACCACAGAGCGTTGTACGATCCGCTGCTTTTGGTAGTCAGTTCACCGCGAATCATTCATTTCATGGCAAAAAAAGAGCTTTTCGACAACCCTGTGGGGCGAGTTTTTTTTAAGTCACTCTTCGTTTTTCCGGTAAATCGAAAAACAGCGGACATGAAATCCATTCGGCAGTCGCTGAAGCTCCTGCGTGACGGCAAAGCATTCGGAATATTCCCGGAGGGCAGGCGTTCGGCAACGGACGGCATGGATGAATTTGAAAAGGGCACGGCGTTTATTGCCGCAAAATCCGGCGCACCGATCGTTCCTATATATATCAATCCGAAAAAAAGCAGGTCGGGACGGTCGCTTATGTATGTCGGCGATGTCATTCTTCCGGGAGAGATCGCCGAGCATTGCGACAGGCGAATGCTGAATGATGCAATAACGAACAGGATGCAGAACGAAATGGAAAAACTGAGTCTGCTCATGCGGAGCGAAACAGAGGGCGAAAAACGCACCGCAAGGGACTGAAAGCCGAAATAAAAAAGAAATCGGAGATTACCGAAATTGAAAATCATTCTTGCAAAAAGTGCAGGGTTTTGCTTTGGAGTGCGCCGTGCGGTGGAACTGACGGAGCAGACTGCGGCCAAGGTTGCCGAATCCGGCAGTGCGGCAAAGGTTTTTACCTTTGGCGAACTGATACACAATCGGGATGTTGTGAACCGGCTGCGCGAGGCCGGCATTGCGCCGATAGAGTCGCTTGATGAAGCGCAGCGCGGGGATTACGTTATCATTCGCTCCCACGGAGTGCCGAAAAAGATTTATGAAGAGCTTGAAACAAGAGGCATTAATTTCATAGATGCAACATGCCCCTTTGTTTCGAATATTCACAGAATTGTTTCGGCTGCGTACGAGCGCGGTGAGCAGGTTTTTATTGTAGGCAATCCGGAACATCCGGAAACCATAGGTATAAACGGGCATTGCGGCAATTCGGCGATTTTTATCCGCGGTGAGGAGGAGCTTCGAAAGCTTGAAGGCAGGAGCGGCTGCCTTGTGGTTCAAACAACGTTTGATTCCGAAACATTTGCTGCAATGCAGCGCGTTATCGAACGAGAATATCCCCGCATTCGCGTGTTCAACAGCATATGCAGCACAACATTCGAACGGCAGCGGGAGGCAGAGGAATTAAGCAAGAAATGCGATGTTATGCTTGTTTTAGGTGACAAACACAGCTCCAATACCCAAAAACTCAGAAAAATTTGTGAAAAAAATTGCAGAAATACCCTCAATGCCGCAAAAGAATGCGAAATTTCTCTTGATATATTTAAAAATAATGATATAATGGTAGGCGTAGTTGCCGGTGCATCGACACCGGATTCGATTATCAGGGAGGTTATCAACACAATGAGCGAACAGGATAAGGCTAATGTAAATTGCGAAGCCGCAACCGAAAACGCAGCTGCAAACGCAGCAAACATCGAGGAAAATGCCGTATTTGACGAAGAGGCGATCAACAAGACCATCGTCCGAATTCACGGCGGTCAGGTTCTGACGGGCACCGTCATTCAGATTGTTGACGGCGAAATCAGCGTCAGCATCGGATACAAGTCCGACGGATATATTCCTCGCTCCGAGTTCTCCAACGATCCCGATCTGGACCCCGCATCCCAGTACAAAGTGGGCGATCCCATCGAAGTTGAAGTTCTCAAAGTAAATGACGGCGAAGGCAATGTACTGCTCTCCCGTAAAAACGTCGAGAGCCAGAAGGCGTGGGAAGAATTCACCGCCAGCGCCGAATCCGAAGGAAAGGTTCTTGAAGGTACCTGCAAAGAAGCAATCAAGGGCGGCGTCATCGTTTCCCTCACCAACGGTGCAAGCGCATTCGTTCCCGCTTCTCAGGTTTCCACCAAATACGTTGCCGACCTTAAAGAATTTGTCGGCAAACCCATGAAGATTAAAGTGCTTGAGGTTGACGCAAAGCGCAGGCGCATCATCGGCTCCGCAAAGGCAGTTCTCCTTGCCGAAGCAGAAGCCGCAAAGGAAGCAGTCTGGGACAGCCTCACTCCCGGCATGAAGGTCATGGGCACGGTCCGCAGGATCGTTGATTTCGGTGTGTTTGTTGACATCGGCGGCGTTGACGGCCTGCTGCATGTTACGCAGTGCGCTTGGGGCAGAATCAAGTCCCCCGCTGAGCTCTTCACCGTAAATCAGAAGATCGAAGTTGTCATCCGCGAAGTCGACAAGGAAAACAAAAAGATTTCCCTCGGCTACAAAGAGCTTCAGCCCAAGCCCTGGGCAACCGCAGACGAAAGATACCCCGTCGGTTCATTCGTCGAGGGCAAGGTCGTTCGTATTGTTCCGTTCGGCGCATTCGTATCGCTTGAACCCACGATCGACGGTCTCATCCACATTTCCCAGGTTGGCATCAAGCGCGTTGCAAAGGTCGAGGATGAACTCGCGGTCGGTGACCGTGTGCGCTGCAAGGTAGTCGAAGTTGACACTTCAAAGCGTCGCATCAGCCTCAGCCGCAGGGAAGCTCTTATCGAAGAGAATCCCGAGGAAGCAGAGCGCATCATGGCCGAAGAGCGCGAACAGCGTGAGCGTGAGCGCGCAGAGCGCAATGCAGAACGCAACGAAAAGCGTCAGCAGGAAGAGCAGACCCGCCGCGAGCAGGCAGCAGCACGCGAAGAGCG
>FR879690.1:6033-9073 GCA_000435055.1 Clostridium sp. CAG:138 | reverse complement strand
CGCGAAGAGCGTCGCCGTGACCGCGATGAGCGTCGTGCAGAACGCCGCCGCCGTGAGGAACCCGATTACGAGCTTCCTCCCGTTGAGTCCGCAACGACTTCTCTTGCATCTCTTCTCGGCAAGTTCGTTGCTTCAAACGACAACGAATAAAAAATACTTCGAACGTATTTACCTTTCCGTGGCTCAACTGCATTCTGTCAACAGATTTTGCGGTTGAAGCCTGATGTTTGCCGAATGTGACAAACATAAAGCTGTGTTCACAGATTTATCTTTGAAACAAGCGTTAAAGCTGCCGCAGGGTTTTCCCGCGGCAGCTTTGTTTTGGCTTGCATACGAATTAATTTCAAAGTCAGAAAAATAAGTTCATATTTTGTCGAAAAATCAGCCGCACTCACGGCATATTCACGGTGTTGAACCCGATTTCGCCCTCCAAGAAGCTTTTTCCGCATGTTTTGCGGTTGAAGTTTTTTTAATTGAGTGTTATAATTTGAAACGGAATAACACATAATCGGTCCGTGCGGGGCTTTTGTTCCGCACGAAGAAACAACAATAATCACTCAGGAGGCTGAAAATGGCTAAACTGTCCGTCACCGATGTTCCCGTAAAGGGCAAGCGCGTACTCGTTCGCGTTGATTTCAACGTTCCCCTTGATGAAAACCTTAATATCAGCGATGAAAGCAGGATGCTCGGCGCACTGCCGACGATTAAATATCTTGTTGAAAACGGTGCAAAAACTATCCTTTGCTCGCATCTGGGCAGGCCGAAGGGAAAAGTTGTTCCCGAAATGTCACTTGCACCTGTTGCAAAGCGTCTTGCGGAGCTTCTTCCGAATGTTAAAGTTGCATTCGCATCCGATTCAGTGGGCGAGGATGCGAAAACAAAGGCTGAGCAACTCGGCGAGGGCGAAGTTCTCCTGCTTGAAAACCTTCGCTTCAGCAAAGAGGAAGAGAAGAATGATCCCGAGTTTGCAAAGGCACTTGCATCCCTTGCGGATGTTTTTGTGTCCGATGCTTTCGGAACGGTTCACAGAGCACATGCTTCAACCGAGGGCGTTGCGCATTATCTGCCCGCCGTTTGCGGTTTCCTGATTGAAAAGGAGCTTTCCGTAATGGGCGGTGCGCTTGCAAATCCGGCGCGTCCCTTTGTTTCGATTCTCGGCGGCAAAAAGGTCGGCGACAAGATCGGCGTTATCAGAAATCTGCTCGACAAATGCGACACTCTGCTTATCGGCGGCGCAATGAGTTATACATTCTTCAAGGCTATGGGACTTAATATCGGCACATCCTATCTTGATGAGGAAAGCGTTGAAACGGCGCGCGAACTGCTTGAGGAAGCAAAGGCCAAGGGCGTGCGTATGCAGCTTCCCGTTGACTGCGTTGTTGCAAAGGATTTTGCACCCGATGCAGAGCATATGACGGTTGCTTTTGATGCAATTCCCGATGGTTGGATGGGCATGGATATCGGCGAAAAGACCGCAAAACTTTACGGCGAAATCATTCGTGAAGCAAAGACTGTTGTTTGGAACGGCCCCATGGGTGTGTTTGAAATGGATGCATTCTCAAAGGGAACCGAAGCGGTTGCAAGAGCATGCGCCGAGTGCGAAGGCACAACGATAATCGGCGGCGGCGACTCCGCTTCCGCAATTAACAAATTCGGTCTCGGCGACAAAATGACACATATGTCCACGGGCGGCGGTGCAAGCCTTGAATTCCTTGAGGGCAAAACGCTTCCCGGCGTTGCCGCACTTCTTGATCGTCCCTGCCGCAAAAAACTAATCGCCGGCAATTGGAAAATGAACAAGAACCGCAACGAGGCGAAGCAGCTTGTTTCCGACCTGCTTCCCCTTGTTGAAAATGCCGAATGCGATATCGTCGTTTGTCCGCCTTTTGTCGATCTTTGCTGTGCGGCAAAAGTTCTTGAAGGCAGCAACGTTAAACTGGGCTCTCAGAACATTCACTGGGCGGCAAAAGGCGCGTTTACGGGCGAAATCAGTGCAGACATGCTGAAATGTATAGGTGTCGAATACGCAATTATCGGTCACAGTGAGCGCAGACAGTATTTCGGTGAGACGGATGAAACCGTTAACATGCGCACAAAAGCCGCACTTGAAAACGGTATTCTGCCCATAGTTTGCGTGGGTGAAACCCTTGAACAGCGCGAAGCCGGAATTACCGACACATTCCTTGCAGGTCAGGTCAAGGCACTTTACAACGGTATTCCCGCCGAAGAGGCAGCGCGCATCACCGTTGCATACGAACCCATTTGGGCTATCGGCACGGGCAAAACCGCAACAAACGAGGAAGCGAACCGAACTATCGGCGCAATTCGCAGAGTTATTGCAGAGCTTTACGGGCTTGAATTTGCGCAGCACACCCGCATTTTGTACGGCGGAAGCATGAACGCAAAGAACGCCGCAGGGCTTAAGGCAATGCCGCAGATCGACGGCGGTCTTATCGGCGGCGCAAGCCTTGTTGCGGAAGATTTTGCAAAGGTCGTTTTGAACTGATAAAGCACGCAATGCAGAAGAAAGCGGACCGTAAAAGCGGCTGCCGACTGCATTGCGAACGGTAAAGATATTACACCGCATGAAGCGGAATAACAATATTTCAGCCCCGCTCCCGAATGAACATGCTTTCGGGAGCGGGCAAGAGGTACGGATTGAAAAAACTCACTGCACTCATCATTATGGACGGCTTTGGCTGCAACCCGGATTCCTACGGAAATGCAATCATGCCGCAAAACACAAAACACCTCCGCACGATTTGGGATGCATATCCGCACACCGAAATAGGTGCATCCGGACGCGATGTCGGTTTGCCGTCGGGACAGATGGGCAATTCCGAAGTCGGGCACACCAATATCGGTGCGGGAAGAGTTGTTTTTCAGGATTTGACAAGGATTTTTGACCTTGCGGAAAGCGGCAGGCTCGGAAGCTGTACCGCTGTTCGCGAGGCGTTTGAAAATTGTCGTGAGCATTCCTCCGCGCTGCATCTTATGGGACTTCTTTCGGATGGAGGGGTTCACAGCCATATCGATCATC
>FR879690.1:0-5972 GCA_000435055.1 Clostridium sp. CAG:138 | reverse complement strand
GGCAGGAATGCAAAAGGTTTTTGTACATTGCTTCACTGACGGACGGGATACGGCGGTTGACAGCGGACTCGGTTTTGTTCGTGCGTTGAAGGATAAGCTTGCCGAATGCGGCTGCGGGAAAATCGCAACTGTTGAAGGTAGGTATTATGCAATGGACAGGAACAATAACTACGACCGTACGGAAAAAGCATACTCCGCGCTTGTTTACGGCGAGGGAGACATGTTTTCGGATGCGGAGGAGGCCGTTAAGACATCATACCAAAACGGTGTTACGGACGAATTCATTAAACCGTGCGTAATAACCGAGAACGGTGAACCTGTTGCGAAAATTAATGCGAACGACAGCATTATCTTCTTTAATTTCCGCCCGGACAGGGCGCGCCAGCTGACACGCTGCTTCATCGACAGGGATTTTCCGCAGTTCGAGCGCAGACGCGGTTACTTTCCGGTCAAATTCGTTTGCATGAGTCAGTATTCCGCGGAATTCAACGGCAGAGTCAGCCTCATCGTTCCTCCCGAACAGCTTTCAAACACCATGGGCGAGTACCTTTCCTCTCTCGGAAAAACTCAGCTTCGCATTGCGGAAACGGAGAAATACGCTCATGTTACTTTCTTTTTCAACGGAGGGATCGAACGCGTTTTCGACGGCGAGGACAGGATTCTTGTTCCGTCACCGAATGTTGCAACATATGATCTGAAGCCGGAAATGAGTGCGTACGAGGTCACGCGCCGTGCGTGTGAATGCATCGATTCGGGCAAATATGATTTTATGGTTCTGAACTTTGCCAACACCGATATGGTCGGACATACGGGCGTTTTCGAGGCTGCCGTCAAAGCTGTTGAAACAGTCGATGTTTGTGTCGGGACGCTGGTTGACCGTATTATCAAAAACGGCGGAGCTTGTCTCATCACTGCCGATCACGGCAATTGTGAGCAGATGCTCGATGAAAAAGGTGAACCGTTCACCCCGCACACAACCAATCCCGTTCCGCTCATCTGGGTTTCGGATGATGCAAAGGGCAAAAAACTCCGTGACGGCGGAAGATTATGCGATCTTGCGCCGACGCTTCTCGATATCATGCATCTGCCCGTTCCGAAAGAAATGACGGGTCACAGCCTGATTGAACGATGAACGAATTATATAATCGACAGCATTCGAAAATTATGCTTGCATATTTGGCTTTTTAATGCTATAATGCCAAATGCAGTTGAAATTGAAAGGGTTATTAGTTATGCAGACTGTTGAAATTATTGTAAACATCCTCATGGTCATTGTCGCCGTGCTTCTTGTCATCGTTGTGCTTGCGCAGAACGCAAAGAGTGCCGGTCTCGGCAGTGCATTCGGCAACGATACGACCGCTCTCGGTCAGGCACGCAACGCAAAAGCGGGCAGGGAAGCAAAGCTCCAGAGGCTTACCGTTATCTTCGCTTCCGTTCTCGGTGTGCTTGCTCTTGTTCTGCTCGTTATCGGCTGATGTTCATGCGCTCGGGTTTCGGGCGCAACGATCCGAATTTTGATTTTGCTGCGCAGCATTTAATTTTTTGAGTGCTGCGTTTTTGGCAATATAAGAGGTTAAGCAGCAATATGCCCGTAAAACGCGGAGAAAAACAACTTGCCGAAAACCGCAAGGCTCGGCATGAATACTTCATTGAAGATACCTATGAATGCGGAATGGCTCTTGTCGGAACAGAAGTCAAGAGCATTCGTTTGGGCAAGGTCAACATCAAGGACTCCTACGTCAAAATCAAAAACGGCGAGGCGTTCGTTGTCGGTATGCACATAAGTCCGTACGAAAAAGGCAATATCTTCAATCGGGATCCCTTCCGCGAGCGCAAACTGCTGCTGCATAAGCGTGAGATTTTAAAGCTTCTCACGCTTTCGCAAGCCGACGGATACAGCCTGATTCCGCTCCGTCTTTACCTTAAGGACGGAAAAGTGAAATTGGAACTTGCGGTCGCAAAAGGCAAAAAACTTTACGATAAGCGGCATGATATTGCCGAACGCGATGCAAAGCGCGCAATGGACAGGCGAAATGCTGATGCTTATTGACGGAGTTTTGCGCCGATTTTGCGGATTGTCCGTTCGGCAGCCGTACCGTTTATAAAACCCAAACCCACCTTCTGCACATAATCAGAGTTGCAGCATGGTTTTGTTTGTGGTATAATATCAACGCTTGGGGGCGTACATGGTTTCGACGGGGATCATGGGTGCCGGATAAGCGAGCCGAAGCCCCGAGCTTCGCTAAAATCGGGAAAACTTAAAAAATAAACGACGAATCCAATTTCGTACCCGTCGCTGCTTAACCGGCGACTGTCCGCCCACCGTTGCCCACGACGGCGGTAACGGGCATCATTAATGTGGGGAACCAACCCGGGCTTGACTTGACCCGGGCGGGATTAAAAGTCTACTGAAACCGTAATCCTGTCGGTAGGAGTGCGGCAGAGGGAATGTCAAAATATCGACTACGCTCGTAGAAAGTCTTGTAAACAGGTTTTCGGACAGGGGTTCGACTCCCCTCGCCTCCACCAAATCAATATAATCCGAACCTTTATCCAATCGGAGATGGGTTCGGATTTATTGTTTATATCGAGGAAATTGAAGATTGGTAAACGCAAAATCGGGAGGACTGCCGAACATGGCAATCCTCCCGGTTCGTTTATGTAGAGTCTTTCGCCGCAGCTTCTTTTTTCTCTTTCCATTCGGCAAATGCCCGCTTGCCCTCATCGCTTTCATAATACTTCTGAATCACCGGCAGCAGACTCCTTGCCAGAGACTCATATACAAACTCTGGAATCTCAGCGGCGTTAACATCATTCACATCATAGCAGTTCTTTTTCTTCATTCTATTCCTCCCTTCACGGCGCACAGGTGCGTTTTTATGGTGCGGATGAGTAAAGTTATGCCCCTCAGCGTTTGCGTCTCTTGTGGAGCATAAAATATCCGATTTTCGACCTTTATCCTGACAGAGTTTCGCCCGCCTCCTTCGGGCGGATCAGCTTTGCATTTGACGGGTAATTGAGTGTAATCAGCGCTGGCTTTCCAAGGCCCTGTTTCTTGCGGCAGATCAATCCGCTATATTCCAATTCTCGGAATATTCGTGTGACACACTGCCGACTTCGATGCAGTTTCTTCTGTGCCTGTTCTACGGTGAAGTAGAGACGGATTGTGCCGTCTGCCTCTATGAATCCGTTAACCTTTGAAATGCTGGCTCTGTCCAGCATAAGCGCATACAGCACCTTTGCATCGTTGGATAGATCCGCAAGGCTGTCCTCCATAAGAAACCGTGGGAAGGGTATGTACGATGCCGAAAGGCTCTCTGTAGTAAATCGTAAAAAATTCTGTGTCATTGTGACCTCCTATCCCATCCTATCCATCAAAAGAACGGCATTGATTGGATTGATGGATGACTCTATTGAGCGTTAGTTTATTTCTTATTGATTTGGGTATGAATTTCATCCTCTGTGAATGTTCGGAAATCCGACGTCCGGAAATCCAATAATGGTGCGCTCCGGAGCGTCTGGTTATCCACCATCTGAAAATCCGGTGACGGGAAATCCATACATGGATAATCCCGTTGTGGTCATAATTCAGCCCGTTGCGACTGCTTGAGTAGTTCCCAAATTTCACACTGTTTCGCTTTCAACTCGACGATATCATCCTCGTAGAAAAGCCCGGTGCTGTTGATCCGGCGGCAGATGTGGTTGATGTTTCCGGCAACCCGGCTGACAGCGGCAGCCAGCTTCTTTTGCTCGGTGTAATCCACTTTGATGATATAGCCGTCTATCGCCATCTTGCGAAGATAGGCTCCCATGTTATGGGTGCCGAGCTGCGCCATCTTGTGTTGTATGAGTTTCTTTTCCTGTTCGGTGACGCAGAACTCAATGCGTATTGGTCTTGTTCGGTCTGCCATAAAAACACTCCCTTCAATTTACAACGGACATTATTCAGCCCATTGGGGGGGAATCCCCACAGATTTTTTGTTTTTCCTTTCACCATACAACGGACATTTTTTCAGCGTTTGTCCACCGGTATGCGCAGATTTCAATAAAAAACGCGCTCTCGGTTTTTCTGGAAACGAGAGCGCATTAGAGATACGTGTATAAGATTTTAGAGAATAGCAAGCACATCCGGTGTCCGTACACACCGGAAAAATGAGCGTTTCAGCCTTACAGCCGATACGCTCATTTCCTCTTTTGGGAAAGTCCCAAACCCTTGATTTCTGAATTGGAAATTCTTTCTGAACTTTGCGGGAAACCCATTGATTTTATTCGCTAATCGGATTATAATATAGAATGATTTATTATAACTATGATCAGGCGAACAAGCCGAGAGGACAGACCGGGAGGGCTGCAATCATGAAGTATCTTTCTGTCCCGCAGACCGCCGAGAGATGGGGTATCTCGTCACGGCGCATACAGGTATTATGCAACGAGGAACGCATACCGGGTGCGGTGAAAATCGGCAACAGATGGGCAATCCCTGATGATGAGCCGAAGCCCGCAGATGCCCGGATAAAGAGTGGAAAGTATATCAAACAAAAATCAGAATGTTAATTTAGGGGGCTGTTGTATGCCACAAGAGACCACAAATGTTATGACCACATATGAAATAATCGCAACAGTTATTGCTATATTGGCGTTGCTGCAACCATGGATTATAAAGCTTTGGGATCGCTTTTGTCGAAAAATCCGCGTAAACTTTATCCCTTCGGCAAAAATAAAACTTTATTATAACCGCAGCGGTGCTTATGTTTATTTGGGCGGTGTTATTGAAGCCAAAAACAAAGCGGCTGTTGTTAAAGATATTGCAGTCAAAGTTGTTCGTAAAAAGGACAAGGCTGATTGCTGCTGGATTGGTCATCTTTTATGATTCCTGTGTTTCAATCTGTTGGCGGCAACGCAGTAACAACCAACGAAATCGCCAGACCATTTAAGGTGGAATCAGGTAGCCTCTATCCGGTGTTCATAGAATTTGCTTCAACAAACATTCAAGAGAGTAATCGTCTGACTGAAATCTATAACACGATATCTCTTGAACTTGCTGGTATTATGCAGCCAAACATTACAATTGAGCAAGCCAAATATGCACTTGCCAATTCGAGCAGCTACCAAACTTTTAGAGATGAGCTTCTGCAAAACTTCTATTGGAAAGCGGATGACTACGTAATTGTGCTTACGATTACATACAACGATACGAAAACTCAGCAGTATAAATTCAAGTTCAGTATAGATGCCAGCGAAGCTGCTGCTTTCAAAGGAAATATCGAAAAATCTCTGCAATGTGCGGTGGATGAAATCTACAGAGTTCCCACTAATTTATTCTGCCCGCAGAAAGAGTTCGTCCTTGATGATGGTAAATAAGCGGTTAAGCGACTCTAACTCGAAATAGCAGCGCGCATTCCACCTCGCGGGTGCGAATTGACGCAGCAGGATCAGCGGGCAAATTTAGTCCTTCCGATACGGGAAAGGTCTTCTTGTGTCAAGTAGGGACTAAAAAATTTTTGAGAATTTACAAGCCGTTCATAGGTGGACAACCACCCGTGAACAGCTTGCGTTTTCTCTATGCTCTTTTGCCGTTCTTTGTGCGACGTTTCTTATACGCCGTCTCAAACGCCTCCATCATCGGAGTGACCGGAAGCTCGTTGTCAGGCTTGGACAGATACTCGAACCGGATGCCGTTCTCCCGGAACTTTTGCTCAAACCTCATGAAAGAGGAAGTGTCCCGGCTGATCCGCGAGGTGTCGCGGGCGAGGATCGTGCCGATGCCTTGACATTTGGCTTCGTTCAGCAAGAAGTTCATGATGCCTTCTGTATGGACGCCGGAGATGTCGTCTGCGGCAACCGCAGCAGCTACCTCACAGCCCTTGTCCTTCGCATAGCGTTCCAACTCTTCCCGCTGGTTTGCTGCCGCAAGCTGATCCGCACAGGCAACGCGGATATAAAGAAATACTTTCATTTGGCTTCTCCTTCTG
>FR879689.1:81190-88333 GCA_000435055.1 Clostridium sp. CAG:138 | reverse complement strand
GTTATCTTCCGCAAGAAGGAAGAAGACTGAGCCTAACCTCAGTGCAGTGCGGCCGAAAGGCCGGCATTGCAGCAAACTGAATTGATTCACCCCGACTTTGTCGGGCGGCGGACCCCGCAGAGCGCAAGCCCTGCGGGGTTCGTGCGCTGCGGAGGGGCAGAGTGCGAAAATTCTCAAAAATAATGGGTAAAAACTTCAAATTCTTATATACTTGCTATGAAATGCGGTGCATAGTATAATGAATTGTTAAGAACAGCCGCAGTTCGGCGGCTTTGATACGGAATAACTGATGATTAAAATAAATGACGTTAAATATTCATACGAGAACTCCGAAACGGAGGCTCTCCGCGGGGTCAGCATAAGCATTGCGGATGGTGAATTTGTTGCAATTGTCGGGCATAACGGCAGCGGTAAATCAACCCTTGCAAAAATGCTCAATGCATTGCAGCTGCCGTCGTCCGGCAGCGTGACTGTGTTCGGAATGGACACGGCGGATGAGTCAAAAACGCTTGATATACGCAAAAAAGTCGGCATGGTTTTTCAAAATCCCGATAATCAGATCGTGACGACAGTGGTTGAGGAGGATGTCGGATTCGGTCCGGAAAATCTTGGCGTACCCACGGAAGAAATCCTGCGCCGCGTTCACGATGCACTTGAGGCTGTGGACATGCTTGATTACGCAAAATCCGCGCCGCATATGCTTTCGGGCGGGCAGAAACAGCGCATTGCAATTGCGGGAATGCTTGCAATTGAGCCGCAGGTACTCGTTCTTGATGAAGCAACGGCGATGCTTGACCCGCTCGGGCGGAAGGATATCCTTCGAATTGTTAAAGACTTAAACCGCAAAAAGGGTATTACGGTGATTATGATAACACAATACATGGAGGAGGCAGTGATTGCGGACCGCGTGATTGTGATGAATGAAGGCCTTGTTGCGTTTGAGGGCACACCGGCGGAGGTGTTCAGGCGGGGTACGGAATTGCGAAAAATAAATCTGGACGTTCCGCCGATGGTTGAGCTGCGCGATGACCTTGCGGCAAGCGGCATCATTAAGCCCTGCAATGCAATGACCGTTGAGGAGATGGCAAACGAATTATGCCCATTATTATTGAAAATCTGACTCATACATATATGCCCGGCAGCGTAACTCAGTTCACCGCGCTGTACAATATTAACCTTACCGTTGAAGACGGCGAGTTTTTCGGCATCATCGGGCACACCGGCAGCGGCAAATCAACGCTTATTCAGCAGCTGAACGGTCTGATTCAGCCCACAAGCGGAAGAGTTATTGTTGACGGCTTTGACATGAACGAAAAAAAACAGCGAGCCGCAGGAAGAAAACTTGTCGGCATGGTTTTTCAGTATCCGGACTATCAGCTTTTTGACAGCACGGTTTATGATGATATTTGCTTCGGCTTAAAAAACTTAAAACTTCCGGAAGAGGAAATACGCACTCGTGCATATGAGGCAATGGAGCTTGTGGGGCTTGATACAAAGCAGGATGCGGAAAAATCGCCCTTTGAGCTTTCGGGCGGGAAAAAACGCCGTGCCGCACTGGCGGGCATTATTGCGATGCGCCCAAAATACTTGGTTATGGATGAACCTATGGCGGGGCTTGATCCCAGCGGCCGCAGGGAAGTTATGAAAACTATCGAGGGTTTGCGCGCAGAATTGGGCTGCTCCGTGATAATGGTCAGTCACTCAATGGAGGATGTTGCCCGCTCCGCTGAGCGCATTGCGGTGTTGAATAACGGCAAAGTATACGCAGTCGGCACGCCGACGGAGATTTTCTCCCGCACGGCGGAGCTTGCTTCGATCGGCCTTGACACGCCGGCAACCGCGCAGCTTGTTGAAAAACTCCGCGGTATGGGCTGTAAAATTCCGGATGGACTGTACACAAACGAAAAGTTCGAAAAGTGGCTGAAAGAGGTATTGCATAATGCTTAAAGATATTACTTTGGGGCAATACATTCCCGGCAATTCCGTCGTTCACAGGCTTGATCCGCGAACAAAGATTTTGCTGATGATTGCATATATCGTTGCGGTGTTTATCGTTAAACGAATTGAAATGTTTATACCTGTGATTCTGTTCACGGTGCTTATAACGGTGCTTGCAAAAGTTCCTGCGAACTATATGCTGAAAGCTCTTAAGCCCATGCGGCTGCTGCTGCCGCTGATGTTTGTTATGAACCTGTTTCTTATCAAAACAGGGAAGACGATTGTTGATTGGTGGATCATTCATATATATGCGGACGGTCTGACAAATGCTGTTTTTGTCGTTCTGCGCCTTGCAACGCTTGTTTGCGGCACGAGTCTTCTGACGCTTACAACAACGCCCATCGCACTTACGGACGGGCTTGAAAAACTGCTTTCACCGCTCAAAATTATCAAGTTTCCCGCACATGAACTTGCAATGATGATGACGGTTGCGCTGCGCTTTATTCCGACGCTTATTGAGGAGGCGGATAAAATCACAAAGGCGCAGCTTGCACGCGGTGCAGATTTTGAAAGCGGCAATGTTTTTAAACGTGCAAAGTCAATGCTGCCGATTTTAATACCGCTGTTTGTCAACTCATTTCGCCGTGCCGATGAGCTTGCAATGGCAATGGAAAGCCGTTGTTATCACGGAGGCAAAGGGCGGACGCGGATGCGCGTTCTCAAATTTCATATGGGAGATCTTGCTGCGGTCATTATCTTTGCGGCATTTATCGCGGCGGTTGCGCTTGCACAAAGATTTTTGCCCGCTGTAAAACTCTTCTGATTTAACTTAACTGATTGGAGATATTTGCGGGGATGAAGAACCATTTAAGAAAAAGTCCCGGAAATGTACCGGACGGTCACCAAAAAATCGAACCTAAAACGGCGCGGACGCTGCTTGTTATTGCTGCCGCACTGCTTATCATTGCACTTGCCTGGCGGTTTTTTCTCGAAAAAAACAGTTTTTCGGGCGGCATTGTGCGCAGCCTCGCCCAACACGGCTGCAATATCGAGGCGGATGAGCTTTATAAACACAATTTCGCCAAAAACACCTCAATTCGCGCAATTGTCGGTGACACAGATATGACCCGCGCTGCGGATGTTTCCCGCGAATGCGGATTTGATGCCGACATTGACAAAACAGGGGATGTTTACGTTCTGCTTGCCAATCTTGGTGATGAACAGGTGCTGACGGTTTATGTTGTTGATGAAACGATTCAGCTTGCCTTCATTCAAATTCCGAATTCGGACTCCGTGCTCCCGATTTCGGCTTGCGGCGATGCAGAGCCGACATCGACTGCTGCTTGAACCGTGTGAAATATATTTAACCGAAATCGAAAAAAAGTGTTGACATCGGCTGAAAACTGCGTATAATATTAATGTTCAAGCAGAAGCCGCCCGCTTCTCACTTGCCGCAGGTATTTATGCAGGCAGAGTAACGGCAACAAATACATTTTATTTGTGCGTGCGCGGTGCTTAGGCAGCGCGTTTTTTGTTTGAATAATTCTTTCAAGGTGGTGAAACCCATAGCAACTCAGGAATTGTTGATCAATGAGGAGATCCGTGACAAAGAGGTTCGACTCATCGACGAAAAAGGCGAACAGCTTGGTATTGTCAAGATTGAACATGCGTTGAGAATCGCAGACGAAAAGGAACTCGATCTTGTTAAGATAGTTCCCAACGCAAACCCGCCCGTCTGCAAAATCATGGATTACGGCAAGGCTCGTTTTGAGCAGATCAAGCGCGAAAAGGAACAGCGCAGAAATCAAACCGTTGTCGAAACAAAGGAGATCCGTCTCTCTTCAACTATCGATACGCACGACATGGAGGTCAAGGCCAAGGCGTGTGTCAAGTTCCTGAAGAGCGGAAATAAGGTCAAGGCTTCCATCCGCTTCCGCGGCAGACAGATAAGCCACGGCAGCGTCGGTCTCGATGTTATGAACGCATTCTATGAGATGGTTCGGGATTATGCCGTGATAGAACGCCCGGCAAAGCAGGAAGGGCGCAACATGGCAATGATTTTGGCTCCCAAACCCGCAGCAAAGAACTGATTATTTTTTAGGAGGAATTCCCATGCCGAAAATTAAGACCCATAGGGGCGCCGCAAAGCGTTTCAGCTTCACCAAGAGCGGCAAAATCAAAAGGGGCAAGGCTTATAAGAGCCATATCCTTACCAAGAAAACTACGAAGCGCACCCGCAACCTTCGCAAGATCGGCTACATCGCTGAGGAAGAAGTTTCCAAGATTAGCAAGCTGATCCCCTACAAGAGATAAGGAGGATTATTCACAATGGCAAGGATTAAAAGAGCAGTAAACGCAGTTAAAAAGCGTCGTAAAGTTTTTAAACTCTCCAAGGGCTACTACGGAGCAAAGAGCAAACTCTATCGTGCGGCAAGCCAGCAGGTCATGAAGTCCATGGCTTATGCCTATGTCGGCCGTAAGCTCAAAAAGAGGGAGTACCGCAAGCTTTGGATCGCTCGTATCAATGCGGGCGCAAGGATCTGCGGAACCAACTATTCCAACCTCATCCACGGCCTCAAGGTTGCCGGTGTTGATGTGAACCGCAAGGTTCTCGCCGACCTCGCAATCAGCGACATGAACGCATTCAACCAGCTCGTTCAGGTTGCAAACAAGGCTCTGAATGCATAAGTTTATCCGTTTGGCGGCATAAACATTATTCATGAAACGAATATCGTGCGCGGCTCGCAAGGGTCGCGCATTTTCGTTTTGACCTCAGAATACGAAGATTCAGCTCCGATTTGCTGTCTTGCAGCAGAAAGCAGCATCAGCTGAGACAGCTTTTGGCAGAAATCAGGAAGTTCCCGAAAGAGGGAAGCGGCTGACACGTTAATGCCGCATAGTGAGAAGTGTGCCGGAGCTGCTTATAATTTACCTTGGAATACCGATGAAGAACCTGCGGCAGGAGAGCGTATCGATAGACATGGGCAGCCTCATTCGTCAGATAAAGGCCCTCGGGGATCAATCACGGCTTGAGATGCTTTGCAGCATAAAGAATAAACCTACATATGGGCAGGAACTTTCAAACAAATTTTCCGTATCGTCAACGACTGTGTACCCTGCTTCTCGATTGCGATATAAAAGATGTTTCGATGAATCTTTGACGGGTATAGTTTGCGATGCCGCCGAAAATGACGAATCATGTCATCGAACACCGACTGAAGCGGCAAGCGAAATTAGAAGTGAACAGTGACTGAATCAAAAAAAAGAACTCCGAACGCGCAAGGCCGAAAACATGCATCGGCAAACGCATTCGGAGTTTTTGAATATTACGTTTGAATATTCTTTAGCCGGAGTTTGTTCAATCAAAACTGCCCGAAAACATTTTTTTCGCTGCGCCCGGTGTATTTCCGCCGCAGCCTGCCGAATCCCGCAGCAAGCGGGGGGCGTTGCTCAATCGGGAATCAGCAGTGCCGTTCAATCCTGCATTTTGGGAACAACTATCGTGCCGTCGGCAAGCATGTATATAACCTTCGCAAGGTCGCCGCTGCCCTGAAGAGTGACTTTATAGGCCTGCCTGTCGGACAGCAGTGCATGGGTCACGGACTGAATCGTATAACCGGGATATTCTTTTTCGACTGCGGAACGAATTTCCGGAACGTCCTCGGGTTTGACAACTTTGCCTTCCCGAAAATCGGCAATCTGCCCGCTGCCGTCCTCGGTGGGCTTTTCACTGTCGGGTGCATCGGTTCCTGCGGGTGAATCAGTGCCGGGTTCGGCCGTGTTCATGCCGTCGGTCGTGCGGGCATCCGTTGCGGCGGGAGTTGTGTTCAGCTCCGTCGTGCCGGGTGCGGGTGCGGTGTTCTGCGGACGCGGCGTGGGCTTATTGCTGTTGCCGCCGCATGCGGTGCAGCAGAGAACTATGCAAAGCACTGAAAGGACTGCTGCAATAAGCTTTCGAAATTTTCGTGAATGATTCATTCTTTCCTCCGAAAATGCCGTTTTACGGCAAGATGAGCGAGCAGCAATTCGCTGCCTGCCGAATCATATTCTTGCCGAAAATGCGGAGCATTATTCCAAGCGGAAAGAAAATGCGAAAACGCATTGCGAAATATCCGATTCCGAATTTTAAAATACAAATTCAATTTTTGAATCGGAACGGCGAACAATTTTCTTTTGCGGTCAAAAGTCCGGGCAGGTTCCTGCCCTTTCGCAAAAAACAAACGGAGCTGTCCGACGCTGCCCGTCAGTTTTTGCCGCCGGAAGGAATATACGGCGCAATGGAGCCCGCAACGGCATTAATGGGCATGGTTTGAAGCAGAACCTTGCCCGGTCCCGTCACAACGGTGTTGAAAAAGCCTTCTCCGCCGAAGAGCACATTTTTGACTCCGCGGACGGATTGAATATCCATTGTGCAGCTCGCACTCATTGCGGCAAGATAGCCGGTGTCTACAACGATGGACTGCCCGGGGCGGAGGTCGTATTCAACCGCATGGCCGTCAATTTCTATGAAAGCTTTGCCGAAACCGCTGAGTTTCTGCATTATGAAGCCCTCACCGCCGAACAGCCCTGCGCCGAAACGCTTTTGAAAATGGACGGAGAGCTCAACCGTGCTTTCGCTTGCAAGGAAGCCGCTCTTTTGAACGATGAGCGGGTTGTTGGGTGTGATGTCAAAGCAGCGCACCGAGCCGGGGAAGCTTGACGCGAATGCGATGGTGCCCGTGCCGCCGACGGCCGTGTAGCGATTTTGGAACATAGCCTCGCCGGAAAACATCCTGCCGAAAACTTTGCCGATGCCCCCGTTGGAAGTGGTTTCCATTTTCATATTCGAGCTCATCCAGCACATGCTGCCGCGTTCGGTTATCATGCTTTCATCTGCGTTGAGCGTGCAGACAACTGCAGGGAAGGGTTCGCCGATAATGTTATAATTCATGGTAAAAGACCTTTCTGCTTAATTTATTAATTTAACGCTTTTATTTCCGGTGCTTCCGGCAGCGTACCGCAAAAAGCGGAATCTGCTGTGATAAAAGCATAACATATATTCGAAAAGCTTGCAAGTATCTTTTCGGGGATGTATAATATTATTTGAGAAAATAAGGAAGAATCACCCGCGCGGCTCTGCTTTTCGGAATCCGCAACCCTTGCGGGAAATGAAACACGGTACCCGGTGCGGCGGCACGGCCGAAAACGACGGTGAGCTTCCTGCTG
>FR879689.1:75276-81159 GCA_000435055.1 Clostridium sp. CAG:138 | reverse complement strand
TTCCTGCTGAAAAGGAGAAAATAAATGAGCAATACAAAGGTTCGTTACCCCGCGGTGGAGCAGTTTATCGATAACAATAAGGATGCGCTTGTTCGCTCCGTTCAGGAAATCGTCCGTTTTCCGAGTGTTGAAGCCCCTGCGGCAGGTCCCGGAGCACCCTTCGGAGAGGCGGTTCGCGGCGCGCTTGAAAATGCATTGAATCTCGGTAAATCATTCGGCTTTGAAACCACGAATCTTGACGGTTACGCGGGCTGCATAGACTACGGCTGCGGAGAAGAGATGCTCGGCGTTGTTGCGCATGTTGACGTTGTTCCCGAGGGCGAAGGCTGGATTCATCCGCCTTATGCTGCGGAAATTGCGGACGGCAGGATTTACGGCCGAGGCACAATGGACGACAAAGGTCCCGCCGTGTGTGCGATTTATGCACTTGCCGCAATCAAGGCAGCCGGCATTCCAATGCGCCGCCGTGTCCGAATCATTCTCGGCACGAATGAAGAAACGGGCTGGGGCTGCATGGATCACTATCGCAAGGTTGCGGAGATTCCGACGCTGACTTTCTCACCCGATGCGGATTATCCCGTTGTTAATTCCGAAAAAGGCATTTATCATGCCACAATGCGCTGCAATGCAAAAACAAATATCCGCATTAACGGCGGCACGCGCGCAAACGTTGTCTGCGGCAAGGTGAAGGCGTTTGTTCCGGTTGAAATTACGGAGGTTGAAAAGCACGTCAGCGGCATTCTTGCAAAGGGCTTCGGCGTTGAGCTTGAAGCACTTGCAAACGGCACGGAAATCACCGTTATCGGCCTTGATGCACACGGTTCAATGCCCGAACTCGGCAAAAATGCAATGCAGGCAGCTTTTGCAATGCTTGCGGAACTCCCGCTCACGGGCGAGGACAAACGCGTTATCGACATTCTTCACAACAGGTTCGGATTTGACATGCACGGCGAAAGCATCGGTCTGGATGTTTCCGACGCAAGCGGCAGGCTGAGCATGAATCCGGGCGTTATCGCTTGGGACGATGACGGATTCGAAATTTCAATCGATTTCCGCTACCCCATCTCCCTTGACGTGAACGAAGTCCGTTCAAAACTCAAAGCGGCGCTTGCGGAGTTCAACCCCGTCTGCACTCATGAAAAGCAGCAGGACGGCCATTATATCCCTGCCGACAGCGAGCTTGTGAGCAAACTTTTGAAGGTCTATGCCGACAGGACGGGCGAATATAAGGAACCCCTTGCAATCGGCGGCGGAACTTATGCGCGCGCATTCCCCAATGCGGTTGCGTTCGGCAGCGAACAGCCCGGAATTTCGGGCCCCGTGCATATGCCCAATGAATTCATCGGCATTGACGAGCTGATGTTCAACGCTCATATGATAGCGGATGCAATAATCGCGCTTGCCTGCGAGGAATAAAACAGTCGGTGCTTTCGGCGTTGGCGGAATAAATCGTAAACAAACCCGCAAATTCAAACAGCACACGCGGTGTTCGATATAAATGCGGACACCGCGCCCCATTAAAAAACAGAAGAAAACAAGGAGAAAAAAATGAATTCAGAATGGTCATTGGATGAACTCTATAAAGGCTTTGACGACCCGAAGTTCGCTGCGGATCTTGCAAAATACGACGAAATGATTGCAAAAACAAACGAGTTTGCAGCAAAGATTTCCGACATGCAGCCGCTCGACGCCCTGAAGACCTATATTGCCGGCAGCGAAAGCTCAATGCAGCTTTTAACGGACATGTATTCATATGCCATGCTGCGTTCCTCCGTGAACACAAAGGACACCGAGGCGGCAAGCATCAGCGGCAGGCTCATGGCAAAGATGAGTGCAACAACAAAGGCGGAAACGATAATCAAAAAGTTCATTTCCGAAATTCCGAACCTTGATGAGCTTATCGAGTCCGATCCCGTGCTGAAGGAATACGAATTCCTGCTTAAAAACATCCGTGCGGATCAAAAACATACCATGAGCGATGAATGCGAAGAAGTCGCCGCACTTTACAACATCAGCGGGGCAAGCGCATGGAGCGATCTGCACAGCTACCTGACGTCATCCGTGACTGCGGATTTCCGCGGCGAAAAACTGACCCTTTCTTCCGTGCGCAACCTTGCGTATTCCGCTGACCCGGCGGTTCGAAAGGAAGCCTACGAGGCGGAACTTGCCTGCTATGAAAAAATTCGGGATTCTGTTGCATTTTCGCTCAACAGCATCAAACTTGAAGTTATCAACAACGCACGTCTGCGCGGGTTTGAGTCGCCTTTGGCACAAACTCTGTACAATTCCCGCATGACGCGCAAAACCCTTGATGCGCTCATGGCGGCAATGGACGAACATTTGGATATTTTCCGCCGCTACCTGAGGCTCAAGGGCGAAGTCCTGGGTCATAAAAACGGGATTCCGTGGTACGATATGTTTGCGCCCATGGGCACAAACACCAAAAAATATACCGTTGAGGAGGCAAAGGCATATCTGCTGAAAATCTTCCGCGGCTTTGATAATGACCTTGCAAATATGGTTGAGCGTGCGTTTGATGAGGCATGGATCGATTTCTATCCCCGCGAGGGAAAGGTCGGCGGTGCATTCTGCGCAAATCTGGACGGACACAACCAGAGCCGTGTGCTGACGAATTTTGACGGCTCGTTCTCCGACATCGTAACGCTGGCACATGAACTCGGTCATGCGTTCCATAATCTCAACATTGCCGGGCACCGTCCGCTGAACAACGATTATTCAATGCCCGTCGCGGAAACTGCATCCACGTTCAACGAGAACGTTATCATGAACGCCGCCATTGAAGCAGCGGAAACCGATGAGGAGAAACTCTTCCTTATCGAAAGCCAGCTTCAGGACGCCGCTCAGATAATGTGCGATATTTACTCACGCTATCTGTTCGAAACTTCCGTTTTCGAAAACCGCGAAAATGATTTCATGCCCGCGGACAGGCTTTGCGAACTGATGCTTGATGCCCAGCGCAGGGCATACGGCAACGGACTTGACCCCGAAACGCTGCATCCGTACATGTGGCTCTGCAAAGGGCATTATTACAGTACCCTCTCGTTCTATAATTTCCCGTATGCTTTCGGCGGACTGTTTGCAAGGGGACTTTATGAAAAGTACATGCAGGAGGGCGCGGCATTTGTTCCCGTTTACCGCAAGCTGCTCTATGCAACCCCGGTATGCACCGTTGAGGATACCGCAAAAGTTGCCGGAATTGACCTTACGGATAAGAAATTCTGGGAAAACAGCATGCTTTCCTACAGGCACAATGTTGACGAATTCGAACGGCTTTCCAAAAAACTGAATAAATAAGCACGGATCATCTATCGGCTTACAGGCTTATTGACGAACGGCAGGATGAATCGCATGATTGCGGAACGTCCTGCCGTTTTTTGTTTTCTGCACGGACAAAATGAATATATTGTGTTGTCGGGACCGCTTCTAAACGAACAGAAGCAGCTTGTCGCCGTCCTTAAAAGGTTCTGCGGAGTCCGGATTCAGTTCGCGTACACGCTGCGACGGAACACCGAAACGTTTTCCGATGTCAAAAGCATCCTCACCCGCACATGCATTGCAAAGAATAATGCCCGTGCTTTTTCCGTCGGCGTCGTTGGAATTATCGGTTTCCGCAACGCCTGCAACGGCTGAAACGGCGGATTCGCTGAAATATTCTGCCGAAACATCGAGATTGTAGGAAACCTGTGCCGTGCGCCCGCTGCCGCCGGATATGCTTGCCGAGGCGTTCAGTCGAAGCTGAGCAAAGTTTGCTTCCGAAGGTGCGGCCATGCGAAGCACGAAGGGAACATCATCGCTGAAACTGTAGATCCTGTTGCTGCTGCTGCGATATATGATACGCGTGAACAGCAGTCCCTCAACGGTCATGGTCGAATCTTCAATTGAAACATTTGTTGCAATCGGGCGCGCCGCCGCGTTCAATGCGGCAAAAATATCGGCCATTCCGTCCGGAACGGACAGATTTTCGCGCAGCGAATGCTGCGCAAACGAGCCGCCGCAGGCGTTTGCAACGGTCATTTTTTCGTACATGCAGCTGAAATTCAGTGACGGCGAATAAGCGTCCGTCGGAATGTCAATAACGGAGCGGCGAATGCCGAAAATGCGGAAGTCAATATCCGCATCGAATGCCAGAAGGGAAAACTCCGTGCCGAGTGCGCGCAGGCTGACGTTTTTAAGCTCCGCAACGGTATAAATCTCATCCGCACCGACTGCGGCCGAAAGGCTTTCGCGGAACGGAACGCCGCGAGTCAGCTGCATCAATTCGCCGTCGGAAGTTTTCAGCAGCGCATTCAGTGTTATTATGCCGCTGACGGATGTGCCGCCGTTTTCAATGGCCGTGTCGCGCACGGAGATTTGCGCCGAGAATGAAAGCACGCTGTCCGCACCTTCGCTGCTCAACTCTTCCGAAAAACGTATTGTTTCGCTTCCGATTTCAACACGACGCGCTGTTCTGCACTGCATTGATTTGATTTCCATATCGGCCACTCCCGAAACTCCGGATAAAACGCGAACGGGTGCCGCCGATGTAACTATGAAGTCAATGTTCACATTTGCGCTGAAAGCTGCCGCACCGTCCGCTGCAAGCCGCATATCCAGCACAGCCACGGCGGGGAGTGCATTTGAAAGCATTCCGGCGGCAAAATCCGCATTCTCCGTGCAGTGGGAAAACGGTATTTCGCCGACAAAGGCAAATGTGTCGCCTGTTTCGTCCGCTGCGGCAATTGTGATGCAGAGTCGACCTTCAAAATTCAGCTTCCCGGTTTCCGTTTTGCAGTTTGAAATTTCAACTTCGGCGGAACAGTCAAGCAATTCCGCTGCGCGGCATCCGCCGGGCGGCGGGATGCTGCCGGCAACTTCAACCTGTTCCGTGCTCCTGTGAATCAGTCGGAGCACGCTGAGATCATTCCATAACAATTCCATGTCGTTCACCTTTCATGTGTTTTTTGCTGCTTTTATAAAAGAATACTCGCTGTTTTACGCAGATATGACGTGCTTGGGAAAGAAAGTCGAAACGAGAGTGCGGCCTGCTTTGCAAACGGGAGGGGAAAACACTCGTTCGACATAATGCGTACTTTTTATGGATTGGATGCGGTCGAGGCAGCTGCGGAAAGTATTTACATATGTCCGCAAGAAATACTTGTAGGTTATCCATGCAAAAAAACGGGAAGTTATCCACATTATCCACAAGGTTATCCGCTTTTGGGGCTGAACAGGCGGTTTTTTATGTTGATAACGGGTGTGACTCAATTTGAAATATGAACAAATTATATTGTGAAACGCACTTGACATTTGTCAAGAGGCGCATATGCTGTAAATTAATTTCAACATATATAAACGCGAATAGAACATATATCAAACGGCAGACAAACCGGAGCAGCAAAAATGCGGCGAACCGCGGTCGGAGGTTAACGCGGTCGCCGCAAGGAGTGGGGGAACAGGTTAATAAACATCGGAAAAGTCTGCCCTGTCGGGCGCGATGCCCTGCGCCGCTGCTTCAGCGGACTTTGGTTATTTTTCCAGCGGGAGTCATTCGGCGGCAGCGTGGGCAAGCACCGTGTCGCGTCCGTCCTCAATTATCAGCTTGTCCGCAACAAGTGCAACAAATTCTCCGTTGGTGGGCTTATCGTTTTTTCCGTATACGTTAAATCCGAAGAGTTTGTTGATGTTTTCGATTTTGCCGCGTGTCCAGCTTACCTCAATTGCATGACGAATTGCGCGTTCGACTTTGCTCGGGGTCGTGTTGAACCGTTTTGCAATGCCGGGGTAAAGCTCCTTGGTGATTTTGCTGATAAGCTCGGGTTTATAATAGACCATGCGAATAGCTTCGCGGAGAAAATGGTATCCCTTAATATGAGCGGGAATGCC
>FR879689.1:45193-75251 GCA_000435055.1 Clostridium sp. CAG:138 | reverse complement strand
GGAATGCCGACGGAGAGGAAAACGGAGGTGATTTTTTCATCAAGGCTTTTGACTGCGGAAGGCGGTGCAAAACCGATGTCGCGCTCGTTGACACAGGTTTCAAGCAAATCGCGCATCCTGCGATACAGAAATTCAGGTTCCACCGGCTTAAGCATGACATAGCCGGCACCTTTGGCGAATGAACGCTGAAGCAGGTTGTCATTCCGCATGTACGAAACAACGATGATTACCGATGGTCGGTGCGCCGACTCAATACGAAGCTGATCCAAAAGATCCAGCCCGTCCAGTTTCGGCATTACCAATTCCGTGATAAGAACGTCAAAATGTTCTTCACGCATCTTTTCAAGAGCGGCCTGCCCGTCCGTCGCTTCTTCAACGCGGATAATTTCTTTGTCCGTTCGGAAGAATTCTGCGGTTGTGTGACGGAACTGAGCGTTCCCGTCCGCGATGATAACCCTGTATTCTGACATTGTCATGTCCTCCTCGGTGTTTTTTGTTATGGTTGAATTATACCGCAGAAAAACGCACATTTCCACCAAAAAGTTTGTATTCTTTTGCGTTAAAAAAGAATATGACTTGTGCAATTTTGTATCCGTTCTGCAAAAGAAATTGAAATTGCGCACTTTTTTTAATTGTTTCAACCGTTTTGAAATCCAAAATGCATAAAAAAACGACCCTGCGCTGCAAAAAAAGCCGAGTATATATGGGTTTTTTGTGTCGATTCAATAAAAAGCAATGCGAAAACCAAAAAGGAAGAGCGAAGCGGGAAGGTCGGGACAGTCGAAAAAGCGGATTTGAAATCAATATAAAAATCGCTCGCATTGTTCCAAACGGTGCGGTAAATGAGTTGTGTCGGATTTGGTCAAACAAAAAAATTCACAGACTTTGAAATGCTTATGCCTGAAGTGCAGCAAAAATAAACATTCAAACAGCAAAAATATTAAACAATATCAAAATAATTTTACAAATTCTTTACATTTACCCCGTTGACTCGGCGCAAATGCGGTTGTAACATGTTATTTGTCCCATTTTGCGCAAAAGCGCGGGGCAGGATATAACGACGCAAATATTGCCGCCGATGCCGCGGGGAAACGGCACGGCGTGCTGATTCGGAGGAATGTATGACATTTTTTGACGTGCTGTCTTTGGTTGGCGGCATTGCTCTGTTCCTTTACGGAATGGATGTTTTGGGAAAATCCCTTGAAAAAGCAGCGGGAAGCCAGCTCAAAAGCATACTGTCGAAGCTTACCAACAGCACAATAAAGGGACTGCTGCTCGGCGTTGCCGTCACGGCAGTCATCCAATCATCCGCGGCAACAACGGTAATGGTTGTCGGCTTTGTAAACTCGGGACTTATGCAGCTTGGGCAGGCTGTCGGCGTTATTATGGGTGCAAACATCGGAACGACCGTCACGGCATGGATTCTCAGCCTTACCGGCATAAGCGGCAGCAGCTTTTTTATTCAGCTTCTGAATCCGATGAGCTTCACGCCGATTCTTGCCATCATAGGCGTTGCACTTCAAATGTTTTCAAAGCGCGAACGCAGACGCAACATCGGTTCGGTCATGATCGGCTTTGCCGTGCTGATGTTCGGCATGAATATAATGAGCGAAAGCGTTGAACCGCTCAAAAATGTGCCCGAATTCACAAACCTATTCGTAATTTTCGGAAAAAATCCGATTCTTTCGATAGTTGTCGGCTGCATTTTGACGGCAATAATTCAAAGCTCTTCCGCCTCGGTAGGCATTTTGCAGGCTCTTTCCGCAACCGGTGCGGTCACATTCGGCAGTGCGATACCGATAATCATGGGTCAGCATATCGGCACATGCATAACCGCAATGATTGCCGCGATCGGAACAACCAAAAACGCAAGAAGAGCATCGTTTATTCATCTGTACTTTAATGTAATCGGAACAATTATCTGCACGATTGTTTTCTACACGCTGAACGCATTCCTGAAGTTCGATTTTATGGATAAAACAATCGATACGTTTCAGATTGCGATTGTGCACACGCTGTTCAGCGTGATTTACACGCTGATGCTGCTGCCGTTCGGAAAACAGCTTGAAAGGCTTGCGGTGCTGTCCATTCCCGATTCAAAGGATGATCCGCAGCCGGTCATGCTTGACGAAAGGCTGCTTGCAACACCCGCAATTGCGGTTGAACAAACGCGTGTACTTGCGGCGGATATGGCGAAGCTTGTGCGGAAAAGCGTTCAGGCTGCAATTGCGCTGCTCGGGAACTACAGCGAAAAAGGCTATAATGAGGTTGCAAAGCTTGAAAAAGAGGCCGATAATTACGAAGATGAAATCGGCACATACCTTGTAAAAGTTTCTATGCAGGAGCTTTCGGATGCGGACAGCCGCGATGTTACAAAAATTCTGCATTCAATAACGGATTTTGAACGCATAAGCGACCATGCGCTGAACATTGCTCAGAGTGCACGCGAAATGGCGGAAAAGAAATTAAGCTTTTCTCCCGCGGCGCAGGCGGAGCTTAAGGTTATGACGGGTGCGATCGATGAGATCGTCGGCATAGCAATCGGGGGGTTCGTTTCCGATTCCGCGGATGCCGCAAGGCATGTTGAACCGCTTGAAGAGGTTGTTGACGAGCTTAACACAAACATTCGCGCCGCGCATATCAAACGGCTTAAGGACGGCGAATGCACCATTGAGCTGGGATTTGTTTTGAATGATATTCTTGCAAATTTCGAGCGAATAAGCGATCACTGTTCGAATATTGCCGTTTGCAAACTGGAGCTTGTTGAGGGCATGATGGATGCGCATGCGTATCTGCATAATCTCAAAAACACAAACAATGAAGAGTTTGTGAAAAGCTATAACGAATACAGAGAAAAGTATGCTTTGAAAAATACGCCTTGAAGGAAACGGGAAACGGATTTCAAGGATTAGCATTTGACAACACCGCCCGCAGCGAAAACTCTGCGGGCGTGTTTGTGTTTAAGGGGAATCTTGCTTCGGACGCCTTGCAAAAATGTTGTTAAAAGGCTATAATTTAACGCGAAACAGTGTTTCCGAAAAGTCGGACGGAAAGAGGAACGGATGATATATATCGTTGAAGATGATGAGAATATAGGGCAAATGGAATGCTATGCCTTGAAAAACAGCGGTTTCGGTACGGAGCTTTTTGAAGATTCCGAAAGCTTTTTTTCAGCTGTTGCAAGGCGTCTTCCCACGCTTGTGATATTGGATCTCATGCTGCCGGGCGAGGACGGATTGACAATTTTGCGCCGACTGAGGGATTCCGCCGAAACAAGAAAGATTCCGATAATAATTGTGAGTGCAAAGTCGGGCGAAGCAGATGCGGTACGCGGGCTGGACAGCGGAGCCGATGATTACATAACAAAACCTTTCGGGGTTTCGGAATTGATTTCAAGGGTCAAAGCCGTTTTACGCAGAACAGACGGAGCGGCTCCGAATAATTACAGTGTCGGCGGCATTTCGTTGGATGACGGGCGAAGGCTTGTGTGCGCTGAAGGACGGCAATGCGCATTGACCTATACCGAATATGAGCTGCTTAAAGCTCTGGTTTCCAACTGCGGAATGGTACTGAGCCGCGAAAAGCTGATGGTTCTTGTTTGGGGAACCGATTTTGCGGGTGAAAGCCGAACAGTGGACGTTCACGTCAAAACACTTCGGCAAAAGCTCGGTTCATGCGGAGATCTGATAAAAACGGTTCGAAATGTCGGATACAAAATAGAAATGCAATGACAAAGAAAATCTACAATCAATGTATACCGTTTATTCTTATTGTGCTTTTGTCGGCGTTTGCAGTCGGAAGCATTTTCGGTGCTGCATCCGCATTATCGGAGCGGGAAGCAGGCGCGGAAACGCTTGCATGTTCCGCAAAGGAAATCTATGATTCAACCGGAGAAATTCATCGGTTAAGGGCATTTGCTCAAAAGGGCTGCATTGCGCTTGTTTCGGAAGATTTGCAGCGGGTTAAAGCGGTGAATGCGGCGGGAAATGCGGAGAGCGTTTCGATTGACGATTTAAAAAGCGGCAGCAATTCTGCGCTTTGCTGTTTCGCAGGCAAAACCATCGAACGTTTGCGAATGAAGCTTGATGAGAAAAAGGGTCAGACAGCAGCCCTGCTTTGCAAACGGAACGGCTCTTTTTTTAATTTGAATTTCTGCACGATAACAAGGCTTAACAACGGTGACTATTTGCTTTTGTCCGTACACGGCGGCGATTCCGCAGCTGAAAATCTCCTTTTCGCGGGTGCTTCGCTGCTTGCGCTCGCCGTCGGTGCAGCGTTGTTTGCAATAAATCTTTCAAAACGCATTACAAAAACGCTTATCACTCCGCTTCAGGGCATTGCGGAACATGCGGACGGCAGCGAGTTTGCGGTTCCGTTTGACGAGCTGAAGCCCTTTGTTGAAACCCTGAAGCAGCGTCAGGCAGCAAAAAACAATATGGAACAGATGCGGCAGGAATTCACGGCAAATGTTTCGCACGAGCTGAAAACCCCGCTCACGAGCATTTCCGGCTATGCCGAAATGATTGCCACCGGCATTGCAAAGGAAGAGGATGTTCAAAACTTTGCGCGGCGTATTCATTCGGAATCCTCCCGTCTGCTGTCGTTGATTGCAGACATAATTCAGCTCAGCGAACTGGATTACATTGAGGGACGTGATGATTTTGAAAACGTTGATTTGCTTGACTTGGCACATGCGACCGAAAACAGCCTTGCTCCCGGAGCGGAAAAATACGGAATTGTGATTTCCGTTGAGGGTGAGCATTTTCAAACGTTCGGATGCCGCAGCCAGCTTGAGGAATTAATTTATAACTTGTGCGATAATGCAATTCGGTACAATAAACGGAACGGAAAGGTTTCGGTAACTGTTTTCGGCAGCGAGGGACGGCCCGCAATTTCCGTTGAGGACACGGGCATAGGCATACCGGAGGATAAGCTTGACCGCGTTTTTGAACGCTTTTTCCGCGTTGATAAGGGGCGCAGCAAGCGCACGGGCGGAACAGGACTCGGTCTTGCGATCGTCAAACATATTGCACTGCGTCACGGAGCTCAAATCTCAATTTCGAGTGAATTGGGAAAGGGAACAAAGATTACCGTTGTTTTTGAAGAGAACAAAGGCGAAAATTCCGATTAAGACATAAATAATTTCAACAAAAAACAGGGCCTTGCCGTTTCATTCGCAGCTAAGCCCTGTTTTTGTTCGGTATAAAGATTTGTTCTTTCAGAAAAAATCCGTTTTAAGCTTTCAGCATAAAGATTTATCTCTTCGCGATAAATCCCTTTAAGCTTTCAGCATAAAGATTTATCTCTTCGTGATAAATCCACTTTATGCCTTCAGCATAAAGGCATGGTAAGCCTTAACTGCTTCGTACAGGTCGGCCTTGGAGATGATTTCCCACGGAGCATGCATGGACAGCACTGCAACGCCGCTGTCGATGACTTCCATGCCGTAATTAGCGCAGATGTAAGCGATGGTGCCGCCGCCGCCCTGATCGACTTTGCCGAGTTCGGCAGTCTGGAAGTTGACGTTTGCGTCATCCATCAGCCTGCGGAGCTTGCCCATGTATTCGGCGTTGGCGTCGTTGGAACCGCTCTTGCCGCCGGAACCGGTGTACTTATTGAAGCAAACGCCCCTGCCGAGGTATGCCGAATTCTTGCGTTCAAATACGCTCGCAAAATTGGGGTCATAGCCCGCACTGACATCGCAGCTGAGCATACGGCAGGCGGTGAGTGCGCGGCGAACGAGCAGGTCGGAATAGTCGCCTGTTGCGTTTACAAGCTCTGCAACAGCGTTTTCGAAATACTTGCCGTGCATACCGGTTGCGCCGACGGAGCCGATCTCTTCCTTGTCGGCAAGCAGGCAGCAGCAGGTGTATTCGGGCGTTTCGTCAATGCTGAGGATCGCATTGACGGAAGCATATGCGCAAACGCGGTCATCGTGGCCGTAACCTATGATCATGCTGCGGTCAAGACCGAAATCGCGTGCTGCACCGGCGGGAACAACTTCCAGTTCGGCGGAGAGGAAGTCCTCTTCTTCGATATCGTATTTTTCTTTGAGCAGAGCAAGAACAGCAGCCTTGACGGGCTCTTTTTCTTCATCGTTGAGGGGTTTGCTGCCGATGATGATGTTCAGCTCTTCACCTTCGATAACAACGGAACCCTTTTTGCTCATCTGATCGCGGCTGAGGTGAGGAAGCAGGTCGGAAATGCCGATGACGGGATCGGAGGGATCTTCACCGATAACGATGTTAACAAGCGTGCCGTCCTTCTTTGCAACAACGCCGTGCATTGCAAGGGGCATTGCAACCCACTGATACTTTTTGATACCGCCGTAGTAATGCGTGTCGAGATATGCAAAATCGGTGTCCTCATAGAGGGGATTCTGCTTAAGGTCAATGCGGGGGGAGTCAATATGAGCACCGACGATGTTCAGACCCTTGAAAATGGGCTGTTTGCCGATTTTGAAAAGCATGAGCGCTTTGCCCATGAAGTCGGAATAGACGCAGTCGCCGGGGTTGAGCTTTTCGCCGTTTGCAATGACGGTGTTAAGGTCGCGATAACCCTTTGCTTTTGCCATTTCAACAGTCTGTGCAACGCATTCGCGCTCGGTTTTGCCGTTGTCAAGGAACTTGACGTATTCGGCAGAAATTGCGTTGAGCTTTGAAATATCTTCTTCGGAATAGGTTTTCCAAGCATTCTTTCTTTCCATAGAAACAATTTATCCTCCGTTTTTTGATTGGGTAAACGCCGGTTTAAGGGCTTTGCGCAAAACATTCGGAACATTTTGCACAAAGCGCGGTTTAATCACCGCTCACCCGAGAGCAACTTTGCGCCGCCCGTTCCCGTCAACGGGCAAAGGCGGCGGGGATGCCTCTGTTTTCAAGCAATATGGTAACATTTTTGAAGAAAATATTCAATACCCGAACAAGAAAAAATTGCATCATACCGATAAATTCGGGCAAAACATCCGAATGCACGGCCGAACAACGGATTAAGCCGATAAAAACACTTAAAAAAACTTGAAAATTCTTCGTGATATATGTATAATATCACTTGCGGAATACATCAAAACGCGATGTGATTCCGCAAAGACTTTCCTCGGCACGAAAGGAGAACCATATGAAAAGATTTATTGCGGCAATGACGGCGGTTATCATGCTGCTGGCACTTGCCTGCACACCTGCGCTTGCACTGAGCGTTCGCGACGCAGCATTGGATGCAGCACTGAACGTTCCCGACGGAAACATTCAGTTCGTTACGGAGGGCGAGTATCCTTGGACTGTTGACGGTGCGAACGGTTGGGCAAAAAGCACCAACTTCCAAGTCAGCAGTTCCGAATCCACCGTCACGGCAACAGTCACGGCGGAAGAGGGCGATATCGTTTCCTTTGACTACAAAGTCAGCAGCGAAGCACGCTACGACAAACTCGTTTTCTCTATCGACGGCAACCCTGTTGCTTCAAGCCCCTGGACTTTCTTCTCCGGCGAAATTGACTGGACGAATGTAAGCTATGCACTCACCGCCGGCGAGCATGTTCTCAGCTGGAGTTATCAGAAAGACAGCAGCTCAAACAACCATGATGACACTGCCTACCTTGACAATGTTTATGTAGGCGCTCCTGCTGCGCCCGAAAGCCTTGAACTGACTCCGAGTCTGACGGTGCAGACTCAGCGCCGCGCGCAGCTCAACTGGACGGTTCTTCCCGAGAATGCATACAACAAGGAAGTTACCTTTGCTTCCGCGGATGAAAGCATTGCGGTCGTTGATGCAAACGGACTCGTGACCGGCGTTTCCGTCGGACAGACCGTTATAACCGCAACCACCGTTGACGGCGGAATCACCGCCGAGTGTGCAGTCACCGTTGAACAGGGTCCTGCGGCTGTAACGTTGAACGGCTTCTTCTCCTCAAAATGGTACAGCTTCATCGATGCGGATCCCGCTGCCGCTTCCGAGCTGCCCTATACAATGACTGCAAATGTCACCGCTGCCGAGTTTGCGGGCGGCTATGTTTACGGCTATATGACAAAGGATTATTTCATCCTCAACCCCGAAACGGGTGAAGTTACCTACCCTGCGATGAACACCGGCGATGTTACGATTCGCGATATGGCATATGACCACAGCGCACAGAAAATGTACGCAATCGGCACGGGTGCAGCTTCCGGCAAATTCCTTTACACCGTTGATATTTCAACCGGTGCGGTCACGGAAATTGCACAAATTGTGTGCGGCAGTGAAACACCCATGACGCTTGCGATTTCAACCGACGGCACGGCATATGTTCTTACCGAAAGCTACTCAAATGCAAGCAAACTGTACAGCATCGACCTGCAAACAGGTGTCGGCACGCTTATCGGCAGCACGGGTTTCGGTCACAAACGCTTCCAGTCCATGGCATATGATCACAACACGAACCAGCTCTTCTGGGCAAGGTTCTCCGATTACGGTAACGGCGGCCTTGCCGTTATTGACACGGCAACCGGCGCGGCAACGGACCTCGGCATGATAAACGGTTCGGCGGTGCTCGTTTGCGGTCTTTATATTGCAAATAACCTTCCCGTCGGTTCCGTTATCGGCGATGAATGCACCGTAACTTTTGTTGACGGATTGTCAGACGAAACGATTTCGACGGCAACCGTTGACAAGGGCAGCGTACTCACTGCGGCTGACTTCCCCACCGTTCCCGCACACGAGGGCTATGCCTTCACGGGTTGGGATTACAACGGTGCGGCAGTCAACGCAAACATCATTGTGACTGCAAATTATTTCGATATCACCAAAGCTTCCGTAACGCTCCGCGTTATTGACGAAGTGTATCTTGACGGTTCCGGCTTCCAGATGCTGCTTGATGCGGATGCTGTGGAATACGGCGTCGGCATTCCCGAAACGGGTGATGTCCTGGCTTACGGCGCAGAAGGCGCGGAAGAGCTTTATTCACGCTTTGAGTATAAGCTCCCCGAGAATGCGGACGGCAACTTCATGACCGAAACGGATATCGTTTTCAACGGCGAAAGCGTCACCGTAAGCATTCCCGCAGGCACATACGACTGGTGCATTGCAAACCCGCGTTATTGGCATGATGACGGCCCTCAGATCGGCCTTGTCAGCGATATAGGCACGGCGCACGGCAGAAATGACGACTATGTTTTTGAAGCAGGCAAGAGCTATGTGTTCACGGTTTATCGTTACGGTGAACTCGGTGCGGTCGATGTTGAGATCACCGATTACAATTCCCAGCCCGGTACGGCAGGCGATGTTGACGGCAACGGCGTTGTCGAAACTGCGGATGCACTGCTTGCACTGCGCGGGGCAATGGGTATTGCCGCACTCACACCCGAACAGGCAGAGCGTGCGGATATGGACGGCAACGGTGTTGTTGACACGGTTGACGCGCTTGCAATTCTTCGCCGCGCAATACTTAACGGCTGAGTTCGGCAGCTGAATTAATCGGCAGCTGAGATTCACGGCTTTGAAACTGTGTTCGGCGCACTCGGTTCGGGTGCGTCGAATTCTTTTAAACAAAACATATTGATGAGAACATCAATGTTTATAAAGAATTGATGAAACGATGAATAACAAAGGAGCCTGAAATGTCTGTTGAAGTTGAAAAAGAAATGCTGAATGCGATATTTGCCGCGCGCGATGAAGAATATGCGGATTTTACGGCAAAGCTGATTCCGAACGTTCCGCGGGAAAGCATTATCGGCGTGCGCACGCCGCAGCTCCGCAGCATTGCAAAAAGGTTCGGAAAAAATGCGGGAATTAACGAATTTCTTTCCGCACTGCCGCATGAATATCACGAACAGAACCTTGTTCATGCATACATTGCGGAGAGCATAGGTGATTTCGATTCCGCCGTAAAAACGATTGAAGCGTTCCTTCCGTATGTAACAAACTGGGCTGTTTGCGACAGCATGACTCCGCGCATTTTTGCAAAGCATACCGGGGAGCTTTTGCCGATAATCAAAAAATGGCTGCAATCGGCACATCCTTACACGGTGCGTTTCGGGCTGCGGATGCTGATGTGTTTTTACCTTGAAAAAGAGTTCGCTTCCGAAATCAATGCCCTTGCCGCCTCCGTATGTTCGGAAGAATACTATGTGAATATGATGCAGGCATGGTATTTTGCAACTGCGCTTGCAAAGCAATACGATTCGACCGTTCCCTTTGTTGAAGAACACAGGCTTTCCCCGTGGGTGCATAACAAAACGATTCAGAAGGCGGTTGAGAGTTTTCGCATAACGGCGGAACAGAAGGCGCATCTTAAAACGCTGCGGCTGAATTTGCGCCGCAAGGGTGCGAATCACGAACCCGTTTCAACTTCAAAAAGCGACAGCAACGAATCAAAGCGGATTGAAGTTGTTGCTGCAATCATTGAAAAGGATGGTAAAATTCTTATCTGTCGGCGTGCGGAAAACAAAACCCGTGCGCTGAAATGGGAATTTCCGGGCGGAAAAATCGAACCCGGGGAAACTCCGGAACAAGCCGTGCTGCGTGAATGCCGCGAAGAATTGGACGTCGATCTTTGCGTAAAGGGCGAATTTATGCGCGTTTTGCATTCATATCCGGATATTGAAATTCAGCTCACAGTGTTCCGAACAGCGATCATCGGCAGCGACCCGCGCTGCATTGAACATAAAGAAATTCGTTTTGTTTACCCGTCGGAACTTGCAGACTTCGAGCTTTGCCCCGCCGATATCACGGTTGCGGAAAAAATTATTTCGGAAGCGCATCTTTTTTGAACGAAAGCATGTATGCGGGGGGAAAAAACAGAAACGATGTTTAAAACCAACCGATAATAAACCGACGGAAATTGACCGTGAGCAGAAGTTGAAACAAGCAAACATGCCCCCGAAAGGATCGATCTTTCAGGGGCATGTTTGCGGATTATGCTGCGATAAACAGCAGAAAACATTTTGATTACGGACTGTTATCGAAATGTTTTATATTTTATCAAGCATCAGCAAACGGTAGTGCCTGCCTTGCCCTCAAGAGCTTCAACCGCCTTGTCGAGGGAAGTGATGATGGCCTTCCTGCCAGGCTTGCTTTCAACGAACTTGACGGCAGCTTCAACCTTGGGCAGCATGGAGCCGGGTGCGAAATGCCCTTCCGCCATATAGCAGCGAGCCTCTTCAACGGTCATGGTTGAGAGGGATTTCTGTTCGGGTTTGCCGAAATTGATGCAAACCTGTTCAACAGCGGTCAGGATGACGAGTGCATCGGCATCGATGTCCTCTGCGAGGCGTTCTGATGCAAGATCCTTGTCGATAACGGCTGCCGTGCCGATATAGTTGCCGTTTTCGTCCTTAATTACGGGAATTCCGCCGCCGCCGACGGTGATGGCGATGAAGCCGCCGTTCATAAGGCATTTAACGGCGTCAAGCTCAACGATTTCAACGGGCATGGGGGAAGCAACAACCCTGCGCCAACCCCTGCCGGCATCTTCCTTCATGGTGTAGCCTTTTTCGGCTTCAAGCTTGCGGGCTTCGTCTTCGGTATAGAAGGGGCCGATGGGCTTTGAGGGTGCTTTGAACTTCGGGTCATCCTTATCAACAACAACCTGCGTAACAACAGTCACAACGCGCTTTCCGTTTTTACGGGCGCGGAGGACTTTCTCAAGCCCTTGCTGCATGTGGTAGCCGATGTAGCCCTGGCTCATTGCACCGCAAACGTCAAAGGGCATTGCGGGGGTGACGGCGGAAGCATATTCGTTCTGAAGCACGATCCTGCCGACCTGCGGGCCGTTGCCGTGCGCAAGAACGACATCATAGCCGCTTTCGATGATGTCTGCGATGTATTCGGAAGTTTTTTCAACAACTTCAAGCTGGGACTCTGCGGTTGCGGGCTTGCCTGCTTCCTGCAATGCATTGCCGCCCAGTGCAATAACGATTCGTTTCATTTTTTGTTTCTCCAAAGAAAAATAATGCGGCGAACATTGCGCCAAAGTCAATTATGCCAAATATCTCGCAGAATGTCAACAACTTTTTGAATTTTCCTGCTGAAAAATCAAAAACTTATGCAAACAGGTATTCATTCGACTGCATTTTCGCCGAAAAGAGCCTTAACAGCGTTGAACGTTATTCCGATGTTTCTGCTGCCCACGGAATAATCAACCTTCCGTTTTCCTGTCGGAGTTCAAGTGCGTCTGCGTAATTTTGGGGGAACACCGTTGCACGGGATTCGGGCTGATTGCCGCTTTTTGATTTTCGACAGCAAAAAAGTCCGGGCGAAATCGCTCGGACTTTTCTTTGGCAGGGGTACTAAGGCTCGAACTCAGAAGAACGGTTTTGGAGACCGCTATGTTACCATTACATCATACCCCTAAGGCTTGATAAGTTTATCACACTTCGGGGCATTTGTCAACAGTTTTTTTTGAATTCTTAACGATTAATAAACGTAAAGCTTAGACCTTTATTCCCCAAACTCCTCTGCGCATTTTTTAAGCATGCTTCTTATCGGCAGTCCGTAGGGACAGCGGGGTTCGCATTTGCCGCAGCCGATACATGCGCTTGCTTTTACGGGGAGTGTTTTATAGCGTCCTTTTGCCCAATCGGCAAGCCCGTAGCGTTCGAGATAGCCTGCAAAAAGGAACACATTCGGGATGCTGATGCCGACGGTGCAGGGGGCGCAATAGTTGCAGCGGCGGCAGAAATTGCCCGTCAGTTCGGAACGGATTTTTGCTATCTCGGCATTTTCATCATCGGTAAGGGGCGAAGTGTCGGAACCGGCGGCGGAATTTGTTTGAACTTCCTCTGCGCAGTACATGCCGGGGATCGCGACGGTTACAAGCTCGTTTGCGGCAAGGTAACGCATTGCAATGCGTCCATCTTCAATTGCACCGCCCGCCATGGGTTTCATTGCGATAAAGCCGATATTCCTGTCTCGGCATTTTTGCAGCAGGGGTTCGCACTGGCTTTCAACAATGTTATAAGGGAACATGATCGTTTCAACCCAGTCAAGCTCAAGCGCACGTTCGAAAACCGTCAGCGAGTGTGCGGTGATGCCGATATGCCTGATTTTGCCCGCATCGCGCGCCGCAAAAAGTGCCTCCAGTGCGCCTCCCGCACCGATTACGGTGTCAAGCTGTTCCATGCTTGGGTTGTGCACCTGATACAGGTCGATATAGTCGGTGCGGAGGTTGCGGAGGCTTGTTTCAATGTCTGCCTCCATTGCTTCGCGGGTGCGTGCCATGCTCTTTGTTGCAAGAACGAATTTGTCCCGCCGTCCGTCGATTGCGCCGCCGATGTATTCTTCGCTGACGGTGTAGCCGCGTGCCGTGTCGATATAGTTTATTCCGCATTCAATAAGGGCGTCGATAAGCGGCTTTGCCTTTTCCGCATCGATGCGCTGAATGGGGATGCCGCCGAAACCGACGCGGGAAATCTTAAGCCCGGTTTTGCCGAGTGTTACATACTGCATGAGTGTACCCTCCGAATTTGTATTAATTATTGCTTTTTAAAGTTAAATTCACTCCGCCGCACACCGTGCGGATGCGGATTCCGTTTACGATATTATAAGCTTTTTTTCGCAAAAAAGCAAATTAATAAGAGCGTTTTAAAAAAGAGAACGGACGGGCCGCGCACTTTGATGCCGCAGTGTGTCAATTCCGCAACATCGTTCCGTATTCGCTTGACATTATGTCCGGCGGGAGTATAATATAGATTAAAGACAACGCTCGAAAGGAGACAGTGTTTTTAATATGCAAAAAGTTACACACAGCGAATACATTGCGCAAAAGAAGCCGCTTGCGAAGCAGCTTCTTGCAAAGCTGAACGAAAAATACCAATATGCATCCGTGCTCATCACCGATAATTATGAAAAAGGTTATCGTGCATCGCGGAGTGGCGTTGCAATTTCCGCAACAAACGCATTCGGCGGCAAGGGCATGATCGTGAAGGTCTATGACGGCAAAGGCTATGCCGAATACAGCACAAACGAAATCACGGCAGAAAACCTGCCCGAAATTGAAAGAGAAATCGAGCAGCAGCTCATGAATCCCGCAAACTTCATTCCCGAAGGAACCGAAGAAGCGGAGTACAAATGCATCAGCGATGAACCCTGCACGCTTTGCGAGGCAACGGATTACGAAATTCATCCCCGCGAGGTCGGCGACGAAAAGTTGATTGAAACCGTGACCGCGCTGCGCGAAAAGGCTGTTAAAGCCGATGAACGCATTCTTGACGCAATAACGGGCTTCAACTATCAGGAATATCACAAGCTCTTCCTTTCCGCAAACCGTGAGCTTGAACAGTCCGTGCTCTATTCAACGGGCATCATGGCTCTTGTTGCGGCAAAGGGTGAGGAAATCAAGCAGAGCTTCCGCGGATTCTCCAACCTCGGCGGTGCGGAGCTGCTTGATAAAATGGAGTCTGCAATTCCGCAGTGCGTAAAGACCGTTACGGATCTTTTGAACGCCGAACCCATGGAACCCGGCACTTATGAATGCATCTGCACACCCGAAGTCACGGGCATGATCGTTCATGAAGCGTTCGGTCACGGCGTTGAAATGGATATGTTCGTTAAGGACAGAGCTCTTGCACAGTCCTATATCGGCAAGCAGGTAGCATCCCCGCTCGTTACCATGCACGACGGCTGCGCTCAGCGCGAGGTTGCAACCTATTTCTTTGATGATGAAGGCACCCTGTCCCACGACACCGTTATCATTGACAAGGGCATTCTTAAAGCAGGCATCAGCGATGCACAGTCCGCAATGTTCCTTGGCACCGTACCCACCGGCAACGGCAGGCGCGAGAGCTATGAGCGCAAGGCGTATACGCGCATGACGAACACCTATTTCGAACCCGGCAGCGATAAAGTTGAAGACATGATCGCTTCCGTAAAATACGGAATGCTGCTTGAAGAACCCAGCTCCGGCATGGAAGACCCCAAAAACTGGGGCATTCAGTGCATGGTCAACTTTGCAAGGGAAATCAAGGACGGCAAGCTGACAGGCCGGATCTTTTCCCCTGTCGTGCTGACGGGCTATGTTCCCGACCTGCTCAAGTCCATCACGATGATGAGCGACAATATCGAACTCGGCGGCTGCGGAGCATGCGGCAAGGGCTACAAAGAATGGGTCAAAGTTTCGGACGGCGGTCCCTACATCAAGGCGACAATTCGTCTGGGCTGATGAAGTTCGGAAAGAATTTTGATTCGAAAGGATGCTTTTATTATGATAGATATTATTAAAAACGCATTAAAAGAAGCTGAAATCAAAACGTGGCGCATTAACGAAAAAAAAGAGCACACTGCGGAAGTTTTCTTTATTCGCCGCAGGCAGGATATGCGCCGCATCAGGGATACCCATAAATACAACGTTGAAGTGTTTTGCGATTACGAAAAGGACGGCAAACCGATGCGCGGCAGGTCACAGGTCACCATCGTGCCGTCCCAGTCGGAGCAGGAAGTGCTGACCCTCCTTAAGGAAGCGAAACATGCGGCGTCTTTTGCGGGCAACCCGTATTATGAACTGCCTGAAAAACAGGCTTGTGAACCCATTGCGGCTGAGGGCAGCCTTGCGGAAGTGTCGGCTGAAGAGGCGGCAAAGCGTTTTGCGGCTGCATTGTTTGCGGCAGATAACGACCCGCGTGCATTCGTGAACTCGGCGGAGATTTTCTCAAAGCAGGTCAAAACCCGTATCCTCGGCGATAACGGAACGGACGTTTGCTATTATAAAAACGATGTTGACGGCGAATTCGTCGTTCAGTGCAAGGAACCCGAGGATGTTGAAGTTTATCATGCATTCGGCTACGACAATCTGAATTGCGATGCGCTGCGCGAAAAGGTCACAACCGCGCTCCGCGAGGTGGCGGACAGGGCAATTGCCCGTGCGGAACTGCCGAGCGGAACTTACAACCTGATTCTCTCGGGCGAAAATGCGGCGGAAGTGCTTTCCTATTACATTGCGCGCAGCAGTGCGGGAATGGTCTATCCCGGGTATTCAACATGGAAGGTCGGGACGGATGTCCAGCCCGAGATGAAAGACGGTGAAAGGCTCAACATGACCCTTCGCGCAAAGGTTCCCTTCAGCAGTGAAGCGATTCCCATGAAGGATCGTCCCGTGATTGCCGACGGCAAGGTTGAAACTTTGCACGGCGGCGCAAGAATGAGCTATTATCTCGGCATTGAGCCCACGGGCGATTATTCCGCATACAGCTGCGAAAACGGCAGTGTTTCGTTTGAAGAAATGAAAAAAGAACCTTATCTTTACGCCGTTACATTCTCGGATTTCCAGATGGACACAATGTCCGGACATTTCGGCGGAGAAATTCGCCTTGCGTACCTTTTCGACGGGGAACGCGTTCGCATCGTGACCGGCGGTTCGGTAAACGGCAGCATCAATGCCTGCAGCGGCGGGATGAAGTTCACAACCGAACGCTACGACAGCAAGAACTACAGCGGACCGTTTGCGGTTATGCTTCCCGGCGTCCGCGTTGCGGGTTCGCTTGCCGAGCAGGAATAAATAACTCGGCTGCGAAAGCACTTTATTAACTGAATAAAGCAGAAAAATGCGGCACTCGCTGTTGTTCGGCGGGTGCCGATATTTTAACGGGAGTACCAATTGTATGAGTATTAACATTGAAAAAAGCAGAAAACTTGCTTTGGTGGTTGACATGTACGGATGTCCGAACCGATGCAGGCATTGCTGGCTCGGCCGATTGCCGAATATTCCGCCGGAAAACGGTGCAGACGAAATGCTTGTGAACAGCTTTCGCCCGTACTTTGAACAAATTGAATATTACAGCTGGCTTCGCGAACCGGATTTTTGCGGGGAATACAGAGCGCGCTGGGAACGCGACAAGGCGTTGAGCGTTAATTGCGAACCGCAAAGGTTTGAGCTTGCAAGTTTTTGGCGGCTCGTCAGAGACGGGGAGTATGCAAAGTTCCTCCGTGAAGTCGGCGTAAAAATCGTTCAGCTCACATTCTTCGGCGGAGAGGAAACGACGGATAGATACATCGGCCGAAAAGGTGCGTATTCGGAATTGCTGAAAGCGACGGAAATTCTGCTGCAAAACGGCATTGCACCGCGTTGGCAGGCGTTTATAAATGCAGAGAACAAGCTTGAAGTTGCGGAACTTCCGAAACTTGCCGAAAAGCTGAAACTTGCCGAACGCTGCCGGCAGATCGGGCAGAGTTTTAAATTCTTTGTTCATGCGGGAAGTTGCGACGGTGAAAATCGCAAGCTCTATCCGATTCGAATTATCAAGAGTGACATCCCGCAATGCCTCGTGCCGTACTATTGGCAGTATGAAGAATTGCGCACCGAAGCGGAATGTGTTGAAAGCTTGCTGAAGTGCAGCAAGAATCCGGATTATTCCAACGGAGATTTCATTGTTCTCAATATTACGAATAATTTTGACATTTGGTACAATTACACACATATGTCTCCTGAATGGAGAATCGGAAACCTGAAAATTGACGGTATCGAGGAAATAATGCGCCGAATTAACGAAGAAGACACTTTTGCACAGCGCGAAGCAAGGAAAATTACGTTTGCGGAGCTTGCGGAACGGTACGGCGATGCAGCCTCGGAACGTGCATTTTCCGTCGGTGACTATGAATCCTATCTGTTTAATAAACACCTCGAACAGAAATATTCGGATTAAGTCGAAATATTCAGCAAGGAACCGAAGAATTTTTGACTTTATTTCCCGGGAAATTGAGCCGATTGGGTTGAAGGAAGCAATTATTTCCCGGGAAATTGATTCCGTTTACGTCGGTTTATGAAATGATGAAGGGCATCTCCGACAGGTTTGGAGATGCCCTTTTGAAATAATTCAATACGAAGTTGAATAATAAATTTACAAACTCTCAAAAATATCGGTTCCGCTGCGCATTAGCCACGAACGCAGTACCGCAGAAAGAATCATGTTCAGTGCAAAAAACAGCATGAGGTAAAGCTCCGCTCCGAGTGCATGTGCACCGAGAAACCAACCGGTCCCGAACAGCAATACGTACAGCCACCCGCCTAAAAGAGCGAACATCACGCTTGAACTCTGTTTTATGGGCGTGATTTCGGTCGTCCAATTCAAATTCGGCTTTTTGAGATCAAGGAACAACCCGAATTCGGCAAGAAGAACAACGAGGGAAAGACATGCAAGGATTACCGCAATCGATGAACCTATCGGCACGGCAAATGCGATGCATATGCAGATCGCGGCGAAAAGCACCGAAATTCCGGACAGCAGGAGCTGCATTGCAAGCTTTGCACGGAAGATCTGCCGCGTGGTTACGGGCATTGAACGCAGAATCCAAAGCGTTTTTCCTTCCAAAGAGACGGACGGCGCAGTCATATCGTTCATTGTGGACACAAGGCAGACGGCGGCGGCAGCAAGTATCGCAATCGTTCCCGTGCTGCTGTCGAAAAGCTTAAACAGCATTGAACGAAGAGCTGCACCCCTGATGAGAAGCAGAATGCCTGCAATGGGCATGATTATAACGCCAAAACCGCAATTGAGCATATATGCAGGGCTTGCGGTGAATCGGCTAAACTCACGTTTGAGCAAAGCGGAAAAAACGCCGCTTGCCTTTTGTCGTGCATTACGATTATACTTTGCGGTTACGGTATCGGAAGAAGCGGTTGCAAGCTTTAAAAAACTCTTCGACAAAACATAAAATGTAAGCAATGCAAGCGCGGCTGTGCCGAATACGGGCAGCGGAGCGGAAACAAGGTTTCCCGCCGACATCCGCCCGAAAAGGTAAACAGGGTAAGCAAAGTTTTTGACGCCTGCCCCTATTGCGCCGGCATATTGCGTAAACTGCATTAAAAGGGTCGTGATATTGTTCACAACATAATAATACCCGCCGATAAACACAAGCGATATTATAACCGTGAGGAAGCTTTTTCGTTTCAGCTTGGAGGCGATTTTTGCAACCACCCAACCCAATGCGCAGGACAGAACAAAAACGAAGACGGAGATTGACAGCATTCCGAGAATGCAGCCCAAAAGCGTGCCGACGGAGAAATCAATGCAGAGGTAAACTATCGCTGCCGGAACGAACACAACCGCCGAGAACATCAGCCCCATAAGATAGACGCCCAGCAGCCGAGAAAGCAGAATGCTTCCGACGGGCACGGGAAGGGAGAGCAAAAGGTCGTTGTCGTTTGCTTTGTAGAGCGCGGCATAGGTGTTGAACACACTGCCGAAAACGCCGAACATCAGCCCGATTGTGCCGAACAAAGCAAAATAGAGCCAGTCGAGCCCGGCGGCACGGAGCGGATTTGCAAGCTGATAAGCACAAAATGCGAACATTCCGCCCAGCACGCAGACCATAAGCAGGGCATACAGCACGATGAACGCGGCGGATGCGAACTTTGAACGGCTTTTGCCCTTTTTGGGGTCATAGAAAAAGCTTCGGTTGAGTTCATAGAGCTGCCGTTTAAGAAGAATTTTAAGCATAAGTGCGCCTCCGAAGTTTATTCGGCTTCAAGCTCGAGAAAAACGGATTCAAGACTTTCATCGCCTTTGACCTCGTCCATGGTTCCGGAACGGATGAGCCTGCCGCCTTTGATGATCGCAACCTTATCACAAAGCTTTTCCGCAACTTCAAGCACATGGGTCGAAAAGAAGATCGCGCCGCCGTCATTGCAGACTTCCCGCATCAGTCCTTTCAAAGTATGCGCTGCTTTGGGATCGAGCCCGACAAAAGGCTCGTCCATAATGATAAGCTTCGGAGAGTGAATCCAAGCTGCGATAACGGCAAGTTTTTGTTTCATGCCGTGGGAATAGGATGAAACAGGCTGCGCAAGCGAGGCGGTGAGCTCAAACATGTCCGCATATTTATTGATGCGCTGTACCCGCTCCTCCGCTCCGATGCCGAAAATATCCGCGATGAAGTTGAGATATTTGATGCCTGTCATAAACTCATACATGTCGGGATTGTCCGGAATATAGGCGATGAGTTTTTTGCAGGTCAAGGGGTCCTTCCGAACGGAAGTGCCGTTCACAAGCATTTCGCCTGCATCAAACTGAAGGATTCCGACGCAGCTTTTGAGTGTTGTTGTTTTGCCTGCGCCGTTATGGCCGATAAAGCCGTAAATCTCTCCAGGTGCAATGTGCAGAGAAAGGTCGTCAACCGCCTTTTTGCTGCCGTAAGTTTTTGTTAAGTGTTTGATATTAAGCATATTTTCCTTCCTTATAAAAACACATGAAATGACACATGAAATATTGTGTCGGTTTTTTAGGATAACACAGTTTAAAGATAACCGGTGCTTGATCATTGCGAATATTTTTTTCGCCGGTTCACACCGCATAGTATATTCAGCAGAACAAACAGCGCGACGAGCAGAACCGTTCCCCCGCAAAGGACGGCGAACATTGCCGGAAGACTTACGTCCGTTCCGAAAAAGCTGAGCCTGCAATCGATGGATTTCTTAATTGCGTCAATAACTTCGGGAGCAAGACCCGCATCCGCTGCCGCGGAGAACGCACCGCGGAGGGCATGATTGCGAATAAGGCTTGTTCCGTATGTTCCGGGCAGAAACATAAGGATGTGCTGCAAGCCGGTGCTGAATTGTGCGATCGGCATATATGCGCCGCAGATAAAACCGTAACCCGAGCTGACGATCGTGCCGACAGCGGAAACCTGCCCCTGAGTCGTCAGAAAACGGTTCACAATGCTTGAAAGTGCAGTGCCGAAAAGCACAAGCAGAACAATGTCCGCAAACAGCAGCATCACGTCGGCAAAGGAAAGATACCAGCCGACCTTTGCAAGATAGATAAATCCCGCACCTGCCGCAATAAGGCAGACAAGCAGCGTTGAAGCAAAAGTTGCAAGATAATAGCTCAGCGCAAGCGTGGACTTTTTGACGGGGGAAACGGTGAGATCCCGTCTTGCACCCGTGACCTTGTCCAAAACCATGGTCATGTTGCAGCAAAATGATACCGTGATGCAGCTTACCGCAAGCAAGGATGAAACCAACTGCCCGCCGACAATGCCGCCGATGAGCTTTTCCGCAGCGGGGAAACCCTCCGGAAGAGCGGAAATAAAGCTGTCGCGATACACATTTGCAAGAAATGCGGCATAAAGCACCAAAAGGATAACAGGCGTTATCAGCGAGGCAAAGAACATGCCTTTATCCTTGAAAAAAAGTTTGCAATTGCGAATAAAAAGATTGTAACAACCTGTCATGATTCGGCACCTCCGGAAAGCTTTTTGCCCGTTGCGGCAAGGAACACATCGTCCATTCCGCCTTTTTTGATTTCGTAATCGGTGAACAGTTCGGGATGTTTCAAAATCAGCTGCGTTGCTTCCGCCGTGTTTTTTACGGCAATGCGAATGCCGTCGCGTGTGGATTCAACTCTGTATTCGCCGAGAGCGGCGGCTTTTTCGGGCGTGACGCCGTAAAGCGTTATGAAATCACCTGTGAACCTGTTTTTCAGCTCCAGCGGTGTGCCTTCAGCAGCAATGCTGCCGGAATCCAATATTACAACGTAGTCTGCATCGGCGGCTTCTTCCATATAGTGAGTGGTCAGAAACACCGTAAGCCCGTGTTCGGCACGAAGCTGCATAACAACGCTCCAAAGAAGGAGGCGCGTCTGCGGGTCCAGTCCGGTCGTGGGCTCGTCAAGAATAAGAATCTCGGGTTCGTGTAAAAGCGCACGCGCAATGTCAATTCGCCGCCGCTGCCCGCCGGAGAGCTTGCCGACGGTTCGGTTCAGAAGATCACCGAAATCGAGAAGTTCCGAAAGCTCCGAAAGTCTTTTTTTGAACGCTTTTCCGTTGATGCCGTACAGTGCGGCTCGACTGCGGAGGTTTTCCCGAACGGTCAATGCCTGATCCAGCACGGAATTTTGAAAAACAACGCCGAGTTTTCGGGAAACGTGCTCAAAATCCCGCTCCGCATCCATGCCCAAAATCGTGACGCTGCCGCCGTCTCGTCGGAGCTGCCCCGAGATTATGGAGATGGTTGTGGATTTGCCCGCTCCGTTAACACCGAGAAAGGCAAAAAGTTCACCGCGGCATACACGGAACGAAAGGTCTCGAACGGCCTTTATCTCTCCGAAAGCTTTATTCAGTCCGTCAATGCGGATGATCTCGCGCTCGGTTGAAGCGAAGTGTTCACCGCACAGATTGTCATATTGTGTGTTACTCATTAACATTTCCTCCGTTTTACTTCTTGCCGTGTTTTGAAGATGCAGCGGGAAGCGCATTCAAAAAAGCCGAAAGTGCGGCAAAAATAACGCCCGCAACGGGCCAGATGACCCATGATGTTTTGGGATTGCCGCCCTTGATGACGAATGTTATAAGCAGATAAACTGCGGTCACAATCAGCCAATAGCAGGAAGATATGCGGCTTACGAATCCGCTTTTTTCCTTTTTTACGCGGGTGTAGTCGCCCTCTTCGAGAAGTTTGTCAACGGCCGAATTATATGTTCCCCCGAGCACGAATGCGGCACTGCCGATGCCCGCAATAACAAGCGTAAGACTTACCGCCGCAGCGGGAGCAAAATCCGCATTTTCAAAGCAAACGGAAACAAAAATCGGAATCACCGAAAGTATGCAGAGCATGGTTCCGATGATATTGAGCCTTGAGGAGGTGTGCGCAAATGCAGCTTTGCGTTCGCGCAGCATACCGGCCACGCCGTATTCCGTTTCAAACGGTTCTTTTTCAAGAAATTCATATTCCTTTGCCTTTGCGCCGGCTGAAATAAAAAGCAGGACACCGATTGCGGCAAGCAGAATCAAGGCACAAAGACCGATGCCGCAGGCGAGGTTTTCGCTGATATTAATAACACGACTGTCGCTCATTGCGGCAAGAAAAATCAAAGCTGCGGGCGAAATAACGCAAAGAAAAGCTGCAAGCGCAATTCGCGGCGCAGAAACACGGCGAAGCTCAAGATAGGCAGAGGCCTGTTCCATTGTGACGGTGCGAAGCGGAGGCTCGGCACTGCCGTCGGAGGATTGAAAGGAAGGTTCGCATTCCTCGATTTCATCTTTAAGAAGGTAATCGGTTGAAACACCGAAAATGCGGCTCAGCCGAAGAACTTTGTCCATATCGGGTACGGACTGTGCGCCCTCCCATTTTGAAACGGATTGACGCGAAACTCCGATCATTTCCGCAAGGTCCTCCTGTGACCAGCCCGCTTTTTTACGAAGATTGATGATTTTGTCTGCAAGTATCATTGCTGTGACCGTTCCCTTCTGTTTAACTTTTTCCGCCGCCTGTTCGCGGGCGGGTTTACTGCCGTAATGATACGCTTTTTTGCCGTTGCGGGCAATAAAGGGAGGCGGGCAATTTGTCAACCCGTGGCTGCGATATGCGCAACTGAGACGATTTTTGCCGTAGATACGGAAAAATTCCCATCACGGGAAAACCGCACTCCGTGCCGCTCCCGAAACAGGGGGATTCACGGTGTGGACGGAAAAATATTTGATAACTGCAATTGCGCAATATCGGTTTTCAGTATAGCTTTGTTGAAAGTCGTTGTCAATATGGTTTGAAACAATATATGAGGCAGCCGTAAATTTGCCGTCCGATGCCGCTAAATTTCCATATTTTTTGTTTCCGAAAAAACATGAACACTTTGCCCGGGTTGAATTGTTCGGATTCCGGGCAGAGGAGCATTGCGGTCGGAAACTTTTTCGTTAAAAACAATTAATCAGCAATTATCACAAAGAAAGCTTGACGGCGAGTATTTATAGGGATATAATGAGCAATTCCGGGATGACGCGTAAAATATTGAAATACTCAGGAAACATACGATTTATTCTTGCAAACAGCATTGCGGAGGTGCAAATGGACTCAAACAACAGCAAAAATGCAGATGCCGTCTTTTCACTTTCATTGCTTTCGGGCGGCGCGGCGCAGAAAAACGAAACGAGGCTGTTGCTGAAAAGCAACGAAAAAGCTCAAAAATACGGGCTTGTTCTTTCCCGGAAGCAGGCGGCAGCGATTATCGCAACACGAAATGCTGCATTGCAGCGCACGGGAAGGATGGAATTCGGTGCAGGCGTTCTCGGCAGGATTGCCGAAGCATTCTGTGATTCGCCGTGGATTTCGCAGGAGGATTATGAGCAGACCCTGCATGAGGTCACCGGACTGTTTTATGAATTTAAAAATGAAACGATGGACATCGTTTCAGACGATTAACTGATTGATTTCATGAAGGAAGCTTTCAATGGGTTCTGCAAGGGTTCTCTCGAATTGCTTGCGGGACGTGCGCTGCCGATGCTTGCGGAACATGTCCGCAGCGGAGAGCCGTTGGAAAGCTTCATTTACCGTGCGGAACAGTATGAACAGAGCTGAAAACGGCGGCGGTGTTTTGCAGCCGAAAAGAAGCTGAGGGATAAACAGCCGACTGAAAGGAGAACGACGGGAGCAATGGAAGAACACGGAGTTAAAATCCATGAAACGGAATCGTTGAAGGCATCCGACGGATTTGCAGCATCGGCGGGCGACAGCTTGGAGAAGCACGGGGCACATGCGCTTGACGGCTTCCGCCCCGATCCGACGGATTATTTTGCATCACTTGTGCAGGCTGCAAACGCTGCGGGACTGCTTTCGGAAACGGATGTTTCAAGCTTGCAGGTGCAGCTTGCGGATCTGCTTAAAACGTTGGCGGATAAGCGAACGGGGGGCAGAAGCAGTTCATTGCCCGCTGAAGAGGGAAGAAAGCTGCTTCTTTCCGTAACATATATAATCGGTTTGAACCTGAAAAGGTATCCGAGTGCGGAAGAGGCGGCGGAAGCGCTTGTGAACACTGCGCTTGTGCAGCTTTATAATGACGGCATGGCGGAAGCAAACCTTCGTATGAACCGCGCAAGAGGGCTTCAAAAACGCATTTTGCGTAACTTATTCAAAAATCCCAACAGATTCTGGTTTTCAACGGTTTCGGACGGTATAAACGGGTTCTTTAAACTGTATTCGCCCGTGTTTTCGGCGCGGGAGATTCACATAACTGCGGACTATCCGCCGCTTGCGGGCAGGCCGAAACTTTGCGGAATCGAATTTGTTGAGCGGTATTTGCGTTATATTGACGCTGAAAATGCCTTTTTGCTTTTATTCCCGTCGGATAAATGCGATGGGCTGCTTCGCGAGCTTGCAAAGGATTATGCCGACAGCCCGGTGAACCTGTTTGAACCGATTCTGCTTTGTGCACTTGCGCTTGCACATTTCGGGCGCGAACCGCAGCGGCTGGACCTGTCCGCAAAGGAAGCGGAAACACTTGAAGCGGAACTCGTTTCACTCGACTTGAAGCAAACTGCTGCATTTCTTATCGATGCGCTGGATAAATTGGACGCCGTTTTGAAACTGCCGAAAAGTGTCGGGCTGTATATCGTTCGCTGTATGCCGATTCTTGCAAGAACGGTTCATAACAATGTAAGTATCGGACGAAGCGTCTTCCCGCGGGTGTCGGAAGCGTTCCGGATGGGTGAAGTCAATGTTTGGGACGGGGAAAGGCTCAGCAATGCAGAATACAGAGGGCTTCGCGAAAATCTGCTTGCGGCTCAAACCGCAGGCGAAAGGCTCGCGCTTATCACGGAAAACGTGCATTCCGCAGCGGACATAATCGATATTGTGTGCGATGATTTGCTTGACAGTGCTGAAATGAACGCGCTTGTCGAAATGCTTCCGCTGCCGGCATTCGTTTTGCTTTTGAAACGCTTTCCCTCCGTTGAGTTTGAGGAAGGCCGAAACGAAAAACAATTTGCGGAAGCACTGAAGGTGCGCCGCAGCAGCCTTCCCCCGGAGCAGAGCCGTAAGTTGGAGCTGATACTGGAGAATATGACTGTCGGGGAATGATTAACGATTATTTGTGAACCCGGAAGAAGAGCATTTAATCACAAAAAGGGCATTGCAAACGCCGAGCGGCTGCAATGCCCTGAATTTATGTTATGTTGCTTCCGAGAAGGTCAAGCGGCAGGATTTTTTCACGCTTCTTTAACTCGGAGCCGTTTGCGAGACTCATTCGGGAAGATGCTCGGATTCATGTCCGGGCAAAATCCGACTGAGCTTCGGGTCAACAAAGATTAATACTCAAAGAAGCCCTTGCCGGTTTTTCTGCCGAGCAGACCTGCGCGAACCATTTTGCGCAGCAGGGTGCAGGCGCGGTATTTGGAATCATGGGTTTCGTTATACATGGTGTCCATGATTGCGAGGCAAACGTCAAGGCCGATAAGGTCGCCCAATGCGAGCGGTCCCATGGGATGATTTGCGCCGAGCTTCATTGCGGTGTCAACGTCTGCGGGGGACGCAACGCCTTCCTGAACGATGGTGACAGCCTCGTTGATCATGGGGATAAGAATGCGGTTAACAACAAAACCGGGAGCTTCGGCCACTTCAACGGGTTCCTTGCCGATTTCGGTGCAGAGAGCTTTGATTGTTTCGAAGGTTTCGTCGGAAGTGTGCATACCGCGAATGATCTCAACAAGCTTCATGACCGTTGCGGGGTTGAAGAAGTGCATTCCGATGAACTTGTCTGCGCGCTTGGTGCAGGCGGCAAGCTCCGTGATGGAAAGGGAGCTTGTGTTGGTTGCAAAAATGGTGTGCTCGGGGCAGATTTCATCGATTGCAGCATAGAGATTATGCTTGATTTCCATATTCTCAACGATTGCTTCAATCACGAGATCTGCGGTTTTGAGGTTCTCATAGTCGGTAACAAAGGTGATGTGTGCAAGAATCGCATCCGCTGCTTCCTGCGTCATCTTGCCGCGATCAACGCGCTTTGCAAGGCTCTTTGTGAGTTTTGCGGAGGATTTGCCGATGCTTGCATCGGTTCTGCCGTATGCGGTAACGTTGTAGCCCGCGGTTGCGAAAACCTGTGCGATGTCAAGGCCCATTGTGCCTGCGCCGATAACGAATACATTTTTCATAATGCTTAGTTCCTTTCGGTGAAATAGTTGTTTGGTAAACTTCGGGCCGAAGCCCTGATGTTATTTGCCGGTGAATTCGTCTTTTTTTGTTTTGGAAACGAATGCCGTCATTGCCATTTGCTGATCCTGCGTTTCAAAGCAGCTTCCGAAAAGCTCTGCTTCGGCGGCAAGGTCGTTGTCAAGCGAATTCATGTAACGAATGCGCATTGCCTTCTTTGCGGCACGAACGGCAATGGGTGCGTTTGCAGCGATCATTTCGGCAAGCTTCATTGCTTCGTTCATCAGCTCCTCGGGGGGAACAACTCGGCTCACAAGCCCCATTTGAAGAGCTTCCGCCGCGCTGACAGTGCGTGCGGAAAGGATGAGGTCGGCCGCATATGCACGGTTAACCGTGCGGGTCAATCTCTGCGTTCCGCCGAAACCGGGAATGATACCGAGACCGACTTCGGGCTGCCCGAACTTCGCCTTTTCGGAGGCAATGCGAATATCCGCACAGAGCGAAAGCTCGCAGCCGCCGCCGAGTGCATAGCCGTTGACTGCCGCAATGACGGGAACAGCAAGGTTTTCAAGTGCGCAAAATGCTTTGTGACCGTGCATACCGAAAGCGAACGCTTCGGGACGGGAAAGATCCTTCATTTCGGAAATATCCGCGCCCGCAACGAAAGCTTTGCCCGCGCCGGTAACGATAAGGCAGCGAAGCTCCGTATCATGTGCGATTTCGGTCACTTTTTCATAAAGGCAGTCAAGAAGCGCGGAATTCAGCGCATTGAGTGCCTCGGGACGGTTGATGGTGAGAATGCCGATATTGCCGGCTTTTTCATAAAGAAGCATGAAAAAAATCCTCCTCTGCCTCAGTTTTCCTTTTCAACTGCAATTATACTCCATTTGAAGGCAAAATTAAATGCTTTTTAAATAAATATATAATCATTGTCCGATCAAGCGCAGAATTCAAACAAAACAAAGCCGAACAGCCGCAGCGTTGCTGCAAACCGTCCGGCCCGTTGATGCAGGATAGGAGAGAATTTATCTTACCTGCATTGCAAAGCGCATAACGCTTATCGCATCGGAAATGCTGATGTTTCCGTCCGCATCGATATCCGCCATGTTGAAATCACAGCTGAGCGAATTCACGCCGATTGCATTGCGGGCGATAAGAACGGCGTCCGCAACGGAAATGTTTCCGTCCCCGTCCGTGTCGCCGCCGAAGCAGGCGGTCAGGTGTTCAAAATCGGAAATTCGGCAGAAATTATTGGAAGAGTACAGTTCACCGTCGGCATACCAGCCGAGGAAGCTGCCTGAAAATGTTTCTGCTTGCACACGGAACTCGTTGTTTTCAACGTCGACGAGGCGGGGATTGCCATAAATGACTTCTTGAAGTACTCCGTTGCCGAAAACATCAATTCTTGATGGAGAAATAAAACCGGCAGGCTGAACAACGAACAGGCGTGTATTTGTTCTGTAAAGCTTAATTTTAGTGAGGCTCGAACAACCGGAAAGAAGAATTTCCCGGCAGTTATCGGCACCGACAAAGTCAAACATGCGCAGATGATCGCAATCGGCAAGATTGATTCCGGTAAGTCCGTCCGGAGCGGCAACGAATTCGCCGATACCTGTGCCGGAAAGGTTGAGATAGCCGTAAAGGTCAACAAAGATGGTGGTGGTGCAGCCGTTGGGGTCGTTATAATCGGGGTAATAGAATTTGACGCCTTCAACCACAGAATAATCACCGTAATTGAATATCAAAACGAATCTGTTGATTGCGTCCGATTTTGCTTCTTCACTCTCGTTATATGCCGCCATACCGTAACCGAGACAGTACTGCTGACCGTTGGGTTCGCCTGTTTCCGGATTTATCGTATCCAGAAACTCAACAATGTTCTCGTACTGGTCATCCGGAATCCCGAGGGGATTTGTGCGTGTTTCGGCACGGGCGGACAAGCCGACCGCGGCAAGCAGAACGAGACACATCAAAAGACTGAGGATTCGTTTGATGTTCACAGAGGTTAACATAGATTTTCTCCTTTCAAATTTGGGTTTTTACGGCAGATATCATTTCACGATGACGGCAGATTCAGATTACTGCTGACGGAAGGCAGAACAACTGCCGCAAGACGAAATCTTCAATCCGTACTCTAATTAACACCTGCCGCAAGACGAAACCTTCAATCCGTCCTCTAATTATAAAAAAAAAAAAACAAAAAGCAAGTCAAAAAAACAAAAAAACCAAAATATATTATAATTGACGACAAATTCTTGGGCATTGCCAATGCCCCCTGCTTTATGGTAAAATATAAATGAAGAAAGAAACCCGGGCGGAGATCTGTAAAAGGGTGATGCTCCGTCCCTGAAAGGAGAAATTTATGCATTACACTTACAAGACCGGCGGAACATGTTCCACGATGATCGATTTTGACATTATCGACGGCAAACTGCACAATATTGTGTTCACGAACGGCTGCAACGGCAACCTAAAGGCCATCGGTTCGCTGCTTGAGGGAGCCGATCCGAAGTTTGCAATCGAAAGGCTTTCCGGCATTTGCTGCGGATTTAAGAATACATCCTGCGGCGATCAGCTTGCGCGTGCAATACGGCAGGCGGTCGGCGAATAAGCTCTTTTGCAGCAGGGCAGCCGAAGATGCTTATCACAAGCACAAAAAACGAAATTGTAAAATCTGTGCGCCGCCTGCGGGATCGTTCGGCGCGGCGGGAGAGCGGGCAGCACCTTATCGAGGGTGAACGGCTTGTTTTTGATGCGCTGGAGGCGGGCATTGTGCCGGAAACGCTGTTTATTGAGCAGGGACGCACGGATTTTGAAGCACGGGTTTCGGCACTCGGTGCGGAGTTTTTTTCCGTGAGCCGCGCCGTGCTTGAAACGGTGTGCGACACTTCCGCTCCGCAGGGGATTGCGGCGGCGGTAAGAACGCCGGATTTGACTGCTCCCGAAAGCGCGGAGGATTTTCCGCACGGGCTTATTGCTGCGCTGGACGCATTGCAGGACCCCGGCAATCTCGGAACGATAATCCGCACGGCCGATGCAATGGGTGCGGCGGCGGTTCTTCTCGGCACGGGCAGCACCGATGCATTTTCCCCAAAGGCTTTGCGTGCCGCAATGGGCAGCACATATCATCTCAGGATTTTTCAATGCGAACTCTCCGAAACTCTGCCGAAGCTGCGGGAAAGCGGGTTCTCGCTTGTTTGCGGACATTTGGCGGGCGAGGAGCGGCTTCCGATGCTGAACCGTGAT
>FR879689.1:44545-45177 GCA_000435055.1 Clostridium sp. CAG:138 | reverse complement strand
TGAACCGTGATTGCGTGATTGTTATCGGGAACGAGGCGAACGGCGTTTCGGACGGCATTGCGCGGCTTTGTTCGCTTTGCCGCCTGCCGATGCTCGGGCGGGCGGAGAGCCTGAACGCATCCGCTGCGGCGTCAATACTGATTTTTGAAACGGCAAAAAAAATCAACGGAATCGAATTCTGATTTTTGTTTTTACCTTACAGATATTTGATATTTAATATTTGAACGAAGCGAAGTCAGTTCAATCAAAACTGTTTTACAAAGCTGACTTAAAACCGAAACGGAGGCTGCGGAATGGGTGCAAAGCTGAACATGGATACCGGCGGAGAAATCATCAACTGTGCCGCAAAGCTCTTTGCAAAGCGCGGGGTTGGAAGCGTCAGCCTGCGCGACATTGCCGACGAACTCGGAATAAGCAAAGGCACACTGCATTATTATTTTAAAACGAAAGAAGATTTAATATGTTCATGCGCAGAGAATTGCGTTGCCGTCATCGGCGACGGGGTTTTTGAGCTTATGAACGGTGCAGCTCGCGGAGGAAGTGCGGAGAGCGTTTGCAAAAAATTTGTTTCCGCTTTTTTTGACGATGCCTCGCTTCCGAAGCTTCTGGTCGGTTTGCTTTGCTGCGAGTGC
>FR879689.1:0-44503 GCA_000435055.1 Clostridium sp. CAG:138 | reverse complement strand
GGAAATCTGCCGCTCTGCAATTGAAGAATGGCGCGTGATGTTTGAAGTTGCCGCACTGCGCCTTTCGCCGCGCAGCGGAGGGCAAACGGAGCTTTCGCAAGCGGCAATTCCAATCATTCTCGGGTTTGCGGCAGCTCAGGCCGAGCCGCAAGCGGCGCAAAAAGCAGCGACGGAGGCCTTGGCGGCTTTGATTTTGAAAAAATGATTAAGCAATAAAAAAGTATACGTCAGAGGATGCGGGGCGGAAGAAGCCTTTGCATCCGTTTTTTTTCGAAAACATGCATAAAACGGATTATTTGAAGCGTGGGCAGAGCCGCCGCAAAAACAATAAACCCGCAGCGGGTCAAGTCGTGCTGCGGGTTTATTGAAGGAGACAGAAGCCTTTGAAGATTTGCAACAGCATAGTTCCGAAAGGGAGAAAAGAGGAACTTGGACTGAAAACTTCAAGGCCATGAAAAAGCAGTCGTGCAGGAACAATCAGCCTCTTGTTCGGCGTTTGCCGCAGAGAACCGTTCCCGCACCGCAAACGATTGAAGCGATGCCGTATGCGATGATTGCACCTGTTCCTGTTGACGGAACGGACGGGGAGGGAACATCTGTCGGAGCAGCGGGTTCGATTGTCGGGTCTTCGGGAACATCCGTGGGATTTTCGGGAACATCTGTCGGATCTTCGGGAATTTCGGTCGGGTCTTCGGGAACATATGTGGGATTTTCGGGTGTATCTTCGGGGTATTCCCAGCTTACGCCGTCGAAATACGAACACCATTCGTTAAGACTGGCTTCATCGGCAAAGATATTCACAAGGTGATTCGGCCATTGTTCGTAGGGAGCGTAATCCTGATTGATATAAATCTGAAGATCGCTGAAGGGGTAGCCCGTTGTGTCCGTTGTGTCTATGCTGCTTGTGAAAACATAGCAGCCGTTTTCGGTCGGCATGTCGGTGAAATAATGTGGTTCATAAAAGTCGTAGGCGATTTGAACAAAACTGCGTGCGGGGTCCGCGGCGGCGGGCAGGGAGAAGCGGATCGTGACCTCGGATGAATGCGCAAGACAGTATTCGTCGGCAGCATCATAGCCTAAGCTTTCCTCCGGGTCGTGAACGATTATCTGCTCCGCAGGGAAATCGAGCGAAACGGAAACGGGCGCATCCCGCCGCGAATCCGCAACGGCGGCAATGCTGAAGCAGCAAAGAAAGAGCATCAGCACGGAAGCAAAAGCAAGCAGTTTTTTCATAGAATGCCTCCTTGATATGATATACCAAGCATAACAGATTATAGCGCAAATGTCAACAGCTTTTTTTAAAAAAATGGCAAAAAAATGAAATTATTTGAAAAAAGAAAGGCGGAGCGGGCCGATGAGCAATATCGAACCCGTTCCGCCGCGCATGGGCTTTGACACAGCCCCGTTCAAAACGATTCAAACAATTTAAAAAGCAGCTTGCGGCATCAATTCAGAACCGGAAGCAGAAGCTCAATCAGAAGAACGCCTCCGACGGCTGTTGCAACTGCGTAAACTCCCGACAGTAAGAACAGTAAGAACAGTAAGAAGGCTGATTTTATCCCCACCCGAAGAGCCGCTTCTCGCGCAATCGGAAGAACGCAGGCAAAAACGGCTATTTCAAGCGCCTCCGACGCATAAAAAAGGGGACTTCCTTTCAGGTAGAGGCTGTAAGTCAGGTATGCCGTGCCTGCGCTGATATAAAGCAGAAGCGCGGTTGCGGCAAGAAAAAGGAAGATTTTTTTGAGAACGGCTTTCATTGCAGGTTCCTCCGAATCAAAGTTTTGCCGCAGTTAAATATTTCACGACAGTAATTAATTAACGCATAATATAACAAACTTCACAGAAAATGTCAACAGTTTCTGTGAAGTGTCCGCAAATGTCAGTCCGCGCGGAGAAGCTCCGCAAGCGTTTCAAAAACAAAATTCACGCTTGCATTGCGGACAGCCTGCCTTCCCGCCGCACCGAAATGCATGGTTTTTGAAATTTCGAACTTCGGAATGCCGCATTCCGCTTTCCCGCCGAAATAAAAGCCGAAGCAGACGGTTCCGACGGGTTTTTCGGGTGAGCCGCCGGAAGGCCCTGCAATGCCGGAAATGCCGACGCCGATTTCGGCATTTGCCGCCGCCGCTGCGCCTTTTGCCATGGAGAGTGCGACACATTCGCTTACAACCCCGTGTTCCGCAATGGATTCCTCCGCAACGTTCACGAATTTCACCTTTGCGCGTTCTGCATATGTCACGAATGAGGCATCGAGAACATATGAAGCGTTCGGCACGTCCACGATACGTGCGGCGGCAAGCCCGCCCGTGCAGGATTCCGCAAAGGAAATATGCAGGCCGTGCTTTATCAGCGCATTAACGACCCGTTCCGCAATCGCAAAGCACGCAGCGCCTTGTTCGTCTGTCAAAACAGATTGAGAGCATTTGTTTATAATATCGTCCATGATGATTATTTCCTTTCTTTTGGCTTAAGTCCGCATATACACAGCAGTCATATCTATGAGTTTATCAGACGGCGGCGGGAATTGCAATGCCCGAATTCGGTTTGAAAACTGCAATAATGTAAGTTTAAAACAATATGAAAACACAACATTTAACACATCTGTTTAAAAATTTTTTCACAAATATTTCCCGTTTTGGGCTTAACAATGTACCGAACATGTGCTATAATATATACATGCCGGCAGCATCGGACTGCCTGCAAAAAAAGTTTTGAAAGGGAAAACCATGGCAAAAAGATTTTTGAGTGCGATACTCGCGCTTTCGCTTGTGCTTGCACTCGGATTGTGAAATTCAAATCGGGTGAGTTCAGAATTTGAATGAACCGAAAGTAAGCAAAAAATAAAAGTCCTCCGCTTCGGCTTTTCGTCGGAAGGTTGGGGCGGAGGATTAAATTTATATATATTGACACATTGTACTGAATTTGATATACTGAACACAGACAGAGCAGCTTCACTGCCGCCGAAATGTGCAGCGGAATCAGCGGCACGGTCAAAAAAATATTGGAGAAAGAAATGTACGAAAACGACCAAAACTCCGTCAACGGAGAATTAAAACAGCCGAAAGGCTTTGAACAGAATGAAAACGATGAGTTTGCTCCTGCGGGTGAGGACTCAAAAAACGAATTTACTGCCGCAGAACCCGAACCGAACGGTGAGCCTGCGGGCGGTTCGGAATACGAGTGGAATCACTATGATAAAACCGCCGCACAGCCCGAACCGAAGCAGGTCATATACAAAGAAAATGTATTCATGGGTGTTTTGGGCGCGATTCTTTTCGCAATTCCCGGCGGTGCGCTGACATTTGCACTGTCAATTTTCGGTTACATTGCTGCCATAAGCGGCATTGCGACCGCCGCACTTGCAATGCTCGGATACAGAATCTTTTCCGGCGCAAACAAAAACAAGGGCGTGAAATCATCCGTTGCTTCCATTGTGACTTCGGTTATTGCAACGCTCCTGATGCTTCTTCTTGCGGAGTTTGTTGTTTACAGCTTTGTGATGTCAAAGAACTACGGATTAACAATCTTCGAAAGCATGTCCGTAATGCCCGAGCTGCTTCGGGATGCGGAGTTTCGGAAATACTTCATCACCGACGTTCTCGGAGTGTGGCTGTTTGCTGCAATCGGAATGGGCGGATATATCTGGTCTCTTGTGAAAAAGGGCAAAACCGCCTGACATTCGGCGGCAACCGAATGTTTGACAACATCGGCAGTTGAATGTCTGACATTGGCAGCAACCGAATGTTTGACAACATCGGCAACCGAATGTTTGACAACATCGGCAGCCGAATAAGAACAAAACAGCCTCGGCCGTGCTTTTTTGAAAGGCGGCTGAGGCTGCGTTTTCGTTTTACGTCCGAATCAAATCATTTGCGCTTCAACTCTATTGAAACATTTCCGTCGTCATCTATAACAAGGGACATATTTCGGATATGCTTTTCATAGAATTGTTTGCGCTCCGCAGCGGACATTTCCAGCCGCGTGTTTCTCAGCGCGGCATCAAGCATTTCGTTCACATTGAGTTTGATTGAATCGTCGATCCAGCGGTACATTTCCTGAAAGAGCGCGTTGAGTTTGATATCTTCGGCATTCCCGGAATAGAAATCGTCAAGGTAGCAGTAGAATATTCCGGAATCGGCAAGCGCGGCTTTCATATCCGGCCCGCATTTTTCGCGCTCGATCATAACAAGGAACCGTGCATCCGAAAGGGAAGAAATAAGCCCCCAGTAGTCGGAATCGCTTGAAACAATAACGAAGGAATCAACTTGGTTTTGATAATGCTCCTGGCAGGCTCTTGCGGTCAGCTGAATGTCCACAAGGGATTTGTTCTGCTTAACGCGCTCTGTCATTATGTGTTCCACAGGGATTTTGACGGAGTATTCAAGAATCTTCCATGCGTTCACGGTGTGAACATCGTCAAAAAGGATTATTCTTGATATTTTCTGCATGACTTCATAGTCAAGGTTTCGCAGGGCGGCGCACAGCTTGTACGGGTCGGAGTTTTCGCAGTCCACAACGACGACGGTTTTTTGACTGTCGTTTATAAAGTCATAGATGTTATTCTTAACAAAAGCTCCCGCATCCGAAACGCGGCTGTATTCGGTGAACACATCGTGGTGCCATTGATACAGAAGAGTCACGAATTTTTTATCGTTAAAAAGAATGTTCCCTTCATCCATCGGTTTCCAGTTGATATACATCTGATACGGATAGCATTGCAGGTTTGCATAGTAAATACTCGCGGCATCTCTCGTGCCCCCTTCGGCAAATCCGTTTGGCATTATAAACAGCTCTTTGACATACGACCAATTAATCCATATCGGGAAAAGGCTTTTGCAGTTATTGATCCTGTCGGAGACAATACGATTAATTTCAATAATATGATGACAAAGTTTGGTGCTGGATTTTTTGATGAAAGAGATTCCGTCCTCGCTGAGCTGCTGAATGCATTCGGAAGGGATGATTTCCGGCATGGACAAAAGTCCGCGGTAATCCGTTCGCATAATATCATTGATTTTTTTAAAATTGCGTTCTATGGATGTTCGGATGATGCAGAGATTGCGGATGATTCGGGCATTTTTGTCTTTTGAAAGACGGTTGAAAACATCGAGCTGCGGAGCTTCGTGCTCATTTTCAAAAATGCGCTGAGGGACGTCTATAAGAAATGCGACTTTTGAAACAAGTTCATATGTGCTGTCTTTATAAGCAATTTGTTCGCCGGAATAGTCGGCACTGTTCGAGGTTGCGGGTGTGTTCATGGTTTACTCCTTTCAACGAAACACTTGTATTGAGGGTTATTGATTTCGACAGGCACGATTTGAGATAAAACGATTTTACTGCATACACCCCTTCACCTGCCGGCCGATTATAACTCATAGAATATTATACACGGAAATCCGTTTAATTTCAATCATCAAAAGTCCGAATTAATAAGAAAACGGCTGTCGAATTAACGAAAGGATGCTCTGAATAATCTTTTTTTTGCGGAAAGGGGCTCTGTCTGCGGTGCTGCTGTAGAAATTTGTTTGGAACTTTATTCGTAACGGAATTTTTGAAAAAGGACTGCCGCAGGCAAAAAGCCGTTTGCAGCAGCCCGGTCGATCTCGGTTTGTCTGGTAAAAACGCAAAATCAATCCGCAAAGTTTGAAGCGGAGTCAATGCGGTCGGTGTTCAGAATTTCAAGAAGCTCCTCAAAGGGGCAGACAACGCGTTCCGCCGCAGGGTGAAAATAGAACGTGCATGTGCGGTTGTCGAATGCGAATTCATCACCGGTTTCGCTCCAAAGTATTATGCGCTTGTTGCTGCGTGTTGCGAGAGCAACGCCAAGTTCGGTATGTGTGCCTTGCCCGCCGGGAAGAAGGGCAACGACAAGCTCGGCGTCGCGGACGGCGCGCAGTTCGTTGAAAGCAACTTCGCTCATGCGCTCTGCGCCTTCGTGACGAATGTCACCGTGGGTTGTCCAGTCGTACGTCTGTTCATGCCCGTTGCGGCGCAAAACCTCGGCGGCTTTACGCGCATGCTCGGCATTTACAAGACCTGTTGCAATATAAAATCTCATAGCCTTTCCTCAAGATTGCAAAAAACCGTTCGCGGTGCGTTTGATATGCACAACGAAAAAACAGCTGCAATCGCTTCGATTTTTAGATTTAAAATTAATCATTGCTGATTTTGCCCTCTGCCCAATGTTTTCGGCAGAGACCTATATATTTATCGTCGGCACCGAGGACGACCTGTTCACCGACTTTGGTAATTCCGCCTTTACCGTCAAGCCGCGCGTTCATGATCGCTTTCCTTCCGCACCAACAAATTGTTTTTATCTCTTCAATCGTGTCGGCAAGAGCCATGAGAGTGTGACTGCCCTCAAAAAAATTGCCCTGAAAATCAGTTCTCAACCCATAGCATATCACAGGAATATTGTATTTGTCAACTGCCTCAACAAGCAGCATGACCTGCGATCGGGTCAAAAACTGCGCTTCGTCAACGATTATGCAGTCATAAACATGATCATGCACATCGTTCCACGGAATATCATCGAACAAAATGCATTCGTCGGTCAGCCCGCAGCGGGAACGCACGATGCGTGCACCGTCGCGAATATCAACAGCCGGCTTCACAAGCAGAGCTTTTTGCCCGCGCTCGCCGTAGTTGTATTTGACCATTATTGCCTGAGCTGTTTTTGAAGAGCTCATTGCGCCGTAACGAAAATAGAGTTTAGCCATAGTTCGAAATCCCCCGTGCCGGGAGATTATAACATAATTATGCCGCAATTTCAATCACTGCGGATAAACAGGGACGGATTTATATGCCGAGCGTAACCGATAATTGACGCAGGAAAAGCAAATGCCGAAAAATCGTATCAACCGCTTGACAAACGTGCAGACTATGATTAAAATATAAACTGCGGGGATTTATCAGCGGTTAATTCCGCATTAATCTCTGCCGAATTTCATAGGGCTGTGACGGAAAGAGTACGGACAGTTCCGCTTTCAGAGACCCGGCGTTCGGTGCAAGTCGGGAGCGGGGTATCCCGAACATGGCTCCCGAGCCCCCGAGGTCGAACCGAAATATGCACGCATTGCATACAGCCGTGCAGAATTCATTAAGACACGGCGTGTGCGCACGTTACAGCGCGAAATGAGCCGACACGGCATGTTTGCGCATACAAACGCCTTTTGTCGGGAATTAGGGTGGTACCGCGACAACGCCGCATACCCGAACAGCGTTTCTGCCGTTTTTGCGGCGGAAAGGTTCATCGTGCATGACGGACGCCCCTATATCCCTTGACCGGATATGAGGGCGTTTTTAATTTGTTTTCAAAAAATTCAAAACGCAAATATCCGGAATACTTCCGAAGGAGAGTTTTTATGACGGAAATCATGAAAGAAAAGAAAACTTATTACATCACAACGCCCATTTACTATCCGAGTGCAAAACTGCATATCGGACACACCTATTGCACCGTGAACACGGACGCGCTTGCACGCTATAAGAGAATGCGCGGCTATGATGTTTACTTTTTGACCGGTGCGGACGAACACGGACAAAAGATTGAGCGCAAGGCAGCGGAAGCGGGAGTTACACCTCAGCAGTATGTTGACAACATCGTTGCGGGGTTCCACAGCCTTTGGCAGCTTATGGATATTTCCAACGACGGCTTTGTTCGCACGACGGATGATTACCACGTTGCATGCGTTCAAAAGGTCTTTAAAAAGCTCTATGACCAGGGCGATATTTATAAGAGCAGCTACAAGGGCATGTATTGCACGCCCTGCGAGGCGTTCTGGACGGAGACGCAGCTCAAGGAGAGCGGCGGAGTGTGCCCCGATTGCGGCGGCAAGGTTGAAGAGGTTGAGGAGGAAAGCTATTTCCTTAACGTCAGCAAATATGCGCCCCGCCTCATCGAATACATTGAGACTCACCCCGAATTTATTCAACCCGCCTCCCGCGCAAAAGAGATGCTCAACAACTTCCTGCTTCCGGGGCTTGAGGATCTCTGCGTCAGCCGCAGCACCTTTAAATGGGGTGTGCCCGTCAGCTTTGACGACAGGCACGTTATCTATGTCTGGTTCGATGCCGTGCTGAACTATCTTTCAAAGCTCGGTTATTTGAGCGATGATGATTCAATGTTCAAAAAATACTGGCCCTGCGATGTTCACATCGTCGGCAAGGAGATAATCCGTTTCCACACCATTGTGTGGCCCATCATGCTGATGGCTCTCGGCCTTCCTTTGCCCAAACAGGTTTACGGCCACGGCTGGCTTGTTTTGGACGGCACAAAGATGAGCAAATCCCTCGGCAACGTTGTTGACCCCGTCAAGCTTGTCGAACGTTACGGCGTGGATGCAATTCGCTACTTCCTGCTGAGCGAATTCCCGTTCGGAAGCGACGGCAATTTTAACAACGAGGTGCTGATAACGCGCATAAACAGCGACCTTGCAAACGACCTCGGCAATCTGCTTTCACGCACGGTTGCAATGATTGAGAAGTATTTCGGCGGGGTTATCCCTGCGCCCAACGCTCCCGTTGAGGAAGAGGATTCAACCATCGTTCCCGCAGCAGCCGCACTTGCGGAAAAAATCGATGCCTGCATGAACGCGCTGCACCCCAATGAGGCCTTGGCAGAGATTTTCAGACTTGTTCGTCTTTGCAACAAATATATCGACATTACCGCACCGTGGCTGCTGGCAAAAGATGAAGCAAAGCGTGACAGGCTCGGAACCGTGCTTTATAACCTTGCGGAGTGCCTGCGCATTGTCGCCGTTTGCCTGCGTCCGTTCCTGACCCGCACCGCGCCGAAGATTTTTGAACAGCTCGGCGTTGCGGACGAAACGCTTAAGGAGTTTGATTCCGTTGCGGAATTCGGAAAGCTGCCCGAAGGCACGATCGTTAAAAAGGGAGAGGCGCTCTTCCCGCGAATCGATGTCAAAAAGGAGCTTGAACAGCTTGAGACACTGCTTCCGAAGCCAAAGCAGGCAGCGGAGGAGAAGGCGGAGGCAAAGCCCGAAGCGAAGAACGCGGACACGGAGGCAAAATCTGAGGTTAAATCCGAGGAAAAGCCCGCCGAACCCGCGCTGCTGCCGGAGATAAGCTATGACGACTTTGCGAAACTTGATCTGCGCCTTGCAAAGGTCATTGCCTGCGAAGAAGTTAAAAAATCCAAAAAACTGCTCAAATGCACGCTGCAAATGGGCGGGGAAGAGCGCATTGTGCTTTCCGGCATCAAAAAATGGTACAGCCCGGAGCAGCTCATCGGCAAAACAGTGGTTGTTGCTGCAAATCTTGCGCCGAAGACCATCTGCGGCATTGAAAGCCATGGCATGATACTTTGCGCAAGCGATGCATCGGATGAGAACCTTTCCGCACTTACAACCATGGGCGATATGGCAAGCGGACTGAAGGTGCGCTGAGGCGGCAAACGGAATCGGGAACACTCCCGGCGGAAAAAAACGCAAACGGGAGTTTCCGACGGTTCGTTTTTCAACCGAAAATAAGGGGGAGATTTTTATGACGGCGATAACATATAAACAGCTGCGGGAGGATGCCTCGATCCGAACCTACATCATTCGTGCGGACGAATCCCTGCTTGCGCTCGGATTCACGGAGCATTCGTTTGCGCATGTCACAATGGTGAGCGAAAATGCGGCGCATATCCTTGAAACACTCGGTTATTCCGAACACGAAGTGGAGCTTGTCCGCATTGCCGGCTATCTGCACGATATCGGTAACCTTATAAACCGCGTTGACCATTCACAAAGCGGTGCACTGCTTGCGTTTCGGCTTTTGGAGGAGCGCGGAATGAGTGCGGAGGATATTTCCCTTATCGTAACGGCGATCGGCAACCATGACGAGGGCACGGGCGTACCCGTAAACGCTGTTGCCGCTGCGCTGATACTTGCGGATAAATGCGATGTTCGCCGAAGCCGTGTGCGCAATCGCAATATCTCGACTTTTGATATTCACGACCGCGTAAATTACTCCGTTACGGAATCAAATATCCGAATCGATGACAGCAAGGCGACTCTTTCGCTGAATCTGACCATCGACACGCAGTATTGCTCCATTATGGATTATTTCGAAATATTCATGACCCGCATGAAGCTCTGTATGCGTGCCGCGAACAGGCTCGGGTTGAGCTTTGCATTATTTATCAACGGACAAAAGCTGCTTTAAACAGGCACGGCTGCGTCGGTTTTTTTGACAGTGTAAATGCAATTCGAAAAATTCAATACCTGCAAAAAGCTCTCACCGCACTGTTTGCGGAGGGGGCTTTTTAATTAAACAAAAAAGCCGCAAATGCGAATATTTCCGCGCTGCCGCTCATATCAATTCACAAAAGGATAAAGCCGATTCAGCGGCAAAACAGCAATCGGAGGTTATTATGGCAAGCACAGGCATTTATCGGGATATTCAAAAACGTACCGGAGGGGATATTTACATCGGCGTCGTCGGCCCCGTTCGAACGGGCAAATCGACATTTATCAAACGGTTCATGGACCTTATGGTTCTTCCGAAGATTGAAAACGAATATGCCCTGGCCCGAATTGTGGACGAATTGCCGCAAAGCGGTTCGGGCAAAACGGTTATGACAACTCAGCCGAAATTTGTTCCGAATGAGGCGGTCGCGCTCACCATCGGCGAGGACGGCATTGAGCTGCGCCTGCGCATGGTGGATTGCGTGGGCTATATGGTGGAAGGTGCGCTCGGCAGCAGCGAGGGGGAGCAGCCGCGCATGGTAAGAACACCGTGGTTCGATTACGATATTCCGTTTGATGAAGCCGCGGAACTCGGCACGCGGAAGGTCATTACGGAGCATTCAACAATAGGCATCGTCATTTTGACGGACGGCAGCATCACGGGAATTTCCCGCGAAGCATACGCGCCTGCGGAAGAAGCGGTGCTGCGCGAAATGCAGAACACGGGAAAACCCTATATCATCATTTTGAACAGCTCCGACCCAACGGGGCAGGCGGCGGCGGAGCTTTCGGCACAGCTTTCGGAAAAGTACGGTGCGCCTGTAAAGCCGCTGGACGTTCTCGGAATGGAGCTTTCGGATGTTGATTCATTGCTGGAAGGCATTTTGCAGGAATTCCCTCTCGGCAGCATCTGCATTGAAATGCCCGAATGGATGCGCGCTCTCGGAATGGAGCATTGCCTTGTTAAAGCTTTGCTTGACAGGGCGAAAGCGGCAATGCCGAACCTGAACAAAATGCGGGATGCAGCATTGATTCAAAAGGTGTTCGGAGGAATGGAGGATTATAAACCCGTTGAGCAGGTTCGTATCAGCCTTGGCAGCGGCAGTGCGGTGTTCCGGCTTGTTCCGAATGATGATGTGTTTTATCGTGTGCTCAGCGAGGAATGCGGCTGCGATATTAAAAACGAAAGCGAGCTTATTGCTTCGCTGAAGGATTTTGTTCTGGCAAAAAAGGCATATGACCGCATTGCGGGCGCACTCACGGCGGCGGAGGAAACGGGTTACGGCCTTGTTCCGCCGCAGATAGATGAAATGCAGCTGGATCAGCCTGAGATAGTCCAGCACGGTTCGCGTTTCGGTGTTCGTCTGAAAGCAAAGGCTTCCGGACTGCATATCATTCGCGTTGATATCGAAAGCGAGGTCAACCCGCTTGTCGGCACCGCCGAACAGAGCGAGGAGCTTATCGAATACCTTGTTGACAAGTTCGAAAACAAACCGGATGAGATATGGAGCACGAACATCTTCGGAAAATCGCTCTATGACCTTGTTAAGGACGGCATGGCGGGCAAGGTGTCGCGCTTGCCTGCGGATGTTCAGATGAAGCTGCGCGACGCGATAACAAGAATGGTAAACGAAGGCTGCAACGGGCTGATATGCATCATGCTTTAAAAGCGGGAAAGAAAACAACAAAAAAGGGAACTGTCATCACAGCTCCCTTTTGCTCTGTTCGTATTTAATTGCGGAACGGGTTTCAGTCCGCAAAATAGTCAACAAGCTCATCAAGTTTGACGGAGGTTTCAAAGCCGTCCGCCATGCATTTGATTTTTGCTGCTCCTGCCGCAAGCTCGTCATCGCCGAGAATTGCAACATATTCCGCAAAAATCTTGTTTGCGTATTTGAATTGCGCCTTAAAGCTGCGCTCCATGTGGTCGAACTCGGCAAAAACTCCGTTTTCGCGAAGCTTTTGAACAAGGCCGAAAGCGGCAAGGCGGGGCTGTTCGCCCATTGCGGCGAAATAGACCTTCACGGGCTTGGGCTTGGGAATGACGGCGTTTGCGTTTTCCATGACCATCAACAAGCGTTCCATGCCCATGCCGAAACCGACTGCGGGAAGGGATTGCCCTCCGAGTTCTTCAACGAGGTTATTGTATCTGCCTCCGCCGCATACGGTGCCCTGAGAGCCGATGCGGGTGGAGACAATTTCGAATACCGTGCCGGTATAATAGTCCAACCCGCGGACGATATCCGGATCGACAACGTATTTCACGCCGCAGGTGTCGAGACAGCGCTTGAGTCCCTCGAAATGTGCACGGCAATCATCGCAGAGGTAATCAAGCGTGCGCGGTGCGCTGCGGCAGATTTCCTTGCAGCGTTCCTCTTTGCAGTCAAGAATGCGCATGGGGTTGCGCTCAAGCCTGTCCTGACAGGTTTTGCACATGCCGTCGATATGCGATTTCAGATAATCAAAAAGAGCCTTGTTGTATTCCCGGCGGCATTTTCCGCAGCCGATGCTGTTAAGGTGCAGCGTCAACTCGTCAAGCCCCAACCTTCTCAGAAGGGAGAGCGCAAGCATGATGATTTCCGCATCGGCTTCAAAGGAGGACGCACCGAAAAACTCAACGCCGAACTGATGATGTTCGCGAAGCCTTCCCGCCTGCGGCTTTTCATAGCGGAAAACCGGAGCGTTGAGATAATACATCTTTTGGGGAAGAGCCTCGTTGAAGAGCCTGTTTTCAAGGAAGGCGCGAACCATGCCCGCCGTGCCCTCGGGCTTGAGGGTGATGGAGCGGTCGCCCTTATCCTTGAAAGTGTACATTTCCTTTTGAACTATATCCGTCGTGTCGCCGACGCCGCGCATGAAAAGCTCGGTGTGTTCAATTATCGGCGTGCGCAATTCGTTAATGCCGTACAGGCGGCACAGATCGCGCATTTCTTTTTCGATATACTGCCACTTATAGCTTTCGTCGGGCAGAACATCCTTTGTTCCCTTCGGTGCCTGAATCTGCATTGTGTAACCTCTTTATATAAAATAAAATAATACCTTTCGCCGAATGCCGTTATACAGAACGTTTTCTGCTGTACTTTTTCTGCTAAACTTCGGTGATTTCAACCCCGAAAAGCTCAGTCGGAACGTCCTTTTTTGCAACGACGCTTCCGTCCTTGAGCACAAGCTCGACGCCGTGCGGCGCAATGCTTTCGCCCGCCGCGCGGCGGAGTTTTGCCTTCACCTCGGGTGTGTTTGCATAATTATAATTGGAACGCTTTGATTTGTCAAAGCAAATAAAAAGATTTTCGTTTTCGAGCCAATGCGCTGCCGCAAGCTGAATCTGAATGCCGAGCATCATATCCGTTTTCATCAGTGCCGCCATGAATGTGCGGAACAATTCTTCCGCTTTGGGCGTTGCGGCGGGCACTTCGAAACTGTCGGAAACAACGGGCGGCGTCGGAAGCGCCGGTTCGGCTGCTGCTTTTTCATTTTCGGAAGATGCGGAACCCGCTTCTTTATTGTCCGAATTGCCCGAATTGTCCGAACGGCTGCCCGAACTTTGAGCCGAATCGGAGGCCGCTTTTGGTTCGGCGGAAACAAATGCGCCGCTTTTGAGCCTGCGTTCAAGCTCCTCCATACGGTCGATAAGGGCAGCCATCTCGGTTTGTTCATCCGGGTGGCAGACTTTAAGAAGCGTGCTTTCAAGCAAAACCCGCGGCATGGTGACCCAGCGAAGGTTCGGCTGAAGCTGCATCAGAGCATCAAGCGTTCTTTCGAGCCGCGCCTTGCCGGCTGATTCCGCCTGTGCAAGGTAGCGTTCCATCGTGTCCTGCGTGCAGTCAAGAATATCCGCACAGCTTCCGCAAACTTTTGCAAGCAGAAGCGAGCGGAAATGGTTGGAAAGATCCTGAACGAAAACGCCGATGTCGCGCCCGCCGGAGACAACCTGTTCGATGTTTTTCATGACCGCCGCCGTGTCGGAATGCAGCACGGAATCCGCAAAATCAAACAGAAAATCCGCATTCATGCTGCCGAGAACGGACAGAACATCCTGTTGAGTGATAAGTTTTTGTTCCGTGCTGTCCGCATCGCCGCAGAAGCTCAGACACTGGTCGGCAATGCTCAGACAGTCGCGCATTCCGCCGTCCGCCGCACGCGCAATGCACATCAACGCTTCGTCTTCGATTTCAGCCCCTGCGGAATGAAGTACGCGCCGTGTGTTCGCCGCAAGATTATGAACCGAAAGGCGGCGAAAATCAAAACGCTGGCAGCGGGAAAGTATCGTTGCGGGGAGCGCCTGCGGTTCGGTCGTTGCAAGAATGAAAACAACATGTGCGGGCGGCTCTTCGAGAGTTTTCAGAAGAGCGTTGTTTGCACTTTTTGAAAGCATGTGCGCTTCGTCAATGATATAAACCTTTGTTTTAAGGTAAATCGGAGCAAACTCGGCCTTTTCGAGGAGCGCGCGCATTTCGTCAACTTTGGAATTTGAAGCGGCGTCCATTTCGATAATGTCTATGCTTTCCGAAACGTCCTTAAGGCAGGCAGCGCATTTGCCGCAGGGCTCGCCGTCCTTCGGGTCAAGACAGTTGACGGCGCGGGCAAGTATTCGCGCCGTGCTTGTTTTGCCCGTTCCGCGTGAACCGCTGAAAAGATAAGCGTGGGCAATGCGCCCGGTGCGGATCTGGTTGCGCAGAACATCGGTGATATGCTCCTGTCCGACAACTTCGCAGAACCTGCTCGGACGGTACTGCCTGTATAATGCGTGGTAACTCATGCTGCACACCTCAATTGCTCAATTACTCGGTAGGTACGATTGACAAAAAACCAAAAATACACCCAAAACCCCGTTTCCGAATTAATCGGTTTAATTCGCGTTTGTTCAGCTCAATTTTTGAATTTCATCCGCCCAAAGCCTTTGAACGGCGTCACTCGGCATTCGCCAATCCCCGCGCGGGGAAAGGCAGACGGAACCGACTTTCGGCCCGTCGGGCAGACAGTTGCGCTTGAATTGCTGATTGAAGAAACGGCGATAGAAGTTTTTGAGCCATTTCAAAATCGTTTCATTCGAAAACTCACTTTCGCGGAATGCCTGCTTTGCAATGCGGAAAAGCTTTGCAGGCGGGCAGCCCCAACGCAGCACGTAATAGAGGAAGAAATCATGCAGCTCGTACGGCCCGACAAGATCTTCTGTTTTTTGAGCAATATTGCCCCTTTCATCGGCGGGAAGAAGCTCGGGAGATATCGGGGTTTCAAGTATTGCGGTCAGGGTGTCGTGCAGCGCAGGGTTTTCGCAGTGCCGCGCATAATAACGCACAACGTATTTGATGAGCGTTTTGGGAATGCCTGCATTCACGCCGTACATGCTCATATGGTCGCCGTTGTAGGTTGCCCAGCCGAGTGCAAGCTCGGAAAGGTCGCCCGTGCCGACAACAAGGCCGTTCAGCGCATTTGCAAGATCCATCAGCACAAGGGTGCGCATGCGCGCCTGTGCGTTTTCGTAAACAACGTTGTGACAGGTTTCGTCGTGCCCGATGTCGCGAAAATGCGAACGCACCGAATCCGCAATCGGAATCGTGTGAAGCGTTACACCGAGGGAATTGCAAAGAGCAACGGCATTTTGTTTCGTGTGTTCGGTGGTGCCGAAACAGGGCATGGTGACGGCATGAACAAATTTGCGGTCAATGCCCATAAGGTCGCATGCCTTTGCCGCAGCAAGCAGCGCAAGTGCGGAATCCAGTCCGCCCGAAATGCCGATGACTGCGCTCATTGAATGAGTGTGTTCAAGCCGGCGTTTGAGCCCGAGAGCCTGTATCGTCAGAATATCTTTTGCGCGTGCGTTCAATTCGTTTTCGTCATGCGGAACAAAGGGATTGCGCGGGAAGCGGCGGGTAAGTTCCGTTTCGGGAAGCTCCTCGCGCGGGGCGGGGCCGCATGAACCGAATCCGAGAGAGAAATCAACGAAAAGACCGGAATGGGCAGCATTGCCCGCGCAAAAGCTGTTCACGCGGCGCCTGTCGTAAAGCAGCCGTCCCAAATCAATTTCGGTGATAAGCATATCGTTCGCGTAGTCAAAAGGTGCTTTTTCGGCAAGCAGTGTGCCGTTTTCGTAAACAAAGCAATGCCCCGAAAAGACCATATCGCTTGTTGATTCACCCTCACCCGCGCCGCAATAAAGGTACGCGCAAATGTTTTTTGCGGATTGAACTTCCGTGATGCGCTTGCGGTAGTCCGCCTTGCCGATGATTTCATCTCCGGCGGAGCAGTTAACGATCACGGGCGCGCCGGCAGCGGCAAGTTTATCCGACGGAGGGGAAGCAACCCAAAGATCCTCGCAGATTTCAATGCCGAAACGGAAATCGGGATAATCCGTGCATGAGAAGATGCAGCCGTCGGGATTGAAAAAAGTCTGCAATGAATCAATATAAGGCGCGGCGGCGCCGAGTTCCGTGCGGGACGGCACGGCAAAATGCCGCAGCTCATAGAACTCGCCGTAATTCGGCATGTGCGTTTTTGGAACGACAGCAAGAATAACTCCGCGGGATATGACAACGGCGCAGTTGTAAAGCTTGTCCGCGCAGCGAATCGGCGCACCTATGACGGCAGCAAGCCGAAGGTTCGCGGTTTCGCGTGCGATGCGGAGAAGCTCGGTTTCAACGCTGTCCAAAAGCAATTCGTGCATGAAAAGGTCGCCGCAGGTGTAGCCCGTCATTGCAAGCTCGGGAAATGCGGCAAGCCGAACCCCGTGTGCCGCGGCGCGGTGCAGCGCGGCAATTATAGCATCGGCGTTGGCTTTCGGGTCTGCAAGCACAACTTTCGGTGAACATGCAGCAACTTTGATGAATCCGTCCTTCATATTTTTTTCTGCCCGCCCGCACCGGTTCGGCATCGGGGAGCGACCTTTCAATTTTTTAAAATTTTATAACTGTTTTTAAACATTTTGCGGTTTTTTCGCCCGCGAGAACATCACACGGCAGTTCCCTGCGGGCAGACAGAAATCCGCAAACCGCTGCATCCGTCCCGCAAACGTCGGAAGGTTTTGCGGACCCGAAAAGTCGGCTTGGAGAACAGTTTGTGCAGCTTTGCGGAAAATAAAACTCTTCCACCAAATACATTATAGCACATCGGGGCTGAAATGGTAGCCCCTTTTAAGGAAATGTTCGATTTTTTTTCGATTTCCGCACACAAAACGCTGACCTGAGGAATTTTGGAAATAAGAAATAAAAATTTTGCATTTCAAAACGAAAGGAAAATGCTCAAAAAAAGTCCGCCTTCGGGAAGGATCCTTTCCAAAAGGCGGAACAATTTATCTGAAAACCTGCACGCGGCAGGTTGTTTCGATATTGCACCCCGCTTTAATGTGCGGCGGTGCGTTTTGGTTGTTCAAGCATAATCAGCGACTGCATTATTCGGCGGTTTTTGCCGTGCTGCGCTGGCCGAGAGTTACGGAAACATCGATTTGCGAATTGCCGCGCAGAATGGTGAGCGTTACGGTGTCGCCGACTTTGAACTTGCTGACAGCGATGTAAAGTCCGTCGGAGCTTGAGACCGTGTCGCCGTTGACAGCCATGATAACATCATCCTTTTTCAGTCCTGCCTGCTGAGCCGCACTGCCGTCTTCAACGGATACAATGCAGGGATAGGTGTAAGTACTGGTGAAGAATCCGTAACCGGAGAGGGAAACATCCTGAGTGGAGACACCGAGATAGGGACGGCCGACAACAAAGCCGTAATCCATAAGGTTGCCGATAACTTCACGGGCAAGCGTGGAGGGGATTGCAAAGCCAAGGCCTTCAATACCGCTGCCGCTGCTCTTTGCATTCACAATTCCGATGAGAGTGCCGTCCGATTCACGGAACAGTCCGCCGCCGGAGTTGCCCCGGTTGATTGCGGCATCTGTCTGGAGCAGGGTCATGGTCACGTTGTCAATGGTAATGCTCCTGTCAAGGCCGCTGATGGAACCGCGTGTGTATGTGTTGGAAAGCTGGCCGAGTGCGTTGCCGATTGCAAACACGTCTTCACCGACGCTGAGCGTTGAGGAATCGCCGAATTTGGCGTAAGAGAGATTGTAGGCATTGATTTTGATAACCGCAAGGTCGGTCACGCTGTCGGTGCCGACAAGAGTTGCTTCGTAGTCATTGCCGTTGTCAAGGTAGACGAAAATTTTCTGTGCGCCCTCAACAACATGGTTGCAGGTCACGATATAGCCGTCCGCCGAAATGATGACTCCGGAGCCCGAACCTGCAAGCACACTCTTGTGCCCGCTCTGCGCCGTGACATCGATGCTGACAACGGAGGACATGCAGTTTTCAATGGTTTTGTATTCCGAATCGGGTCGAGCCGAACTGCCGGCGTAAGAAATCTTGTCAGAAGGAAGGTCGCCGGTCTTGTCGCCTGATGAACCGACGGTGCCGTTTGAGCCGGAAGGTGCCGATGTTGCTTGGACGGAAGCGTTCTTTTCGGTCTGTGAGGCAGAAAGCGAATTGTTGATAAACTTGGCGCCGGCAACGATACCGACGGTCAAAAGGGCAACTATGAGAAGGCACGCAACGGCTGCGCCGATGGGCATCCTGATTTTTCTTTTCTCTTCCATGATGTTACACTCCTTTAATTAATAATGATAGTTTCTGTGAAAAGAGCTCGGAGTAAACATTGTTCATGCTGCTCCGCGGGTAAAACCCGTTGAACAGTCCGCCGCCGCATCCCTGTCAGAGCACCCTTGCGGGGCTGCTCGCCGGCCCGATTCTTTTCATGCTCCTATTATAACACGCGAATGCGGCAATTTTGGTTGCCTATCGGTGTATATTGCCTGACAGAATATGTACCTATTTTGTCATTCGACGCGAATATGCCGCTGATTGACCGAAAAAAGAATATTGTGACAAAGTGCGCATCTCGATATGTCAAATAAAAAAAGTACTTGAAACTTTGCTTAAAAGGCAATATAATATAAATGCACCAACCAACAAAGGAGCGTACAAAGTACTATGTCAGTCAAACAGCAGATACTGATTTGCGATGATCAGCATATCATTCACGAAACACTCGGCGTCTACCTCAGAAACGAGGGATTCGAGAGCATTTCGGCATTTGACGGCGAACAGGCGATTGAAGAATTCAACCGCAAAAAGCCGAACCTTGTTATTCTTGATCTCATGATGCCCAAAAAAAGCGGAATGGACGTTTGCCGCGAGATTCGCCAGAACAGCAGTGTTCCGATTATAATGCTGACGGCGAAATCCGAGGAGATCGACCGCGTGCTCGGGCTTGAGCTCGGTGCGGACGATTACATTGTAAAGCCCTTCAGCGCGCGTGAAGTTGTTGCAAGGGTCAAGGCCGTTCTGCGCAGGTATTCAATGCAGGAAACGGAACCCGCAAAGATTCTGCATTACGGAAACCTTGAAATCAATATAAATAACTACGACGTAAGGCTGAACGGCGAAAGACTGCCGCTCACCCCGAAAGAAGTCGAGATCCTTCAGCTGCTTGCCTCACATCCCGGAAAGGTTTTTTCGCGCGAAAAGATCCTTTCAATCGTATGGGGCTATGAATACTACGGCGATACGCGCGCCGTTGACACTCAGATTAAGCGCATTCGCCAGAAGCTGCAGTCTGCGGACGATTGCGGATGGGAGATAAAAACCGTTTACGGTGTCGGCTACAGGTTTGAGGCATACGGCGATCCCGATGACAGACAGGACAACGAGGAACGCAAAAAACTGCCCGAAACGCCGAAGGCATACGATTTCGTTGAAGAAAAGCCGACGGAATGAAACGGACAGATTTTGCCCTTTTGAACCGTTTTGCAAAAATGAAAATGAACTTCAGGGCGAACCCGAAAGGCTGAAACGCTGCGGGTTCGCCTGCTGATGTTTTTTCCGAAATGCGTGTGCGGCGGGTTTCAGCACGGCCCCGCAGAAAACGAGAGATATGAAAAGATCAAGCCTGTTCAGAATAATTCTTTATATTGTGTGCGCAATCACGGTGCTGCTGGTGATACTTGTTGCGTGCCTTTTTTCCGTTGTCGGGCATGAAATGTACGCCGGAATGAAAATTGACGAACTGAAGCCGAAAGCGCAGTCAATATCGCAGCGCGTGACAAAGCTGTATGAATCAAACACGGACAAACGCACTCTTGCGAGGATGCTGCATCTCGGCGAATTTTCCGCATCGGATGCAACAATTTACATAATAGAACCTAACGGTGAGGTTGTTACAACGGCAGAACAGGATGAGTACGACCAAAGCGTTGAAACCGTCCGCCGCTGCTTCCAAACGGTCATTCAGGGAGAAGAAATTGCTCTTCCGTCAACCGATATAGGAATTGTTGTCGGCACGCCGGTGTATTCCGATTCGGGTGATATAATCGGTTCCGTGATACTTGTTGTCGGTTCAAAACAGGCTGAAAGCACGCTTGCAAAGCTTGCGGTGGAACTCGGCCTTGCAATGCTCGGCATTGCACTTTTGATGCTTATTCCGATAGTTATCATATTCAGCAAGGTAACAAAGCCCATTCGGCACGTTTCAAACGTTGCGCTGCAAATGGCGGGGGGAGACTTGACCGTTCGCGCCAAGGAAGAGGGAAGCAACGAATCGCGTCACCTTGCGCAATCGTTCAATATTCTTGCGGAAGCTCTTCAAAACAATATTGACAGCCTTGTTGTTGAGCGCAACAGGCTGCGCACCGTGCTTGACGGCATCGGCGAGGGCATTATTTCCGTGGATAAAACGGGCGTTGTCACGCATTACAACTCCGCTTCCGTGCAGCTTTTGGGCGGGAAGGAAAATACCCACCCCGCAGCGGCGGCCGGTTATCCGAAAATTGCTGCCGTGGCGATAGAAGCTCTTGATACGGACGAAGTGCGCAGCTGTGATTTTACGATCGGCGAAAGGATGCTCCGCATTGCGGCAACCCCGATTCACGAGGAGAACGGTTCGCTTTTCGGTGCGGTTGTGCTGATAACGGACGTTACCGAAAGCGAGAGACTTGAACAGACGCGAAAGGACTATGTTGCAAACGTCAGCCATGAGCTGCGCACGCCGCTTGCATCCATTCGAAGCCTTGCGGATGCGCTTAACGACGGAATGGTGCAGGATGAAAAAGACAGAAAACGTTACTACGGCTATATCCTGCGCGAATCGATACGCCTTTCAAACCTTATCAACGACCTGCTTGAACTTTCAAGGCTTCAGAGCGGCGGCGTTGCGTTCTCAAAGGGACGGGTTGAACTTTATGAAATTGCATACGATGTTGCGGACAGGATGAACGATGCGGCGGCACAGCGCGGCAAAAGCGTGCGGCTTGAAGCTCCCGAGGGCGAATACTATGCATACACAAATGCCGACCGCATTGAGCAGGTGCTCATAGCATTGGTTGACAATGCGATAAAACACGGAACGGACGGCTGCACTGTCAGCGTGAACCTGTTTGAAAATGCGGAAAAGAATCGCTATGAGTTTGTTGTCAGCAATCCCGCGGAAGTTGATCCTGCCGACCTTGAACATCTGTTTGAACGATTCTACAAAGCGGATCATGCGCACACGGGTGACGGCACCGGACTCGGCCTTGCGATAGTTTCCGAGGTGCTTAACCTTTTGGGCGAAAAAATCGATATCGAGTATGAGAACGGAATCATTGCGTTCCGTTTCACGGCCGAAAAATGCAGCACGCCGAAAAAACACCGCGCCTTGCAGAAGGCGGAGAATAAAAATGAGGACGGGGAACCGACGGCCTGAGGCCGAGGGTTCGGAACGGAATGAAATGATTATTTCGGATATTTCATCGGAAGAAACAAAAATGCAGACAGAGGGCATTGAATCCTGCGGACTTTTTGCAAACGGCGGAAAATCATGCAGGCTTTGCCCGCTTGAGTGCGGGGTTAACCGTGCGGAACATGCGGGCGTATGCGGTGTGGGCGGATTTGCAGCGGAAAGCCTCGGAAACAGGAACCCGTACGAAACTGCGCTCATTGCAAGAGCGGCGCGGCATTACTGCGAGGAACCGCCGATTTCCGGCGCGGAAGGCAGCGGCGCGATCTTCTTTTCGGGCTGCAATATGGGATGCGTTTTTTGCCAGAATATGGACATCAGCCAATCTGCAAAGGGCGTTGTGAAGGATGCGGGGGAGCTTGCGGACATAATGCTGCGCCTGCAGGAACTCGGTTCGAACAATATCAATTTGGTCACTCCCGCACCGCATGTGCGCATGATTGCAAAAGCCGTTCCGCTTGCACGGATGCGGGGATTGCGCATTCCGATAGTTTACAACACGAATGCTTACGAAAAGGTTGAAGCTCTGCGCCTTATGGAGGGGCTTGTTGACATATATCTTCCGGATTTGAAATACGTAAGCTCCGCCGCCGCAAAAAAATACAGCCGAAGAGAGGACTACTTTTCCGCTGCCGCTGCCGCCGTGCGGGAAATGCAGCGTCAGTGCGGGGTTTTGCAGATCGATAAGAACGGAATTGCAAAGCGCGGAATGATCGTTCGCCATCTTGTTCTGCCCGGTTCGGTGGATGAAGCGCGCGGAGTGCTGGATTTTATCAGGGAGAATCTTCCTCTCGAAACACATATTTCACTGATGAGCCAGTATACACCGATGTTTGAGCTTCAGCCCCCGCTTAACAGAAGGCTCCTGAAGCGCGAATACAAAAGGGCCGTTGATTATGCACTTTCCCTCGGATTCGAAAACATCTACACGCAAAGCCTTTCATCCGCAAGCGCGGAATTCACTCCGGAGTTTAACGGCTTTTTCGAGTGATATGCGAGCGGAGAGAACGCATTGCGAATATAAAAAGCAAATAGTAACTGTTGTATACTGCCGTGAATGCGCATGACGCACACTCGCGGTTTTTGATTTCTGCGGAATGCAGGCGGCAAAAGGCGCATAAACTGCGGCATGAACGGATTTCAAAAAACGATTGCGGCTGTGCTGCTGGCGGCCGTGCTGCTGTTTATGATCTATCTGCCGAAATGTGCGGGAAAGATGCTTGAACGGGATCAATATCGCGAATGGCTCGAACCGGAGGAGGAGGAATTTTCGGGCGTTATAAACGTTTGGCATGTTGTCAGATTCAAGCCGTATATGGGCAGTGTGGGAGCATGGCTCAAAAAAATTGCGGACAGAGCGGAACGACGGCATTTCGGTGTTTATTTTGAGGTTGAATCGATTTCGGAAGCAGAAGCGGAAGCGAAGCTTCAAAACGGAGAATTTCCGGACGTGATAAGCTTTCCTGCCGGTTTTTTGAACGGCAGGGAGCTTCGAATCATGAACGGAACCGAGATTTTCGGTATCGACGGCACGGCTGTGGATTTCGGTGACGGATACGGGGCCGGGGAGCTGCCGGCGGGCTTTGACTGCGGCACGGACGGGCGGACGCTGCGCGCACTTCCGTTTGCGGCCGGGTGCAAGCTTGCGCTGTTTTATCCGGAAAGGGTTACTGCGGCGGAAATGACCGAAATACTGAAACCTATTGCGGAGAACGGCGAAAGCAAAGCCGGCGCCGATTCTTATTCAAACGACGGATTCGGGATCGAGGCAGGGAAGTTTGAACGGAGCAGCGTTGATGAATTTAAAAAGGGCAAGGGGGATTTCTGCATCGGTGATGCGCGCGCGGCGGGAGATATGGAAAGACTTGCTGCCGCAAACAAGGCGAAATATTTCGAGGTGCTGCCCTTTTGCAATGAAACGGACGAGGTGCAGTTTGTGGGCATTTCGGCGAAAACGGAGCGCGAAAAAATGGGCTGTATTTCGGAATTTATTGCAGATATGCTTTCCGCTGCGCGGCAGAGCGAGCTTTGCACATTGGGACTTATGCCGATGAACCCTGCGGCGGAGAAAAAGTTTGAACAGTCCTTTTTGACGGAAGCATACGGGCTTTTGAGCGAGAGCATCCTTAACCTCCCGAACGCTTTTACCGGTACGGCGGCGCGGAGAGCCGCTTTTTGACAAACGCCCGCCCATTTAAGCCGCTTTCAAAAAAAGATGAGGACGAAAAACCTTTACAAACGCCTGTTTTTGCTGTAAAATACAACATGGGGATTTGTGCCGCGGCATTCATTCCGGAACGGGAAGCATTTGAACGCGATCCCCGAAACAGGAGGAGAGGAAACGGGATTTTTAATGGAAAAAAACGATATGCTTGCAAGGGCTCTCGGAAATCTGCCGTTCAGGCGGAATGTTCGGGCGCGGGAATTCACAACTTTCCGCATCGGAGGTCCCGTAACTTTTTTTGCGGAGCCGAAGGATGCGGACGAGCTTTGCGCAATGCTTTCTGCGGCGCGGAGCTGCGATTACCCTGTGTATATTATCGGCAACGGCAGCAATCTTCTCGTTTCAGACAGCGGCGTTGAGGCTCTGTTCATCCGAATCGGTGCGCGCATGGCGGGCGTCGGGTTTGACGGAACAAGGCTGAAATGCGGAGCGGGTGCACTGCTCTGCACGGCTGCAAAGGCGGCCGTCGCCGAGGGCCTTTCGGGGCTTGAATGGGCAGCGGGTATCCCGGGCACGGTCGGCGGTGCGGTTGCAATGAATGCAGGTGCATACGGCGGGGAGATAAAACAGGTGCTGAAAAGCGTCACCGTTGTTGAATGCGGACGCATTGCAAAAAAAATCGTTCATGCGGGCGATCTTGGGTACAGAAGCTCTGTTTACGCCTTTCCTAATGCCGTTGTTGCGGGAGCGGAGTTTGAACTTGCTGTTGATGCCGACGGGGAAGCTCGGCGCAGAATGGAGGAATTCAATATGCGCCGCAAAGAAAAGCAGCCGCTTGAGTATCCTTCCGCAGGTAGCACTTTTAAACGGCCCGAGGGGCATTTCGCAGGTGCGTTGATAGAACAGGCGGGGCTCAAAGGCACAAGAATCGGCGGGGCGGAAGTCAGCCCGAAGCATGCGGGGTTCATCGTCAATTGCGGCGGAGCAACATGCGCGGATGTGCTTAACCTGATTGACCTTGTGCGCGAACGCGTATATAAAGAATTCGGTGTTCTGCTTGAGCCGGAGATCAAAATTATTAAATAAAATTCGAGTACAACAATATAAACAAAAACGGAAACATACATCGGGATAAAATTGAGGAAAACAGAATGTATATTTTAATCGTCACAGGGCTTTCGGGTGCGGGAAAATCTCAAGTTCTCGGCATTCTTGAGGATATGGGCTTTGTATGCGCAGATAATATGCCCTGTCAGCTTGCAAAACAATACATTGAGCTTTGCAGCAGCAGCGAAAACAACATCGAACGCGTCGCGCTTGTTATCGACAGCCGCGAATCGGTGTTCGGCTACAATCCGCTTAACACTTATGATGAACTGCGCCGGCTTGAATGTCCGTACGAAATAATGTTCCTTGAGTGCGAGGACAGCGTGCTTGTGCGCCGATACAGCGAAACGCGCCGCCGCCACCCGATGAATGACGATGTCGGCATAGGCATTCAAACCGAACGCGAAATTCTAATCCCGTTGAAGGAGAAGGCGAATTATATCGTTGACACGACGAACATGCGGCTGAACGAGCTTCGAAAAACGGTTGAGGATATTTTAATGCGGGGAAAGAATATTCCGCTCAGACTGATAATTTCAAGTTTCGGCTTCAAACGCGGAATTCCGAAAAATGCGGATTTTATCTTCGATATGCGCTACACCGCAAACCCGTTCTACATTGAAGAGCTGCGCTGCAAATCCGGCAGGGATGAAGAGGTTCGCCGATTTATTTTTTCCGATGCAAATGTTCGCAGGCAGCTGAATATGATAGAAAACATGCTGGATCTTGTGATTCCGGAGTTTATAAAGCAGGGCAAGCGGCGGCTTATGGTTGCGTTCGGATGCACGGGCGGCAGGCATCGTTCCGTTGCGATGGCGGAAGCACTTCACGACAGAATGAAAGACAAATGCTCCGTTCTGCTTGAGCATCGGGATCTTGTTTCCGAAGCGGATGACATAAGGACGCGGTTTGAACCGAAATAGAACGGTATTGAGATAAATATTGCGGCGGCGAATAAAAAAGCGCAGCGCAAAGGGCGGCACGAACGTGCACATTTGAAATGAACGAAAAAAAACACAACAGCAAAATCGACGGCAGCGGTTTTAAAACCGAAAATGCAAAAAAAACGGCGGAACAGAGCGAACACGAATGCCCGTCGTTCTCTGCCGGAGTAAAAAAGGAAATTTCGGAGCAGAAAATAAAGCGTGAGGCCGATGCGCATGCGCTTTTAAGCGCATTCACTCTGAGCATCGGTGCGCTGAAACTGATGCCTGCGAAGCGGTGCTGGGGCGTTCACTATGTGCTTGAAAGCGAAGCGGCGCTGAGCCTTGTTTCCAAGCTGGCGGCGCAGTATTTCGGGCTTGAAAGCCAACTGAACCGCGTTAAGCACGAGCGATTGAATGCGGAATACTGCGAACTTCTGCTCCACGGGAACGGTATTGGTGATTTTTTGACGGCGACCGGGCTTGTGAGCTATAATGCGGAGGGCGAAAAGAGCTACGAGCCGCATGTTCCGAAGAGTGTTATCGAAACAGAGACGCAGCGGCGCGCATTTATTCGCGGGCTGTTCCTTGCCTGCGGTTCGGTGTCGGAACCAAAAAAAGCATATCACTGTGAGCTTGTGTTCAAAAATGCCGAGCTTGCAATGTTTTCAAAACGGATGATTTCCGATTTCGGAATTCGTATCAAGTGCACCGAACGCAAGGGCAGCATTGTGCTGTACATCAAAGAATCGGAGACACTGTCGGATTTTCTTGCACTTGCCGGGGCATCGGATGCAGTGATGGTGCTTAACGAACAGCGAATCGTGCGCCAACTTAACAACACTGTGAACAGGGGCGTGAACTGCATAAATGCAAACATTGAGAAGGCAACGCGCACGGCAATGAAGCAGGCGGAGGATATTCGCCTTGTTCTGAGCGTTGTCGGCGCGGAGAATCTTCCGCCGCCGCTTCGCATTGTCGCGGAAGCGAGGCTCAACAATTTTGAAATGCCCCTGTCCGAACTTGCGGAGGAAATAGGCATCGGAAGATCCGCCGCAAATTATCGCCTCAGAAAACTGTGCGAAATGGCGGAAGACATACGGACGGAAATGCCGGACTGATTCAGTGGGGGCGGTTTCCGCGTTTTCCGCAAACAGTGCGGCAGGGGGAAAAGGTTCATCGGCACAAAGGAGGAAAAAATGGGTTTTACGCATCTTCATGTTCACACCGAATACAGCCTGCTGGACGGCGCGGCGCGGATACGCGAGCTTGTTTCGCGTGCAAAGGAATTGGGCATGGATTCGCTTGCGATAACGGATCACGGCAATATGTACGGCGCGATAGCGTTTTATAAAGAGTGCATGAAACAGGGGATAAAGCCCATTATCGGCATGGAAACCTATGTTGCGCCGAATTCAATTTACGAAAAACAGGGCACGAGAGAAAACGGCCACCTTGTGCTTTTATGCAAAAACGAAACGGGGTACAAAAACCTTATCAAACTGTCCTCAATTGCGTTTGTGGACGGTTTTTATTATCGGCCGCGCATTGACTATAATTTGCTGGAAAAGCATTGTGAGGGGCTTGTGTGCCTTTCGGCATGTCTTGCGGGCGATATTCCGCAGCTTCTGCTGATGAACAGATACGATGAAGCGCGCCGCCTTGCAAAACGCCTTCAGGGTATGTTCGGCGATGATTTTTACATTGAACTGCAAAATCACGGGATCCCGGAGCAGCTTATAGTTCTTCCGCGTTTGGATGCGCTTGCAAAGGAACTCGGCATAAAGACTGTTGCAACAAACGATATTCACTATGTTCGAAAAGAGGATGCGGAGGCGCAGGATGTTCTGCTCTGCATTCAAACGGGGCATTTTGTGGACGAAACCAACCGAATGCGGATGCAGGCGGATGAATTCTATCTCAAATCGGAAGAAGAGATGCTTCGCCGCATGAGCGGCTATGAGGAGGCGGTTCGAAACACTGCCGAGGCGGCACAAAAATGCAGCCTGACGATCGAATTCGGCAAGCGGCACCTGCCCGGTTTCACCGCGCCGGACGGCATGACGAACGAACAGTATCTGCGCCGGCTTTGCACCGACGGACTGCGCCGCCGCTACGGTGAGCCGACAAAGGAACATCTCGAAAGGCTTGAATACGAACTGAACGTTATAATCTCGATGGGGTTTGTGGATTATTACCTTATCGTGTGGGACTTTATTCACTTTGCAAAAACGCACGGCATACCCGTGGGACCCGGACGCGGCAGCGGCGCGGCAAGCATTGCAGCATATGCAATGGGCATCACGGACATAGACCCGATTCGCTACAACCTGATTTTTGAACGTTTCCTGAACCCCGAACGCGTCAGTATGCCGGATTTTGACGTGGACTTTTGTTACGAACGGCGTCAGGAAGTCATTGAATACGTAAAGAACAAATACGGCAGCGATCATGTTGCGCAGATAGTGACTTTCGGCACGATGGCGGCACGCGGTGCCGTTCGCGACGTCGGCAGGGTGCTTCGCATTCCCTACCAGGATGTGGACAGAATTGCAAAACTCATCCCGCAGGAAAAGGATATCACCCTTTCACGCGCAGCGGAGCTTGTTCCGGAGCTTAAGAACCTTTGCGAAACAGATGACAGCGTGAAGCGGCTCATGATGCTTGCAATGAAGGTTGAGGGACTTCCCAGAAACACTTCAACTCATGCGGCGGGTGTTGTTATTTCATCCCTTCCGACGATGGAGCTTGTTCCGCTTCAGCGCAATGATGAGGCTGTCACGACGCAGTTCACAATGACGGAGCTTGAAGAGCTCGGAATGCTGAAGATGGATTTTCTCGGGCTTCGGACGCTGACCGTGATTCGCTATTGCTGCGAATACATAAAGCAATCCGGGGGAACGCCTCCGGACTTTGACAACTGCAATTACGACGATAAATGCGTATATGACCTTATAAGTTCGGGCGACACCGTCGGAGTTTTTCAGCTTGAGTCGGGCGGGATGACGCATTTCATGATGCAGATGAAGCCCACAAGCCTTGAGGACATTATCGCCGGCATTTCGCTCTATCGCCCGGGTCCAATGGATCAGATTCCGCGCTACATTGAGTGCAAACAGAATCCCGGAGCGGTGAAATACGAAACGGAGCTTTTGCGGCCGATTTTGAACGCAACCTACGGCTGCATGGTCTATCAGGAGCAGGTAATGCAGATTGTCCGCGACCTTGCGGGGTATTCGCTCGGCAGGAGTGACCTTATCCGCCGCGCAATGAGCAAGAAAAAGCACGATGTTATGGCGCAGGAGCGCAAAAACTTTATCTACGGCATTGAGGAAGACGGCGTTGTGAAAATTGACGGTGCACTGCGGCGCGGCGTTTCGAAGGAAGCGGCGGAGAAGATTTTTGATGAAATGATGGATTTTGCATCATATGCATTCAACAAGGCTCATGCGGCGTGCTATGCGGTGGTTGCTTATCGAACCGCGCTGCTCAAATGCCTGTACCCTGCGGAATTCATGACGGCGCTCATCAACAGCTATCTTACTGCGGCGGACAGGGTCTCGTTCTATATTTACTATTGCCGCAAGCACGGAATAAAGATTCTTCCGCCGGATATAAACCGCAGCGAGGCACGTTTTTCGGTTGAAAACGGTGCTGTAAGATTCGGCCTTGCCGCGATACGCAACGTCGGAGAGGGAGCGATGAACGATGTGTTGGAGGAGCGGAGCCGCGGCGGAGCATTTTCGGATTTTTCGAATTTCCTCCGAAGAACTTCCGACGGGCTGAACAAACGCCTGCTGGAGGGGCTTATAAAGGCTGGCTGTTTCGATTGTTTCGGCGTTTCGAGAAAATATCTGACGGCTCATTTTGAACAGGAGTTCACTGCGGCCGCCGCCGAAAGAAAAAGACTTGAAACGGGACAGCTTTCGCTTTTTGATTTCGGCGGGGATGACGGCGGAAGCATGATGAACACGGTTTCCGAAGCGGATAAGGCCGATATGAAAACGGAGTTTGAGCTTGATATTCTGCTCCGTGCCGAAAAGGAGGTTCTCGGCGTATATGTCAGCGGGCATCCGCTCATGGAATACGAGGCTGCGCTTTCTGCATTAACGCCCTGCATCGAGCTTGCGGAGGCGGACGGTTCGGGTGCAATACATGATAACCAAACCGTGACGGCGGGAGGAATCATCGGTTCCCTGAGAACCCGTGCGGTCAAATCCGGCGCGGGGTTGATGGCGTATGCGGTGCTGGAGGATATGAGCGGAAGCATTGAGATTGCGGCGTTCCCGAGCATTTACCAAAAGTATGCTTCCCTTATCGCAAACGATAAATGCGTTGCGGTCCGCGGCAGGTTCTCCATGCGGGAGGACAGGGACAATTCAATATTGATTGACGAAATTGTTCCGCTGCAAAAGGGTTCAAAAAACGCGGGGGAAAAGCGACTTGCGCTGAATTTTCTTTCCGACGCGCTGCATCTTCGGAATGCGGCTGTTGAACTGCTGCACAGATTTCCCGGAAACACGGAGGTTTTGTTTCGCGATGCGGCAACGGGAAAGGTTTTGCTTGCGCCGCGCCACTGCTGCGTGAACTGTGCGGAGGAGCTGCTGTTTGAACTGAAGCGTATGCTTGGGGAAGAGAATGTAAAAATTGTCCGCAAAAAATAATATTGAGATTAAGGCGAAATAAGCAATTAAGGGGCAAAAGATGAAACGAATCGGAGTTTTAACAAGCGGAGGCGACACTCCGGGCATGAATGCGGCGATACGCGCCGTTTTCAAAACCGGAGTGGATATCGATTTGCAGGTAATGGGCATTTACCACGGCTACAAAGGCCTTATTGAAGGCAGAGTCGGATACCTTGCCCATGCCGACGTTGAAAGCAAAATGCACAAAGGCGGAACGATACTCCGCACGGCGCGGAGCGAGGAGTTTAAAACGGAGGGCGGAATCGAAAAGGCAATTTCCGTTTTGCGTGCATACGAAATTGAAGGGCTTATCGTCATCGGCGGCGACGGCAGCTTTAAAGGTGCGGATGCTCTCAGCAAGCGCGGCATTCCCGTCATCGGCATTCCGGGAACGATCGATAACGATATGGGGTATACGGATTTTACCATTGGGTTCGATACAGCCGTGAACAATGTTATGAACGAGATTTATAAAATTCGCGACACGATGCGCGCGCATGACAGGGTCGGCGTTATCGAGGTCATGGGAAGAAGATGCGGAGATATTGCACTTTGGGCGGGTGTTGCAGGCGCGGCAGACATAATTCTCGTTCCGGAACGTCCTCTTTCATGGGCGGATGCGGCGAACCGGCTTGCCGCAAACAAACTCCGCGGACAGCTCACAAGCATTGTTATGATCGCCGAAGGCGCGGGCAAAGCGGAGGATTTCTGCGAATACGTTCGAAAATACACCGATGTTGAGATAAAGGCGACGGTGCTTGGCTATATCCAGCGCGGCGGCAACCCGTCCGCGTTCGACAGAGTGCTTGCCGCTAAAATGGGGCAGCGTGCGGTTGAACTGCTTGCGGACGAGGCGAATATGCGCGGAACGGACCGTGCGGGAAGCAGAGCGGCGGAAAATAACGATTTGCGAGAGAACTTCGGATACGCCGTGGGCATAAGGGAAAACCGCATTATCAGCGTTCCGCTTGCGGAAGCAGTTTCAACGCGGGATTGCTTTGATGATAAACTTTATGACCTGAATTCGGTTATGGCAAAATTCTGAGTGCGGCTCAGTGAACGGAAAAGGAAGCAAACGGAAAAATTCATGGATTTAAACAGAAAACGAATGAATGCCGGCATAACCGCCGAGGATAACCGTTCGGAGCTGTCGGCAGGTTCGACGGTGACGCTTGAAATCACGGCGTACGGTTCGGAGGGGCAGGGGATTGCAAGGCATAACGGCATGGCTGTATTCGTGCCGGGCGCAATTTGCGGAGAAACCGTTGAAGCGGAAATAAAAAAAGCCGCACCCTCGTTTGCGGAAGCAAAACTTCAAAAAATCCTTCGGCCGTCGGCAGAAAGGGTAATTCCGCCCTGCCCGCATTATGCCGAATGCGGGGGCTGTGATATTCTTCACATGAGCTATGCGGAGCAGCTCCGCATGAAGCGCGAAACCGTGCGCAGCGCAATGGAGCGTATAGGAGGCTTTCGCGGGATTGAAGTTCTTCCGTGCATCGGCGCGGACAAGCCCGAACATTACAGAAACAAGGCCGTTTTTCAGTTTGCAAATGCCGAAAAGACAAATAAGAAAAACCTTCGGCAGGTTCTTTCGGGCTATTACGAACAAAAAAGCCATAAACTCGTGCCCGTTGAAACATGCATGATTCAGAACGAAGAGGCAATGACGGCGAAAAGAATCGTTGCCGAATGGGCTAATTTGTTCGACATCCGCGCCTTCGATGAAAAACAAAAAAGCGGGACTTTGAGGCAGCTTATGGTGCGCAGAACCGAGGGCGGAACGATGGCTGCGATAGTAACAACAGGCGCGCTTCCGCATTCGGACGAGCTTGTTTCAATGCTGAGACGCGGTTTGCCGTCGCTTGCATCCTGTATCCACGGAATCAACCGCAACCCGCGTGATCCCGGTATCGGAAGCAAAACCGAGCTGCTGTTCGGCAGCGCAGAACTTGCCGAAACGGTTTGCGGATTGAAATTTAACGTCGGTGCGCACAGCTTTTTGCAGGTGAACCCCGAACAGACGCAAAAGCTGTACCTTGCCGCCGCAAATGCATTGAACCTGACTGCAAACGATGATGTTGCGGATGTTTTTTGCGGGATAGGCACGATTTCCTTGCTTTTGGCTCAACGCGCCCGCTCCGTTCTGGGCATTGAAGCGGTTCCGCCCGCCGTTAAGGATGCCCGTAGGAATGCAAAACTCAACAACATCAAAAACGCGGAATTCATCTGCGAAAATGCCGAAACAGCTCTGCCCCGCCTCGTTGCGGAAGGCAAACGCTTCTCGGCAATTTTGCTCGATCCGCCGCGCCGCGGAGCGGAAAAGCCCGCTCTTGATGCAATTGTAAACAGCGGAGCCGAACGCATCGCATATGTCTCCTGCAACCCCGCAACGCTTGCCCGCGACTGCAAAATACTCGCCGCCGCAGGCTATGCCCCGATGTCGGTTCAGCCCGTGGATATGTTCCCGATGACACATCATGTCGAGACCGTCTGTCTATTGTCCAAACTGAAATCGACTCAGCATATTGAAGTCGAAGTGAAGATGGACGAGCTTGATTTGACCGATGCGGAGAAGAAAGCTACCTACCAAGAAATCAAAGACTATGTACTGGAGCATAGCGGCTTGAAAGTCAGCAGCTTGTATATCGCACAGATAAAACAGAAGTGCGGTATCATTGAACGGGAGAATTACGATAAGCCGAAGTCTGAGGACGCTAAACAGCCCCAATGCCCGCCGGAGAAGGAAAAAGCGATCAAGGAGGCACTCCGGCACTTCGGCATGATTTAAGGAGGATGTATCATATGTCAGTTTTTATCAGTTATCGCAGAGATGGTGGAAAACCAGTAGCTGAATCAATATATCAATCTCTATGCGACGAGTACAACATTTTTCTGGATACTGAATTCTTAAAAAACGGATACTTTTATTCTGCTATTATTGAGCGTATCGAAAACTGTTCTGACTTTATTGTAATTATTACAGAAACAGTTTTTGATCGTTGCACCGAGCCCAATGATTGGATTTTTCATGAAGCACAAATTGCGCTTCGAGAGAATAAAAACATAATTCCTATATTTGTTGGAATACAAAAGTTTCCATCAAATGTTCCAGAACCATTAAAGGAGATTTGCAGACATAATGGTATATTCTAGGTCGATAAAGATATAACATGTGCAAAAATCGAAACTTTTTTGGTCAGCAATAAACGATATAAACTTTCGGTCGTACGCTCAGGTAATCAAATCGCTTTAGGTTCAGAGACAAAAGAAGAACTAAAAGAATTATATCGAAGATTTTGAAGAACGGACGCAATCCAACAGATATTGAAATATATATTCCGTACACCAACGAGTTATCCAAACTAATAATTAGGCAAGATGTCGCCAAAGAACATGGTATTGATTTTGCAGAACATCTGGCAGAGCAGTCGTTGCTTAAGAAAATAAAGTGGATAAAAGAAGCATTGGAAATAACTATTGAATATCTGCTTCAAGACGAAATGATAGATTCCTGCGCCATGAAGCTTGAGGAACTTTATGTAAAAAAATACGGTGTTGGCAATTGTGTTTTCAATGATGAAGAAGGCATTGTGTTTTTCTATTGGACTCCTTTTCTTTGGTTCGATATAATCGAAGAATTATTAAAAGAATTGCTCCTTGACAGATACTATGTTTATGGCAATTCCAGAGACTTTACAGAAATCGACTGTTTTGTCGAAACTCGAAGCGGGAAAGAAATTTGGGGGTTCAGTTCTTTTGTCTCAAAGCTATTTGAAGACAAATCCTACACTGAACTAATGAACAGAATAAATATGCCCGGTGGGGTAGCTGTCCATAAAACAGGTTTTAAAAAACAAATACTATGGCAGTTGTCGGACAAGGGTTGCTGACAAAAGGGGTATGTGTCATTAAGGCACATGCCCCTTTGCTTTTGCAGTTGCCTTTGTTGATGGTAGATGGATAGGATGGATTTTGTACGATTTAAGGTCGATAATCCGGAATTAGCTTCCCTGTGAGCAACGCAAAAATCATGGGCAATGATGCGTCCATGCCCTTGCACAAGTACAGCTCATACGTCAGTTAAATGCCGATTTTCAACTTGTTTCATAAGGGTACTTCTGAGATGTCATCTTTCAGAAAAGTAGTCAGAAAGCCCTCACTTAAACCAATCCTTGTGAGGATAGGGAAGAAGTTTGCTGAAACGATAATTTTGTCCCTTATTCCGCGCTTCTGCAATCCGTGTACTGCTCTCACCGTTCTGTTCGCTATTGCATGGTTACAATTAGTTGTTCACCATCCAATGAACAGTAGAGTTCCTTTCCATAAGCAGCACATCATTTACAGCGATAAAAACCTCTAGATTTGCAACTGTTTTCGCCTGTCCTGCCGAGCAAGTAGGATAGACAAGTACAAAGAAACATGCTATAATTTCCATAAAAGCTCTAAAAGACCACGTTAACATGTCAGGTCGCTATTTGGCGGCACTTATTAACGGAGGTTTCCGACATGAGAAACAAACAAGACAAAAAGGCTACATTTGACGCAATCAATGTGATGATTCGGCATGCAGACAAGGGTCCTTCCGGATTTTGGGTGGACGATCACGAGGGTTGCGGTAATCCGGCGATTTTTCCGGAATTTGATGAGGGCTTGAAGCGAGGAAGGCTCGTTCAGAAAGAACATTATGTATGCCCTTGGAATACCGCCATTATGTATGGTGATGGGCACGGCAACATAAACACGGGGTGTTACCATAGCTGCTCTATTGACAAGGCGAGGTATTTGTCTGCTCAGGAGCTGAAAGAGATACTTGCCCGCTTCAAAACGCGCATGGAAAATGGAGATTACGATTGCGTTGACCACATATCGCCGTTGCTGACAAAAGCCGAAAGCAGACACATAGAGAAGCGTATTTTTGCGGAACAACGTAAACATGAACGTTGCCGGGAGCAAAGACGGCAGGAGCGGCTCAAAAAAGCTGCTGCTCTGATTGCCAAGTATCCGGATAAAGAATCTCTTTTGGCACTCTATTATGGAGAAAAGGTTAGTGTATTAGATTATGGTGGGATAATCCTTTTCGATCCGGCTTCCCGGCGTAATGTTGCCGGAGCAGAGAAATTCTCCTACGATGATTATCTCGATGTTCAATTCGCGTCGTTGGGTAAGAAACACCGTACGTACTTCGCTGACTGCTTTTTCAATGAGGGTATGTCTCCTTTCAAAGGACAGATCGAGAGGGTTAACCCAAAACATATTTGCTTCAAGCGGATCTTCTTCAGCGGGATGTACCCCGATGGGACAACGTTTGACGGAAAAGAGGATCACGTTTGGATGGACAAATCCGGCTTTGAAGACTACGCCGTTGGTGACAGTGTTTCGTTCTGCGCCGAGGTCTACCGCTATGTAAAAACCGGAAACGGAAAACTGATTGACTACGGACTGCGTAACCCGACAGGCATCCAAAAGATCGAAGCCTACAAACTTCCCAGTGATGATGAACTGATTATGCAGGACGTTGAACAGCTTATCTGCGAGACTTGCTTTCTAAGTGAGCGGTGCAATCGCAATTACTGCATAATGGATCCAAAGAAAAAGCGTTTGCTCAAACAAGAAATGTTCCGTGCAATAAAGACGCAAACAGATAAGGAGACGCAGAAATGAAACGATTCTTTCTTATGTGGTGGCTTGTAATTGCATTGTTACTGAGTGGGTGCGGGTTGTCGGCGTCCCGTGTTGAAACACTGAAAAGCTGTTCTTTTCAGTATAACGAGGGAACAAACGATTACAGCCTTTTCTTTGGCTTGACTGACAAAAACGATAAGTTCCGGTCAGCCGGTGTTGATGTTGATATTCGTATTGTAAACGATGAAAATGAAGAAGTCTATACCGGTACAAAGTCCGTTTCGCCCGATGATTTCGGCTGTTATACCAGCTGGGCTGCCGGGGAACAGTATCTTGCCAATGTGAGAATCCCTGCCGCTGAGATCAGAGCAGGAAAGTCCGAAAGCGGGAAGGTTTATTTCACCGTGTACAAGGGAAACGCGATTCGGTTTGACGAAGCAAATTGCGATGCTCTGTGCTGCTTGCCTATTGAAGAAGTTCAAGTGACGTTTGATTCATTTCCGCTGGATCTGAAGATGAAGGACTTCATGGGCGGTACGGCATCCGTGATTCAAATTCAAGGAGCTGAGTTTAAGTTTGACAAGGACTATATTCCGAAGCTGACCGTTACGATTACCGGAGAAAAGAAAAGCGGGAGCAGGGATTCAGGGTATGACATGATTAGTTATAAGCTGTATGACAGTGCGGGTTATCTGGTAGACTCCGGCAATATATACCTTTCTTCTTTGAGTGCCGGAGATAAGTTCAAGGATAACTCCGTTGTGATCTATGACATTACTCCCGGCGAATCCTACACATTCCGGTTATCAGAGTATAGCTGGTGAGCTTTCGTAATTTTTCACGAATATAAGGGCTTGGGACTATCCCAAAAATGAAAACAGGGCGTTTCGGCGGTCAGCTGGAACGCTCTGTTTTTTCGGTGTGGGTATTCAACGGATTTGCTTGCTGCTCTGCAAGGAAATCCCGGTCAAACCACGCCGTTTTTCGCAAGTGTAGCTACACTTGCTGTGCTTGCTCTTCCTCTAAGAATCACCTTGACTCGAACGTTTGTTCTTGTTATAATTAGGCCAAGAGATTAAAAAAGTCTTGGAACGCAGCTGATTTTCGTTGGCAAATGGCGGCATCGCCGCTTTGATTACCGGCTTGCACAGGCAAACGAGCCTGTCAAGGACGCGCAGCGAGGCAAAGCCGACTCCTTGACTGACACGGACGGCTGTGCGACCCGGCGAACTGCCTGTAATTCTCCTGTGAATCCCGGTACATTGCCCAATGGAATCCCGGAAATTGTCGTGATATACTGAATAACAATCGGAATACTGGCACGGTTATGATTGGGAAAACCGAAGCCAGAGGATCAAGTCAGACCGAGAGCGTTGGATTCCAAAGATCGAGCGCAACATGGCACGCGATAAAGAAGTAAATGCAGCGTTAGAGGCAGAAGGCTGGACTGTGATCCGCTTTTGGAAACGGCAGATTCGCAAGGAGCTGGATAAATGTGTCGATGAGGTCATGAAGATAATTATTATCAAAAACAATAAGTTAATATGAAGTGTTTCGGAGGATAATGTCAACAGAATTGTACTTCTATCAGAGGCAGAATGGAAAGGAATATGCTATGAAGCAAAGCAGATTAGACAGGCTTAATCCTGATAAAACCCCAAAACATCTCCGGAAGAAAATGTCTGAGCAAGAATTCTTTAACGATTATTTGGAAGGAAAAAAACAAAATGCTCGGCTCTATGGCGAATATGTTGAATATGCTGAAAATCTCGCATCAAAAGGCATGGCCGCAATAATTGATGCAATTGATTCGAGCTTTTATCCTGAGCAGTTTCTGTCCCGTTTTAGCGACATAGAAAACGAAGGTGTTCGTCCCTCAGCCGTTCTGATTTACAATATCTGTCACATTCCGCCTTCTGAGCAAGTATCTCGGTTTAGCCATCTGCTGTCGAGAAAACCAGCATGCATAATAGGCGATTATCACTCATCATTTATTCCTGATGATGTTGCCATTTTTATAATGGAAGACTCTACTGGAGACTATTCTCTTGCTAAAGAAATCATACAGAACACAGACGTTTTAGGGCATTCCAAATGCTATGTTTTTGTTTCACACAGCCACAAAGACATTGCTAAAGTGAGAAAGGTTAGAAATCTACTTGAAAATCACAATTTTGAGCCTATCCTTTTCTATCTGCGCTGTATGGATAATGGAAATGAGGATACGGAAAAGCTCAGAGACTTAATTCATAAAGAAATTGATTCAAGAGAATGGTTTTTATACCTTGAAAGTGCTAATTCAAAATCCTCGGATTGGGTGCAAGATGAAATCGAGTACATAAAAAAAAGAGAAAACCATGTGATAAAAAAGATATGCATTGATTCTCTTTCGGAAGATGATCTGAACAGCTCGGTATTCGACTTGATTGACAAATTAAGCGTATTTATTAGTTATTCGCATAGTGATGTTGAAATAGCTAAAGTGTTTTATGATGAGTTTTGTAACTACGGACTGAGTGTTTTCTTTGACCAAAATGAACTTAAAGTAGGACAATCTTGGTCTGATCAAATTGAAAAAGGCATTAATGATGCTTCTGAAAAAGGCAGAGTAGTATTATTGTTGACTAAAGACAGCCTACATTCCCACTGGATACGATACGAACTGGAAAAAGCAATAGCCTCAAATGGAAGAATATATCCCATTTGTTTGGATGAGGATTCTAACATTGACACTGATCTTTTTCCGGATTCCCTCAAATCTATACGCTTTATAAGATGCCAGCCTAATACTGAGAGTATCCACACATGTGTTTTTGAAATAGTAAAAGACATAAGAAGCAGATATCAATTATGAAGTAGCTGCTGTTAGGTGGTGAAGCATTTGCTTGATGTTGGAAACATCTATCTGACTGAATCCGAGTTAGAAAAATGCCGCGAGTTCTCCCTTGTCAGCGCACGTTCCCAACAGGCGATTGAGTTTGGATAGCGCACAACAAAAGCGCGGTCGGTAAATGAAATTGCCAGTGATAATCTGATCGGGAAAATTGCCGAAGTAGCATTCAGCAAGATGATGAAAGAAAACTACGGCATTGAGGTTCCGCTTGATTTCAATTATTATCCGCGCGGACAGTGGGACAATCAGGATGCTGTCATTAACGGGTGGCGCATTGATGTGAAAGGTACCCGCAAAGGCGTGCAATGGATGCTGATTGAGTGGAACAAACTTAATTTCCGGCAGCGCGACAACAATCTTTCTCACCTGTATGCAATGTTCACTGTGGATTGGGACAGATCGAAAGACCAACCCACCGGACGGGCAAGCTACAAAGGCGCTGTATCTCTCAACAAGCTGAAAGCTGGCTGCCCGACTACGGTTATACTGAGGAAAGGAACAAAACTTCCCGGAACTGGAGCATATCTTCAAGCAGACAATTACGGTATCCGTTTCAAGGATTTGTACAAGCACCTGAACCGCTTGGTCGGCTACCTGACCGCAGATGCACCGCCGCAGTCCATGACAGACAATTTCCGCAACCCATATACCGGTCAGACTACGCTTGAAATCATTGGACAGAGCGGCACACAGGACGTTCAGAATGCTCCTGCTCAAAAAGAAAAGAAAGGGTTCTTTGCATGGCTCAGAAGCCTGTTCCGAAAGGATTAACACTACGGAGGTGGATAGATGTTCAGCACTGATCTTGTGAACAGGGTCTATGTTTCCGCGCCGGATAAGAGCAGCGGGCAGCGAGTGCAGGATGTGAATATCAGCCTTGCCTGCATTGGTTTCCTGCCGGAGAGCATCATTGCCGAAATGCTCACTCACGCATCAAAAAGCAGAACAGCGTGACATCCGCCACGCTGTTCTCTCTAAAGCTATAAACTTGTCTTATGCGCTGCTACCTGGACGCAGCGATTATATGGACATACCGTTACATAGCTTAGCTTTTCATGTGTATCCGGATTTGTACTATAACATTGGACTGCTTAAGGCAAATAAAACCATGCAATCATTCGAAAAGGTTAATCAATACAAAGACGTGTTTAACCTCTGGCACTATTATATAGGATTGCATCAAATCCGGAAAGGAGTATATCAATCATGGAAAAAGCCAAAATTCTAATGCTGTGTTCGCATAAAGATACACCTCGAATCCAGAGACTTATGGATAAGCTCAAAGAATTGGGGATTCATGCAGAATTGCCTAAAGATTCTCTTGTGTCCGAAAAGCCTTTTGCTGAGCAAATTGTATCATTGATTGCTAATACAAAGATTATTGTGTTTTTTATTTCTGAACATTCTATAAATAGTGAATACTTAACGAAAGAGATCTTTTTTGCGTATGAATGCGCAAAAACAAGAGATAAAAAGATAATCCCCATTGTCGAATGGGAAAATCTCACCCTAAAGAATACAACACTTGAATTTCTTTTAGCCTCGCAGCAAATTCTATATCCCGAAGATGGATTGCACTCCTCACAGGATTATATTGATGTGGCAGCCAGAATATATGAAATTTGTTCAAATTCCGAAGGAAAAGAATTGTTATATGAAAAAATAACCAATTTATCAAGAATAAAGTACACTCCGGGTATTTCATCAAATTTGAGTGATTTAATTCTGCTTCTTTGCTGTGAAATAGAACAGGATCGAAATGCCCAATCTCGCCGTAGCTCTTATAAAGAGTTATTACGATGCATGGAACAATTGCAGTCTTGTGGAGAATCCGGATATAGCACAGAGGATCGCAAGCTTGCTCATAAACGATTGGATGCTATCAATAAGGTGGATGAATTGCTCAAAACCAATGATTTCCACACCATAGATTTATTTCTTATATCTTTCGCACTAAAAATGATCTATATGGATTATTATATCCGAGCTGATGTGATCGACACTTTGTCAAATGGAGATGTGCATGGCGTTCAAGCAGAAACGCTCCAAGAAAAATATTTATCTCGACAGTATTTTTACTTAAAAATTTACAATAGTCAAATAGTTGCTGAGAATATAACAAACGATTATCACGGGAAATACGCAGAGGATGAAATTCCGTTAATTCTACAAGCAAAAGAATTTTTGATTAATGATGATAGCAGAGATATCAAAACACGCAAAAATGCAGCAAAAAACGAAATAGGTAATACAGAGAATCAGCTTCATGCAATCGCAGATTATATGAGACAAAGCAACAAACTATTTGAAATGGTTGGTAGCAATAGTTTAGCCTCAGATTTTCTCAAATGCCTAAAAACCAGCTATGAGCGTTTACGGAAGTATAGCGAAGTAGTAGGTTGTCTGGAAATCTGCGCAGAATGTATCGAACGAATTGCAGAAATCAATCAGCAACTTGAGCAAATCAATGACACAAATTCCGATAACGGTGTTGCAGAGTCTGGATTAAAAGCCTTGCTTGGATTTAGTTTGCCTGGCACAGATGATTTTGATGTGTTTTTGAGCTACAAACATGAAGATCGTGATATTGCTCGAAGCGTTTATCATTTTTTGAAAAGTAATATTCTAAACCCATTCTTTGATTCGATTTCTTTACCTGAATTATCCAAGTCAGAATATGAGGATGCAATTATGAATGCAATCGAACACTCAAAGCATTTTATTGTCATAATATCCAATTTGGATTATCTGGACTCCTACTGGGTTGAGTTGGAAATGAAAACTTTTCGTCACGAAATGGTTGAAGGTCGGAAAAAGGATGCAAATTTTATAATTGTTGTGACTAACGATGTCTTCCAAAAAATAATTTCGACCAACAAGCAATGCTTACCAATCAAGTATCGCTCATACGAAATAATGCGTGTTGACGACTATAAGAATTCTATAATAAATTATTTAAGATAGGAGTATTTGAATGAACAAAGACGGTGGCTGGATATTTATTTCTCATTCACATTTAGACATTGATATTGTGCGAAGAATTAGAAACAAATTGGAAGATCGAGGTTTTGAACCGTTGATGTTTTTCTTGAAATGTTTGAATGATGATAATGAAATAGAATCCCTCATAAAAAGAGAAATAAATGAACGAGAGTGGTTTATTTATGTTGAAAGCGATAATGCTGCAAATTCACGATGGGTCAAATCGGAGAGAGAGTATATTGCACAATTAAGCGGAAAGAAAGTATTTACAATAGATATCAATGGTGATATCACCCAGCAAATAGAAAATATCACAAGACAACTAAAAGTATTTATTTCGTATGCACGTAAGGATAGGACTGTATACGAAATAATAAAGTAGGCACTTTTAAATAGAGATTTTCTTGTGTTCGACGATAATGAAATTCCAGTTGGAGTCGATTTCCGTAGATATATTCAAACTGAAATTGATGAGTCAGTGAGAGATGGATTTGTTTTACTATTGGTGACTGAAAATCTGGAGAACAACGATTGGATAAAATAAGTATTTGCGTTCCATGCTCTGCGCCTCCTTCCTATTGGCATCAATCTTTTGTTTTTGACTTGATATGTTTTCCGCTTTTGATTCTTGCATCGGCTGACTTCTCTGCGTCTTCGGGGATAATCCATCGTCCACCCGCCCTCTGTGCGCCGGGGATGCGGTTTTCATTGTAGAGGATACCGACACGGCGGTGGAAAATGCCCCATTTTTCTGCAACCTCAAAGGTAGAAAGATATTTCATCGGTATTACCCTCCATTCCTGCACTACTCTATATCATATACCATAAATGAAATAAAACCAATATCATAACTGTGAACAATCGCCGTCCTGAATTTTGCAAAAATACAAAATTCAGGACAGCTTTTTTGTTTTCCTGCATTTGTGCGTGATTATTCGGTCTATAGACATTTTCTTCGTATATTCAAGCAGACGAACAAAATCGTCGAAAAAAATCTATGGAGGAATGCGATGAACATTTATGAAAGCATCAAGGCGGCAGTCAGCGTAAAGCAAGCCGCCGAACACTACGGGCTGAAGGTGAGCCGCTACGGTATGGCTTGCTGCCCGTTCCACAACGACAGGCATCCGAGCTTGAAGCTGAACGAGGAATATTTCTTCTGCTTCGGCTGCGGAGCCAAGGGGGATGTGATCAACTTCGTGGCAAGGCTGTTCGATCTGAGCAGTTATGAAGCAGCGCAAAAGCTGACAGCAGATTTCGGACTTGACCAGAAACCGCCTACTGCCGCAGCTTTACCCAAGCCGAAGCATCCCTGTATCCGTCAGTTCCGGGAGGACGAAATACTGTGCTTCCGGGCGCTGACGGATTATCTGCATCTTCTGGAAGATTGGAAAGTACGGTATGCACCCAAGACACCGGACGATGCTCTGGATGACCGTTTTGTGAAAGCCTGCCAGATGCTTGATTATATCGAATATCTGCCAGACGTTTTGACCGTAGGCGATCTGGAAGAACGGGTTGCCGTGGTGGACGAGCTGATGAAAGGCAGCAAGATCACTTTTCTGAAAGAATACACCGCAAGTAAGAAAAAGGAGGATTGAAAATCAATGGTAATGAAAACAGTAGACTTTTTGAGCGCAGGACGAAACCATTTCACGGAATCATGCTTCTCTGAACAATGCGCTCCGTTCACGGAGCAATGGGTGTTTTCGCTGTTCCAGACCAAACCACACGGAACAGTAAAGTGGGATATGGTCATATACGGACAGGACATCACAAGCGAAATTCTGAACGGATTTCAGAGATGACAGATTTTTCACTATTTGGTGCATCTGCTCCGCTTTGAAGTGGAGAGCGTTCGCCGAAACACAAACAAATTTATGGAGGATTTTTCAATATGAATGTACGCAATGAAATCAAGGCGCAGATCATTCGCGCCGGTTTTACCATGCAGGAAGTTGTTGACCTGTTACATGATGAATATGGCTGGTCGGACAGCGTTTCCAACCTGTCCGCAAAATTACAGAGAGAAAGTATTCGATACAAGGAAGTCGTGGAGCTTGCCGATGTGCTGGGCTACGACATCGTATGGCAGAAAAGGAGGGACAAATAATGGCAAATGCACAGTACGCTATCTTGAAATTTGCGAGGTGAGGTCAGCACATCGGTAAGTGGATAGTGTC
>FR879688.1:11661-46150 GCA_000435055.1 Clostridium sp. CAG:138 | reverse complement strand
GACGCTCTTGCTATCATGCACATGGCAATGAACGGCTGAAAAAGCTAAACAGTCATGATGCATAAGCAAGCGCCTGTGCAGCATGACAAAACTTAAAGGCAGGTGCCGCAGTCCGAACGGGCTGCGGCACCTGTTTATATGATTTCAAAAAATCCTTATTGACACCGAATCGTTATTGAATCCGGTTATCGTTCTCTCTGCAACGGCTGTTCTCATTAAAACTCACGGCATTATTCCCGTAAACAAACGAACAAGCACCACTCAAAAAAGCGGTGCCCGCAAACTGCATATGAACTGCGTATTTTGATTAAAAGCTCACCTTCATGCGCCGTTTATCTCTCCGAGCAGCGGCAATCACCGCAGAAAATCAGCCTGCATTAAGCAAACTGATTCACCGGTGCATTTGCTCAATCTTCAATTCCGGCCTCATTGCCGTTAACCGCTTTTTTCAGCGTGTGCGTACGTTCACGCTTTTCGAGAGTTTCCGTTTCCGACTTCTCCGACTTGCCGCGCAGATCATCAAGGCTGCGCGTGCATTCATGAACCGTCGGAACCCAGCTTGCCTTGCTGAATATCGCAGCAACGGAAATGGGAAGATAGGTCATCATGTAAATCGGAAATGTGAATATGTAAATTATTTTCTTAGCAGTTTTAGCCGGAATAATCTTCCACATGTCGATCGTTGCAATAAGTCCGACAACAAATGCAATTATATAGCTGTTGAAGAGAATCTGCAAGATTGAAAGCAGAACCGTTGTTATCCCGCTGCCGATGCAAACGGAAACAATAATGCCGACAATATTTACAATTTGGGCAACAATTCCGAGCAGATATGCCGGAAAAATGTTCATTCCGATATCGAAACATGTAAAATCGCCTTTTTTAAAAATCCCGCGGAATATGCCTTTGAACAAATCCCCCCCGTGAGCCTGTATCAGCTGAAGGTAGCCTTTTGACCAACGCAGCCGCTGCTTCCATGATGCTTTCATGGTTGCGGGCTGTTCGTCATAAATAACTGCATTTTTGCAATAGCCGATATGCTCACCCGCTACGGCGCAGCAAACGGTAAATTCAATGTCTTCAATCAAAAGAAAATAATTCCAGCCGCCGATTTTTTTGAGATATTCGCTGCTCACCATGAAGCCCGTTCCCGAAACAGCGCAGCCGGAACCGAGAAGATAACGCGATTCGTTAAGGTAGCGGCTCTCGCGCACATACCAGAGTCCGCTTCCCGCCGAAATCCAGCTGTCATCGTAGTTTTTCGAATTACGAAAACACGTTGCAATATCGTAACCCGCATTGAGCATTTTGTTCATCTCCGCTGTGTAATGCTCATCCACAAGATTATCGGCATCGAAGATGAAAAAGGCATCAAAGGCATTCGGATAATCCTTTTCAATGTGCTTAAATATGAAATTAAGTGCGTATCCTTTGCCGATTTTTGTCAAATCGTTTCGTTCGTAAACGATTGCTCCCGCACGTCGTGCAATTTCGGCGGTTTTGTCCGTGCAGTTATCCGCCGCAACAAAAACGCGAATTCCGCCCGGGTAATCCTGCGCAAGCAAAGTCCTGATGCAGTTCCCAAGCGTTTTTTCTTCGTTGCGCGCACAAATAACGGCAGCAAAACGGTTTTGCTTCCGATTCAAATCCGCATCGGCAATCGTTGCTTTACCCGCATTCCCGCTGTTTTTCGGAACAATGCGATATTTTTTAAAATAAGGGACTAAAACATAAATATATTGATAAAAATAGCAAATCGCGAAAAGCAAAGCTATAATACGATTGATTGTTTCAATAGAGTGCATTGAGCCACCTCTGTTTGCTGCAGATTATTGCGCAGAACCCGACACAGGGCAATTACGCTTATACCGTTGAGAGCGGACATCTTCCGAAGCGATGCAAGTTACGGCGAACCAAGCCTTCGGATAATGCGGAAAACAGCTTTTGACCGCAAAAAAGCGCACAGTTTTTCTCTGTTTACACAAAAATCGGATGCACGGCGCATTAAGTTTTCCGCAACGCAGACAACAGTTTGTCAACAGTCGTTCAAAAGGAACGAATCCCTGCAAAAAATTGCAGTTGTTTGTTGTTTTTTAGATTTTATCATTCCGAACCCTGATTGTCAACCCTTTGGGGCATATGCATTTTTTGCGTCAAAGACTTTGACCCTTTTGACCGTCAAATTTATGCTCGTGTTTCATGTCGAGGTTGAGAAAGAGCTGAGTTTGTGATATAATGAATGTATAAAATATTCGATCGGGAGGATTCTGACTTGTTACACATCCTTTACGGCAAAAAGGGAACGGGCAAATCGCGCAGACTTATTGCCGAAGCGAACAGAAACCATGTTGAATGCGGTGAAAACAGCGTTTTCATCGATAAGGACGGAGATAGAATGTACGAATTGAACCGCGGCATCCGCTTCATCAACGCATCCGATTTTTGTATTGACGGGCCGAAAATGTTCACGGGTTTTGTCTGTGGAATTGCGGCGCAGGATTATGACCTGCGTGCAATTTATATCAACAGCTTTATGAAGGTCGTTAAGCATTCCCCCGAAGGGCTGTTCGGCATGTTCGACTTTTTGCGCGAATTTTCCGAAAAAACCAATATTGAACTCTATATAAGCATCAGCAGTGAGAATGAGGCCCCCGATTATCTTAAAGCATTCATCAATCAATGAACCCGCTGTCGGGCAGCTGACAGAGGAATCAAAGGCCGGATTTTTCGGCGCGATGCCGCTCATGCAAATTTTTCTGTTGAAATACAGCTAAAAATACACTATAATATTGCAGGCGCGGCAATGCCGTGCCTTGCGGGCATTTGCCCGAACTGACGAAAGGACAACCCGATAACCATGAAATTTGCAATCGACGCTTTCGGCGGCGACAATGCTCCCGAAGCCGTGATTCGCGGCAGCATTGACGCAATGCAGCTCAACGATGACTTCAGCATAATCTTCACCGGAGATGAATCCGCAATTTATGCCTTGCTCAACGACTATGAATACGACAAGTCCCGTGTTGAAGTTGTTCATGCACCGGACATAATTACATGTGAAGATCAGCCCACGCTTGCAGTTCGGCGAAAAAAAGAAAGCTCAATTGTTAAGGCTCTTCATCTTGTTGCGGACGGAAAAGCCGATTGCTTTATCTCTGCGGGAAGCACCGGTGCTGTTCTTGCCGGTGCAACGCTTATCGTACACCGCATTCCGGGTGTTAAGCGTCCTGCTCTCGCACCCGTTCTTCCGACGCTCAAAGGGCCGATGATGCTTATTGACTGCGGCGCAAATGTTGACTGCACTCCGGAATACCTGCTCCAATTCGCATACATGGGTTCGGCGTATATGAGCGGTGTCCTCGGCATTGAACGTCCGCGTGTCGGTCTTATAAATAACGGCACCGAAGAGGGCAAGGGGAACGCACTCACAAAGGAAGCATATTCCCTGCTTAAGGCTGCGAGGGGCATCAATTTTGTCGGCAACTGCGAAGCGCGCGAGCTCATGAGCGGAGACTACGATGTTATCGTTTGCGATGGTTTTGTCGGCAACGCTGTTTTGAAAACACTTGAAGGAGCCGTGGCTTCAATCATGACGATGCTCAAGACGGAAATCAAAAGCAGCAAACGCGCAAGCGTCGGCGCAATGCTCTCCAAAAATGCTTTTAAAGCACTCAAAACCCGCATGGACTACACGGAGTACGGCGGCGCACCCCTGCTCGGCATCAACGGCGGCATTATAAAAGCGCACGGCAGCAGTGACGAACGTGCCGTTTGCTCCGCCATCGGTCAGGCGCGCAAGCTCATCCTCGGCAATGTTACAAACACGATTTCGGGGCTTATTTCCCGGGAAATGGAACCTCAAGCGAGAAAATGAGTCTTTTCGAGCCGAATCCGCACATACTGCGTTTTATCCGCATTCGGCATATTTAATTTGACATTGACATCAAACATGCCGTGCGGTAAAATATGATATGAACTTTATTAAACTTACGGAGGCTGATTATGCTTACTGAAATTCGCACCCGCATCGCGCAGCAGCTCAACATTCCCGTTGACAGCATCACTGCCGATTCAAAACTTGTTGACGACCTTAAGGCGGACTCACTGGACATTGTTGAGCTTGTAACAAGCCTTGAAGAAGAATACAACATCGAAATTTCCGACGAGGACATTAAAAACATCCGCACCGTCGGCGATGTTGTTCGTTTCATCGAATCCAAATAACCTGAACCGCACGGAAGACGGGCTTGAGCGGCAACTGAATTTCGGCTGATTTCATCCGAATCCGAATGCGCCGGATAACCTGTTTTCTGTCCGTTTTTTTGCGGCACCCCGTTTCGCAGGCGGACGAATATCTGCCTGCGAAATTTGATTTAAGACATAAGAATCGGTTTTATCTCTGATTTTTGTTTGCTTAAACAAACATAACCCTACAGATTGGAGCGATTGATTTTTCGTGAATCCAAAACGAATCTCAGAGCTTGCTGAATTAATGACAAAGCTCAATTACAGCTTCACGGACGTTGAGCTGCTGAACACTGCACTCACCCACTCGTCATTCGTGCGCGGGGACAACCGCATTTATCCGAATAACGAGCGAATGGAATTTCTCGGTGACGCTGTACTTGAGCTTTGCGCAAGCGAATACCTATATTTGAATTACCCCAAAATGAACGAGGGCATGATGACCCGCACGCGCGCACGTACCGTTTGCGAAACCGCGCTGAACATCGTTGCAAAGGAGTTGGAACTGGGCAAGTATCTGCTTTTGAGCCACGGAGAGGAAAACACAGGCGGGCGCGAAAAGCCCTCCATACTTTCCGACGCACTCGAAGCTGTTATCGGCTCCATATTCCTTGACGGCGGCATTGAATGCGCAAAGCGCTTTATCTTAAGCTTCATCAAAAACAGCGTTGAAGAAGCGGCGCGCAGCCTGTCCGCAAAGGATTATAAAACGCTGCTCCAGGAATACGTTCAGCATTATCACAGCGGTGAACTTGAATATAAAGTCATCGGCATGAGCGGCCCGGATCACAAGCGGGTTTTCACAATGTGCGTCAGCATTGACGGTGTTGTGTACGGGTTCGGCGACGGCGGAACAAAACAGGAAGCCGGCCAGAACGCAGCAAGAGCAACCCTTGAATTGCTCAATCGGGACAATGCGTGAGTTTTACCCACGCATTCATCACAGCTTTTCGGAACGGTTCATCCGATTTGCCATTTTGCTTAAGGAATCTTTTAAATGCAGCTTACAAAGCTTGAAATCAGCGGGTTCAAATCGTTTGCAAAAAAAACCGAACTGATTTTCAAAAACGGAATCACGGGTATTCTGGGTCCCAACGGTTGCGGAAAAAGCAACATTGCGGACGCTTTTCGCTTTGTTTTGGGTGAGCAGAATGCACGTGCGCTGCGCGGCAAAAGAATCGATGACTTTATTTTCGGCGGGACGGAGAAGCGCAAGCCGCTGTCCTACTGCGAAGTTTCCATGTATTTTGACAATTCGGACGGACTGCTTGCTTCTCCGTTTTCCGAGGTTGTTGTTACACGCCGCGCCTTCCGTTCGGGAGAAAGCGAATACAGCATCAACAAAACCCCTGCACGTCTGCGCGATATTCGCGAGCTTTTCCGTGACACAGGCATCGGCAAGGACGGATATTCCATCATCGGACAGGGCCGCGTAAGTGAAATTCTTTCCGACCGTTCCGATGACAGACGCGAGGTTTTTGAAGAAGCTGCGGGCGTTATGAAATACCGTGCACGCAAGGAGGAAGCCGAGCGCAAACTCCAAGCCACCGCAAAAAACATCCTTCGCCTTGAAGACATTCTCCGTGAGCTTGAAAGCAGGCTTGAGCCGCTCCGTTTACAGAGTGAAAAGGCCGCCGAGTACTTTCGGCTGCGCGAGGAACTCCGCGAGCTTGAAATCAACCTGTTTTTATATCAGTACGACAAATCAAACGAGCGGCTTAAGCAGCTGCGCGGCGTTGCATGTCAGCTTTCCGATGAAATTACCGCTGCATTGGCGGAAGAAGAAGCTTACGCCGCAGGCTGTGCCAAAGAGGAAGAGCTTGAACGAAGCCTTTCCGCTGCAATCAGCGAAACATCGCGCACACTTATCGAGCTTTCCGCCTCCGTTGAAGGCCATGCCGGCAATGAAAAACTGATTCATGAACGCATCGATGCGCTGACTGCGGATGTTGCGCGGAGGCAAGCAGAAATTACAAGGATTCGTGAGCGCGAAACGGCCGACGGCGAACGCAGTTCACAGCTTGCGGAAGAAATCAATCTGAAAAAAGCGAGCGAAGACGCGCTTGAAGCCGCGCTTGAAACCGCCGAAGCCGAATTTGCGGAGCTTTCAGGCTCTATTAATGCAGCCGAAGAAAAGCTTGAAGCGCAAAAACAATCCATGATGGATTACATGAATCGGCTTGCGGACACGAAAAGCCGCATTTCAAGGCTCGGTGCAATGCGTGAATCCATCAGGAAACAAACCGCTTCCCTTGCGCAGGAGCTTATTGAAGCCGAGGCCGAAGGCAAGCATTTGGACGAAGAATATGCCGAAGCTCAGGCTGACAAAGAAGCACTTTTAAAGCACAAAACTGAGTTTGAAACTGCACGGCAGGCTGCAATTGATGAGATCAATGCGCTTAACGTTAATGCACTTTCCGCCGCAAAAGCAATACGCCGCGCCGAAGACGAAATCAGTGCGGGCAAGTCCCGACTTAAGGTGCTTGAAGAAATGCGCCGCGCTCACGAGGGCTACTACGCAAGCGTTCGCCGACTTTTGAACGACGCACAGCGCAGCGCGGAGCTGAAAAAAAGAATGCACGGAGTTGTTGCGGAGCTTTTATCCGTTCCGCAGGAATACGAACGTGCTGTTGAATCCGCACTCGGTTCGGCTCTTCAAAACATTGTTGTTCCCACCGAACACGATGCGAAATATCTTATTAACTATCTCCGCGAGCATGACTACGGCCGCGCCACGCTTCTTCCCGTCAGCGCAATGCGTGCGCGCCTGCTTACCGATGAGGAAAAAAACTGTTTTCGCGGCATTGACGGCTGTTTCGGCATTGCCTCCGAGCTTGTGCGCTTTTCGCCCGAATACGGCAGCGTGTTTGAAAACCTTCTCGGCAGAACGGTCATTGTTCGCGATATTGACACCGGAATTCTTATCAGCAGACGTGCGAAATCGGCATTTCGCATTGCAACGCTGAAAGGCGACATTCTTAACCCCGGCGGAAGCATGACCGGCGGAAGCCTCCAGAAACGCGAATTCAGCCTTTTGGGACGCGAACGGGAGATCGAAGAGCTTGCCGAAGGCAGAAAAACAGCCGAAAGCAGGCTTGCCGAGCTGCGCAATGCCGAAGCCGAATGCAGCAAAGCATTGCAGGAAGCGAATGCAAAAGCAGCCGCTGATGCAGATGAATTACGAAAGCTTGATGTTCGGCTTGCATCCTTGACCGAAAAAGCGGATATTGTTCAAAAATACATTCAAAAAAACGTTGAACGAATAAAGCAAATCGCCGAAGAGCAGCAAAGACTTGCGGATGCCGAAACGGATATCAACGCCGAATGTGCCTCCGCAGAAGCTGCCGCAAACGGAATCGACCTCGGCAGCTCCGCAAACGGACAGGACATCAAAAACACACAGCTGGAACTTGCGAACCTCCGCTCCGCTCTTCAGGCGGCGAACGATGAAATTTCAGCTCTCCGCATTCGGCACACTGCCGCAAACAGAGAACGCATTTCGGCTGAAAACGAGCTTAAACGGCTCAATGCAGAGCTTGCGGATGCCGAAACAAGGCGCACTGCCGAAACAATTGCGATTGAAGCAGCGGAGCGCGATTGCCGACAGCTCAACGACGAGCTCGGTTCGGTGAGCTGCGGACTTTCCGAAAGCAGAGCTGAGCTGAATGCATTGAACGATGAGCTGAGACGGCTGGAGAGCGAACGCGCCGCAAGGCTGAACGCGCTTGACGAACTGCGTGCAAAACATGAACAAGTGAGTTTGCGATTGTCCGAACTGCGCGAAAGGCTGCACCGAAACGAACTTGCAACGAACAAGGCGCAGTCCGAACTTGACAACATGAACGAACGCATCTGGCGCGATTACGAGCTTACCTACGATAATGCCTTGAGTTTTCGCCGTGACATTGCCGTTACACAGGCACATCTCCGCACGGATGAGCTTCGAAAGGAGCTGAAATCCTTAGGGGACGTGAACACATCCGCAATTGAAGATTATCGTGAGTTAAACGAGCGTTTTCAGTCACTGAATGCTCAGTGCGGCGATTTGCGGCAGGCGGAAGCGGATTTAAACGAACTCATCGCAAAACTGACCGAAACCATGGAAAAGGAGTTCTGCGAACAATTTTCCCTCATCCGACAGAATTTCACCGCAACGTTTTCGGAACTTTTCAACGGCGGACATGCGGAACTTGTGCTTTCGGACAAAAGCGACGTTTTAAACTGCAATATCGACATCATTGCACAGCCGCCGGGCAAAAAGCTTCAGCTGCTTTCCCTGCTTTCCGGCGGAGAGCAGGCACTGACAGCAATTGCACTGCTGTTTGCAATATTAAAACTTAAACCCGCCGCATTCTGTATTCTGGACGAAATTGACACTTCGCTTGACGAAGCAAATGTGGATTGTTTTGCCGAGTATTTGCGAAAATATTCGGAGGGTACCCAATTCATTATCATCACGCATCGTAAGGGTGCAATGGCTGTTTGCAATTCGCTCTACGGTGTGTCCATGGAGGAAAAAGGTGTATCCACGCTTGTTTCGGCAAGATTGGACTGATATTTAACAAAATGCTGCAAATTTATCACCACAGGAGGTATTTTTATGTCAGTATGGGATCTTTTTAAAAGGAAGAAAAAGAAACCGGAAAAGGTTGATCCTGCTGCAAATTTAAATCAGGAAACGGAAGCAAAGCCTGCCGCCGAAAAGGCGGAGCTTGAAACACATGAAAAGGCCGAACGTGAAGCACGTGAGAAGGCCGAACATGAAGCGCGCGAAAGGGCCGAACGTGAAGCGCATGAAAAGGCCGAACATGAAGCACGCGAAAAAGCCGAACGCGAAGCACGCGAAAAGGCCGAACATGAAGCGCGTGAAAAGGCCGAACATGAAGCGCGCGAAAAAGCCGAACATGAAGCGCGCGAAAAGGCCGAACGTGAAGCGCGTGAGAAGTCTGAACGTGAAGCACGTGAAAAGTCTGAGCGTGAAGCGCGTGAAAAGGCCGAACGTGAAGCACGCGAAAAGGCCGAACGTGAAACGCGTGAAAAGGCCGAACGCGAGGCACGCGAAAAGGCCGAACGTGAGGCACGCGAAAAGGCTGCTGCCGAAAAGAGTACGGGCAAAAAGAAAAAGGAAGGTTTCTTTTCAAAGCTCATGGGCGGGCTTAAAAAGACCCGTGACACACTGTTCGGCGGGCTGTTTGTTGAAAACGGCGAAAAAATCGACGACGAGTTTTATGAAGAGCTTGAAGAAGCAATGATAATCTCGGACATCGGCATGGCGACGACCGAAAAGCTGCTTGGGCAGCTCCGTTCGAAGCTGCGTTCCGAGGGTGTTCACACACGCACGGAAGCAAAACAGGTCATGATATCCCTGCTTGCGGATTGTATGCGGCCGGAAGACGGTTTTCTTGACGGTGTGAACAAAGCCGTTATTCTCGTTGTCGGCGTCAACGGCGTCGGAAAAACGACTTCAATCGGCAAACTTGCCGCAATGTACAAAGCGGACGGACGTTCCGTGATGCTTGCCGCCGGCGACACTTTCCGCGCAGCCGCAGCAGAGCAGCTCACAATTTGGGCCGAACGCGCGGATGTTCCGATCGTTAAGCACGGCGAGGGTGCAGATCCCGCCGCCGTTGTGTTTGATGCAATTGCATCGTTTAAGGCAAAGAATTGCGATATTCTCATCTGCGACACCGCCGGAAGACTGCACAACAAAAAGAACCTTATGACGGAGCTTGCAAAGATCCGCAAAGTTATCGGCAGAGAGCTTCCCGATGTTCCGGTTGAGGTTCTGCTCGTGCTTGATGCAACCACCGGACAGAACGCAATTGCGCAGGCAAAAGTCTTCGGTGAAAACTGCGGGCTTACCGGTGTTGTGCTGACAAAGCTTGACGGCACGGCAAAGGGCGGCGTCAGCGTTGCGGTGAAAGATGAGCTTGGGCTTCCCGTGCGCTTTGTGGGCGTCGGCGAAGGTATTGACGACTTGCAGCCGTTTGATGCGGATGATTTTGCAAAGGCATTGCTTGGGTGAACAACTGAGTAAAGTTCATTGATATCGGCATAATGAAAAAGAACCTGTTGCGGCAGGTTCTTTTTTTACAAATCGCATCTTGCTGCGAAGTTTTGCAGGTAAAAAAACACAAATAGGACACCCCGAACGGAATGCCCTACAGGTAAGTATAGTTTTAGCTTTCAGCATTCAAGCGGAGCGGAAAAAGTTATGCTTCCTCGTCCATCTTGATAATCTGCTCGCCGTCATAGTAGCCGCAATGCTTGCAGACCCTGTGTGCCAGTTTCTTTGCGTGGCACTGGGGGCATTCTACGATAGCGGGGACGCTGAGCTTCCAGTGAGCCCTGCGCTGATCACGCCTTGCTTTCGATGTTTTTCTCTTAGGTACTGCCATTTTCTACACCTCCTCTTCATTATTGAGCAGTTGTGCGAGTTCTTCAAGGGAGGCGAAGTTGGCATTCTTCACCGTTCGTGAACACGAACACTGCATTAAATTCAAATCACAGCCGCAAACGGGACAAAGCCCCTTGCAGTCCGGCTTGCACAGCCCGTAAACAGGCGCATTCAGAACAAGCAGATCAAGAATCATTTTGTCGAGTTCGAGTGTTTCGCCGAAGAACGGATAACACTCCGCCTCGTCCGCCTCTTCTTCCGAAGCTTTGATAAAGCGCTCCGAGAAATCGATATTGAAACCCTGCTTAAATTCCTTGTTGCATTTTGTGCAATGCATGAGCAGTTCGGAACTGAGCACACCCGAAACGCTGAACCCTTCGCCGTCGAAAGAGCTGCGAACGTCAACGCTTAGGGGCATTGTGAAAACGAGCTTGTTTCCGCCGAACGAAATCGGCTCAAGGCTCTCTTCCAAATGCCTGTCGGTAGTTTTGCCTATCGACTTTAGTTCTTCAGCAACATTAATCTGCACAAAATACTCCAATCCTGACGGTGTACAATGCAACCTTTCATATTTTATATGTCCGGAGCCGTATTGTCAACAGTTTTTTGCATAAATTCAAAATATAATGCCGACCGGCGGCCCCAACCGCGCATTCTCCGCCTTATTTTGCGAGACGAGCGGTGTCCTTTGCGATCATAAGCTCTTCATCGGTGGGGATGACAAAGACTTTAACCTTGCTGCCGGGCTTGGAAATTTCAACATTTTCGCCGCGCGGGCAATTGCGGTTCAACTCAAAATCGACTTCAACGCCGAGGTAATCAAGGCCGTTCAGGATGCGCTCACGCATTCCCTTGTCGTTTTCGCCGACGCCTGCGGTGAACACGATTGCATCAACGCCGTTGAGTGCCGCGGCATATGCGCCGATGTATTTTTTGACCTTGTATGCAAAAGTCCGAAGCGCAAGCTCTGCACGTTCGTTGCCCTCTGCCGCTGCTGCGCCGAGATCGCGGAAATCGCTGGACACGCCGCTGATGCCGAGCATACCGCTCTTTTTGTTCATGTAGTTGTCCATGCCCTTTGCATCAAGGCCGAGTTTATTCATCAGATAGATGACGATTGCGGGATCCATGTCGCCGCAGCGAGTGCCCATGGGAACGCCTTCAAGGGGCGTCAGGCCCATGCTTGTGTCGATGCACTTTCCGCCCTTAACTGCGGAAATTGACGAACCGTTGCCGAGGTGGCAGGTGATGATTTTTGTTTCCTCTGCGGGCTTGCCGAGCATTTCGATTGCGCGGAGAGTTACATAGTTGTGGGAAGTGCCGTGGAAACCGTAGCGGCGAACCATGTTTTCGGTGTATGCCTCATAGGGAAGACCGTAGATGAAAGCTTCCTTGGGCATTGTTTGATGGAACGCAGTGTCGAAAACGCCGACCATTGGAGTGTTGGGCATGATTGCCTTGCATGCGCGGATGCCCATAAGGTTTGCCGGGTTGTGCAGGGGTGCAAGATCGTTAAGGCTCTCGATGGTTTCAAGAACTTCATCGGTGAGCAGAACGGATTCGGCAAATTTTTCGCCGCCGTGAACAACGCGGTGACCGACTGCGTCAATCTCGCTCATGTCTGAAATAACGCCGTGCTTTTCGTCAACAAGCGCATCAAGAACGAGTTTGATGGCGTCGGTGTGATCTTTCATGTCCTGAACAAGTTCAAAAGGCTCCTTGCCGGCGGGTTTATAAGTCAGCTTGGAGTTTTCGATGCCGATTCGTTCGCAAAGGCCCTTTGCAATAACATCGCCGGACTCAACGTCGATAAGCTGATACTTAAGGGACGAACTGCCCGCATTGATAACAAGAATTTTCATAACAAGTCTCCGAATGGATTAATTTTGTATCTCTGCCGCCGTCAAAAAACATTGACGGCAGCACTGAAATGTATTATAACATAATAAGGTGTTTTTTGCACACCGCAAAAAAATATAAAATGGAGCAAGAATGAAAAACATTGGCATCGTTGCCGAATACAACCCGTTTCATAACGGACATGCGTATCACATTGAGCAGGCGCGGAAGATTGCCGGCGGCGGAAGTGTGATAGCTGTTATGAGCGCAAGTTTTGTCCAGCGCGGTGAACCGGCCGCGTTCGACAAATTCACCCGAACCGCCATGGCTCTTCAGGGCGGCGCGGATATGGTGCTTGAACTTCCGGACATTCTTTCCCTTTCATGCGCGGAGCGTTTCGCCCTCGGCGGGGTTCGCATACTTTCGGCAAGCGGCATTGCGGACAGGCTGTGTTTCGGCAGCGAAAGCGGGGATATCGATGCGCTGCGCAGGGCTGCCGATTCCAAACTCTCCGGAGACGAACTGTCATCCGCGCTGAGCAGCGGATTATCCTACCCTGCCGCCGCTGCAAGGCAGCTCCGTGCACACGGCATCGGTGTCGGTTCAAACAATCCGAATGACGTTCTCGGCATTGAATACATTCGCGCTCTGAACCGCATAGCCCCTGCAATTCGACCTTTTGCCGTTCGCCGCATCGGCTGCGGATACAACGAAAACACTCTGCCCGAAAACTATGCCTCGGCTTCTGCCGTTCGCAGCGCGCTTTTGCATTTGACCGATTCCGAAAATATATGCCGCAGGGACGTACTCTCCGCAATTTCCGGCAGCGTTCCTCCGTTCGTTCTTCTTGAAATACAAAAGCAGCTTTCCGAACAACGTGCGCCCGCCGCTCTTTCGGGGCTTTCGCAAGCCGTCCTTTATCGGCTGCGCTGCATGACGGGCGATGAACTCAGCCGCATTGCGGACGTTTCGGAAGGGCTTGAAAATCCGATACTTCGCGCCGCGAAATCAGCTTCAAACATTGCGGAACTTCTCAACGCCGTGAAAACAAAACGCTACACGCTTGCAAGACTGAAGCGGATACTTTTTAACGCACTGCTCGGAATCACGCGTGAGCAGCAGGAGCTTGCCGCGCATTCGGACGATGCGCTGTATATTCGGGTGCTCGGCATTCGGCAGAGTAAGCTGCACCTGCTTTCCGAGTTGCAGGAGAATGCGGCTCTGCCGATCGTTCTGCGCCGTTCCGATGCGGAATCGCTTCCGTTCAACGCAAAGCAAACGCTTGAACTGACACGGAGAGCCTCGCTTATCCGCGCTCTCGCCTGCCCCGGCAATGTATCCTGCCGCGATGACTTTTCGCACAGACTTGTTATCATTTGAATGCATTGCGGGTTCATATCTGCCGCATTTACCTCATATGCTCGTTATATGAGGTATTTTTTTGTTGCTGTCACAGCAATTCTTTGTTTTGGACTCGTACTTTTCGGTCCGCAGGCGGCAGCGGGCGCGGCGGAGGGCTTTGAGCTTTTTATAAGCTGCGTTTTTCCCTCGCTGTTCCCGTTTTTTGTTTGCGTTGCGCTGCTTAAGGGGCTCGGCGTGTTCGGCGTAAGGAGCGGCCGGGCCGGTGCCGCAGTATTTAAAATATTTGCAGTATCATTAATTTCCGGAACACCCACAGGGCCGATGCTTATCGGTTCGGTGCTGCCCGAAAGCACCGAATTGAACTATAAAAAGCAACAGCTGAACAATGAATTGCGGAGTGCGCTTGCCGCACTTACAAACCTTGCAAGCCCTGTTTTTATTGCGGGAGCGGTTTGCAGCCGCATGTTCGGCTTTCGCGAACGGAAAGCCGCACTTCTGCTTGCATTTTCCCATTACGGTGCAGCCGCGCTGTCGGTCAGCCTGCTTATGCTGCTTGCCTCCGCTCTCAACTGCAAATTCCATCCCGCGGCGGATTCCCAAAGCCGCATTCGCGCGGCCGCAGTTTTTCCCAAAGCCGTTCGTGAATCGGTAAATTCAATTCTGCTTGTGGGCGGAACGCTCGTATTTTTTGTTGTTGCGGTTCGGCTGCTTGAAGCAAGCGGAATCGTGTCTCTTCTTGGGCTGAACGAACTGCAAAAAGGCACGCTGTTCGGACTTTTGGAAATGACAAACGGGATAAACATCCTTTCGGCGGAGCCTGTGTCGCGGCTTTCTCTCGTTCTCACCTGCGGACTTATGTCTTTCGGGGGACTTTGCATATTTCTTCAGACCTGCGGAGTTGTGAATCTGCGCCCTGTCGGGTATTTTGCGGCAAAGCTTTTCCATGCGCTTCTTTCGGCGGCTCTCTGTGCGGCAATGTACCCGTTGTTTTTTTCAAACGCCGCACCGGTATTCATTTCGACGGCGGAATCTGCGGCTATTGCCGAAAACGTGATGACGGCTGCACAAATCGCACTGCTATGCCTGTTTTCCTCCTGCATATCCGCACTCGCGGCCGTGTTTGCCGTCAAAAGCACGAGGACTTGAATTAACAAAGAGTATATGCAAAAAAGGCAGTCGCAGCCGCCCGCAATGAGGCGGACGGCTGTTACGACCTGCCCTTGATTTTATTATGCAATTTCGGCACATTCGCCTGCTCGGAACTCATTCCGTTTTCACAGCATTCAAAAACCGAATCAGGCACATTAAGCAATGCCGAAAGGCTTATTCAGCATCGTCATCCTCGAAATCATCCTCTTGGGAGGCTTTCTTTTTGCGTTTGAACAGATTGCCGAAAATATTCCATCCCGATGCGTCATCGTCCTCATCTGCATCGCCTGCTTCATCCGCAGCTTCGTTTTGAGCGGGAGCGGACTGCGGGCGGGGCTGTGCGCCGGTCGTTGCCGCAGGGCGCGCATCAAGAGCTTTCCTGTCCGCCTCAATTGCGGAATAATACCGTTCAAGATAATCCATCAATTCCGCAAGCACGCTGTCCGCACTGAGTTTTGCATTGCTGTAGACTTGGTTGGAACGCAAAACGGTTTTGCGGCGAAGTTCCTCGGCGCGCTTCTGCGCTTCAAGCGTTACCTCACTTTCGCTGACAAGGCGTTCACGGGTTGCATTTGCTTCTTCAATAATATCACGTGCTGTATCTTTCGCCCTTGCAACGCAGTCTTCATAGTAGCTGTTGCCCTGCTCCGTCTTTTGCTTCAGGTAGTCATCACCCTCGGCAACGCGGGATTCGTAGTAGTCATCCGCTTCGCCCGTTTTATTCTCAAGGTAGGTATCACCCTCGGCAACTTTGTTGTCGTAGTATGTGTTGGCATCGGTTTCCATCTGCTCGGCATCGATCCTTGCTTTTTCGACGGTGTCCTGTGCAATGCGGTCGGCGTCTGCTTTTGTTGCATTCGAATACTCGTCGGCTTCAAGCATGATCTTGTTTGCTCTTGCAAGCACATCGTTCGCCTTGCGGACATTCTCCGGCAGGCAGCTCTTGATTTCAACAAGTATTCCTGCTATTTCGTCAGCGTTAACAATTCTCCGATCCGCGCTGCCGAATCTCGGTATCTGGCTGTTATCGATCAGCTCAATAAGCTCATCAATGCGCCCTTCAATAATCTTATCGTGATGTGCCATGGTGTTTTATCCTTTCAAATGGTTTTTTATTATATCTGTGTTCATAATCTCCCGCAATTGCTCCGCACATGATTTTGCGGCAAAAGGCAAGAACATTCTTTCGACAAGGGAGCTGCATCGTTTTGAGTTTTTTCAATCGCTGCAGAATATCGTTAAAGTTTATAATTCGGAAATCTGCACTGCCGAATGCGGTTTTACGCGTGTTATCGATAAGCTCAATAAGCTTGTCCACGCATTCTTCAATTGTTTTTTCTGTTGAATCAAAATACGTATCCTTTCCGACACTTATCCGTCGTTCATTCTTTTAAAAATCCCGTTTTCGGCATTCGGCACAAGATCCTCAATGCCGATATTGATATCCATAAGCTGCCTGACAAGGCTTGAGCTTATATGGCAGTACTCGGGTTTTGAAAGCAGAAATATCGTTTCGATTCTTGAATCAAGCTTTTTATTGACGGATTCGAGCATACGCTCGTATTCGACATCCTGCCCGCTTCTTATCCCGCGGACTATGCAATCCGCACCGACAAGTCTGCAATGTTCAACAAGCAGCCCTTCAAAATGCGCAACGCGCACGTTGTCAATGCCGCGTACGGCATCGCGTATCAGTTCAAGCCGCTGTTCAAGCGAGAAGCGCGGAAGCTGCTTGCCCGGGTTCGGACAAACGGAAACATAAAGCGTTTCAAAATGGGTGCTTGCACGGCGAACAATATCGAGGTGCCCGACGGTGAAAGGGTCGAATGTGCCCGCAAAAACAGCAACGCTCACGATTGTTCCTCCCTTTGTTCCGAATAGATGATTTTTGTAACTGCCGCATCACCGTATTTATGCGTTTTTCCGCATGAAATATTCGGGCAGTTGAACTGCGGCGGACGCTTGAATGCGTGCTCCGCAAGGATTATGCATCCATCCTCAAGAAGATTCAGCCTTACAAGCTCATTCACCGCGCGGGAATAAAAATCGGATTCATACGGAGGATCAAGCAAAACCAACGAAAAGCGGCGTTTTTCGGCGGAAAGCAGCGGAAGCAGCGCAAACGCATCTCCGAAAAGCACCTCGCTTCTGCCGCCGAAGCCAAGAGCCTCTACGTTGTGTTTAATTACCTGTATTGATTTTTTGTCGCTGTCGCAAAAGACACAATGCGCTCCCCCGCGGGAAAGTGCTTCAAGCCCAAGGCTGCCGCTGCCGGAAAAAAGATCCAATACCTGCGTGTTTTCAATATCGAACTGAATCATGCCGAACATGGCTTCCTTCACCCTGTCGAGAGTCGGGCGCGTGTTCCTGCCCTCCGGTGCATCGAATCGCCTGCCGCGAGCCGAACCTGCAATGATACGCAATTTCAATCCTCCGAATATAACATACTGATTTTACCACTGTCGAAGGGTGAATTTCAACCCCCGATGCAGTATTTTCGGACAAAATCCGAATTATTTTTCCGTTTAACGCATTTTCTGTTTTTGCGTTCAGCCCTTTTTGAACAAAGCACCGGGAAGTGCAACGCAATCAAGGGGCATATCGTGTTCCTCAACGGGAAGGCTTTCGCAAAGTTGGAAATCGTACCCGACGCCGACCGTGAATGCGCCCGTTTTCTTCAACAGGCGGTCGTAATATCCGCCCCCCTGTCCCAGCCTTCCGCATTCCTTTGTGAATGCCACGGCGGGAACGATAATAAGATCGATATCCTCCGCAAAGACCTCGGTTGAATCCTCCGGCTTCGGTTCAAGAATGCCGTAGCTGCCGCTGACAAAAGAATCCGCACCGTTATTCGGAACAAAAAGACGCAGTCCGCCGTTTTCAATGCAGAGCGGGAACGCAATGCGCTTGCCCGCAGCCTTTGCGCACTCAATAAGCGGCATCGGATCAAGCTCGTTTTTTGCCGGCATATATGCCATCAAAAGCCCTGCGGAATTGAACTCCGGCAAAGCCCTTACCTTTTCGGCAACGGCAAACGAAGCTTCACGCACCGCCTCCGCATCGAGCGCCCTGCGCATTGCGCGCATCTGCTTTCGAATGCCCGCCTTTATTTCGGCCGCACATTCCGCAGCGCATACACCGGCTGCATTTTCTTTCTTTTCAGCTGTGTTCTCAGTTTTTATCATAGCCTTTCACCGTCTTTCGCATCGAATTTGTTTTTGTTACAGTTCATCATGCACAATTCGGCCGTTTATCAGCGTCATCGCGCAGCGGCTGCGAAAATCGAAAGGATGGCCGTAAAAAACCGCAATATCCGCATCCTTGCCGACTTCCAGCGAACCGACGCGGGAATCTATGCCCGCAATGCGTGCAGCGTTTATGGTTATTGCCTCCAGTGCGACGTCCTCCGGCAAACCTTCCCGAACGGCAAGCGCGGCGCAAACGGGCAGATACTGCACCGGAACAACGGGGTGATCCGTCATTATCGCAAATTTTACTCCGTTATCGAAAAGAGTTCTTGCGGATGTCAGGCTGCGGTTGCGAACTTCGGGTTTGCTGCGCTCATGCAGCAGCGGGCCGATGATAATCCCCGCATTCAGCTCATCAATGCAGGGTTTTATGCGGTCGATTATCATGTAACCTTCGGTAAAATGATCCAGCGTGATTTTAAGGTTGAACTCCTTTGCAATGCGCAGAGCCGTCATTATATCGTCCGCACGGTGCGCATGAATTTTGAGCGGAAGCTCACCGCGCACAACGGGCAGCATCGCTTCGAGTGAATGATCGATTTTCGGAGGTTTTTCGCCCTTTTGCTTTGCGTCTTTAATGCTTCTGTCATATTCAAGCGTATCGAGCAAAGTCCCGCGCAGCTGTGAGGCAATCGACATTCTTGTGTAAAAAGTTTTTTGTGCGCTGAAAACGCGCTTTGGATTCTCTCCGAATGCAGCCTTCATTGCGGCAGGGAATTTTATCGTCATATCCTCTATGCTCCTGCCGAACGTTTTCATTGCAACGAACTGACCGCCGATAACGTTTGCGCTGCCCGGGCCTGTCACAACGCTTGTTACGCCGCCGGCACGAGCCTCCGTAAAGCAGTTGTCAAACGGGTTTATGCCGTCAATCGCGCGCAGTTCGGGAGTTACGGGTTTATAAGAATCATTGCCGTCCGCACCCTCGAATCCTATGCCGTCCTCCCACATGCCGATATGGCAATGTGCATCCACAAACCCGGGAAGTACAAAACATCCGCTGACATTTATCTCTTCCGCATTCGGATAATCAAGATTCACGCCCATTGCATGAATCTTTCCGTTTTCAATTGCAATATCCCCCTCGTAGGGTTCTCCGACCATCGGAATTATTTTTCCGTTTTTTAATATTTCCATTGTTTTTCCTTTTTTACTTATTTATTCACATGAAATCGGTATTAAAATCAATTGCGGTGTTCCGTGATGCCCGCAGTTTTTTCGATTGCGTCCAAAACGTCCCCCGCCGTTAATGCGCGTTCATGCAGCAGTTCAAGTGCGGACTCCGCCGAGCTGCCGAGAATATATGCACCTGCCGATGCCGCATCGAAAGGTTCCAGTCCCTGTGCCAGCAACGCCGTGATAATTCCCGTCAGGACATCGCCGCTGCCGCCCTTGGCAAGCCCGGGATTGCCGGAAGCGTTGTATCTCAGTCTGCCGTCCGGATGCGCTGCCACCGAGACCGCTCCTTTAAGCAGAACGATGCACCCGAATGCTTTTGCCGTGTTTTCGGCAAATCCCGCAGGGTCACGCAGCACATCTTCGATTGATTTTCCCGTCAGGCGCGCCATCTCGCCGGGATGCGGAGTCAGCACATGCCGCAGGGAAAGCAGTTTTTTCAACTCATTATCAAGGTTATTCAGTCCGTCGGCATCGATAACGGCCGGTTTTCCGCACGAAAGCACGGCGCGAAGCTTTTGCTTAATCGATGCATCGCCGCCCGACCCGCAGCCTATGCCGAAAGCCGTTGCCCACTGCACAAGACTCTGAATGTCCTCATCCGCCACTGCCATAAGCTCGGGGCGGGAAGCAAACATGTACATAATATCGCGCGGAACAAATGCCTTCGTCAACCCCGCACCCGCACGCAAAGCCGCAGATGCCGCCATAACAGCCGCGCCGCCCATGCCGGGACTTCCGGCTGCAATCGCCGCTTTTCCGAAAGTTCCCTTGTTTGAAACAAGTTTTCTTTTCGGCAGCAGGCTGCGAACAAACTCTTCGTCAATAAGCTGTTCTTTTTGCAGCAGGGCAGCGTGTTCCGCATCCGTGATTCCGATTTGTGCAACGGTTATTTTTCCTACACACTCACGTTCATGAGTGAGCAGCATTCCGCGCTTTACGGCGACAAAAGTCACCGTTTCATCCGCACGGAACACCGTTGGGTGCTCCGAATTCGGTTCCGAGCCTCCGCACTCTCCCGTGTCGCCGTTTATTCCGGACGGAATATCCACCGCAATACGGCAGGCGGGAAGAGCGTTTGCCCTTTCAATCGCCGTTTTAAAAACACCGCTCGGCTTTCGGTTCAGTCCCGTTCCGAAGATCGCATCAACGATTATATCCGATTCTCGGCAGGTATTCAACCTGTTAATGTCGTTTGAAAGCGGCAGACCGAGATTTATCGCAATTTGATAATTCAGTTCCGCACTGCTGCGCGGCAACGCAGCAGATTGTTCATCTTTTTTGTTCTGTATCGGTTCAAAAAGCAGAATTCCCTCCGCATTGTACCCCTCCGCCGTCAAAATTCGGAGCAGCGCAAGTCCGTCCCCTCCGTTGTTGCCGGGGCCGATAAGTATGAACACGCGGCTGCCGTTTTTACGCCCTGCCGTATGTTTTTTTATGCTCTGTGCAACTGCGTTTGCCGCATTTTCCATCAGAACCGCATCGGGTATGCCGATCTTTTCCGTCATATTTTTGTCGCAGCTGCGCATCAATGTCGTTTTGGATACGTTAAGCATAAATTCTGTCCTTTGTGTCGTTTTGTTTCCCGTACTGATTTATTCGGGAATGCGTTCTGCCGTTCGGACGGACACATCCGCAGCATCCACCGTTTTTGTTTCTCCGTTCGGAAAAGCGGCGATCAGTCTGCCGTGTTCATCGATTCCCTCCGCAAACGCCTTAACCTTGCTGCCGTCCGTGCCGTGAATCGTGATTTCCTGATTCAATGTTGAACAGTTATTTATGTAATCCCGCAGGATACGGTCTTTCTCCCCCTGTTTCAGCATGTTAACACGTTCATGCACATGTTCGGCAATGCAGGCTCCGAGTTCATTCACATCGGTTACTGCTCTCGTCTCGATAAAAAGCGAAGTTGCCCGCTGCATCCATGCATCCGACACTTCAGCGGCATTCACGTTCATGCCGATTCCGATAACGGTCATTGTCCGCGTTCCGTTCTTAACAAGCTCAGCAAGTATTCCGCAAAGTTTTTTCTGTCTGAACAGAATATCATTCGGCCATTTTATCCGTACATCTGCTGCGTCGGCTTTTGACCGTTTTTTTGAAGACAGGAGCAAACCGAGCGAATCGAGCACTCCGAGTGCCGCCGCAAGCGTAACCAGAGGAATATCCTCCGCCGCAATATCCTCAGCATCACAGGCAATGCTCATCAGCAGCGCTCCCGATGTGTTTTCCCATTTTCTGCCGCGTCTGCCGCGTCCTCTCGTTTGCCGTTCCGCAATCAATACGGTTCCGTCCTTCAACACGCCGTTTGCAGCGCGCCGCTTCAGCTCCGCATTTGTGGAATCCGTTTCATGCACCGTTTCCGCCTTCCGTATGCTGTGCATTTTTAAACAATTCACAGAGCCTGTCAGCCCGTTTTCGTCATTCTTCATCATCTGCACCGTTTTCGGCGGAATGGAACGAAAACTCGATTTCATCGGGTATTTCATCGGAATTCCCGGTCTCTTCGGAATTTTCCGCAAGCTCCGAAAGCACCGTTTTTACATCGTCAAACGCATACCCGCACGAAACAAGCCTTGAACCCGTTCGACGCAGTCTTTCTTTGAGAGGAAGGTTTGAATACTGCCTGAAATACTTGCTTCCGACAGCGGCGGCATTGGAAAGCTCCGTTTCGTCCGAAACGGCGGATAGAGCCTCGTCAATAACCGCATTTTCAACAAAATGCTCCCTCAGCTGTCTGCGCAGTTTTCCTCTGCTGACCGGTTTTGTGTTGAGGCGCGATTCAATAAAATCACGGGCAAATTTTTCATCGTTCAAAAGCCCGTTGTTTCGCAGCCTGTCAATTGCCGCCATGATTTCGCCTTCGGAATAATTGCATTCATCCAGTCTGTTTTCAACCTCGCGCACCGTTCGCGCTTTCGGCGTCAGGAAATACAAGGCTTCATCGTATGCTGATGCGCCTTTCGCTTTTTTTGTTCTCTGCTCTTTTATGTTTTTAGGTATTCTTTGCTTTTTCTGCATATCAGTGTCTCCGCCTGTTTTTTAATTAGGTTTTCATCCCGTCACATTGTGCACGGTTTCGTCCTCAGTGCTGCATTGGGCATTTTCACAGTCCGAATCGAAACGTTCCATGTCGGAATGGTTCAGTTGATTCTTCGCAAACCGCACTATGCCGTTTGAAGGCATCGATGCATCGCCCCACTCTTCGCCAAGTGTTTTTATTGTTATTCTTTCCTCGTCAATCAGGATGTTTTTAATGAATACGGAGGAGAAAAACCGAATTTCCTCCGCGCACTGTATCGGAATATCGGCGGCATGAGCAAAAAAACCTGAAATTTGAACGCCTGTAACGCCCAAAAGCTCGCATTCGAGCTGCGCACACCTAAACTCTTCCCTCAGCTCATCGTACGCCGTTTTGAAATCGTCAAAACAGCCTGCACGATTCATATGCGGCATGAGGCTTTCGCTCCATCCGTTTTCACCGATGCGGTTTATCTCCTCGCGAATCATTTCCAGTCTGCTGTAAACATCGTTTCGGGTTGCCTCCGCCGTTTTCCTGTTTTCGGCAATGTATCTGCGAACAGCTCTTTCCATTCGTTCGCTTCCGTTTCTCAGCTGCATCCACAATGCATCGTAAATCGCATTTTCAAACCTGACGGCATCAACGATTATTTTGCCGTTTTCACAATAAAACCTGATTTCAGGCTTGTACGGAGAGGCAATATTGACCGTTTGCAAAACTGTTCCGAGGCCGACGGGCAGGATGTTTGCAAACATAAATCTGTGCCCCGCTTCCGCCTTTTCCTTTCTTTGTCTGTTGATACGCGCTGCATACAGCCGAAGGTAATTCGGAACGATTGCGGGATAGGGTGCGAACCCATCTCTCTCCTCAATGCCGAAATATCTGTTGTTTTCGACCATTGCATACACGTTGTGACGCGTAAGCGGCTTGGCATCGGCTGTATTCTGTCCGTTTTCATTTCTGATATCCGCCAAAAGCCTGTTCGCTTCCTTTGCAATTTCGATAACACCCGTTCCGTGCCTGTACATTTCAAATATCTTCCGCACAACAACGGACTCAGCGGGATCCGCAATCGGTGCTCCGTTTTCGAATCTGTATCCGAACGGCACCGGCATTGCGTATTTCGCCCCGGGGAAAGGCTCCGTCCGCACTTGTGCCGATTGACTTTCCCCGGCATATTTCCGTTCCCATTCATCGCCGCAGCTGTAATAGGATTTTATTGTATGGAGAATCAGCTTTCTTTCATCCGCAATCGGGCTTCCGCCTTCAAAAACGACCGTCAGCCCGTTTCGTACAAGTTTTTTATGCATTGTAAGCCGTTGTATCTCCGAATTGCCGAGGCAGGCATAATTGCGAACGAGGAGCGTTGTCGGCTCCCTGTACACGGCCGAATCGGCATACATGTTCAGCATAATTGTCCGCCCGTCCTGTCGGTCAAAAATTACATGCTCTATTGACATTTCATGTTTTTCGGCAAATTCCCGCGCCGACTCGACAAGGCTGTCAGCCTCGCTTTTGCTTCCGCATCTGAAATACAAATCCGCCATTGTTATCCTGCCTCCGATGCATTGCACGTTTGGAATTGCAATTACTCCGAGCGATACGGTTTCAGCAGAAAGGTTTAAGCCTGTGTTTTCCGCAATCCCCGTTCGGAACACGCTTAACTTCATTTGCTGACTGTTCAGCCTGCCGTTTCGCTTGCGGCAGCCGATTTCCGCTTTATTCTTCCGTTCCGAATTCTTCAAACAGAATGTCGAACATGCAGGGTCCCATGTTAAGATAACGTTTGAAGAATGCTGTCTTGTCTCCGTCGCTGCGATGATTCACGCTTTCGTAAATCTTGTTTGTGTACACATAGCCCATTGCATAGTTGAAGAAATACAGCGGCATATCAATTGAATATTCGTATATAACATCGATGTATTCCTGCTGATCTNCGTATATAACATCGATGTATTACTGCTGATCAAGACCGAACGACTTCAGGTAGTCGCCGATATCTTCCGTTGTCCAGCCTTCGCAGTTGACCTTGATGCTCACATATGCAGGAATAAGAATGTTTGCAAGCACACTTTCGTATTCCCGCAGCGTGCAGCCGCCCACTCCGTATTTCTCGCTGATACCTGAGATAAAAAGCTCCGAAAAAACAGCCCATCCCTCGGAATAGCCCGTGGGCGCGCACAGCTGCTGCGAAAGGGGCAGTCCGTCGAGGCTGCGGAAATACTGAGTTTGGTAAAGATGCCCCGGGAAGCATTCATGTGCAAGCGTGAAGAGCATTGTGTCGTCCTCCGCCGTCGGGTTCAGCAGAACGACATTCCTTGTCGGGTCATCGAATGCGGAAATCATATATGCGGCAGGGCTGAAATCCTCCGCAACGGCATCAGGAATCGTGACGTATTGAATGCTTTGTTCCGGAATCTGAGGATAGATTCCGTCGATAAGCTCCTTAAGATATTCAACATCCTTTTCAACATTGCCTGACGTCATATTTTTTTCGTAATCTTTCATTGCATTCGAGTCGGTGAGAATGATTTTCACCAATTTAGCGTAAACACTCGAAATGCTTTCACTGAGTTCATCGGCCATTGACGAATACTCGGCATTGCAGGCAGCATTTGATTTTATTGCGGCAGCATAGTAATCCTTTGCATCAACACCGCGCATGCACGCACCCGCAAAGGAGCCGCACTGCGGGCGAAGCTGTTCAAGAGTGTTCGCAAGGCTTCTGTATGCCGGCAGCAATTCGTTGATAATGCTGTTTCTGCTGCGTTCGAGCAAAGCTGTTTTTTGCTGTTCGGAAATTTCAAATTCGGCACTTGCCATTTCGTCTTCAAAAAAACCTATAAGGAAACATTCATTGCCCGTTTCCGCAAACTTGGTGCAGGACTCAAGAACCTTGTTCAAAGCATTTTCTGTCATAAACAGTCCTTTTGCCGCCTTTTCACGTTCAAACTGCTCTATCTGACCGATATAGCGCGGGGCATCTTCAAGCAGGAGCACATAATTTTCGGCATCCTCCGCCGAGCTGATTTCATACATCGAGAGCATCAGCGGAAGCATCGTGTATTCGCCGTTGAACACTGTAAGCGGTTCATTGTAATAATATGCATCGGGAACAGCATGAATTTCATCAGAAAGCTTCAGATTAAGAACAAGGTTGTCGTATGCGATTCTGTTCCTATAGGATAGCTGACTTCGGTCGATTTCGGAAAGCTTTTTGCGTATTTCGGCGTTTTCCGCAAAATCGGCAGCATCAGCCTCCTGCGAAAGCTCACCCCATCCGCGTTCAATATCCTCTTCGGCAATGCCGAAACTTGCCGCGTCCTTCACGAATTGATGAAAAGTGAGCCCTGATGAAGTAACCACAGATATAAAAACTTCACGATCCACCGCTTCGAATGCTTCGTCCGCCGCCGTCTTTTCATGCGTCGGTTCCTGCGTGGGTTCCTGCGTTTGCTGCTGCGGCGCTTTTGTCACATCGAAGTCAATATCACCGAATTTACAGGCAGCCGCAAAGAGCATGATAAAAGCAAGCAGAGCTACCGAAAGCTTTTTTAATGTATGTGACGCTTTTTCAATGCTTTTAATTTGAATTTGTGAACAATTTTCCATGTTTCCTCCGTCGCTGTATTATTACATATTAGTGTGCATGTTTGAGAAGCTCAAACATGCTGCATCAATTGTCCGTTTTTGGCGCAATTTCGCCGAACACGTTCAATTCTGCCGTTCGAAAAAGGCGTCATCCGCACATTTTTTCCGTATCTACATTATATCAACAAATCATTGAATATTCAAGACGGGCAGCGATATCGATTATTAAAAACCGAATCCTGCTCATAAAGCCGATGTTTGCTTATCATGTATATTCATGCGAGCAAAGCGAATACTATCCATGATAAATCAAAAAACGGAGGTTTTCACTGCAAATGAAAGCAACAGGAATAGTACGTCGAATTGACGAACTCGGCAGAGTTGTAATACCTAAGGAAATTCGAAGGACTTTGCGTATCCGCGAAGGTGATGCGCTTGAGATCTATACCGACCGCGAAGGCGGGGTCATCCTTAAAAAATACTCTCTTGTCGGCGAACTTTGTGATTTTGCAAAGGAGTATGCCGAATCCATTCAGCAATCCGTGGGGCATATTGCAGCAATCTGCGATAAGGACACGATTATTGCAATTTCAAGTCCGCACAGGCGTGATATTGCAATCGGCTCTCCGCTTGCCGTTGACAAACCGATACACGATGACGTTGAGGCCGTTATGCAAATGCGCGAGAAGCTTAACCGCAGCACTGCCAACGGCGACACAATGATCGGAATCACTCAGAACGATGAACAAGGGCGCGCATACACCGCCCAGCTCATTATTCCGATTCTTGCCGCAGGCGATGCCATCGGCGCGGTCATGCTTCTTTCAAAAGAGCCCGGCGCGGTAATCTCCCCGACAGACGTTAAAGTTGCGGAAACCGCCGCAAACTTCATGGGTAAGCAGCTGGAAAACTGAGCCGGGTTCAAAATTCAATTCTTTTTTCGGCCAAAAACACGCCCGCGGATTATGCTTTCTGTTTCAACCGACGAAGCATCATGAAGCGGGCGGCTGAGCAATTGATGAAAAGTATTCTTCAATCGTCCAATCCGGAAGGCGTACAATGCGATTCAGCAGGGTTATTCCATCGTATGAAGTGCCGAACTCATTCACTCCGTTGCCGTAGACCGCAATCGTTATCCCCTCCGAACCGCTTTTCTCTGCGTCCTCGCTGCCCCTGCACAACGCCGCAAAACACGGCTCATCAAACATAAGGTTTTTGCAAACAAGTTTTTTGCAGACATGGACAAAGGTTCTGCACGGAACTCCGAACGATTCGAACATCCTCATGCGCTCCGCATTCAAAGCGGCGCAAAACCGAACTTCATCTTCGCAATCCGAAAACCGGCCGGCCGGTTCCGCGATTCCCGCTGCAAGTGCATTTCTGAACTTTTCGGAAGATTTCATCCGTTTGCACAATGATTCATCCGCAGTAAAAACTCCGCGCATTCCGCGCTGCTGCAAAATATCGGTTATTGTTTCGAATGCGCCGCAGTTTTCAAAAAACAGCATTACATATCCGCCCGAGGCAGGGAAATTTCCCGAACGGATATCCGCAGGCAAAAGCGCGGCAAGCCCCATCTCCTTCATATAGTCCAAATCCGATTTGAGCAGCTCCGCACCGTCACCGTTTTCAATGTTCAGATAGGAAACGGCATAAAAGCCGACGCTTGACGGCAATGCCGACGCGGGCAGGATTTCGTTGCTGTGTACACCGCCAAACACCGTTGCCGCCAGCACTGCGGCAAGAATCACGATTGAAAATGCTGCACTTTTAAGTCTGCGTTTCATTTTCGTACATATTCCCCCTCCGTTTTCACATGGATTCGTGCCGTCATGCACATATTCGGCTTGATTTCAAAACTCATTTCATTATAATATTATGCGGATGGTTTTATTCCCGTTTCGGCCGACGCATATGTATCAATGCCGACCGTTGACAGATGAGGAGCTTAAACCGCCCGCAATGAGCTTTCGGTTTAAGAGAATTTGTTTGAGCGGTTTGTCTGTATAATATTGAAACTCTCTCGAAATGCTCTCTTGAAATACGATTTTGACGGAGGAAATGTTTATGAGATGCAGCTGTAAGAACTGCGGGGTATATATGATTCAATCCGAGGATTCACACCTCGGCTGCGTTTGCCCGGAATGCGGAAACCGCTGCACGGCCTGTCTCGGCACGAACAGCGTTATGGATCGCGAGGCAGTGCGTGCATTGAAGGGCAATCCACTGCTTGCCGATGCAATGCTTAACAGAATTATGGAACCGGAATTTGAAGATGAGGAGCAGGACTGATACTTTTTTGCCGTATACGCCCCGCTCCGTTTATCGCCTGCTGCCCCTGTATTTTGCCTGCGGAAGCAGGCGGCTCAATTTAGGATCGTTCCGATTCGGCCGTTATGCCGTAAGGGTTCGATTTTATGAATTCTATGGCCTTTTGGCGCATATGTTCGGGTTCGATTATTTCAACTTGGGAAAGATACTGCATTGTCCAATAAATAACGCCTTGGGGTGCAGCTTTAAATTTTGCAATGAAGTGCCTGTCGTCAAGCTTGTAAATGCGCAGACTTTTACCGAACTTGTCGATGATTCCGCCGATCGCTTCGTTTTTGCATTTTAAAACAATCTGCTCCGGCTCCCCGGAAAAAGCATATACAAGCTTGCGAACCGAATCAAGGTTCACGGCCGAACGCGCAACGGCGAGTTTTTTATCGGTTATTGCTATATTCTGCATCAGGTCAATTCGGTAGTAGCTCAAACCCTCTTTGCCGTCCTTTATGCAGACAAGATAATAGTTCTGATTGTCGCAAACCATTCCGTAAGGGCTTACAACATAGGGTTCGTTTCTTCGCTTTACAAGCCGTTTATCCAACCCGTATTGGTAATAATCGAAAGAAACCCTTCTCTGGCGCGAAATTGCTTCATCGAGAATGTCGATATTGTAGAACACACAGCGATTATCTGTTTTTCTGTCCGCATCCGCCGATGTAAGGTGTTTAAATCCGAACCTCTGATGAATGCTGAGAACGGATTGAAGTTTTTCAAGCAGATCCGCCGTCTGTTTTTGCGGAATGGAATGCATTGAATAAACCGCATCCGTCATCAGCCGCACTTCGGACGGTTCAAACAGTCTTGAACGCAGGTAATAGCCTTTGCCGTTCTCTTTATACACCGAGATGTCATATCCAAGTTCAATAAGTGTGTCTGCCGCTCCGTAAACCGCGCGCCTGTCGATTTTCATTCCGTAGTCCTGCATGAAATAACCCGTTATATCGCTCATGGAAAGGATATGTTCTTCATCGGAATACTTTTCGAGAATTTTGTACAAACAGACGATATTTGCTCTGTCCCCGAGCATTTTTGAACCCTCCAGTGATAGTTTTGTTTATTGGGAAAAACCCGCGTTATACGCAATTCCGGTATCGAGCCGCACTCGTTCACCGGCTGTTCGCATCTGCCTCCCCGAGCAGAAGGAACGCATCGCGCAGGTACTTCACAAAATGAACCTCAATGCCGTCAAAATTCTTTAAGGAAGGGATGAACGGCACAATTGCACGCCTGTATCCGAGCCGCGCACATTCCGCAACGCGGTTATACAGCCTGTCAACGGGACGTATTTCCCCCGTTAAACCGATTTCACCGATCACGACCGTGCCTTCCGGAAGCGGTCTGTCGAAAATCGAACCCGCAACGGCAAGCGTTATTGCAAGATCCGCACCCCTGTCGTCAATGCGGATGCCGCCGACAGCGTTTGTGTAAACATCCTTATCTGACACGCGGAGTCCGCCGCGCCGCTCAAGCACCGCAAGCAGCAGCATCAGGCGGTTTGTATCCATCCCCGCCGCCATCCGCCGTGCGTTTGCGAACGCCGATGTGCTGAGCAGGGATTGAATTTCAACCAGTATCGGGCGGTTGCCCTCCATTATGCACGTCACCGCACAGCCTATATCGTTCCCGCCGGACACAAACAGCCCGGCCGGATTTTCAACCTCTTTCATGCCGTCGCGGCACATTTCGAATATTCCGATCTCGTTGGTTGAACCGAATCTGTTTTTGACGGCACGGAGAAGCCGCAGCGAATCATGCCTGTCACCTTCAAAATAAAGCACAGTGTCAACCATATGTTCGAGCATTCGCGGGCCTGCAAGCGCACCTTCTTTTGTTACATGACCGATTATGAATATTGCACAGCCGTTTTGTTTTGCAATGCGCGTCAGGGCCGTTGTTACCTCGCGGATTTGCGTTACGCTGCCGGCTGCATTGTTCAGCTCGCGGTTCATCATTGTTTGAATTGAATCGATAATAAGAAAGCGGGGTTTAATGCGATCGACCTCGTTTTCAACGGCATCCATGCTCGTTTCCGTCATTATGAGCAGTTCCGAATCGACCCCGCAGCGCACCGCACGAAGCTTCAGCTGCGCTTTTGATTCCTCTCCGGAAACATAGATGACGCCGCCTGTTTTTTTGAGATTTCCCGCCGCCTGCATTATGAGTGTGCTTTTTCCGATTCCGGGGTCGCCGCCTATCAGAACCGTTGACCCCACAACAACGCCGCCACCGAGCACGCGATCGAACTCGCCTATGCCCGTTGTAACACGCACAGTATCGTTTTCACTCACCGAGCCGAGCGTCACCGCGCGGGAGGACGTTCCGCCCGCCGAATGTGTGCTGCGCTTTTCGGGTGCGGCGGAAACTTCGACAAGAGTGTTCCAACTGCCGCACATCGGGCAGCAGCCCATCCATTTCACAGTTTCGTATCCGCACTCACCGCAGACAAACTTTGTTTTTTCTTTCATAAAAAATCTTCCGCAGCCCTTTTTCCGATTTGCTGTGTTTGAGCGATTTTTCGGGAGTTGCCGACCAGCCGTTTTACAGCGGCGGCAGAGCGTATTTAATTATGTCACGCTCACGCGAAGTCACATCCATCCACATCACATAACCGCCCGAAACGCCGAGAAACTGGGTATTTTCGCGCTCCGGCGTGAGCCTGTAGCTCTTCCCGTTTTCAAAAACATATATCCATACAGCCTCATCTTTGCCGTATGCAACAAAGTTCTCCGCGATGCCGAATTCAACAACGCCTTCCGCTGCGGCAACGGGTGTTCCGCTGCCGTCCCACACGTAAAGCTTTGCGGACGGACCGTGCGGGCCGTCAAGCCACGCATAATACTTTCCGTTTGTTTCGGGGTCATGGACATACACGCCCGGATAAAGCTCCCCGATGGATGTTTCATTCAGGCTTATGTAATTGATTGAAGAGCAGCGTGCGCGTGTGCTGTCCTCCCCCGCCCAAATAAGCTTGCCGTTCTCAAAATAAGGCATGCTTGCACCGTATCCCGAGGAATTGAAGTATTGAACCACCGTCGTTTCCTCCGTCGGAATGTGGCAGACAAATATCTTGTCCCGTTCGCTGCCCGTGCGCTCCGTCCATGCAATGTATTCATCCCAGAGCTTTATTTCCGGTTGACCGACATAAACTTTTTTGATAATCTTCGGTTCCGCACTGCTGTTTTTAAGATCGAGCGCACAGATATCTCCCCCGCCGTTTTTTTGATTTGCATCGAAATAGACAAGGTATTTTTCATTAAATACCGGATAAATCAAGTGATCGTTCCGCGCTTTTATCGGCAGTTCGGAAACCTTGCCGGTTGAAATGTTGTATTTCAGCAATGCACACATCAAAGCTTTTCCGTTCACAAGCTTTCCGGCGGAACAGATTATCTCGCCGTTGAAACAGTACGGATCGCTCAGCCATGTGTAGGACATTCCCGCAGGAAAAACAATTTCTTTTTCCTCGTCTTCACCGACAAAAAGATCCATCGGATGCGGCGTCGGCGTCGGTTCCGGCGGAATATACGGCGTGGGCGATTCAATAAGCGGAAGTTCGATTTTAACAAGTCGTGCAGCCTTGCCAAAGAAACCGTCCGGGCGGAGCGGCGTGTCAATTTTGAAAACACCTTCAAGTACTATCATAATCAAAAGTGTCAAAATTCCGAGTGCGGCAAGCACACCCGCAATACAGCCCGCAAGCTTGAGTATCGGAGCCCATATGCTCGCACTGAAGCGTGAACGTCTGCGTTTCGAAAGAACTCTTCTTTTGTAGCCATGTTTTTTCATGCAAACATTATACCACAGTTCTGCCCGCAAGTCATTCTTTTTTTAGCCGCGGCCCGAATTATTCTCTTTTATTTCAAAGCAACGAATCTGTATCTGATTTTTCGGCAGAATTTGCAGCAAAATCATGTTTTTATGTAAATTTTGATGTTTTTTACCGACTGTATCGATTATATCCTTTACGGAATTGCTTCCTTTGTGTTATAATCCGATTGTCAATATTTTCAGCCGACGGCTGAACGGAGGTCAAAAAATGGCAAAACAAAAGAACATACCCAAAAGAAGCGAAGTCGAGAAGCAGTACACCTGGGCACTCGAAGATATTTTTGCGACCGATGAACTTTGGGAAAAGGCACTTGACGAATGCCGCACATTCCCCGAAAAAATCGAAGCTTTCCGCGGCCGGCTTGCGGAAAGCGCAGACATGCTTTACAGCTATCTCACCTTCTGCGATGAGCTTGATGTTAAAATCACCCGCGTTGCAGAATACATCATGCGAAAATCCGATGAAGACACCGGCAACAGCTACTATAACGGTCTTAAGGGCAGGTTCATGAGCGTCTACATCAATATTGCGGGCGCATCAAGTTTCGACACTCCCGAAATTCTTGCAATTCCCGATGAGAAGCTCGCTGCTTTCATGAACGAAAAGCCCGAGCTTAGACTCTATGAGCGTAAACTTGCAAAAATCCGCAGCAAGAAAGACCATATTCTTTCCGATGCCGAAGAAAAGCTGCTTGCTGCCGCAGGAGAAATGGCAAATGCACCCGAAGAAATCGCATCGGCGTTCCGCAATGCGGACATCCGTTTCCCGAGCATTTACGATGCCGACGGCAACGAGCTGAAAGTTACACAGGGTTCATACGTTCCCCTGCTTGAAAATCCCGACCGGAACGTCCGCAAGGCTGCATTCGAATCCCTGCACGGCACATTCGAAAGCTTCAAGAACACTTCCGCGGCGTTCCTCGACGGGCAGATAAAGCAGCTCATCTTCTATGCAAAGGCACGCAGGTACAACAGCACGCTTGAAGCAGCACTTGCCGAAACGGAAGTTCCCGTTTCCGTTTACCGCAACCTTATCGATGCAGTGAACGCAAACCTTGAGTATCTCCACAAATACATTGCTTTGCGCAAAAAGCTCACCGGTACGGAAGAGCTTCATATGTACGATCTCTACACCCCGATCATCAGCGATGCCGACAAGGAGATTCCTTACGAAAAAGCAAAGGAAATCATCATCGAAGCTTTGCAGCCCCTCGGAGAGGATTATATCAAGGTTCTGACCGAAGGCTTCAACAACCGCTGGATCGATGTATACGAAAACGAGGGCAAGCGCGGCGGCGCATACTCTGCCGGCGGCGATCCTCATCCCTATGTTCTTTTGAACCAAAAGGATACCCTCGACAGCATGTTCACCATTGCGCACGAAATGGGCCACTCCCTTCACACCTATTATTCGATGAAGAATCAGCCCACGGCATATGCGAACTATGTCATCTTTGTTGCGGAAGTCGCTTCCACCTGCAACGAGGTTCTGCTCGTTAAGCATCTGCTTGCAAACACGACCGACAAAAAAGAACGTGCATACCTTATCAACCACTTCCTTGAACAGTTCCGCGGAACAGTGTACCGTCAGACGATGTTTGCGGAGTTCGAGCTTTGGATGAACGAACATGCCGAAAAGGGCGAAACTCTCACTGCCGACATGATGTGTGATGCATATTATGAGCTTAACAAGAAGTATTTCGGTGACGGAATGACCGTTGATAGGCTCATTTCCGTTGAGTGGGCAAGGATCCCGCATTTCTTCTACAACTTCTATGTGTTCCAGTATGCAACCGGTTTCTCCGCTGCGGTTGCAATTGCGAACCGCATTCTGACCGAAGGCAAACCCGCCGTTGAAGATTACATCAAGTTCCTCAGCGCGGGAAGCAGCATGGATCCCATCTCCGTCCTGAAGATTGCGGGCGTTGATATGACCACGGCACAGCCCGTGAACGATGCGCTTAAGCTTTTCAACGAGCTTATCGATGAAATGGCTGCCCTTGCCGAATAAGCAAAGCACCGCAAAAAAATTTCAACACCCACACCGAAGCCGAAACGGAAATCAGCCGATTCGGCTTCATTTTTTCTTGTCTGCATTTTAATTTTGCGCTGCGGATTCGGCACGGGTTCACTCTTTCGGTATTTGCGCATTCATGTTCAATTCTTCAATATTTGCGGGGCATTGCAGGCGCTTCCCGCACATCTTTCCGCACGGCGAAAAAAAAAATTAAAATAGTTATACAAATTTTCTCGGATCTGTGTTATTATATAGGGGGAGAATTCGCAATGTGCGGACGGCAACAG
>FR879688.1:0-11611 GCA_000435055.1 Clostridium sp. CAG:138 | reverse complement strand
TCTTCCGCGAGTTAACGGTATTATGCATCAAAAAATTCATAATACGGAGGAAATAATGCATTTTAACGATATAATAAATGCTGTGTTGAACGGTCTTGCGGAGTTCCGCTTTCAGGACTTTATCGACATAGTCATAATAACCGTAATTATATATAAAATTATCTGCTGGACGATCAACACCCGCGCCTACCAGTTGTTGAAGGGGCTTGCCGTTCTTTTGGTTGTTATGCTTTTGAGCGCGCTGTTCAACCTCTACACCGTGAATTACCTTTTAAACACGCTGCTTGTTTCCGGTATCGTTGTTATGGTTGTGCTTTTTCAGCCGGAGCTGCGCCGCGCGCTTGCACATATCGGAAGATTCAAATTCAACCTTCCCGGACGTGAAGTTGAAAATTCAAATGTCATCGTTAAAGAAATGACAAATGCGATGATCAACCTTTCCAAGCGCAAAGTCGGTGCGTTGGTCGTTATTGAACGTGAAACCAAACTCGACGAATATTTTCCGACGGGAACGATAGTCGATGCCCAAATCACAAGCGCATTGCTTGAGAACATTTTCGAGCCGAAGACGCCGCTGCATGACGGAGCCGTTATTATCCGCGACGGAAGGATTTATTACGCTGCATGTGTTCTTCCGCTTTTCAGCGACCCGAATGTTTCAAAGGAATTGGGCACGCGCCACAGGGCTGCTCTCGGCGTTTCAAACGTGTCCGACAGTCTGACGGTTGTTGTGTCCGAAGAAACGGGCGTTATCTCCTATGCCGAAGGCGGCAAGCTCGTGCGCTATGTTGATAAAAAAACCCTGGCAGAGCTTCTTGAAGGTGTTTTTGCGGCACCCGAACAGGAGAAAACTTTTGCATCGCTTTTCAAGAGGTTAACAAAAGATGAAACAAAGCAAAAAAAATAAACAGCCGACTAACGTTGACATTGCCGCGGCAGACGAAAGAGCAAGCGCCGCGGATACCGATGCCGCAGAAAAGAAAACGAAATGGTTTCGCCGTCCGCTTGTACGCAAGCTCGGATATCTTTTCATTTCCCTGCTTATTGCCACAACGCTCTGGGGTTATGTTTTGATGAGCGAAAACCCGGACAGGATGAAACATGTTTCCGATGTTCCGCTGAAATTCGAAGGCGGAAGCGAAGCAGACCTCCGCTCACGCGGCTTCGTTGTTCTCGGTGAAAGTCAGAACCTGCTTCCCGATGTTACCGTAACGGTCAAAACAAAACTGAACGACCTTCCGAGCTTCGGCAATTCCGCCGGCGGCGAGATCGTGTCCGCTTCAGTCAGCCTTCAGGGCATAAACGCACCCGGCGAATACGAATGCGATGTCATAGCTTCCACCACCATCGGCACGGTTTATTCGGTTGAACCGCGAACGGTCAAAATCACCGTTGACGAGCTTGTTACACGTACCATCCCCATCACATGCGCCGTGACGGGCGACTTGCCCGCCGGTTATTGGAACGGAGATGTTCAGCTTGCGGCAACAAGCATCGACATCACGGGGCCGCGCAGTTCTATCAGTAATATTGTCCGCGCAAATTGTGTGCTCAATCTTGACGGACGCACCGAAAGCGTGAACGAAGCGTTTGAGCTGACTCTCATTGATTCAAGCGGGCAAATTGCGGCGGCTTCCTCCATTGTCGGCACGCTCCCGTCCGTTATCGTTCGCATGGATATCAAACCCCAATACGATATCGTTTTGCAGACGCTCATTGAAACCACCGGCAGGGACGATAACTACGAAGCAAGCTACACGGTCAAACCTTCCGTGCTCAGCATCGTTGCTTCTCAGGACGTTATCGACAAAATCAAGCTTGCGCTTGAATCCGTTGACAGAACGACTATTTACGTTGATCCGATTGATATAAGCGATATGCAGCCCGGTGAAACGCGTTTGTTCGAGAGAAGCGTTCTCGGACTGCCATCCAACATCCAGCTGCTTACGGAAAACAATTTCACGGTTTCCGTTCAGCTTGAAGAGGCAACGATCAGCCGCACTTTCAGCGATATCGAACTCAGCCGCATCGTCGGCGAAGATCATACCCGCTTTATTTACAACTACGACAGCCGCAGCTGCAGCGTTATCATCAGCGGCAAATCCGGCTTTGTCAACAGCCTTTCGGCGGAGGATCTTCTTCTCACGCTCAATGTCAGCGGCTGCAGCGAAGGAACGCACACACTCGTTCCGACACTTGAGCTTGCAAACCATTCGGATTTGCTTTCGGATGCAAAAATACAATGTGATGTCGGCACAATTATCTGTGTGATTTCAAAAGTGCCGGGCGCCTGATCCGTTGTTTGCCGCTCAAAACCGGCAAAGTATCCCAACGCAGCCCAACACAACCAAACACAACCAAATTAATTCGGAAAGTTCCGAAAGCTTAATCGGAACTTTCTCGGATAAGAACAAGAATAGGAAAAATTTTTATGCGACTTGCTGCAACAAACCTCAGCCTGCCTTTCAATGCGGACGAATCCGCACTCATGATGCTGCTTGCATCCGAACTCCGCGTCAAACAGGAGGATATTCAATCACTGCGCATCACAAGGCACTCCCTTGATGCAAGGGATAAAGCCGACATCAGGAGCATCTACTCCGTAAGCTTTGAACTTTCCACCGAAAACGCCAAGCGCGTTGCCCTTTTGGGTCTTAAAAACGTCGGAAAGCTTCCCGAACGTTCCGAGCGCGAACCGGAGCAGGGTACTGTTCCGCAGGATGCGCCCGCTGTTGTTGTCGGACTCGGCCCTGCCGGTCTTTTTGCAGCGCATGAACTTGCCAAACGCGGTTACAAGGTCATTGTTATCGAACGAGGGAAACCCATTGCGGAGCGCAAAGCGGATGTTGAAACGTTCTTTTCCCAAGGGCTGCTGAACACAAACAGCAATGTTATGTTCGGCGAAGGCGGCGCAGGCACTTTTTCGGACGGCAAACTCACAACCCGAATCAAGGACCCGCGTGCGGAGGATGTTATCGACACGCTTGTTAAATTCGGGGCGGACGGCAATATCGCCGTTGAAGCCAAGCCGCATATCGGCACCGATGTGCTTTCGCATGTTGTTGCCGACATGCGAAACGCTCTTCAGAGCATGGGGGTTGAAATACGCTTCAACTCCTGCATGACGGATTTTGACACACGCGACGGACGCATTGTTTCGGTAACTGTTAACGGAAAAGAAAAGCTGCCGTGCTGCGCTGCCGTGCTTGCAATCGGACAGGCGGCACGCGACACATACCGCCTTCTCGTTTCAAAAGGAATCGAGCTTGTTCCGAAACCTTTTGCCGTGGGCGTTCGCATTGAGCATCCGCAGGATTTCATCAATCGTTCACAATTCGGACGGTTTGCGGGACATCCCCGTCTCGGCGCAGCCGAATACAGATTAACGGGCAAGAGCGGCAGCCGCGGCGTGTACACCTTCTGCATGTGCCCCGGCGGCGTTGTTGTTGCATCCTCCTCTGCCGAAAATCAAGTTGTTACAAACGGCATGAGCTATCATTCCCGCAGCGAACGCAATGCGAATTCCGCCGTTATCGTGCAGGTTAATCCCTCCGATTTTGCAAGCGCAAACCCGCTCAGCGGCATTATTTTCCAAGAAAAGCTTGAAAACGCTGCCTTCCGCCTCGGCGGCGGAGATTATTCCGCGCCCGCAATGCGCGTGGGGGACTTTTTGAACAGGAAAAAGCCCGAACATTTCGGTTCCGTTGCGCCGACTTACAGGCCGAATGCCGTTCCGAGAGATATTCGCAAATGTATGCCTCCGGCTATTTCAAACGGCATAGAGGACGGAATCCGCACATTTGCACGGCAGATACATAATTTTGATATGTATGATGCCGTACTGACCGCAATCGAGAGCCGTTCAAGCTCCCCTGTTCGCATTGCAAGGGATGAGAACGGCGAAGCAACCCGGCTTAAGGGTCTTTACCCTGTCGGCGAAGGTGCGGGCTATGCCGGCGGAATCGTGAGCGCGGCGGTTGACGGAATGCGTGCCGCCGAACGCATTATTTCCCGTTTTAAACCCATGCGCGGCTGAAACGGCGGGTAAATTGTCCTCCGAAACAAATACGGCAGTGCATCTTTCAATAAAAGCATGGATAAACATATGAAAAAATATCTTATAATTATCGGCAATTTCGGCTCCGGCAAAACAGAGCTTGCTCTCAACATTGCATTTGAAGCCGCCGAAACAAAAAAAGTCACTTTTGTTGACCTTGATATCGTGAATCCGTATTTTCGCTCCACAGAACGGAAAGCGGAGCTTGAAGCTGCAGGTATCCGCTTGCTGTCGCCCAGCTTCACCAATCTCGGCGTTGAGGTTCCGAGCCTTCCCGCCGAAATCTTTTCCGCATTTTCGGATAACAGCGACCTTGTTATTTTCGATGTCGGAGGTGACGACACCGGGGCAATTGCACTCGGCCAGTACCACCGTTTCTTCAGCAAAATCGACCGCAGTGCCATTGAGGTTCTGTATGTTGTGAACGCAAGGCGTCCCTTCTCCGCCGAACTCGAATCCAACCTTGACATGATCGAGAAGGTCACGGGCGCGGGACGAATCGAAATCGATGCACTGGTCAACAACACAAACCTTTCGCAGGAAACGAGTGTTCAGGAACCGCTGGACGGCTATAAAATGCTTCGCAGCATATCCGAACGGCTCAATTTGCCCGTGCGTTTCACAGTCGGCGTTGAGCCCGTGATTTCGGAATTTGCACAGTATGCAAAGGAGCACGAACTTGATGAAAACTTTATCGGCACGATTCGGCCGATAAAGCGATACATGCACCGCGATTGGGACAGTTACACAAAATCCGGTCTGTAATGCAATAAAGCATAAATCGGTTTCGCACCGCCCGCAAAGTCTCACGCCCGCAAAACGGCACAGCCGGTTTTATTTGCCATGAATTGCAGCGACAGCCGCCCGGAATCCGTGGGTAAACAAAACAACACCCTTTCCTGCCCTGCTTTGAATGTTGCATTTACGGGTCATCGTGCGGATTCCCTTCCGTGGGGATTCAACGAAAGCTCCGATGAATGTCTTAAGCTCAAAGCCGGTCTTTTGCGCGCAATTCGCTGCGCATATGCCGAGGGAAAGCGCTGCTTTCTGAGCGGAATGGCTTCCGGAGTGGATATCTATGCCGCCGAGGCGGTGCTTCAATTGCGCGAAACACTGCCCGGTATTGCATTGGTCTGCGTTTTTCCCTGCCCGTCCCGCGATTCAAGGTCGGCCGCAATTGCCGCCGCTGCCGATTCGGTTATCGTTCTCAGTTCCGAATACTGCGCCGGCTGCATGAAGCGGCGCAACCGCTTTCTTGTTGAAAATGCATCAATGCTTATTGCGGTCTACGACGGGCGGCGAACCGGCGGAACTTTTCAAACTGTCGGCATGGCGGCACGGCGCGGACTGCGAACCGTCATTTTGAATCCGACAGCAAAAAAGGTTTGACAGCAGCCTGACAAACCTTTGTCAGGTCTCCGAGCAGGGCTTGATTCAGAGCTTGATTCATATGAACATTACCGTTCCGGCAACGGCACGCTGCACGGACAATTGTTTTTAACACCCTGAACAATCCGCCGGTTTGCGGAAGCAAACCTTAAGCGGACTTAATTCGGTTTTTTCGAAAAAGACCGAATCCGGGTTTCCTCAGGAGTACACAATGCCTTTATTAACAGTACATAATTTAAAAAAATCTTTTGTTACCCGAGTTCTTTTTGAAAACGTATCCTTTGAAGTCGAATCCGGGGATCATATCGGCTTTGTCGGCGTCAACGGCTGCGGCAAATCCACGCTTTTCCGCATTCTTCTCGGCGAAGAGCAGGCCGATGAAGGCACTGTCAACATTCCGGGCGGAACAAAAATCGGCAGCATGAATCAAAATGTTTCTGCCGAAGTCTGTTCCCTGTTCGACTATGTTCTTCAGGTTTTTTCGGAGCTTTCCGCAATTGAGGCTGAAACCGACAGGATTAATTCCGAAATCGCCGCCGCAGGCGGCGATGTTGACCCGAAGCTTATCGAAAGGCAGCATGCGCTGAACGAAAAATACTGGGCGGACGGCGGCTCAACCTATCGCGCGCGCACCCGCTCCACTCTGCTCGGACTCGGGTTCACCGAAGATGAGCTTTCGCGAAGCATAAACTCTTTCAGCGGAGGACAGCGCAACAAGGCTCAGCTTGCAAAGCTGCTGCTTTCCGATGCAAACCTTTTGCTTTTGGATGAGCCTACCAATCACCTTGATATATCCGCTATCGAATGGCTTGAAAACTTTTTGAGCGCATACCGCGGTTCGTTCATAGTTATTTCTCACGACAGGTATTTTCTTGACAAGGTCACAAACCGAACCATGGAGCTTAAGGATCGCAGACTTTTTATTTCCAAGGGAAATTATTCGCGGCATCTCGAACTGCGAAGCACGGCGCGTGAACTTGAAATGCGGCAGTATCTGCGCACAAAAAAAGAAATCAAGCGCATCGAAGGCATCGTTGAACAGCAGCGGCGTTGGGGGCAGGAGCGAAATTTTATTACCGCCGCATCAAAACAGAAGCAGGCGGACAGGCTAAAAGCAACCCTTGTTGAGCCCGAACGCGACAGCGCCTCCATACATTTTCATTTTGAGGCGAAGGAAGTCGGCGGCAACGATGTTCTTGCTGCAAAAAAGCTTGCAAAGTCATTTGACGGCAAGCTCGTTTTCCGCAATGTTGACATGCTGATAAAAAAAGGCGAGAAAGTGTTTTTGCTCGGCGATAACGGCTGCGGAAAAACAACGCTGCTGAATATTCTTGCGGGACGCATACGCCCGACCGAAGGCAGTTATTACCTTGGTTCGCATGTTGAAGAAGCGTATTACGAACAGACAATGACTTCGCTTGATCCGGAAGCAACCGTTCTGCGCGAAGTTTGGGACAGATATTATACGACAATTTCGCATAAAGATATATGCAACGCGCTTGCGGCATTCCTGTTTCGCGGCGATGAAATTGAAAAACAGATAAAACTGCTCTCCGGCGGCGAAGCTGCGCGTGTTCAGCTGCTTAAACTCATGCTGACGAAGGCGAACCTTTTGCTGCTTGACGAGCCGACAAACCATCTTGACATTGCCTCACGCGAAGCACTTGAAGCCGCACTCGAAGGCTACAACGGCACTATGCTCATCGTGACGCACGACCGTTATCTTGTGAATCGGCTTGCCGACCGCATTCTGCATATGACGCCGAACGGACTTCAGGAATACATCGGCGGGTATGACGACTATATTGCAGCCGTTAACGAAAGCCGCGCACAGGCGGACGAGCAAAAGCGCACTCAATCCCGCAATGCGCTGGATTACCGCGAACGCAAACAGCAGCAGAGCATTCTCAACCGCGCAAAGGGAGAAGCCGCACGCTGCGAGGCTGCCGTTTCAAAGGCCGAGGCGGAACTTGACGAAATTAATGAAGAGCTTGCAAAGCCCTATATCGCTTCAGATTACAAAAAGGCTTGCGAACTTTCTGAAAAAGCTGCAGAAAAAAGGCAGCAGATTGATGAACTTTATAAGAAGTGGGAAGCGGCAGAAGAACGTCTTGCCGAACTGACTTCAGCTGACGACTGAAGCTTGCCGCCCGCTTGTTTAAAAAAATAGACAACCGAAATTTGCACGACATTCGGAGCAGTCGATGACGCGCACGATCTTCATCGTTTTTGCGCAGCTCGGGTTTTCGCATAATACGACCGAACAATTCCGGCACACAGCGTTTTTTGCTGCGGCGGCGAAATGTTCATTTCTGCGAACCCTTCGCGTGATGCTTGCTCGGACGGTTATTTCTGCATCCTGCTTTGCCGTGCACCGAAAGGAGAAAAATTTGGCAAGAAAATCCACAGCACCCCAACTGAAAATCATTCCGCTCGGCGGACTGGGCGAAATCGGAAAAAACATGACCGTACTTGAATACAACGAGGACATTATCGTTATCGACTGCGGGCTTGCGTTTCCCGACGAAGAAATGCCCGGAATCGACATGGTCATTCCCGATATGAGTTACCTTGAGCAGAATGCCGAACGCCTTCGCGCATTCATCATCACACACGGGCACGAGGATCATATCGGCGCAATATCCTATGCATTGGAAAAATTTAAAGTACCCGTTTTCGGAACCAAATTCACCCTTGCGCTGATTGAACACAAGCTGCACGAACATCATGTTGAGGATACATGTCTTGAATGCATCAATGCGGGCGACGTTATTGAAATCGGATGCTTCAAAATCGAATTTATAAAGGTCAGTCACTCCATTGCGGGTGCGGTCGCTCTTGCGGTCACAACCCCCGTCGGCATTATCGTTCATACGGGCGACTTCAAGGTTGACTACACTCCCATCGACAACGAGCCTATCGATATCAACAGCTTTGCGCGTTACGGCACAAAGGGCGTTCTCGCGCTTTTGATGGACAGCACCAATGCTGAACTTTCGGGAGTTACGCCTTCCGAAAAAGAACTCGGCAAAACCTTTGAAAAAGTGTTTACCGAAGCGCAGGGGCGAATCATCGTTGCATCCTTTGCATCCAATGTTTACCGTATTCAACAGGTCGTTGATACCGCCGTGCGGCACAACAGAGTCATCTGTTTCCAAGGGCGTTCAATGGTCATGATAACGAAAATCGCAAAGGATCTCGGATATCTCGAACTGCCTGAGGACAGCGTTGTGGAGCTTGAAAAGCTCAAGAACTACGAGAACAACCGTGTCTGCGTTCTTACCACGGGCAGCCAGGGAGAATCCATGAGCGGGCTTTTCCGCATGGCAAACGCAAATCACAAGCTGATAATCGGCAAAGGCGACACAGTCATTATCTCCGCCTCGGCAATTCCCGGCAACGAAAAAAGCGTCGGACGGGTCATCAACCAACTTTTCCAGCGCGGCGCAAATGTTGTTTACGACAGGCTTGCGGATGTTCATGTTTCCGGTCACGCAAGGCGGGAGGAGCTCAAACTTATGTTCCGTCTTTTAAAGCCGAAGTATTTTATTCCCGTTCACGGAGAAACGCGTCATCTCTACCGCAACGCACAGCTTGCCGAAGAAATGGGCATTGACCCTTCACATATTTTCATGATGGACAACGGCAATGTGCTTGAACTCGGCAAACGCAGCGCAAAACTAAACGGCACCGTTCCCTCGGGCGCGATTCTTATCGACGGTCTCGGTGTCGGAGACATCGGCGCGGCCGTTCTGCGCGAACGTCGGCTGCTGTCTCAGGACGGATTGTTTTCCATTATCGTTCCCGTGCAAAAATCCACCGGAGAGCTGCTCGGCATTCCGGAAATCATCACACGCGGGTTTGTTTACATCAAAGATTCCGATGAGCTCATTGCCGAAGCAAAGGAGTTCGCGTTCGACCTTGCATCAAAGCTTGCCGAAAAGCAATCCCGCAAGAGCGATTGGACGGGATTCAAGGCATCCATGAAGAGCGGGATGAAGAGTTTTTTGCTCAGCAAAACAAAACGCACACCCATCATTCTGCCGATCGTTGTTGAAATCGACTGCTGAACAATGTTAAGCCCGTCATCAATTGAAAGGAGGAATCATGAACAACGAAGCCATAAAGCAAAAAACGAACGAACTTGCAGAGCTTCTGCGCAATTCCGACGAACATCGGATTTATCTCGATGCCAAAACACGCGCTTACGGAAACGAAAGCACGCGCCGTTTGCTGGATGAATACCGCATACTGCAAACCCGTGTTCAGGCGGGAACGCTTGCCGGTGCGGATTGCCGCGAGGAAATGACGAAGCTTCAAAAAATGGGTGAGCTGCTTCAGCTCGACTTTGCCGCGTCCGAATACCTGTTCGCCCAGTATGCACTGAATAACGTTCTCGGCGATATATACAGACAACTTGCCGCCGCCGTTGATGCAGACCTTAGCATTCTTGAAGACTGATATGCACCGCATTTTTGAATGCTGCCCGATATTCGGGCATAAATAAAGAATCCCGAGCCGCGCCCAAACCGTGCGCGGCGCACCGAATAACGCACAATGCATTCGTTTTTGTAAACTTTTTGCGGACAGAATTTGCGTTGTGCGTCTGTTTGGTGTATAATTACTTACGGAAGCATTCGAAAACGGACCATCACATGCCGCAGCCGATGTTTCAAAGAAGTTTTATGCAGGGTTTATGCAAAAAGCTTTCAGCAGGATTATAAGATTATTCGGAGGAATTCCTTACCATGATGTTTTTTAACAGAAATACGGGGCAAAAATCCCTGCCCAATTATGCCCCCGACAGCGGCGGTGCATCCGGATGGCGCGGACGCAGACAGTCCCGCACGGATGAAACTCGGGATTTTAATATATACGGTGATTACGAAGATGAACCCGCCGAAAATGTCAACCGAAGGAAACGCTCCGAGACCTTCTGGAAAATCTGGAAAATCGTCCGCGTTCCTTTTATCATTGCGGCAAGCCTGTTCATCACTTACATGCTGCTTTCGACCGTCGGCAAAAAAATCTATAACAAATACCTCATGCCCGTTGACCCGAACGACTCCACGCCGATCATTGTTACAATCCCGCAGGGCAGCGGTGCATCCACGGTTGCAAAGATTCTTTACGAGGCCGGAGGCGAGGATTCACCCGGTTTGATTCCGCACAAAGCCGTTTTCAAGATTTACGTTGACTTTATCGGTAAATCCAGCCGCTTGCAGGCGGGAACATATGTCCTTTCCCGCAACATGAGCATTCCTGACATTGTGGATACGATTTGCCGCGGTATGCCGCCGCGAAAAATCATTAAGTTGCAGATTCCCGAGGGACTGACAATCGAAGCAATGGCCGATAAGCTTGTTGCGGACGGAATACTGAAAAGCCCGGACAAATTCCTCTCCCTCTGCGTGACCGGTGAGATGTTTGTTAAGGATCACCCGTTCATCAAAGATATTCCCGCCGATGAAACCGGTGAGCGGCCTTACAGACTCGAAGGATTCCTTTTCCCGGATACCTATGATATTTACGAGGATGCCTCGGAGGAAACAATCATTGACAAGATGCTTGACCGATTTGAGCAAATATTCGGTGAAGTTTACACAGCACGCGCCAAGGAACTGGGCATGAGTATGTACGATGTTGTTACCCTTGCATCAGTCATTGAGAAAGAAGCACGTGTTTCGGATGACTTCTATCGCGTTTCGGCCGTTTTCAGCAACAGGACGAAGGCAAACATGAACCTTGACTCGGATGCAACGCTTGAATACGTTCTTAAAACGGGTTCGCTTCATCTGACCGAAGAGCAGCTTGCAACACCGTCCGGCTACAACACACACACAAATTCCGGGCTTCCAATAGGACCCGTTTCCAATCCGGGCGATACTGCAATCAAGGCTGCACTCTATCCCAACTCGGAATACATTGCGGATAATTACCTTTATTTCTGCCTTATGGATCCCGACAGCGGCGCGCTGATATTTGCAAAAACGCTTGCGGAACACAATCGCAACGTTGCAAGATACAGCCCGCTCTGGTAACGAATGCAAAATGCTTCGGTTACCCGTTCGGTCAGCGGTTTGAACGCCGTGAAATGCGGCTGCTCATGCAGCGAACCCCGACCGATTAAAAAGCCCGTTCGGAGCCGCAGTTTCACTGCGGCTC
>FR879687.1:101456-105251 GCA_000435055.1 Clostridium sp. CAG:138 | reverse complement strand
AAACCGCCCCAGATGCCGGAAGTGCCTTCGGGATCGAAAGCGATGTAGCCTTCAAGGTTTACAGTGGGCAGAGCCTCGGTTACGGTAACGGTTGCGGAACCGGAAACGGTGGGATCTGCAACGGAGGTTACGGTAACGGTGGTGGTGCCTTCCGCAACGCCGACAACAACGCCGTTTTCGTTAACGGTTGCGATCGCGGTGTTTGCGGTGCTGAAGGTAACGTTCTTGTTGAACGCTTCTGAGGGGAGAACGGTGTAGGAAACAGTTGCCCTGCGGCCTGCGGGGACGGAAACTGCTTCAACATTGATTGCGTTGGGGGTTACGGGTGCGCCGACGTATACATTGTCAACGGTTGCGTAATCACCGGGTTTGTCAAGGGAACTGTCCTTCTTGTACGTCCAGGAAACGGTGTGCTCACCTGCCGTGAGCTCAACTGCATAGGTGGTCCAGGTTTCAACGCGGTTCCACTTCATGGTTTCGGTACCGTCAATGAAGAGCTGGAGGCCATCCCAAACGGTGTCGCCGGAGCCTTCGCCGAAAGACATAAAGTCGAACTGGAGGATGTCACCTGCTGCCGCGGTAACCGTAGTGGAAACCGTGGAGGTGGAGTTTGCGACGTTGACGTTGGTGCTCTTTGCAGCATCGCCGTCTACGATCCAAGGATAGTCGCCTTCAGAAGTGAAGGTGAGGGTTCCGCCGGCAACGTTGAGAGCCTCATTGAGGTTCGCAGCGTCTGCGGGTGCTGCAGCGGTACCGGTCTTGGGCGCGGTGCTAAGACGCGGATCGTTCGCTGCAGGGGACTCTGCCATGACAGGAACGGTAACCAGAGAGAGTACCATCATGACTGCCATAAGCATTGCGAGGAATTTCTTCATGCGTGAATCTCCTTCCAAAGAATTATAAGTCTAATATCCTCTGCGGATCCCGCTTCGGATAATAGCTTTGAAGCAAATGACCGATTCGAGTGAGCTGCGAACGCCGAATTGTGCCGTTGTTCCGCACATACTCTATGGTCGATTAATATTATATCAAATCTTTCGCAAACATGCAAACAATTTTTTGCATTATTTTGATTTATTTTTGACACAATCTTTTGCCGCATATTCCCTTTAATTCAAAGTGTTTTCTGTATTACCTGTATTAATCTTCCTCAATATCGCGAAAAAGAGCGGAGAATTTTAAAAAATTATTTGAAATTTTATGTAGACTGTTTTGGCGTTCTTTTTCATTTGAGCGTGCGGTAATACTATTCGATTTTAAATTCTTAGCAGAGCTGATTGCAAGCGCTCCGCATCACATGCTCCGCCGGATTCACACGCTCCGCTGCACCGAAAATACACCAATATACGGCTTGTGCGGTTGACATTTGCCGACCGCAATTGTAAAATTAACATGCGTTCGGCGGCAATGCCCGCTTTATCGCCATGCATCCGAAAAGCCGAATCAAATGCGGTTCAACTTTGCAGATTTGCTCAACTTTTCGGTTCAGAAACTTTTTGGAGACAAAACTATGCGCTTTATTCCGCTTTTCAGCGGTTCATCGGGAAATTGTTCCGTTATTCAAACGGAGAAGGCGACCCTGCTTGTTGATGCGGGGCTGACCGGCAAAGCTGTTTGCGGAGCGTTGGCTTCCGCGGGCATCAATCCCGCCTCTATTGACGGCATTCTTGTTACACACGACCATATTGACCACACCCGCGCCGTCGGAATACTTTCACGCAAGTACGATATGCCCGTTTATGCCAATGCCGGCACATGGGAGGCAATGAATCCCATCGTGAAGCAGGTGGATTTCAGGAACGTGCGTGTTTTTCGCACAGATGAAGATTTCTATATCGGAGACATCAATATTCTTCCTTTCAAAACGCCGCATGACGCAAAGGAGTCCGTCGGCTTCATATTCATCAGCCGTGGAAGCAAGCTTGCGTACATGACCGATATCGGCTGCGTTCACGAATCCATGCTGAATCAGGCTGCGGGAGCACAGCTTGTTTTCATTGAATCGAACCACGATGTTCAAATGCTGAAAACCGGCCCTTACCCTTATGTGCTTAAAAAACGCATTCTGTCCGATAACGGGCATCTCTCCAATGCGGACTGCGGTGCAGCGCTTGTCCGCCTGTATTCAACCGGGGTTCGTCGAGCCGTACTCGGGCATTTGAGTCAGGAAAACAACACCGAAGAGACGGCCTTCTCAACCGTTACGCAAGCGCTTGAAGCGGCGGGAATATCCGATATGCAGCTTATTGTTGCAAAGCGCGACGGAGTCACCGGAGTTTTTGAAGTTTGATTTATACACGCCGCCGAACCGTCGGAGCCGAACGGAGGCTGCCGAATCCGGCGTATCGGTTCAAAAGGTTTTATTATGAAAATCAGAATTATCTGCGTTGGCAGACTGAAAGAAAAATTTTATACGGACGCCGTGAACGAGTTTCGCAAACGCCTCGGAAGGTTTGCGGAAGTTGAGATTACCGAACTTGCGGACGAACGCGCGCCGGAGGGATTAAGCCCGGCGGAACTTGAGCAGGTCAAGGCAGCGGAATGCAGCCGCATCCTTGAAAAAATCTCACGAGAGGACACGGTTATTGCGCTTGATATTGCGGGAAAACAGCTTTCATCACCTGAGCTTGCGGATAAACTTTCCTATTATATGTTGAACGGCAGAAGCCGGCTTGTTTTCGTAATCGGCGGCTCAAACGGGCTGAATGACAGTGTGCTGCATCGTGCCGACTTCAGGCTCAGCTTTTCAAAGCTGACGTTTTCGCACCAGATTTTTCGGATCATGCTGCTTGAGCAAATCTACCGTGCCTTCAAAATCATGAACAACGAACCGTACCATAAATAAAACAACCCGTTCCCGCATGGGCGGCAAAACAATAAAAAGAAGGAAATGACAGAAAATGATGAACGAAAAAGAGCTGCCCGTTTACGCCGCATTGGACAGAATGGGTATTGAATATACCCGCATTGAACATCCCGCTGCCGCAACCATGGAAGCATGTGCCGCGATCGGCGAGGGCACCGGTGCAAGCCACTGCAAAAATCTGTTTCTCACAAACAGGCAGGGCACGGCATTTTTTCTTGTTATGCTCGGCAGCAGCAAAAAATTCCGAACCGCATCGGTCAGCAAACAGCTCGGCGTTGCAAGGCTGAGTTTCACAACGGCGGAACAGCTCGAAAACATACTCGGACTCACCCAAGGTTCCGTGACGGTCACGGGACTTCTTAACGACACAGCGCACTGCGTCCACGTTGCAATCGACAGAGACCTGCTCAATGAGGAACGCATACTGATTCATCCAAACATAAACACTGCGTCCCTGGTCGTTAAAACAAGCGACATCCTGCGTTTTCTTGACCTGCTCGGATACGAATTCACACCGATTGCGGTTGAAGACGCGGATGCTGCCGTTCAGAGCGGTTCACTTTGCACGGATAAACCGCCGAACGTTTTCTGTTGCAAAAAACCGCCGTGCAGAGTATAATAGAATATGCCGAATTCTGCGGGATACAAGTCGCTTTTGTCAAAGCCCCTTGTATGCGAACACGCAAAAAAGGTCGAACGCGTTCCGAATCCGGCTTTCGGAGCTGCAAAAAATTAAACAGATTGAAAAGGATTTTTTAATGGATAATAACGGCAGCAACGCCGCAATTCGCGGCAAGGTTCATTTCATCGGCATCGGCGGCTGTTCGATGAACGGGCTTGCACAGATTCTGCGCGGGCGCGGATTCGAAGTTCAGGGGTCGGACAGCACAACATCGCCCTTCACAAAGCGGCTTGAGGAACTCGGCATT
>FR879687.1:98106-101426 GCA_000435055.1 Clostridium sp. CAG:138 | reverse complement strand
CCCGTTTTCATCGGACATGATCCGAAAAACGTTGAAGGCTGCGGCACTGTTATATATTCAGCCGCAATAAAACCCGACAACCCGGAACGCGTCCGCGCACGCGAACTCGGCATTCCGGAAATCGAGCGTTCCGTTGCTCTCGGCATTATCAGCCGAAGCTATCGCGAAGTCATCGGAATTGCCGGCTGCCACGGCAAAACAACAATCACCTCCATGCTTGCACTCATTGCCGAAAACGGCGGACTTGATGCGACCGTTCATGTCGGCGGCATGGTTGATTTTCTGCACGGCGGCATTCGCTTGGGTTCCCACGACCTTTTTGTTACCGAAGCATGTGAATACGTTGAAAGCTTTTTGACGCTGCATCCAACGGTTGTGCTTATCAACAATATCGACAACGATCATCTTGACTATTTCAAGACAATGGATAACATTGTCAATGCATTCCGCAAATTTGTTGCAAGAATGCCCGCCGACGGTTTGTTTGTCGGCTGCACCGACGATTCGCATGTGCGGCAACTGCTCGGCGAATTCGGCGGCAGAAAAACAACATACGGACTTGACCTCACCAATTCGCCGGATTATTACCCTGCGGATGTACATTATGATGAACTCGGCTGCGCTTCCTTCGACCTTATGCACCGCGGGGAAAGACTCGGAAGAGTCACGCTTCATGTTCCCGGACAGCACAATATGCTCGATGCAATTGCAGCATCCGCCGTTGCACTTGAACACGGCACCGATATTCAAACGGTCATAACCGCACTTGCCCGATTCCGCTCGGTGCAACGCCGCTTCGAATACTACGGCGAACGAAACGGCGTTCGTGTTTTCCATGATTATGCGCATCATCCCGCCGAAATTCGCGCCGCAATGGACTGCGCACTGCGCACTCCGCACAAAAAGCTTTTTGTTGTTTTCCAGTGCAACAGCTTCACCCGCGCAAGAACGCTCTTCACCGAAAACGTTGACTGTTTCAGGGGCGCGGACAAAGTGCTTGTGCCCGATATTTACCCCGGCAGGGAGAAGGACGACGGCTCTGTTCACGCGCGCGACATGGTTGCGGGCATCAATGCCCAAACGAACAACGCCGAATACATACCGACTTTTGAGCAGATTAACGATTACCTGCTGCACAATGCTGCCGCCGGAGACATCGTTCTGACGCTCGGAAGCGGCGATGTTTATAAACAAACCAAACTTTTTTTGCAGTAAAGCGATTAATTAATCAAAGCACTTACCTCATATGAAAAAACTTAGTTGCGGAATACTTTTGTTTATTTCGGCTCTCATCTGGGGCATAACTTTTGTTGCGCAAAGCGATGCCTCGGCGCATATTGAGCCGTTCACCTTTAATTTTGTTCGCTTCTTAATCGGTTCGGCGGTGCTTTTGCCGTTCATTCCGATATTCGGCCGATTTGAAGCAAAAAAAGCAACGAACAGCTCGGCGATTGATTCAGCCCCGGCAGCTCATGAAAAAAGCAGTTCAAAAAAGCTGCTTGTCGGCGGCATTCTTTTGGGCATCATGCTCTGCATTGCCTCAAATTTGCAGCAATTGGGCATTACAAACGGCGACTCCGTCGGCAAAGCCGGGTTCATAACCTCCGTTTATATAATGCTTGTTCCTGTTGTCGGTTTGTTTTTCAAAAAAAAGACACATCCGCTGATTTGGCTCTGCGCCGTCGTATCAGCTGTCGGATTGTATTTTTTGAGTGTTGACCCCGCACGCGGAGCGTTCAATATTGAGTTTTCGGATCTTGCGTACCTTGGATGCGCAGTGTTTTTCGCTGTGCAGATAATCCTTGTTTCGATTTACTCCCCGCAGGTGAACTGTATCGCTCTGAGCTGCATTCAATTTGCTGTTGCGGCCGTGTTCAGCGGTATCGGCATGTTGTTTTTTGAAACTCCCTCATTTGCTGCAATACTGAATGCCGCAGGGCCGCTGCTCTATGCGGGCATTCTGAGCTGCGGAATAGCTTATACCCTGCAAGTTATCGGGCAGCGCGGCATAGACCCCGCGATCGCTTCCCTGATTATGTGCCTTGAATCCGTTTTTTCGGTAATTGCAGGTTTTTTATTGCTCAATCAGCGTATGACCCCGCGTGAAATTCTCGGCTGCGGAATCATGTTTGCCGCCACGGTCGCCGCACAGCTGATTCCTTCAACACAAAAGAAAAACAGCCGCAATTAACTTACGACTGCATATAAGCGCCGCTGAACATTTCGGCATTAAACCCCTGCGAATCGATTGACCCGCAGGGGTTTGAGTTTTGATTTGCACATATCGTTCTCAACACTCCGCCGCTTTCATAAGCAGCTCAAACTCCTCGCAAACAACGGGAATATCCTGAGAAAATTCAAGTCCGCAGGCCTCATATTCGTCCCGGAAGAAATCCTCGTGAACCTTGCGCCAGTAGGCAAGGCTTCTGTCGCCCTCGCAGAAAGCATGATGCGCACTTACGTCACAAAACGGAACAATGTAGACCTTTGTTGTTCTGATAACGCAGACCGCCTCATCTCGGGAGTTCAGTATGACGCTGTATTCTCCCTCCGTCGGAATCGGCTCATTATCGATTTTGTAAAGCTCCTCGGCGGAAGCCGTGCCCGTTTTTATGCCGCGCAACACAAGTTCGGCAAGCTTGTCCGGGGCGTCGCCGAATTGCCACGCCTCGTATTCATTATGTTTGATGCCGTTTTTCTCGGCAAATTTGCTCCAAAGCTGCTCTGCTGTCATATTTTCACTTTCTTTATAATGCAGTAAATACGTTGATGCCCCGTTCCCGCCCTCGCTTTCGGTCAATGCACGGTGGTAAAAATGCTCAATGAGTTTTGCAAGCGTAACAATCGGGGCCGAACGATAATAAAAACCTGCCCGACGGTTCAACTTGTTGCAGCTTTTAACTCAGCTGCGGAGTTTTGCATTCGCCCCGAAAGCTACATACACCTATTTTTTATTCAATTTCCGTAAGCCAGTTAAGCTGCTGAATCATATTGTCGGTACAGCGCAGCTCACGGGACATTGCATCGATCTGCTTTTGAAGCGCGCGAACGTCCACGGTGCTCAAAATCACAATTTCGGAGCGGGTCACGCGGTCGCACAAGCTGCTTGCATTGCCTGCAAGATCGCGATAAGCATCGATTTTTATTTTCAGGCAATCACGCTTTGCAATAAGCTCGGTAATGCTTTTCCCGTCGGGAGTTTTTGTGGTACAATTGCATATATTTATCTTTGCGATCAGGTACTCCAGCCGCGCAATGCAGCCGTCCAGCTCCGAAATCAGCTCTGCGGGATCCTCTTCGGGGTTTCTTCCCTGCTGAAC
>FR879687.1:96241-98084 GCA_000435055.1 Clostridium sp. CAG:138 | reverse complement strand
CCCTGCTGAACCTTTGAATTTCTGTACAGCCTTGAATTCAATTGTTCAATGCGGCGATTTAAATCCGCTCTTTCCTGCAATGCTTCTGCAAGTTTCATTTTTATGACCATACCTTCCGCCGCAGCGAAAGCTTCCTTTCTTTAATTTTTATATCAGCTTTTGCGGAATGATATCGCTGCCGTGAAACGGCTAAAACCGCAAAGCACATATGTCCGCCGCTCAAACGCACATCAAGCGGTTCGATACGCCCTTATTCGTTCCGTTTAATCCTCCGCAAATTGTCCGAATATGCTGCGGTACTTATGATAGAACTCCTCAAATTCACCGTTTTCGATGCTGCTCCTCATGTTTGCTGTCATCTCGTTGTAGAACCACAAGTTGTGCAGCACACAGAGCCGCATACCGAGCCGTTCGTCAGCCTTCAGCAAGTGACGTATATATGCGCGGGAGTAACTTTTGCAGGCGGGACAACCGCAGTTCTCCGCTATCGGCCGGGAATCAAGTTTGTATTTTTCGGCGAGCAGCCGCATTTTGCCGCTCCAAGTGAAAACATTTCCGTGCTGTGCATTGCGCAGCGGCAGCACACAGTCAAAAAAATCCACCCCGCGATAAACAGCCTCAAGGATGTTCAGCGGTGTGCCGACGCCCATTAAATAGCGCGGCTTGTCTTTTGGCATGTAGGGTTCAACTGCCTCAATTATATCGTACATTTCATCGGCAGTTTCGCCGACGGCAAGTCCGCCTATCGCATAACCCGCAGCGGGAACCTGCGCGATCTGCCGCATGTGGCGAATGCGAAGATCCGAATATGTTCCGCCTTGATTGATTGCAAACAACAGTTGATTCGGGTTGAGCGTGTCCTCAAGCGCGTTGAGCCTGTCCAATTCGGCACGGCAGCGATGGAGCCAGCGCGTGGTGCGTTCAATTGAATTTTCAACGTATCCCCGCGGTGCAGGATTCTGAATGCATTCGTCAAATGCCATTGCGATCGTTGACGCAAGGTTGGATTGAATACGCATGGATTCCTCCGGACCCATGAAAATCTTCTTCCCATCGATATATGAAACAAAGCTCACGCCTTCCTCACGGATTTTTCGCCTGTGTGCAAGCGAAAAAACCTGAAAACCGCCGCTGTCCGTCAAAATCGGTGCATCCCAATTCATGAATTTGTGCAGACCGCCGAGCTTGCGTATAAGCTCATCTCCCGGACGAATATGCAGGTGATATGTGTTGGAGAGCTCCACCTGACAACCGATTCGGCGCAGATCATCCGTTCCCGCTCCGCCGCGAATTGCAGCCGCAGTGCCGACGTTCATGAAAACGGGAGTTTCAATTTCGCCGTGAACCGTGTGCATCCTGCCCCTTCGCGCATTGCCGCAGGTCGTTATCAATTCAAATTTTCCGTTCTGCATTTTTCCGTTCTGCATCAATCCCGCTCGCTGTCCGTGTATTTATAAATAAAAATCGGAATCGGGGGTTCCTTTTTCCAATTGTGAAAAAAAGTTGAAATAACCTGAAACCTGCCGCTGTCGATTTCGCGAAGCAGTTCAAGCAGCGTGTCCCGTTCCTCGAATCCCGTCGCCCCTCCGTGGTAGATGGTTACACACATCAATCCGCCCTTTTTCAGCAGTTCAAGCCCCGCCGAAATTGCGGCAAAACTCGTGTCCGCATGGGTAAAAATTCTGTGGTCGCCGCCGGGCAGCCAGCCAAGGTTGAAAACAATGCAGTCCACCGTCTCCGGTTCGGCATAATTCGCCATATTCGAATGGGAATCAAGGTGAACCTCCGCCCGCAATCCGCGTGCGGCAAGCAGAGCGTTTGTGCTGTCCACCGCTTCCTGCTG
>FR879687.1:53761-96216 GCA_000435055.1 Clostridium sp. CAG:138 | reverse complement strand
CCTGCTGAATATCAAAGGCAATGACGCGCCCGTAGGGACCGACAAGTTCGCATAAATATGCCGTGTCACGTCCGCGGCCCGCCGTTGCATCGATGCAGAACGCGCCTGCCCCGATGCGGCCGTTTATAATGCTGTGTACAAGTTCTGTTGCGTTCATGTTACTAATTATATCAGCCGAGTTTTAATCATGCAACCGCACGAATACGAATAGTTTCAATATTTCCCGGGAAATGCCGCCGAAAAGCCGCTTTTTGCCGAAAACCTTTTCCCGAGACAATTTATTTCCCGAGAAATAACGCTTATCGGACGACGCGGCATGTTCCGACGCCGTAGTATTTGAAGCACTCCAAAACCTCGCGCGTTATAACCTCACCCGGCATGACCGGAGGAATTGCGGGAGGGCAGCCGACGGTGGAAATTGAGCAGATTCTGCCGAGGCAATCCTCCGCAGGCAGCAGTTCGGACGGGCTCAGCAGAGCTTCGCGCGGGGAAACCGCGGCGGGCGGAAAGGGAATTTTCGGCGGTTCCGATACAATTTTCGGCTTTTTCGGAATATTCAAAAGTGCGTTGCTCAACCTTTTGAAATGCACGGCGGGAAGCAGCGGCGACAGCATAAAAACTATAAAATCATCATCAAAAAACTCCGAAAATACGCCGTCATTTTCCAGCATATGAGCCAAATCCGCACCGGTATAGCCAAACGGTTTCGGGCGAAGCGTGAGTTTCAGCGGTTCGGATTCAAACACATTGAAACCGTGTAAAGTCAGTTTCGCTTTAAGCTCCGCAGCCTGCTGAAGAAAACCCGCAAGCTCGGCGCAAAATTTCTCCGCCGATGCGTTAAATGCGTCAAGGGACTGCAAAATCAAATATGATGGGCTGCTTGACCCAAACACCGAAAAGGCCGCTTTTGCTTTTTCCGTCATGCCTTTCGGCGCATTTCGGGAAATATGCAGGTATGCGCCGCCCGTCAGCACGGGCAAAGTTTTATGCGCCGAATCGCAGCAAATATCCGCACCGGCTTCCGTCGGATGCAGCGGAAATGCCGAAAAATCGCGCTGCTCGGCTCCGCCTTTCGGCAAAAATCGAAGGTATGCGCCGTGCGCATTATCCACCGCAAGCGGAACACCGGCAGTATGGCATTCGCGGGCAATACCTGCAATATCAAGAACATTTCCGAGATAATCCGGGCTTGTGACATAGACCGCCGCAGGACGGCGCGGGCAGGCCGCAAGCGCAGCGCGAACATCGGCCGGAGTGATGGGGCAGCTGTGATATGTCCCTCCGGCCGCAGGGCGGAGCCATACGGGCTGAATGCCGAGCAGCGCAGCGGCATTCACAAACGCCTTGTGTGCATTTCTGCCGGCAAGAATGAGCGGCGAAGCATTCTGTTCATCGGGTGAATCGAACCTGCACGTTTCGCCGTTCTGCCGTTCGCAAAAATCGGCCGCAAGCAGATACAACATTACCTGTATGCAAAGCGTTGACCCGCCCGCCGAATAGAATGTATCGGCTCCGAACAGGCGGCTTGCGTTCCTTTCGCTCTCCGCAATTATGCCGTCAGGCGCAAAAAGCTCGTCCGCCCCGGTAATTTCGGTTATATCAAGACTTTCGCAGCCAAGAACAGAAACGCCCTTATGTCCGGGCATATGCAGCCGTGCGGCATCGCTCTTTGCGTAACTATTTACAAAATCGCATATCGGTGTTTTCATTGATAAAGCGTTTTAAGCAGGCACCACGCGGACAAAATCACGCGGGTGCATTTGCTTCATCGGATTCCGCTGCCTTGATCTCGCGTGCAACGGCAACCATAAGCGCGCATTCCATCCTTTTGCGGAACAGGTCGCAGCCGTATTCATAAATGCCGCGAACGGAACCCGTGGAATGATACGCATTTGCGGCGCAGCCGCCGGAGCAATAGAGCCTTGCCCAGCAGTCGCGGCACTCCTTGCGCGCATAAACATTGCAGGCGGCGAATTCATCGCGCACGGCGGTGTTTGTAACGCCCGTCCAAATGTTTCCGAGCAGGAATTTATCATCCCCGACAAATTGATGGCAGGGATACAGATCTCCCCACGGAGTGACCGCCATGTATTCCGTGCCGGAACCGCAGCCCGATATGCGCTTATATATGCACGGACCGCCCGCAAGGTCAATCATATAGTGATAGAACGTGAACGGCTTGCCCTCGTCGTCGCGCTTGAGCATAAGTTCGGCAAGTTGTTCGTATTGTTCGAACACTGTCGGTTTATCCTGTTCCGTAAGCGCAGCGGGGTCGCCCGCACCTGTCACAACGGGTTCCATGCTCAATTCGGAAAAGCCGAGATCGAGCATCACCTTTATGTCCTCCAGAAAATCGGGGTTTGCGTGAGTAAACGTGCCGCGCATATAATACCCTTTGCCCTTACGCGCTTCAACAAGCTTTTGGAACTTCGGAACGATTGTTTCCCAGCTGCCCTTGCCCGCATAGTCCACACGATACCTGTCGTGAACTTCCTGCCGTCCGTCAAGGCTCAGAACAACGTTGCTCATCTCCCGATTTGCAAAATCGATAACATCATCGTCAATAAGCATTCCGTTGGTCGTGAGCGTAAAACGAAAGTTCTTGCCCGCCTGCTTTTCAATGCTGCGTGCGTATTCAACAAGCTGCTTTACGACATCAAAATTCATCAGCGGCTCACCGCCGAAAAAGTCAACCTCAAGGTTGCGGCGCGAACCGGAGTTTTCAACCAAAAAATCCAGCGCGCGTTTACCGACATCAAAGCTCATCAATGCGCGTTCGCCGTGGTATTTCCCTTGGCTTGCGAAACAATAGGAGCAATTGAGATTGCAGGTATGCGCAATATGCAGGCACAAAGCCTTAACAACGCCGGATGTTGCGGCTTTCAGCGCACCCGCCATCGGTTCAAACGTATCCTCAACGAAGAGCTTGCCCGAATTTTTAAGTTCGGTTATTTGGTCATAGCATTCATAAATATCGGAAATCGTCACGGCATCGGCCGTGCTTCCGCATTCGGTGCCGCAGTATTTTTCGGCAATTTCCGAAATAAGTTCGCCGCGGGTTTTTGATTCGTATCCCGCGATAAGGTCATAGGCGATATCGTCAACGACATGGACCGCGCCTGAGCAAACGTCCAAAACGATGTTGTAACCGCCGAGTTTATATTGATGAATCATAGGAAACTTACCTTCAGTGCTGCATTTATGCAAGCTTATTGTAATGTCAAAAATGCCGCCCCGAAAGGGCGGCACCTCGGTTTAAGAAACTTTGAACAAAGCAACGCTCCCGATACATCGGGCATCATCGCTTTTTAACCCGTAAAGCTTATTTGTCTTTGTTTTCGCAAGCCTGGTTTGCAATGCCGCAGCTGGTCTTGCAGGCAGACTGACAGGAAGTCTGGCATTCGCCGCAGCCGCCGTTCTTGGCACTCTCGCAAAGATCGCGGGTCTTAATGGTGTTGATGTGCTTCATATCGCAAATCCTCCGAATTTTATGTCGCTGACTGTAATTATAGCACGTCCGCAAAGGACTGTCAACGAGTTGACCGAAGAAAATTCACCGAAGCGATAAAATCGGGTTCTTCTCTCAGGGTTTTCCGTATGTCGGCACGGGTGCAAGCTGCGGCGGAGTGTGCCGCTCGTCCGGCGGTATAAGCTCATACAGATAATACACCCGAACCTTTCCTTCAAGGTAGAACTTTTCCTTGCTTATAAGCCGGTAGTTATATGTGGAAAGTGTTTTATCCCTTGTAACAACAAAATCGACTTTGCCCATCCGCACCGCCTCGCGCTGTTCGCGGTTCATCTCCGTGAGCGGAATATTCAGCGTGCAGAAAAATTTGCAGTTCGGCAGGATTCCGCTTGCGGTGTAAAAGCCGCCGTCCAAAAAGCCGTAGTTCAGCAATGTCGGATTTTCAATCCCGGATTGCTTTATTTTTTCGGCAAATTTATACTGCGGGAGCTCTTCTTTTTTATATGACATCAGATATCTGTTAGGAGTTGCAAGCAGTGCAAAAGCCGTGCAGAACACAAGGAAGAACCCAACGGCGCAGCGGAACCCCCGCTTTGTTTTTGCAAAATCGGAAAGAGCCACCTTTTTTTCACGCTGTGCGGATAAACCGCGTTTTTTGCGGACTTTGCGCATTTTTTTCAAAACATCGGGCAGCATTGCAAAGCCGTATATTGAAAAGACCGTCAGAATAAATGCATAATACGGATAGGCGCGCCCGCCTATATAAACGAAAAAGGCCGTGAACAGAAAACAGGAAAGCATATATGCGTTTTCGGGGCTGCGCCTGTCCCAAATCATGCCGAGCGGAGCAAAAATCAAAACCTGCGGATTCGTCACAAAAGCTTTGCCGATGTTAAAAAGCAGCTTCCAAAGAGTTTTAAAAATTCCTGTCTTTGAAAAACCTTCCGTTGAATAGACAAATATGTTGTTGTAGAAATATGCCAGCCAACAATCCCGAAGTGCACCGTTGAACGCAAAATACGCAAACACCGGCAGACTGACCGCGGCAACGCCGAGAAATGCGGTCAAAAAGCTTCCCGCCACGCGCAAAATCCCGTGACCGTGAAGCCTGTGCCGCCGTGCCGCATCTATGAAAAACATCAGCGCAAGCCCGATATAGAAGCCGAGCATTGTGAACTTTATCCAAAGGACGCAGCCTCCTGCGCAGCCGAGCGCAAATTTTTGTGCGGCAGTGAGCGGCACATCCGCTTTGACCGCCCGAACGGTAAGAAAAAGGCTGTGCATCAAAAGCGGCAGGCAAAGTTCCTCCGCACTGTCGCCGTATTTGAATGCCGTGCAGGAATAAATGAGCGCAGCGGCAGCGGGAAGAAGAAAATAAACCTGTTTTTCCCCGACCCAAAGCCGCATGAACCTTGCCGCAAAGTACAGGAAAAACCCCGCACATATTATTTCAACCAGATAAACACCGATAAAATTCGTTTTCGAAACAAGCCCCGCAAGCCCGTGAACAAAATAAAGCAGCGGACCTTTTTGCTCATAAATATCGCGATAAAGCACCGAACCGTTGAACATTGCGCGCCCTGTCGTGAAAAAGCACTGGGAATCCACCCAATCGTTGATGGGATAGAGGAAGGAAGAGCGGCTGCAAACGGTTATGACAAGAAAAGCCACGGCAAAGCTGAACAAAAACAGCCTCCGCAGTTCGCGTCCCTCATCGGTTTTGCCGAAAAAAACGAAATTCAATCCCGCTACCTCGCAATACAACCCGTGTATTATATCACGATTTTTCCGCAACTGCAATTATGCCGCAAAAAAGTCAAAAACTGTTCCGGCTCCAATGATTGGTTACACTCAGCACACAAAATCACGTTGATGAGAATGAGCGTCTGTGGTATTCTTCATGCAGGGATCTCCTTCGTGAATGTTTTGGGCATTATAACCATATCACACGGTTTCTCTTCTTCATGCTTTTTGCTGCCTCTCTGTTTTATCATAATAACATAACATAACGTGCTGATTGTGAGTGTATGATAAAGCTTGACACGAGCGGAAAACGCATTTATTATTCTCTTAACTACGATTGCACAGAGGCTTTTGTTGAAAAGCTTCAACAACTGCTTTCACGCAAAAAATAACCGCGCGGAGCAAACTCTGCACAGGAACGGAGAATTAAATGAACAGAACGAATATTTTTTTCAGCAGAATCATTGTTTTTATCGCTGCGGTATGCAGCCTTGTCTGCGGATGCACGAGCGGCGGTGCGCAGGAAACTCCCCTGCCGAAAAATACTCCGCAAATCACGCCGGCACCCGTCCCGACTGAGGCGGTTTCCGAATTCCCGACGTGTACCGCTCCCGCAATTACGGATGCGCCGAATCATGATACTGACAGTGAAACCGTTCTGACAGCGGAGCAGATTTCCGCAATGAACGCTGCATTTTTGCAATTCCCGGGCGAATCGGCAGGGTTGTTTGACCTTGCTTCGTTTAAAAACGGAATTTCAGCCGAACGGCTGAAGGCTCTTATCGCACGGGGAAATCTGCCCTCCGCAAACGGCTATGTCGGGCAAACGCCGCTTTCCGCTCAGCAGCGGAATGAGATTCTGAACAACCGTGCATTGGATGCCGTTCGGAATAATTCAAATGTACGCTTCGGTTTCTGTGTGCAGCGCAGCGACCTTCGCTCCGTTCCGTTTGCGCCGCGCGTAACTTCAAAGCCCAACGACCGCTTCGGTGACACTCTTCAGGAATCCGTTGTTCTGCAAAACGAGCCTCTCGCCGTGCTGCATGAAAGTGCCGACGGTAAATTTCTTTTCGTTGCAGCATATTTTTATGTCGGTTGGATAAACTCCGACAGCGTTGCGCTGTGCAGCAGCTTTGAACAATGGCAAGCTCTGCTTGCGCCCGAAAACGATTTTCTTGTTGTAACGGGCAGCAGTTTCCGTCTTTGCCGCGATCCGTACGAACCGTTGGTTTCGGAGCTTGAATTAACGATGGGAATGCGGCTTTCGCTTGCGGAAAAGCCCGGAACGGTCAAATCCATTCGCGGAAGAATGTCATATGATAACTATATTGTGAACGTTCCCTCCCGCGCGGCGGACGGGAGTCTGAAATTCATTGAAGCTCTTGTTCCGATTTCAAGGGATGTTCATATCGGATATCTGCCGTTTACATACAGCAATGTGATTCGGCTTGCGGACAAAACGCGCGGAGAAATTTACGGTTGGGGCGGAATGCTCGACGCACGGGACTGTTCCGCGCTTGTTATGGAAATCTACCGCTGTTTCGGCATAATGCTGCCGCGCAACACATCCGACCTTGCCAAGCTCCCGGAGCAATACGCAGCGGATGTTTCTTCCCTTTCGACGGAAGCGAAGCGTGAGACAATCCTGAGTCAGCCTGCGGGTGTCATTCTTTTCTTTCCCGGACACGTTATGATTTATTACGGCTCCGACGGCAATGACCTGCTCTGCCTGAGCGCAGCGGGAAAGTTCGCCCCCGTGCAGTCCTCCGCAACACAAAATGTCTATACCGTTGAAGTGTGTTCGCTTGATGTCCGCCTTTCAAACGGAAAAACATGGCTCGAAGCCATTGAAAAGATTATTCGAATAGGCTGAGGTTTTCGCGGACAAATTATAAAGCGAGCTGCCGGCGGGAAATTTTTTTATCGCCGGCAGCCTGCCGAACGAAAGCCTTCAACAAACATTTTGTTTCAAACACAAACCTCAACCGGCATCATTTCTGTATTTTTCCCATTTCAATCCGAATTTCGTGCCGCTCCGGTTCGGTGTTCTGATAGGAATACAAATCGAATCCGATAATCTCGAATCCGTTCTTTCGATAGACTGCAATTGCATTTTCATTGCAGGACTGTGTTTCAAGAACGCTCATTCGTGCGCCGGAAGCTTTTGCCGCATCGGAAATTGCATTCCTCAGCAGCGTTCCCATGCCTTTGCTGCGCACATTTCCCGAAGCAGCGGTTCAAGCCGGCATTGACATATCCGATTTCGGTCACAGCTTTGTCCCCATTTGAATACACTGGTGCTGTAAGTGAATTATTCAGCGCAATTTCAAGGCCGCTCCGATTCAGGGTTGTTCGGAGTGCCGCTGACTGTATTAATGATTCCGGAGGGGTATTATGAACAGCATTATCGCACAGCTTGACGATGTGCATTTAATATATCACGAGCCGCGCGGCGAAACCGAGGCGGTGGGGGGTATAAGTTTATCCGTTCACAAGGGGGAGTTTGTTTCGATAGTCGGGCCTTCCGGCTGCGGCAAAACGAGCCTTCTGTCCATTTTTGCGGGCATATTGCAGCCAAGCTCCGGCAAGGCGGAGGTTCTCGGCGCACCGCCCGATCCGCGTGCAAACAGCACGGGCTACATGCTTCAGCGCGATCATCTTTTTGATTGGCGCACAATCGAACAGAATGCCCTGCTTGGGTTGGAAGTCAAAAAAAGGCTGAATGCCGAAACCCATGCTTACGCTGCGGAGCTGCTGGACCGTTACGGATTGGGAGCGTTTAAGGATTATTATCCGCGTCAGCTTTCGGGAGGAATGAAGCAGAAAGCCGCACTTATACGCACGCTTGCTTTTTCGCCGGAGCTGCTGCTGCTGGACGAACCTTTTTCCGCATTGGATTATCAGCAAAGGCTTCTGCTCGCGGATGAAGTTCATTCAATCATCAAGCGCGGAGGGTACACCGCCGTGCTTGTAACTCACGACATTTCGGAAGCCATCTGCATGAGCGACAGGGTAATAATCCTGAGCGAACGCCCCGCACGAATCCGCAAACAGGTGGAAATCAACATGGGCAGCGACACGCCGCTTGAACGGCGGTCAAACCCGCTTTTCAGAGAATACTATGACGCTGTCTGGTCGGAATTCCGCCTTGCGGGAGAGCGGCAGCAGCTGATGCCGACGGAAAATGCGAATACGCAGAAAGGAGTTTGAACCGTGAAAAGAACGATGAAAGATATAAAGAGTTCGAAATTAAAACCTCATGCAGCGGAAAAACCTTCGGCGCCGCTGCCCGCAGTGTCCGACGAACATGTGGCTTATCTTCGACGGCTGAAGCGGCACAACCGCTTTATCATTGCAATGCAGCTGGCAATTTTAGTTGCATTCATCGGGCTTTGGCAGCTTTTCGGGGATCTCGGCATCGTGAACACTTTCATTGTATCCGCACCGCTGCGTGTTTTAAAAACGCTCGCCCGCCTGAATGCAAGCGGGGAGTTGTTTGTTCATATCGGCATCACAATGCTTGAAACAATCGCCGGGTTCACTGTGGGAACACTGGTCGGAACACTTATTGCAGTGCTGATGTGGTGGAGCAAAACTCTCTCCCGCATTCTTGACCCGTATATGGTGGTGTTGAACGCATTGCCGAAAATTGCGCTCGGTCCGATAATAATCGTTTGGGTCGGCGCAGGCATGGAAGCGATAATTGTGATGGCACTGCTGATTTCAACAATCGTAACAATAATGACGGTGCTGGCAGGTTTCAATGAAATATCTGCCGAAAAGCAGCTCCTTATGCGCACCCTCGGTGCAAACAAAATGCAGACCTTTTTGAAAGTGATCCTGCCCGCTTCCGTGCCGACAATTATCGGTGCGCTGAAACTGAGCGTTGGAATGAGCTGGGTCGGCGTCATCGTCGGCGAATACCTCGTGTCCAAATCCGGTCTCGGCTATCTTATCGTTTACGGCGGTCAGGTGTTTCAATTGGATCTTGTTATGACGTCAATAGTGATCCTCTGCATACTTGCCGCTTTGATGTATTATTGCATCGCCTTCCTTGAAAAAAGGATCCTTCAGGCGAGGGGGGAAGGGTAGACTGCCGCGTGATTGGTAATGCGCGGTTAAAAAGCGAACCGAGCCAAAGCTTTCATTTGCCGAAGGCCTTGACTCGGTTCGCTGCCGTTTATATTTTTCTTCATTGGTATTCAACATTCGTATTCAACAGTGCTTATATTGCGGTTTAATTTCCGCACGAAATGCTGTAGCTCTCATTTCCGACAGTAAAAACCGCCCTGTCGTTCACTCTGTCTATTTCAACGGTGACGGGCATTGAAGTGACATGTTCGCGCAGCACGGCAAAACGGGTATCGGAGGGAACAACCCCATCGAGAAGCTCCTCGGGAGAAACGGACAGCGAGCGCATATCCTCTGCCTTTATCCCGCCGGAATCCTTTACGCGTTCATCGGTTGTCATTCCGAAGTAATTGAAAGTTCCGCCCACATCCCAAGTTGCATCGCAATAATAGTATTCTCCGTCCAGTTTTATCAAGTTCCACTGATGTGCAATGGAATCGTTGATGCAGTTGACTTCAATGCAGTCAATATCCGCCTGCGCGCAAAGGAAGGTCATTGCCTCCGCAAACGAATAGCATATGCCCATTCCGTCACACATAACGGAATAAGCGGACGTTCGATAGATGTATTCGTCCTCGGTAAGGTTCTGCGGGTTTTCAGATGCTTCATAGTCGTATTGCGCATATGCGGTCAGCCTTGAATACAGCAAAAGCGCACGCTCGGTTTCGTTATCGCCCTCGCGAAGCACGGACATGAAGTCGATTGCGGTTGCTTCGAATTTTTGCAGTTTTTCGTCAAGTTCGTTTGGCTCAACGTTGATTATTTTCCATTTCAACACACCCGTTGAAGCATCAAAATCCCGATAATCATTGCAAAGTGCAAATGCGGTGAACAGCGGGCACATCCTGTTGACGGCAAAAACCGTATTCATTGCAAACGTTGGTTCATAGCTGTCGAACCCGAATTTCACGCTTGTTTCTCCTTTCAGAAACGCATCTACGACCATTCGGGCGGCTTTAATCGCCTGTTCGCCGACAAGTTTTGTCATCAGCGGCGTTGTCTTATGATAATCCGGGCTGTAAACAAGCGGTGCACGCGTCGGCATCGGCGTTTCCGTCGGCACGGCAGCCGTCGTCGGCCGAACCGTTTGCGCAGGGGTAGGCGCGTCCGTGGGATTATTTTCTCCGCTCCCTCCGCAGCCGCCGAACAAGCCGAACACCGTTGCGGCACAGACAATCATTATAAGCAGCTTTAATAAAACCTGCCGCCCCGCTTTTCTTCCGTTCTCAGCGCATTCAATCGGCAAATGCTGTTTTTTCATGCCGTGCCTCCTCGGGACGCTTTCAAATCAATCAGCGAATGTTCCGCTTTTTTAACAATAATGCCGCCGGTTTTGAAAATCGAGTTTTCCGGCACAACCCCGCGAACGCAGGAAACGGGGTAGACATTGCTGTGCCGACCGATGACCGTTCCCGGATTCAGCACGCTGTTGCAGCCCACTTCAACAAAATCTCCGAGCATTGCTCCGACTTTTTTTCGCCCGGTTTCAATGCTTTTTTCGGCGGATTTAATCACAACGTGAGTCTTGTCGCTCTTGACATTGGATGTTATCGAGCCTGCGCCCATATGCGCTTTATATCCAAGAATCGAGTCCCCGACATAGTTATAATGCGGAGTCTGAACATTGTCGAAAAGAATAACATTTTTCAGCTCCACCGAATTGCCGACAACGCAGTTTTTTCCGACAAGCGCATTGCCGCGGATAAAAGCACCGTGCCGCACTTCCGCACCGCTGTCAATTATGCACGGACCGTTTATCCATGCCGTGGGGTAAACGACTGCATCCTTCGCAATCCAAACGTCTTCCTTAGGGTGAGAGAATTCCTCCGACGAAAGGGCCGCACCGATTTTGAGAATTGTTTCGCCGATTTTGTCCAACGCCTGCCACGGATATTCGCATTCGCGCAGAAGATCCGCCGCACGAGTTTTGGACAGATCAAAAAGTTCATTTGTTTTATACATTTTTTGCCTTCCAAATTCAAAGTATCAAACCGTTTTAAAGCATTGCCCCGCCGAACGGCAAGGCCGCTCATTTTTGCTGTGCAAGGCCCTCACGCTTTATTGCGTCGACTATGCCGTCAACAACCTTGCGGCATTCTTCCGTTGTCTGTGCCTCCGCCATGACGCGAATAACAGGCTCCGTTCCGCTCTTGCGCAAAAGCACCCTGCCGTTGTCGCCCAGAGCCGCCTCCGCTTCACGCACACTGCCTTTGACGACATCGTTGTTAAGCACCGCCTCCTTATCCGAAACGCGCACATTCACAAGCAGCTGCGGATAAATCTTCACCGGAGCAGCAAGCACGGAAAGCGGCTGTTTGTTTGCAAGCATCGCCTGCATAAGCTTTATCGCCGTCAAAAGTCCGTCACCCGTTGCGGCATATTTGCTGAAAATGATATGCCCCGATTGTTCGCCTCCGAGCAAATGCCCGTTTTTCCTCATGCATTCGTAAACATATTTGTCGCCCACATCCGTTTTTTCGTAGTTGATACCGGCACGGTCAAATGCGCGATAAAGTCCGAAGTTGGACATCACGGTTGTTACAACGGTGTTGTTGGCAAGTTTTTCTCTGTCCTTCATGTACTTTCCGTAAATATAAAGGATAAGATCGCCGTCAATGACCCTGCCAGTTTCATCGACCGCAATGCACCTGTCCGCATCGCCGTCAAACGCAAAGCCCACATCGAGCTTGTTTTCGGTCACAAGCCTGCGCAGCCCCTCGATATGAGTCGAGCCGCAGTCGTTGTTGATGTTCAGCCCGTTCGGCTGATTGCCGATAACGACCGTTTCCGCGCCGAGAGTTTCAAAAATGCTCTTTGCCATCATCCACGTGCTTCCGTTTGCGCAGTCAAGGCCGATGCGCATACCCTTATAAGAGTGGGTTGCAAGGCTGATAAGATAACCGATATAGCGGTTGCGTCCCGCCGCATAGTCAACGGCTTTTCCGATATCACTTCCGGTCGCAAACGGAATCTCCGCACCTTTGCCGTCGAGATAACGCTCAATTTCATCGATAACGTATTGCTCCATCTTTTCGCCGTCCCCGTTCAGCAGCTTAATACCGTTGTCGAAATAGGGATTATGGCTCGCGCTTATCATGATGCCGCAATCAAAATCATCGGTGCGCGTGATGTACGAAACACTCGGCGTTGTTGTAACATGCATAAGGTACGCATCCGCGCCGCTCGCCGTCAGTCCCGCCGTCAATGCGCACTCGAACATATAACCCGAACGCCTTGTGTCCTTGCCGATAACAACGGAACATTTATGCTCCCGTCCGTAGTATGCACCCAAGAATCGACCGATTTTGTAGGCATGTTCAACATTGAGCGCTTTGTTTGCTTCGCCTCTGAATCCGTCCGTGCCGAAATATTTTGACATAGTTTTTACCCTCCGCAGAAAATGAGTGAGTACCCGTCATTTTTATCCGGCTCTCCTCAATTGTTTATAAATTTGATTTTCACCCGCACGCCGTTTAAGCATCGGGCGGAATTCTTCCTGTATTAAAATTTATCAAGGCTTGAATATATGCCGCAATGGCTGCGGCTGTTATTGCGTCGGCACCGGTATTCAGCGTTTCGCCCCGGTTCCGCACAACTCATTTCGCTCCGTCTCCGGCACAAGTCCACCGCCCGTTGCCCAAAGAATATGCGCAGCTCTGCTCATTTTTTCGTCAAGTCCGTGTTTTTTCAGGTAGTCCGTGCAGCTTTCGCCCATCATGCCCATGTATGCGGCGGCGGATATTGCAGCGGAAGGTTCAACAAAAATGCCTTCCGAACCGTTCAGCAGCCGCAGCAGCGGCAAAAGTCTGCCGTCCGAAACGGTGAACTCGCCGTCCAAGGTTTTGCGCATCGCTTCGAAAACAAGCTTTGAGGCGCAGCCCACGGCAAGCCCGTCCGCCTGAGTTTTGCCGCTCAGCCCAAACTCCGCAACCGGAACGCATTCGCCCTTTGCAAATGCCGCAAGCATGCATGGTGCGTTCACGGGTTCGACAAAGAAGCAATGCACGGCATCACCGAACAGTTTTTTAAGTCCGAACGTGATCCCGCCGGGCGCGCCGCCGACTCCGCAGGGCAAATACACAAACAGCGGGTGTTCGGCATCAACGCTCACTCCGTGCGCCGAAAGCTGAGCTCGCAGCCGCAATGCGGCAACTGCATAGCCCATGAAAAGATCGACCGAATTCTCGTCATCAATAAAGTAGCTCGTCGGGTCCGCATCGGAAAGTTTTCTGCCCTGCCGCACAGCCTCGGAATAGTCCGTTTGATATTCAATAACGTCAACACCCTTTTCGCGCAGCAGATCCTTTTTCCACTGTTTTGCATCCGCGCTCATATGAACGGTAACATCATAGCCGAGCGCAGCACTTGCAATGCCTATGCTCAGCCCGAGGTTACCCGTTGAGCCGACCTGAATTTTGTATTTCGAAAAGAACTCACGCTTTTCAAGCAGGGTCGAATAGTCAGAGTCGGTTGTTATAAGTCCGTGCTCAAGCGCAAGCTTTTCGGTATGCTTCAGCACTTCGTAAATACCGCCGCGCGCTTTCACCGAACCCGCGACCGGCAGTTCCGAATCCGCTTTTATAAACAGGCTGCCCGCCGGAACGGCTTCCGAACAGCCGCCGCGCTTCAAAAGCTGCTTTTGATAATTCGGAACCGCTTTAAGTTCGGATTCGATTATACCGTGCCGCGGCGCCGTTTCGGGGAATGCTTTCTCAATAAGCGGCGCAAAACGCACAAGCCGCGCTTCTGCATCCTTAATCTGTTCAATGCCGAAAGGATAATCCGGCGCATTAACGGCATTCGGGCCCATGTCCGTGTTTTCAAAGAACACTTCCTCGCCCTTTGAAAATGCGGAAAGCTCCCTCTGCGGAACATAACGGAATTTTGCGGACTGCATACCGCGTTCCGCCTTTTGTTTTTTGGGCGGCTTATAGTTGAATCTTGTTTGCGCTTCTTCGGGCTTTCCGGCAATGATAAGCTCTGCCGCCTCCGCCGCCTGCATCATTGCACCGTCAATAAGCTTTGCTTCTTCGTCGTTCGGAACACCGAGAACATGGTCGATAAGGCCGTGCGCGGGCTTTCCGATTCCGACCCTGATTCGCGGAAAGTCTTCAAACCCAATCAGGCTTTCAATGCTTCGCATTCCGTTATGCGTTCCCGCCGAACCGTTCATGCGGATTCTGAGCGCGCCGCAGGGCAGATCTATGTCATCATATATTACAATAAGTTCATCATGCTGCGGTTTGTACCATTTCAAAAGATCGCCCACTGCCCATCCGGAATTGTTCATAAACGTTTCCGGTTTTGCAAGCACAACGCGCGTGCCGCCGAGCCGCCCCTCGCCGTACACGGAACGGAACCCTTTTTTGTTTACGGAAATATTCAGCCTTTCCGCTATTTTATCGATCGTCATAAACCCGACATTGTGACGCGTTTTGGCGTATTCCCTGCCCGGGTTGCCCAGCCCGACTATAACAAACATCGTTTTCTCCCTGTCGCTCGTAAGCTCTTATCACGCAACACCTATTGCAATTCGTGCAATCAGCAGCGCGTCGGCAATTGTTATTCTTCCGTCGTTATCCAAATCTCCGTACTGCGCAACGCCGTCGTGTTCAATAAGTTCGAGCGCAACGCGCGCCGTCACCAGTGCATCGGCGATCGAAACAATTCCGTCCATATCGACATCTCCCGGGCGTGTGATCGGCTCAACTGCCTCATATCGCGCATAGACATTCCCCGAATGTTGAACATTCTGATATATCCCTTCCCACATCAGGAACTCGTAACCCTCGTGTTCGGGCGGAATCGGGGGAACAGCCGAACCGCCGACGGGAATGTTTGCCTGCGAAATTATTTCATCCGTCAGGCCGTCGATAAACGTTATGGTACAGTTTTGTTCGGAATAACCGAGCCAATGTTCGATTCTTTGTTCAAGTTGCCCGTAATTTTCAAATTCGCCGACAAAATGTTCTACCACAACTCCCTGATTATTCACAATAAACGTTTGCGGAATCATGTTATATTCCGAAACAAGTGCACCCAGCACCGAATCAAGCCGAATGCAGTCGTAAGTGTACCCCGCGCTTTCCATAAGCTCGGCGCATGCCTCCGGAGTGCTTGTTGCATCCTCATAAAGCAAGCCGTAGACCCCGATGTCATCGGGGAAACCGTCCGCCGCCGTCTGCATATATTCCATCTCGTTTATGCATACGGCACTCCAAGTTGAAAAATAGTGCAGAACCGTTATCTTTTTTTGAGCAAAAACTGCTCCGTTAATGTTTTCTCCGTGAATCGTTTCGGAAACAAAGTCCGAAATGTTTACTCCGATTTTGGACGATGAACTGCCGTTTCTTTCCGCATTGGCATAAAATCCCGAACAGAGTATGAGCAAAGCTGTAAAGACCGCAAAAATTCTTTTCATATGCTTTCTTCTGACCTTCATTTAGTGATAAAAATAAGTGTTAGATTTTGCCGCCGTTTTCGGCGTTTTGCTTTTTACTGTGTACGAACGGCTGAACAATTTCCGCCGGGAATGTTCCTTGTGCAAATCAGTTGGGAGGTCGGAATTGCTCCGACGCTCCCGTTTTGTCTGCCTGTTTGCCGGCAGCTGCCGCACAAACACCGGTCAAGGCATTTATTCAGCCCGATTTAAGACTTAAACCGTTCAGTTGTCTTCGTTGTTCTTTTTCTTTTTAGAGAGAGCGACTGCAACTCCTGCCGCTGCACCGAGAACAACTACGCCGCCCGCAGCAATGAAGGGCCAAACTTTGACGGGTGTTTTTTCTCCGCCGCTGTTTGAAGGAGTCTTAGTGTTGTCATTGGGTTTTGTGTCGGGAGCTTTGGTGCTGTCCGCACCGGGTTCGGGCGTGGTGCTGCCGGTCGGGTCGCCGCTTTCGGCGGGCTGTTTTGTTTCGGTGGGCTGATAGTTCGGCGCCGACGTCTTGTTGTCGCCGACAGCCTCTTCTCCGCGGTTAAATCCGCCCTCGGGGTCCTTTGCGCCGCTGATTGTGATTATCGCGTTATGAGTCGTGAACGCCTGCGGGGTGGATTCGCCGCCGACGGGTGCATTCACAAATTCGTTTACGATCATAACGATTTGCTGATTCACCGAAACGCCGTCTTTGACTTTAAAGGTCATTTTGAAGATATCACCTTTCGCGTTCATCGCATCGGTCGGCATACCGATTCCGAGCTTGATTTTGCCCTGATAGGCAAGCGTCTCGTAATCAAGGATAACAAGGTTGTTCCCAGAACGAAGGCTTTTCATAACATCCAGCTCTTCAAGCCCGACAAGTTCGAGAGAATTGGGATCATATTCAACGGAAAGGTGAGCAGCGTGGATTGCATATTCTCCGCTTACGCTCAGCGTAACATCAAAGGTGCCTCCGGCAGGAACGTTGTCCGTGCCGTTCATCGTGAACACCGCGCCCTGATCCGCAAGCATTGCCTGCGGCAGCAGCATTGCGGCAGCAAGAAGGATTGCCGTAAAGATGGTTGCAATTTTTTTCATTCGTTATTGTTTAACTCCTTTTTCTTTTTGTTCTCATTCGGAACACGGTTCGGCTGTTCCTCATTTTGAAGCGCAAGCCGACTCTATTCCTGTCCAGTCTGCATTGTAGCATAACAGAACTTCTTTTTCAACAATTGAATTTGGGCAATTCTTTGAACATTGTTTGCAGCACCGCTTTCCGATGCTGCATGAAGTGCAGCTTTTTATTGCTGCTGTACATAAAAAAGTACATATAACATTAATATATGTTCTTTTGTGTCGCCTGTGTCCGTTTTGTGACAAAAAAATGCAATTCGGGCGCAAATTCGGCAAAATAAATTTTATTCTGTTAATATATGTTCACAGGCAACACATTGCCGCAGATATCTCGCCCCGCGATGTATCGCAAAGGGCACGGATACATCGCACCTAACAGTCCGCACACCGCTGTCATGTCACGGTTCATTTCTTTCACCTCTATGCTGCATCAGCAGCAGTGCGCGGACACCACTTCCTCCGAGCCTTCCGTTCGGGAAGCTGCTGCTGCAAAAGCCCCTCCTCATACATCCGCTTCCCCTGCGGCTGTATGCAGTTATCGCTATTATTCTTTTGCGGCAGCAGCCCTTTCTTCAACGCATTTGCAGCATCATTTCTGCATTTCCAAAATCACTTATTCTGCGGGTCTCCGCCGTTTTGAACTGCACATAACAAATGGGGGAAGCCCCCCTTGCGGGGAGCTTCCTTTTTCATCTATCTTATTATTTTTAACGCATTCAGTCTTTTTATAATCCGAGCGCAGGCACAAGCAGATACATTGCACCAAACGAAATAACCGAAACCGCCGAACCGATTATGACTTGAAGCACAGTGTGCCGTCCGAGTCGAACCGATGATATGCCGATCGGCACCAAAAGCAAAGCAGCAGGCAGGAAAGCAGCACCGAGATACGCCGTCAGCATTGCGACAGGCCCCGCAACACCGCAGGCATGACCGCTTGCGCGATATTTGAATATGAAGGAAAGTATCGCCAGCAGCAGCCCGGAACAGAGATATGTTGCAAACATAACCTTTTCAACCTGCACTCCTCCGCCGAAAAAAGCAAATGCCGCACCCATAAAGTAACCCGTCACCGAGAAAATGAGCGCAACCGTCCTTTCAAATTTCCTTCCGCGCTTTTTCAACGCAGGAATCACCGCGCACAGCGCATACGGAACAACAGGCAGAAGGCTGAGCGAAAAAACAGCCTCCGCATAGTGAAACCTGTTTGCAAACGCAGCGTCACCCATTGCAATATAAAGAATCGTTGTGAGAAGAGCCGCAAATACCGGCGGCACGGTTACAACCCGTATAATTTTGGCAGCGCGCAGCTTTCCCTTGCCGACCGACCTTCCGGATTTTGCGGACAAGTTAAATTCGTTTTTATTGAGTCCGCTGTCCCGACTCTCAAAATGATTCGCTCTGAGATTCTCCATGTTTCTGCTGATTCCTTTCGCTTTTCTTTTTCCGTACCGGCCTCCTCTGTTTATGTCGGCCTAAGGCAGGTGTCCCTGCTTTGCTTTGCGGTTTATTTTGTATCATATTCCCCGCCGAAATGCACCCTATTGCACGCATATGAAATTCTACGCTGCCGATTCCCGCCGGTAGAGTTCAAAAACCCGCATTCTACCGTGAGTAGAGTGTGTTTTTTTGTTTATTTTTGTTAACAAATTTATATATCGCATTATAATTGATTTTCTGTTGCTTTTTTTCGCTTGTTGTTGTAAAATAGCCTCATGATAGTTAGAGATGATGAAAAAGTGAAAAAAACCATTGCCGAAAACATTGTGCGCTACCGGCGTGAATGCAACCTTACCCAAGCGGAGCTTGCCGAAAAAATCCACTATTCGGATAAATCCGTCTCCAAATGGGAGAGAGCGGACGGTGTTCCCGATATTTTTGTTCTTGTCATGCTTGCGGAACTGTTCGGCGTAACGGTTAACGACCTTTTGACTGAAAAGCATCGAAAGAGCCACCGTGCCGCACCTAAGCTGAAGCGCAGTATCATAACGCTGATGTCCGCCGGACTGGTGTGGCTTGTTGCGGCCGTTGTTTTTTTCGCATTCAAAGTTGCCTTTCCCGACCTTCCGCGAATTTGGCTTGCATTCATTTATGCAATCCCCGCGATGTTCATCGTAACGCTCGTGCTGTCCGCGCTTTGGCACCCGCCGATTTTCAGCTATCTGTCCGTTTGCGGAATCGTTTGGGGTGTTGCACTTTCGGTTGATATCTCGCTTAACGTTCCGAACGTTTCTCTCATTTATATCATTGCAGCGGTTCTCCAGGTGCTCATTGCACTTTGGTGGCTGATGAAAAACACCTCGCTGCTTGCAAAAGTTCGCTTTCCGAACAAAGCAGAAAGCACAGAAACCGCTGCGAACAAAGCGGAAAGTGCTGCCGAAAAATAAATTCGCCCGATTTGTTCCGAAGCAGGCTCATGCAAATTTACACTTAATTCCGTTAAAGCCTAAAAGCCCGCTGCCGCAGTGACCGTCGGCAGCGAGCTTTTGCAGCTTATCTTTAGTTTTGTTTTATGAAGTCCGTTCTCGGGCCGCCTGCTCCAATGCCCGCACAGCAAAGCTTTTAAATGAACATTAATGCCGCGAATGCAATTTCACACGCAAACCCCAAAACGCCGACAATCACCCGCACGGCGCGGTTCTTTGCAATTGCCGAAACGAACAGCGGCAAAAACGGAAACGCCGCCGTCAAAACCAATATATATTTTGCGTCAACGTTGGGCAAGGCGATTGCCATCCATGCAAAGCAAAACAGCGAATAACTCAATCTGATTCTTCTCCCGCCCGCAAAGAGCAGAAGAATAAGTACGATGCAGGAAACAGCGCTCACCCATATTTCAGGCGCATCAAGACTTAGCAGTCCGAACGCAGATTCAAACATAAACCCGAACCCCTGCCGCAGTCCGATCACACCTTTCAAAAAGCAGTCATTGAGCATACCGCAGTATAGCAAGCCGCCGATCATTCCGGCTGAAGCCGCAGCCGGAAGCAATGCTCCCGCCACACAGCGAGCGCAGCTGCCCGCAAACTTTTCTCCGTTCCGTTTTTTTAAACGGCAGGCACGTATTCCCTCCGTTATCGGCAGCAGCGCAAGCAGCAGGCCGAACACATTGAATGCCGATGCAGCCGCCGCGAAAAGTCCGCTCCGAACATAATATCCGCGCCTTGCACAATATGCAGCCGCAAGCGAAAACAGGAGAAATACAGATAAACCCGATGTGGGCTGCAAAAGCAAAACGAACATCGGCGAAAACAGCAGAACCCTGACGGAAAACACCGCCGTGCGCTTTTCGAAGTCGAGCAGCATCAGCTCATACAGCATTACAGCGGCTGCACACACTGAAATCGTGTTCAGTGCGAAAACAAGCCCCGCCGAAATCGTGTTCAGTGCGAAAACAATCCCCGCCGTCTGAATGCCGAGCAGCGCAGCATCTCTGTAAACCCCGATACCCGCAGCAATTGCACGCGGAAATACATATTCCCCAAGCGCGGAAAGCAACCCGAGCCCGCTCAGCGCATCGGGCGCACAAACAGGGCTGCCTTTCCCCGTTATGAACAGGCGCGCATAAGTTTGAATGACAGTTCCCGAATAACCGTTCAGGTTCATATCCGCCGCATATATTGCAGCAATTGTAATAAATTGAATAATGAACGCGGAAAGAACGATTTGAAGCCAAGGGTGCAGCCTTCTTCGGCTTCGCGCACCCAAGTCCGCACACGGAGATTTTCCTTCGTTCTCCGTAAAAAAATCAAAAAAAACGGGCAGCAGCCGAAAAATCAGCAGCAGAAAAACCAAAGCTGCGGCACCGCCGAACAAAATGCCCGCCCTGTCCGCTCTTTCCGAAAATGCCGCAAACACAGCAAATCCAACACTCAACAAACCCGGCAGTGCATAAGTCAATGCCGTTCGAACGCTTTTCTTTTGCATTTCGCTCCCCTTTCATATCGATTATAACACATTAAACCGACCTGAGCAATAAAGGTTACGAATATCGATAATATATCATCTACATTGCAAAAAAAGCTTGCTTTTTTTCACCCGATGCTGTATTATATGCAAGTGCCGTATGATGCTTTGCACATACAGTTGGAGAGATGGCTGAGCTGGTCTAAGGCGCACGATTGGAAATCGTGTATACGGGGAACCGTATCAAGGGTTCGAATCCCTTTCTCTCCGCCATATGTCCGCCGTATTTTTGTTAGAATTGCGGCGGACTTTTACATATCGCCGCGAATTAAACAAATTAATTTTACGGGAGTGACAAGAAATGAACCTTGCGCAGATGGAAGCTGCAAAAAAGAATATGGTAATATGGTTGTCTGATCCGCATGAACTCGGGAGAGAACCGAGGAAGATCGAATACGCCGGAAACTTTGAACTCCATGATATGAGATACTATTTTTTCAAGTTTAAACCCGGCTTACTCGGTCCATGGCTTATCGGCGTAAGCGGCGGTTATGAGAGCGATACTACGCTTGAACCTTGCGGGCATACGTTTAGCAACATGAAAAAATATCATGCTTCCACCGCTGAAAGCGACTGTATTAAAATGATAGAAATGATTCGGGCTTATTGGATGGAACAGGCGAAACGGTTGACTGAGCAGGACGGGTAAATGTCGGCCTGCCTTGGTTCAACCTGCACGAAAAGCTGTTGTAAAGCTGCCTTTCGGGTTGACTTTTCATCGAATCCCCGATAAAATATTCTGCGGCAGCACAACGCCCGATGTACCCGAAAGGAGCAAGCCGATGATGTTTTTCAAGGCAGCGGAACGCAGCGGAAAATTGCAGCATTTATCCCGTATTTTTCTTACATCTGTTCTGATTATTGCAGCTGTCGCCGCAGTGTTTGCCCTGTGCGCCTGTGTTTCCGACATCGGCACCGCCCCGATTTCACCTGCACCGACAGGAAATATCGGCATTGAAACTCCCGATGTTGAGCCGACAGATATTCCGTATGAGATTTCCGCAACATATGAACTGTATTACTTTGAAAACCGCCGTTTGGAGCAGTGCGTCCGCGAGCAGCTCTTTTGGGAAGGCAAAATCTTCCTCGGCGATATTCTTTCTGTCACAAAACTTGATTTAAGTCACTGCGGCATCAACGATATTTCGGAACTTGCCGCATTTAAGAACCTTGTTGAGCTTGATTTATCGTTCAACACCGTGCAGAGCTTAGAGCCGCTCACTCAGCTGAAAAAACTGAAGCGATTGACGCTCAACAATGTTTCGGCATCCGATTTTACCTTTTTGTCGCAGCTTTCGCAATTATGCGAACTTAGCGTTCGTCAGTGTGCAATCACGGATTTGACACCGTTTTCATCTGCTGTTTCCCTGCAAACTCTCGATATCAGCGGCAACGCTGTTTCGGACTTATCCCCGATTTCCGCCCTTTCCCAACTTATCAACCTGTATGCGGACAGCAATGCGATTTCGGATCTTTCTCCGATTTCAAATCTTTCTTCGCTGGAAACACTCTCGCTTCACGGCAACGATATAACAGCTGTCGGGACGCTTTCTTCGCTTACCGATTTGCATTATCTTGATTTAAGCGGCAACGACATCGACGATATAAACCCAATTTGTTCGCTGAAAAATCTTCACACGCTGGATCTTTCGTTCAATGCAATCGAAAGCTGCGAAACACCGCTCAACAGCACCGGATTGCTGATTCTGAATTTATCCTCAAACAAGCTGACTTATATTTCCGTTTTGCTGTCTAAGACACGCAGCCTTCAGAGAGTAATATTGACCTACAACCCGATTGACGATTTTTCGTTATTCTTCAGCATGAAGGAATTGCAGTTCATTTCCGCCGTTGAAGGCACGGGAATGGATGCCGAAACGCTCATGAAGCTTCAGCGCGCCTTTCCGGACACGATTTTTGAGTGATCGTTTCATTTTTATTTAAATTTTTTATATTTTACTCTTGAACCAAAAGACGCTTTATGTTAAAATAAATATATCGGGTATGGAAATTTCAGTTCATGCTCCGATATTATGACATGAGGGGATTGTATTCATTATGCTGTCAAACAAAATCACCATAGCGGCAAAAGGCAACAGGCGCATTAAACTGAGCATCTATTCTGGACACTTTGCAACGGGGCATGCCCATGTTGACAGGTATATCAGCATGACAGAGATTCGGTCAAATGCGGCAATGGCAGCCGAAGCGGCGGACGAAATATCAAAATTTTTCCGCTGCACACCCATCGACACGATAATCTGCCTTGAAAACACGCAGGTCATCGGCGCATTTATCGCGCAGGATCTCATCGATTCAAGTCACAGCGTTAACAGCGGCGCAGCCGTTAACATCATCACTCCGGGCATAAATTCAAACAACCAATTGGTCTTCAGCAGCGATATGCAGCAGTATGTTACGAATCGCAATATTCTTCTGCTCATGTCCACAGTTTCCACAGGGCGCAGCCTTGCCCGTGCTGCCGAATGCATCCGCTATTACGGCGGCAAGCCCGTGGGCATAGGTTCGATATTTTCCGCTGTTGAAGAAGCTGCCGGCTTACCCGTTCATAGCATTTTCATGCGCAGCGATTTAAACGAATACAATGTCTATCGCAGCGACGAATGTCCGCTTTGCAAAAACGGGAGGAAGCTTGACGGTTTCGTGACCGTCGGCGGCTGCACGGAAATTTGATCCCGTCCGGCGTATTCGCCGATTTTTAACGAATATTCAAATGCCGCACGGACGATATCTGCACTCCGCGCGGCATTTTTTTCTGCTCTGCACCGAACAGGTTTCGTGAGTGTTCGACTGTTTCCGAAAGGATTTATTCCGTCTGCATTTCAAGTTCCGCTTCGTCGTTTTCCGCTTCGACAGGAATGCTTTTTTCGCTCTTTTTAACGTATTTTTTCCAATCGGCCGTGCCGTAAAAAATGAGTGACAGCGCGGTTGCAATCGTCCAGCCGATGGGCCATGCAAGCCAAATTCCCGTTGTTCCGAGTGCGGTTTTCGACAATACCGCCGCAAGCGCAACGCGCAGAGTCAAATCGCTGAAGGTCGTCACCATAAACTTTTTCATCATGCCCGCACCGCGCAAAACGCCGTCCGCAACAAGCTTTGCGGCAACAATAAGATAGAACGGCGAAATTATCCGCAGGAAGCGCATTCCGATATCCGCTGCCGTGCCTGTCGGGCTTTCCAAAAAAACATAAACAAGCTGCCTGCCCGCAAAGAAATACAAAAGCACAAGCGGAACGCAGATTGCAAACACAAGCCGCAGTCCGGCCGCAAATCCTGCTTTAATTCTTTCCGGCTTGGCGGCACCGAGGTTCTGTGCAGTAAAGCTTGAAATGCCGTTTCCGAGAGTTGTGAGCGACGTTGTGACCATATTGTTCAGCTTGACGGCGGAAGAGTATCCCGCCATGACAGCCGCTCCGAAGTTGTTTATAACGCTTTGAATTATTATATTGCCGACGGAAATAAAACTCTGCTGAAGAATACTCGGCACGGCAATCTCCGCAAAACGCCCAAACAGATGCCATGAAAAAACAGGAACCCTTTCACCGCGGTTTTAGCACTCGAGCGCGTGAAGTCTTTTCAAAACGAAAGCAACCGCAAGAATGCAGCTCACACCCTGACAAATGAAGGTTGCCCACGCAACACCCGCAACACCCATGCTGAAACTGTGTACAAACAGAATATCCATGCCGATATTTGCCGTTGATGAACACGCCAAAAAGATGAAAGGCGTTTTTGAATCGCCCATTGCGGAAAAGATTCCGGTTGCCACGTTATAGTAAAACATGAACGGCAGCCCGGCAATATAGATATCAAGATAAAGCTTTGAATCCGCAAGCAGTTCGGTCGGAGTTCGAATGAGTTTCAGCAGCGCGCCGCCGAACAGGAAGCCGCAAGTCATCAGCACAACGCAAAGCACGCCGCTTGAAATCAGAACGGTGTAAACCAGCGTTTTAAGGTCGGAAAACTTTTTTGCGCCGAAGAGCTGCGCCGCAATAACGGAGCAGCCGATATTGCAGCCAAACGCGAACGCAATGAAAATCAATGTTATTTCATAGCTGTTGCCGACCGCCGCAAGCGCATCGTTGCCGATAAATTTTCCCGCAACGAAACTGTCAGCAATATTATAAAGTTGTTGAAATATTATGCTTGCAAACAACGGCAGGCAGAACCGCAAAAGCACCTTTCCCGGTTTGCCGACGGTCAAATCTCTGTTTAAGCTCATTTTTTCTCCCTGATAAAGCCTGTTCGTATTACAGGAGTCGGGAATTTACCTTCTTTCCGCAAATTTTACCCGCAGCGCAGCCCGCTTTAACGCAAGCAGAACAACGCCCGCTCCCGCAAGCACCGCAATGCAGGCGACGCTGCCGTCCGCTCCCGCAATGCAGAGCCCCTGCGGCGTCAAAAGCGCCAGTTTTGCAAACAATCCGCCACGAGCAGCGGTATCCGCAAAGCATCCGCCCAAAAGGCTTGTTGCAAACGCAATGAACGGTGCCGCAAGGTTCATCCGCCCCGAAATATCCGCCCCGCCGACAACAAGCGCAAGCGCACTTGCGCAAAAGAGGTAACAGCCCGCCGCAAGCAATTCATGCCCGTTCGGGGAGTTTCTCCCCGCCGCAGCAGCAGCAATATACATAACGGCATACATCGCAATTCCGCATATGAACAATGCCAAAAAATTGCTCCAAAACGAAATGCTCACTCCGCCTTTTTCCGCTGCAAGCCGTTTTTCCGCCGCCCGCGCCGCATTCGAGCCCGTCCACGACCCCAAAGTCAGCAGCAGCGTCAGCACCGCAAACGCACCTATGCCCGAAAACCGTGCTCGGAGCGCGCCGAAAACCGATGAATCCGCTTTTTCAACACTTCCGCCGATGCGTTCGAACCGCACAGCCCCAACCTGCTCATTATAATACTCTTTCGCGGCGACTTCAAGCTCGGAAAGCTCTTTTTCCGTCAAGCCCCTGTTCAGCAGCTTTTCCGCATAATCTGCGGAGCGCAGCCTGCTGCGGAGCGCAACTGCACGCCCGCCGATAATTTCCTCCGCCGCCTGTGCCGATGAGGCATCGGCGGAAGCCCTGTATTCAAGAAACGCCTCTTCTCCGGATTCGAGCCCCGCGCCGAAACCTTTCAGAATTATCAACGCACCTTCCGCTTTTCCGCTGCGAACAGCCTCCTCCGATTCCTCCCGCGTTCCGAACCTCACCGAAACGAACCGCATTTTACCGTCAGTAATTTCTCTGTCCGAATCATTCAGCAGTTCGGCAAATTCATGTGAAAGCGGGGAATCGTCCTCATCCGTCAAGGCAATCCTCAGCAGCTGTGTCCGCGTCGTTCCGAGAGTGGCCGCAATGATGAAAAAGAGCGCAAACGCCGCAGCAAGCACCGCAGCAAAAAAGCCGTATCCGCCCGCCATTGCGCGAATTTTTTGCAATGCAAGCCGAAGTATCATCATGCTCCCCCCTTGGCCGAACCGTGTCGGCGCGCAGCACTTCCGCCCAAGGCAGCCGCCGCTGCACCGCACAGCAGAGCCAAAACCCCGGCCACCGCCGCAAGCGGGCCCAAGCCGCAGCCGCCGCCCGCCGCCTCCGGGACAATGCCTGCAAACATATGCCGTGCCACGGACAAAATGCTCAGCTTTTGAACCGCTTCCGGCATCAGATTCAGCGGGTAAATCACCCCGCCTGCGAAAAGTGCCGCAAGCATCACGATTCCGCCCGCAAGCATGAATCTTTCGGTTCGTTTGAAAGCAAGGCTCAAAAGGAACATCAGCTCCGCACAGACTGTCGAGCCGAGCAAAAGCGTCAGCAATAAACGTGCGCTGAACGGTGTTTTAAAAACAAGCACAAGCGGAACGGCACCCACCGTGCAAATGACCGCTGCCGCCGCAAATTTTGAAGCCGAAAATGCTGTTCGCGACCCTCCCGAACAGATGAACCGCTTTGCGGTTCCCATTTGCAGTTCATCGGGAACTGTTTTCATGATTCCGAGCGATACGCTGAAAAACAACATGCACACAGCGCAAACAAAATATTTTTCGCGAATCACATCAACGGAACGCACCCCGAAAGCACCCGCTGAATCCTTAAAAACGGCTCTGCGCCCCAACGCACTGTCCAAAACCGCATTTGCACATGCATCACGGAAACGCTGCACCGCCTCCGCCGAAGGTTCATCACCCTCCGCAATGCGGAAAGCAGCAAGCATTGCCGCGCGTTCACCCGCCATTATTTCCGCAACCGATTCGATTATATCGGCCGTCAGCTCACTTTCAAGCGGCATTTCTCCGTTCAGCCATGCATCAACCTTGCCCTCGTCCATATAATAAACCGAATAGAAATAATCCTTTGGAATCGTGACCGCCGCCGCACACCCCGCAAGCATATCCTCTTCAAAATCAACTGTCGGCGCCGTATCCTCGGCCGTTCGGAATGCGGAATCAAATTCCGAACCGGAAACACAGCGAATTTCCGAAAAAAGCTCAATGCGCCGCAGCTGCCCGATAAGCATGCGGGACATTACTGTTTCATCCCTGTCAATTACTGCAATAGGGAAGGGCTCAATCACATTTTCCGCCGCAAGCGCATCATTCAGCCCGAAAGCAAGCAGGCAAGCGGCAATAAACGGCAGCAGCAGGCAGGCAATGCCCGCCGCAGACGAAAAAAGGCAGATATCCTTCCGAACACACGCGGCAAACGAACGGAGCCGAAACCACTTTCGCCCCGAACCTGCTTTGTTCGTTTTTTTACCGACTGCCATCTTCAACAACCCCGTCTTTCAGTTTCACTACCCTGTCGCAGACACGTGCAATATCCTCCGCACGGTGCGAAACGAGCAGCACCGCGCAGCCGCCGTTTTTCAGAGCGGTGATTGTATTCAGTATTATTTCTGTTGAGTTTTCATCCGCTCCGACCGTCGGTTCGTCAAGCAGGAGCAGTTTCACGTCCCCAACCAATGCGCAGGCAAGATTCAGCCGCCGCTGCATCCCGCCCGAATATGTTGAAACGGGCTTGTCCGCCTTGTCCGCAAGGTTCACTTTTTCCAAAAGGTATCTGCACCGAATTGTGCGCCTCCGCCCGTACAGCCCCGCTGCCGACGCAAAGAATCTCAGGTTCTGCATTCCTGTCAATGCGGGATAAAGTGCGATTTCCTGCGGAACGTATCCCAACTGTCCGCGTCCGAGCGGCGCAAGTTCGATTTTTCCCGCATCCTGCCTTTCAATGCCCGCCGCAACGGAAAGAAGCGTGCTTTTGCCCGCACCGTTTTCTCCCGTGATTCCGACAGCTTCGCCCTTTCGAATGCAGAGCGAAACAGGGCCGAGAACCCGCTTTTTTTCTTTCGAAAACCTTGTTCCGTACGCTTTTGTTATGTTTTCAAGCACTAAAACCTGTTCTTTTTCCATAGTCATTAAATGCACCGACTGCCGCCGCAGGTTCACGCAACGCGTTCCCTCGCAGCGGCAGTCAAATTTTATCGCAATACTTTGTTGCGGATATTCAACCTCACATCATTTCCGAAAACATAAACTGCAAGATGACATTCGCAAGTTCCCCGGTCATTTCATTCAACGTCTCCTCAATCTCTTCTTCGGAAGAAAGGTTCGTTGAATCGGCATCGGGAGCCTTTGCGGTTGAAGCCTTGTCGGAGCTGTAAATCTTCATCGTCATCTCGCTGAGCGTGCCGGAGAAGCCGAGAGATTCAAGGGAGGGCGCGAGCGATTCGGGCAATTCCACCGTCATTAAATGTTCGGTTCCGCCGTTTTCCGCCGCACTCGTGCTGAGAGTGTATGTCATTTCCTCGCCATTAAGAAGATCCTCATCGGCAACCGCAACCGTCACCGTTCCGTAAGGGATACCGAGAGCCGATTTCTTTTCGCTTGAAATATCCTTCAGTTCAATGCTCATAACTCTGCTGCTTTCGTCGGATTCGATATTATTGAAATCAACTTTTCCGTTCAGCATTCCGTCTTTGCGGGTCAGTTCGGCAACAAAGCTTGTGCCGTTCTGACCGTCATCGTCTATTACTTTCCACGCAAACAGAAGCTCTTCCCTGTCGGAAATTATCTCGAAAGATACGGTGGACTCGCTGTACTTGACGGTCTGCATAACGGGCTTTCCCTTATGCACGGCGGTTTTTATTTCGAACCCGCTGTCAACAAGCTGCTGTGCAAATTCATCGGCATGTTCCGCGATGTAATCGGCAAGTGCCGCCTGTCTTTCCTTCCATGTTTCCGCCTCCGTAACGCCGGTTTCGGAAACGATTGTGCTTTCTCCAACAGAAGCGCCGAGCATTACGAGCGCATCGCTGCCGTAATAGAACTCTGTCAGTGAACATACATAGTTAAAAAGTTCCTCATCCTCACGCATTTCCCCGCTGAGGGCTTTCAGCGCGGCCGCAATGCGCTCCTTATCGGGAGTGTATGTATAAACCTTGCAGCCCTTGAACTCCTTTTCAAGCAGCTCAAGCTTCACGGTCACGTTCTTTTCGACTTTAACATCCTCATCGTCAATGCCGCCGAGAAGGATTTTGCCGTATCTCTTAACAATGCTGTTGTACGCTTTTTCAATGTCGTCAAGCTTGGTGTACTCGATGGGGTCGTATTCGCCTGCATCTTCGTCCGTGAGTACCTGCTCCACAAGCCCCTTCTCGGTGACGTAATATTCGTTTGAAAGCTCCGGTACATAAAGACCCACGGTGTTCTCGTCCGCCGTCAAAACGCACGAAAGCAGGGGAGAGCCGTTATAATTCAGCTCACCGTTCAAAAGGTACTCGCTGCCTTCGGATTTGATTTTATAGTCCAGCGAAAGCTTGTTCAGAATATCGTTGAAATTCTGATTGTCGGTGTCCATAGAAACCGAAATGTCGGACGAAAAATCCCTTTTGACGGGTTGGCCTTTGCCCTTGAGAACATCCGCAACCGTTGTTTTGCCCGACCACTCGGTTTTTAACATTTTTGCCTGCGCCATAAGGAACTGCTTTGACGGGGTGTTCAAAACGAGCATGTAAACAAGAGCCGCGCCGACGCCGAGCACAACGATGACTGCCGCGATAATTGCGGCAATAAGACCCTTTTTGCCCTTTTTCTTCTTTCCGTCGTCAACAAACTGCATCTGCGGACCGGCCTGCACGTTCTCCGCCGTCTGTTCACCGCATTCGCAGTTTTCTTCGCCGCAGCTGCAATTCTCCCCGCAATTGCAGGCTGTTTCACCTTCGGCAGGGCTGCCGGATTCACATTCGACCGTTGCTCCGCCGCATTTGGGGCAGAAAGCATCACTGTCCTGCAAAATAAGGTTGCAGTTCTCGCATTTTTTCATAGTATTCCTCCCGATTTTTTCAAAGATACGGATTCAATGCTGCAATTTCAGCCGCATGTGTCGATTCCGTAATATTATATTACAGCAAAAAATACCGCATGTCAAGACATTTTTCCGTCCGCTGCGTTTTTACCCGTTTTTTGTGCGCATCCACCACGGCACGGTTTCTGCCTGTATTGTTCGCACGAATGCACAAATAAAAACCGACAGTTTCTGCCGCCACGGAAGAAACTGCCGATATTTTTTTTGCATTTTCTTTTGTTAAACACATTCATCTCTCGGAAAAAAGCTTCCCGAATTTTCCGAATCATCTCAGCTCCGCTATCGTCCTTTGCAGCCCCGCGCCTTCTCAGAGCTGCATCAACGCCGAATTCGGAAATCCTGCAAAACTTTTCGGCGCGCCGACAGCATGATTCCTGCCGCTCAATGTACTCCAGTATTGCAAATCCGCATATGTCTCCGTCCATGCAGGCAACAACAACATCCGAATCATCCGCATCGAATGCGTTTTTTGCAATCTGCCGCAGTTCATTGCAGAAATCCGGGCGAAAAACATCCGGTCTGTTTTCGGCATGAAGGCGGCTTACCTGCTCCCTCAACTCGTTCACGCGTGCAAGTTCGTTTTCGGCTGCAAACCTGACTGTAATTTCCCCGTTTTTCATAAAGCATTCTCCTTTCGGCAGACTTTCTGTCATACACTTCCGCCGATGCTGCTGCGGAGCTGATTGAAATAGCCCTTCGGATACAGTGCAGGAACATCATTCAGATGTTTCAATGCATCGTTGATACAGCTCAGTTCCTCTTCCATTGTGTCCGTGAGCTTCAGTTCGTATTTGCAGAGTCCGATTCCCGCACTGCACCGGGAAGACAAAAGAATCCGAACGCCGTATTTTTGTTTTCGTTTTTCATTTTACTCACTTCTTCTCTTTGTTTACTTCAATTATGTTGCGGCGTTCGGAAACGCCTGCCTTTACGGTTTACTGTCCGACTTTTGCTTGATGTTTCGTGTTCAGCCTTTCCGCAAACCGAACGATATGCTCATCCAATGTAAGAACCGTACTTTTTCTTTCATCATCGGTCTTTGCTCCGTCATACATGCTGTAAAGCAGGAACATCGGCCCGTAGAATTCAAGCGCAAGCTGCATCGCCTCCGCATCGGTTGACGCCGCACGGCGGAATATCCTTGCCATGTATTCCGCGGGACCCGCCGCAAGGTAGTTCTGATACAAATCCGCCATGGTCGAATCGTTGTACTGCTCAATGGTGAGCATCTTTCGGAACCGGGAAGAGAATCCGTCCTCCGTCCAGTGGCGGAACTGCGCAATGCTGTATCGGCGTATGCTGTCGAGCGCCGTGTTCATATACGCTTCGGCATATTCATCGTCCTCCGCTCCCGGCATGTCGTATTCCGCCGCACGTTCCGCATCCAACGCACTCATTCTGTCCAAAATCTTTTGAAAAATCTCGCGCTTGCCCGAATAGTGCTTATACAGTGCTGCTTTTGTGATTTTGAGCCGTTCCGCGATGTCGCTCATGGATGTTCCCGCATAGCCCTTTTCCGAAAAAAGCCTCAATGCTTCCTCGATTATCCTTTCCTTTGTATCACATGCCATCTTTTACCTCCGCACACAGCCGCATTATGCATACCGTCGGCTTCCTTCCGCCTTTGAATTTCGCCGCATCAAGTAACCGACCGATAACCATTATAGGTTTCGGTCGGGCTGAAGTCAATATGGGAATTGTTATTCCTTTTCGGCAATTGTGACAGTTTCTTGCCTGTCGAATCTGTTTTCAGTCGTTTTTATTGCAGTCCGCATTATTTCGGCAGCTTTCCGTTCTCCTTCCCAGCTGCCAAAACGCAACCGCGCTTGCAGCTGCAACATTCAATGAATCCACCCCGTGATGCATCGGAATCATCACGGTATAATCGCAAGAATCTATCGCAGATTGTTCAAGCCCCGTTCCTTCCGTGCCCATTACAACGGCAAGGCGGGGTTCCGCCGCAAGGCGCGGATCGTCAATGCTCACAGAGTCATTTTTAAGCGCCGTTGCAGCAAGCCTGAACCCGAGTGCTTTCAACCGTCCGAATCGGTTCCCTTCCTCGTCCGGCTGCAATCTTGCCCACGGAATCTGAAACACCGTGCCCATGCTGACCCTTATTGCACGCCTGCAAAGCGGATCGCAGCAGGTGGGGGAGAGCAGCACCGCATCCATGCCGAGCGCGGCGGCGGAGCGAAAGATTGCTCCGATATTTGTTGAATCAACAATTCCGTCCAGAACGGCAATGCGGCTTGCACCGTCGCAAACGCTTTCAGCCGAAAGGGGCGGCTTCCTTCGCATTGCGCAGAACACACCCCGTGTGAGCGGATAACCGGTAAGCTTTGAAAGCAGCTGCGTTTCGGCCGTGTAAACAGGGATTCCCGCCGTGCGTTCAATTATATCCGCCGCCTGTCCCGCAACATGCTTTTTTTCAACAAGCAGCGAAAGCGGTTCATACCCTGCATCAAGCGCGATTCTGATAACAGTCGGGCTTTCCGCAATGAATATGCCCTTCTCCGGCTCCAGTTTGCTGCGGAGCTGTGTTTCCGTCATCCTTGCAAAAACATCAAGCTCCGGTGCCGATATATCGCTTATTTCAATAACATTAATGTTTTTTTCGATTGTATTCATGCCGTTCCGCATTTCCCTTATTCTTTTATCCTTCACTGCATAGATACAGCATTGCGCTGCTGCCGCATTAAACTTCATTTTACCACGATTGCAGTCGTTTTTCCATATGGGCATCGCAATTTTTGCGGGCGTCACGCGCACATTGTGACAATATATTGTTTCATGCTATTGCATTTTCGGCAGCGCGGCTTTATAATTGGGAATGAAAATTGAACACATCCGCTGGGTGCGTACACGGGTCATTCCCGATGTACTGAGAAAGAACCTTTGAACCTGTTAGGGTAATACCTGCGTAGGGAAGCGGTGCGAAAATTTGTGCTTACACGCCTCCGCACCGTTTGCGGGGGCGTTTATTTTCAGAAAGGAAACTTTTTTATGTTGTTCGATGGTAAAAAAATCGAATTTGTGCTGCTTGAAAAGCTCAAAGGCGTTGACACAAAGGGTTGGATCTTCTTTGCAGCCGCAGCCGTGCTTGCCGCCGCGCTCATCATCTTCCTTGTTCAGCGCAGGAAAAAATGCACAGAGCCCGCCGCTTTTACCGGCAATCCCACTCCGACGGTCATCCTTGTTCACGGTGCGCTCTGCATCGCAATAAGCTTTGTTTTGAGTTATTTCAAACTCTTTTCAATGCCCAACGGCGGCTCCATAACCCTTGCAAGCATGCTGCCGCTGATGGTTTATTCCAATCGCTACGGCGCAAAATACGGCGTTATGGCGGGCGTTGTTTACGGCTTCCTTCAGTATATCCAGAATCCCGAAATGACGCATTGGATTCAGATGCTCGTTGACTACCCCATCGCTTTCGGTGTTATCGGACTCGGCGGCCTTGTAAAAGGCGAGCGCAACCTCGTCTTCTCCGTTCTTATCGGCGGCACTCTGCGCTTCCTCTGCCACCTGTTCACCGGTGCGGTTTTCTTCGGCGAGTATGCCGCAGCAGGACAGTCCGCGTTCATGTATTCCCTTCTGTACAACGCTCCCTACATGTTTGCGGACATCGCAGTTTGCGTCATCATCGCAATGCTTCCGCCTTTCCGCAAGGCGATCCGCTCCGCACTCAAGTACTGAAACACCGAACAAAGCCCGGCTGATTTCAGCAGAACGGGCCGAACGGTTTAAGTTTTTGCATCAACACACAAATCCGACTTCAAATGAATCAAAACTTGCCTGATTCCTTTTCGGATTTGAAGTGCCCGGGTCGGAAAGCGCAGTTTGCCGCGTTTTCCGGCCCTTCCCTTATCCAATCATCCCGTTGTAAATCTTTTTACGAACCATGAGCAGAATTCAAACTTCCGCCGCTGTCGAAAAGCACAGCATTCCGCCTTTTTTCGGCGACGATTCTCAAATACTCATACTCGGCAGTTTCCCCTCGGTCAAATCCCGCGAAAGCGGCTTTTACTACGGGCATCCGCAAAACCGCTTTTGGCGCGTGCTTTCCTCCGTGTTCGACGCGCCGCTGCCGCAAACGATCGAGCAAAAGCAGGAGTTTTTGCGCACTCGCCACATCGCGCTTTGGGATGTCGCCGCCGAATGCAGCATACGCGGTTCGGCGGACAGCAGTATTTCGGCCGTCACCGCAAACGATATTGCTCCGCTCCTCCGTTCGACGCAAATCAAAGCCGTTTTTTTAAACGGTCAAACGGCGCAAAAGCTTTTTCGCAAATATCTTTCCGAAGAAACCGCAAAATTCGGCTGCACCGTCACGGCGCTGCCTTCAACAAGCCCCGCAAACGCATCGTATTCACTCGAAAAGCTTGCTGCCGAATGGGGCAGCGCAATCCGCACCGTCCTTATGATTTAAGAATCGGAGTTAACGTTCGGAATTTTGCCTGCATCCTTAAGGTTTATCCGAAATTTTTATCGAATTGCGAATTTCAGCGGTTATAACTTATGATTTCTTAATTTCGCCGTTGCATTTCACCTGTAAATGTGTTATACTGAAACCGACTGCGGAAAGGAGACTGTGATTAATGATCAAACGCGAACTGTATATGAGCCGTATCCGTCCGTTTATCGGAACGGAGCTTATCAAGGTAATGACGGGTATCCGCCGCTGTGGGAAGTCTGTCATGTTGGAGCTAATCAAACAGGAACTTACGGAGTCCGGTGTAAGTCCGACACAGTTTATCTCTGTCAACTTTGAAGATATGAGCTGTTCCCATCTGCAAACCGCTCAGGCTCTGCATGACGAGATCACCAAGAGAGCCGCAGAAACAGAGGGCAAGGTCTATCTGTTCTTTGACGAAATACAGGAGGTCAAAGACTGGGAGAAGTGCATCAACTCTTTCCGTGTCTCGCTTGATTGTGACATCTATATAACCGGCTCGAATGCAAAGCTGCTGTCCGGTGAGCTTGCAACATATTTGGCCGGTCGGTATGTGGAGTTTGTGATCTATCCGTTTTCCTTTGGGGAGTTCATTGAACTGTACCGTTCTATTGCTCCCGATACGTCCGTCCGGCAGTGTTTCCAAAAGTACCTCCTGTCCGGTGGTATGCCCTACCTCGCAAACCTCCGCTATGCAGATGCTCCGTCCAAGCAATATCTTCATGATCTGTTCAATTCTGTCCAGCTCAAAGACATCGTGAAGCGGAATAAGGTCCGGGATGTTGATTTGCTGGAACGAATCATTGCCTATGTGATCGCCAATGTGGGTACAACCTTCTCTGCAGCCTCCCTTGCGAAGTTTCTGAAAAACGAGCAGCGTACCGTTGCACCGGAAACGATCCTAAACTATATCAAATATTGCTGCGAGTCTTACCTGTTCTATCGGGTAAAACGGGAGGATTTGCAGGGCAAGCAAATCCTTGCCTCCAACGAAAAGTACTATATTGCCGATCACGGCATCCGTGAAGCCGTTTTCGGCGGCAATATGCGGGACATCAATCTCATTTTGGAGAATATAGTGTATCTGGAATTGCTGCGCCGCGGCTATGCGGTAACCGTCGGCAAAACAGGCAATAAGGAAATTGATTTTGTATGTGACAAGCGCAGCGAAAAGCTGTATGTTCAGGTCACCTATCTGCTGGCATCGGAAGAAACAATCAACCGTGAGTTCGGTGCGTATGACAGCATTCGCGACAACTTTCCGAAATATGTTGTTTCCCTCGATGAATTTGATATGAGTCGGAACGGCATCAAGCATCGAAATATCCGCGATTTTCTCCTTGCCGAGGAATGGAACTGAACAATAGGGGAGCTTATACAACGGTCCCTTAAAAAATCACCCGAAATTTTCCCTTTTAGAGAAAATTCCCTGTTGACTTTTGCGCCGCACGGAGTATAATCATACCGTCAACTGAATCATCAGTCTTCGAGGCGGGGCGAAGTTCCCCACCGGCGGTCACAGTCCGCAAGCGGCTTTTGCCGCACGATCCGGTGAAATTCCGGTACCGACGGTCACAGTCCGGATGAGAGAAGCTGTGCTGCGCACCTTTTCGCGTGATTTCAACGCTCTTTTGTGTCATGCACCCCGGAAGACTTGTTCTTTCAGGGACAAATGATAAAAAGGAGTGTTTTTTATGTCAACACAAACCCGTGCACGCAAACTCACCGTAACCGCTATGCTTTCAACGATAGCTTTTATTCTCATGTACATTGAGTTTCCGATTCCCGCGCTGATTCCTTCATTCGTCAAGCTTGATATTTCGGATCTGCCCGAGCTTTTGGCTGCATTCTCGTTGGGACCTGTTTACGGCGTTGTTGTTTCGCTGCTCAAGAACGTGCTTTTTTCCCTGCTGCACGGCACTTCGTCGGCATATGTGGGCGAGACGTTCAATTTCATCATGGGAGCGGTATTCTCGTTTTCTGCCGGATTCATCTATAAAAAATACAAATCCCGCAAGGGTGCGCTGACAGGCGCACTTGTCGGCGCGGTGCTGATGTCCGTATTGTCCGTGCCGCTGAATTATTTCATTGTCTATCCCGCATATGTGAAACTCTATGATCTGCCGCTTGAAGCTATCATCGGCATGTATCAATCCATTCGCCCTTCAACCGACGGACTTTTGGAATGCCTGCTTGTTTTCAACATGCCGTTCACTTTCTTCAAAGGAGCGCTGGATGTTGCACTGTGCTTCCTCGTTTACAAGCCGCTTTCGCCTTTGCTGCATAAGTAAAGGCCGCAAAAAGCAGGAAAAGGGCAAATCCGTAGTTTGGCATTGCATCCGAATCATCCCACAGTCAGCAGCCCCGCTGTGAAATAAATGAATATGCCGCATAATCGTGCAGCACCTGAATAAGCTTATGTGAATAAGCGAAAGGGGCTGCACTCTTTATGAATGAACGGAGAATCATACAAACAGGAATTGATGTTTCACGCTATCAGGGGAAAATCGACTGGGCGCGTGTGAAGGCCGGCGGCACAGGCTTTGCAATTATCAAATGCACACAGGGTGTAAACACCGTTGACCCGGAGTTTCACCGCAACATGCGTAATTGCGCCGCCGTCGGGCTGCCCGTCGGCGCATATGTCTACAGCAGAGCACGCACTGCTTTTGCTGCCGCCGAAGAGGCGGAGCGTGCCGCAGAGGAGTGCGCACCGTATCATCTTGATTATCCGATTGCAATGGATTTCGAGGCGGCTCAATTCCTTGCAATGCCGAAAAAAACACGCGGTGCGATAATCGATGCATTCTGTACGCGAATCGAGGCACGCGGCTATAAGCCCATGCTTTACAGCAGCAAATACTGGCTTTCGGCTCTTATTCCTTCCGAAACGACCCGCCGCTGGGACGTTTGGCTTGCTCAGTACGCCTCAAGGCCGACTTATTCCGGAGATTTCACCATGTGGCAGCGCGGCACGGGAAAGGTGGACGGCATTGCGGGCAGAGTGGACATCGATATTTGTTACCGCGATTATGTTGACGAAAGCCCGGATCGCATTGTTTTTGCACTCACAAGCCCCATGATGCAGGGCAAACCCGTGTCCGCACTTCAGGCCATGCTCAACGCTGCGGGCTATACGGCTTCCGACGGGCAGCGGCTCAACGTTGACGGAAAACTCGGAAAGCGCAGCTTTTCGGCATTCGTCGAATTTTTAAATGCGCATAAAAAATATATTGAGTGATGTTTCCGCAGTCTCCGCCTAACCGGCTTTGATTCGGTGCTTTCGGAATTGTTCGACAAAAACGCACACAGCACAATAATCGGGAGCGGGAAGCGGAAAGCTGCGGCCCGTCCCCGATGTTTTCTTTTTTCCGGACATCCGCGGAAGATGAAAACTTATCACGGTTATTCGAAAAACGTCCGCTTTCCGACTTTTTCGGGTTGACCGAAAGGCGAATATGAGTTATAATTGTGGAATAAATTCGACGGCGAAAAGAGTTGATTTGCCGTTAAATTCGGAGAGATACACTATGGCATATCGCTATTTTGCAGTTGACGTCGGCGACAAGCGCGTCGGGCTTGCCGTCAGCGATGCGCTCGGAATCACCGCGCAGGGCATCGAAACCTATAACCGCACCGGAGATGATGACAAGGACGGAGAATACATTCGCAAATGTGCGGAACGCTATGCCCCCTGCCGCATCGTGTTCGGAATGCCGCGCAATATGGACGGGAGCTACGGCTTTGCTTCCGAAAAGGTTCGTGCCTTTGCCGCCGTTGTACTGAACGGTTGGGAAGGCGAGCACGACTTTTTTGACGAAAGGCTTTCCACCGTTGCTGCGGAACGCGCTTTGTTTGAAGCGGAACTAAACTGGAAAAAACGCCGCAAAGTTATCGACAGACTTGCCGCACAGGTCATTCTCGAAGGCTATATGACGCTCCATCCGCTGAGATAACGTCCGCTCTGTAATAATTATTTACACTTTGAAAGGCAATGTTATGATTGAAGAAAACATAAAAATTAACCCGCAGCCCGAGGAATTTGATGATTCCGCCGAGCTTGAACCCGTGACTTTTGTGACCGAAGACGGCGGTGAAGAAAACTTTTGGCATATCATGACCTTCCCCTATGAAGGTGCGAAATATGCTGCACTCGTTCCGGAGGATCAGATTGACGAAGAAGAACCCGAAGTGATTTTTGTGAAAATCGCAAAGGACGAGCAGGGCGATGCTTACATTCCCGTCGAAAACGAAGTTCTGCTTGAAGAACTTTTCGAAGTCTTTGCCGAGCTTCTTGATGACGAACCCGAGGAACCCGAGAATGACGCTTGGGTTTGACCCGGGGCGCATTTAGAACGATTTTTTGCGGCGGTTTAATCGGGGCTGAGTGCCTTCAAGATGTTTTACCCACCCCCCCGCAATTCAAACCGTCAAAATCTGTTGTGATGAGTATTTGGGAATTGTTTTTGACAGCCGTTGCACTGAGTATGGATGCAATGGCGGTTGCTGTTTCTGCCGGCCTTTCCAATGCGGGCGGCAAAGGAGTCAAATTTCGCGAAGCGGGCCTGATGGGGCTGTTTTTCGGAGTTTTTCAGGCGGTAATGCCTCTTTTGGGGTATTATATCATACCGCTGCTTGCAATGATATTCGGCAGCGGCGTTACGCGCTTTGTTGAAGGAACCGACCACTGGATCGCATTTGTGCTGCTTGTTTTTCTCGGCGGCAAAATGATAATCGAAGCCGTTCGCGCCGAAGAGGAGGCCGAACCGTCAAACCCGTTCGCACTCGGCACACTGTTTATAATGGCAATTGCCACCAGCATTGATGCGCTTGCAACAGGCATCGTTTTCCGCAGTTTCAGCTTTTCAACCGGCAAGCTGCTGCTTGCTGTCGGCTTCATCGGCAGCGTCACGTTCATTCTGACACTGCTCGGCGCACTCGGCGGCAAAAAACTCGGAGAAAAGTTCCGCAAACGTGCGGAGATAATCGGCGGGATCGTCCTTGTTTGCATCGGCGCAAAAATTCTTATTGAGCACCTGTTCTTTTAATTGTGGGCATATCCGCGTTTTGACTCTTTTAAAACAGCAGGGGCGTCGAAATTTTTTCAGGAGGTATGCATGATCTGCCCTGTCGTTTCAAAGGAACATTTTCGCAGCATGCGTATAACGCTTGCGTTTTCCGTAATTGCGCTTTCGTTTTGCATTGCTTTTGCCGTGCTGACCTTTGCAGGCATACTCGCACAGTATACCGCACTGTGTGCAGCCTTCTTTGCGCTTGTTTCAAGCGGACTTTTCCTGCTCTACCGTTTCAGCCGCGATATTTCCCTGCGCAAGCTCGAACTTACGGAATCTGAAATTCGGGTGTTCGGCAAAACAGGGAAGCTTCTTAAAACCTTCCCGTATTCCGCCGTGCGCGAATTGCGCGTCGTGACGCTGATGGTGGGCAATTTCGGCGGTATGTACGGCAAACTTAAACCCGAAAACTTCATTTGCCTCAGTCTGGACGGTCAAATCCCCGCTCCCGAAACGCGTCTTACCGAACTTTACGGCAGCTTGGATTGCCTTACCTTCGCCTACACTAAAGAGGCAATGACTTTCCTCAACCAAAAAATTCCGCCGGCAGTTTGATTTTTCCGCTCCGGCTGATGCAAAAAAGGCGGCTTCGGCCGTTTTTATTATTAAGCAAAAATCAAAAAACAAAAATCACACCGCCGCGAACAGAATTGTCCGCGGCGGCATTTTATTCATTCATATTATGTTTTCAGAAATTATCTTCCGGAAACGGGAACATTGCTTTTCAGGATAACGTCATGCGAACCGCCTTCAACTATGCTTGTTGAAGAAACGAGCGTCAGCTTTGCATTTTTGCGCAGGTCCGCAAGGTTCAGCACGCCGCAGTTGCACATTGTTGAACGAACTTTGCCGAGGGTGACTGCAAGATTATCCTTAAGACTGCCCGCATAGGGAACATATGCATCAACGCCTTCTTCAAAGCTGAGCTTTGCCGCGCCGCCCATGTCGTAACGCTGCCAGTTGCGTGCGCGGTTCGAGCCTTCGCCCCAGTATTCCTTATAGTAGTTGCCGTTAATGCGGATTTTCGGAGTGGGGCTTTCGTCGAAGCGGGAGAAATACCTTCCGAGCATCACGAAATCCGCACCCATTGCAAGCGCAAGGGTGATGTGGTAATCGTGAACAATGCCGCCGTCGGAGCAGATGGGAACATAAATGCCCGTTTCCTCATAATACTCATCGCGTGCGCGCGCAACATCGATCATTGCGGTCGCCTGTCCTCTGCCGATGCCCTTCTGTTCGCGGGTAATGCAAATCGAACCGCCGCCGATACCGACCTTTACAAAGTCCGCTCCGCATTCCGCAAGATAGCGGAAACCGTCGCCGTCAACAACGTTGCCCGCACCGACTTTAACGCTGTCACCGTATTTTTCGCGGATGAAATCAATGGTCAGCTTCTGCCACTCGGTGTATCCCTCGGAGGAGTCTATGCAAAGTGCATCAACGCCTGCTTCAACAAGCGCGGGAACGCGCTCCGCATAGTCGCGGGTGTTGATGCCCGCGCCGACAAGGTAACGCTTGCTGCTGTCGATCGATTCGAGCGGATTAGCCTTGTGGTTGGAATAGTCTTTGCGGAAAACGAAAAACTTAAGATGCCCCCTGTCGTCCACAATGGGAAGGGAGTTGATTTTGTGATCCCAAATGATATCGTTTGCAATCTTAAGGGTAATATCCTCGGTTGCATAAACAAGGCGGCTGAGCGGAGTCATGAACTCGGAAACCTTCATGTCAAGAGGCATTCGGCTGACGCGGTAGTCCTTATCGGTAACAATGCCGACGAGCTTGCCCGTGCCCGTTCCGTCCGCCGTGATTGCAACGGTGGAATGCCCGGTGAGTTCGTGAAGCTCAAGAACGTCTTTAAGAGTTGCATCGGGACGAAGGTTGGAATCGCTCTTCACAAAGCCCGCCTTATGTCCCTTTACGTTGCGCACCATCTGAGCCTGATCCTCAATGGATTGGGAGCCGTAGATGAAAGAAATTCCGCCCTCCTGGGCAAGCGCAATCGCCATCGTATCGTTTGATACGGACTGCATAATTGCGGATACCATGGGAGTGTTGATCGAGACGGCCGGTTCCTCACCTCTGCGGAATTTAACAAGAGGGGTGCGCAGGCTGACGTTTGCGGGGATGCATTCCTTGGAGGAATATCCTGGAACAAGCAGATATTCGCCGAAGGTGCGTGAAGGTTCGCTGTAGATGAATGCCATAACAGTTTTTTCCTTTCTGTTTATAAGTTTCCGGTTTTGTTCGGCAGTCCTTCCGGGCTTTTTGCGGTCCTTCCGGGCTTGGTATTTTCAGCCCTTTCGGGCTTTTGCTTCAGGAATTTGATTATTCGTTCGATCGACTGCAATGCGGTCGGTAATTTCAGTGATTCGATTACCTTGCATTCCGTGCATTCAGCTCGTGTTCCGCGCAGTCCACAAGGTTCGTCATGAGCATTGCAACGGTCATCGGACCCACACCGCCGACAGCTTTTGTGATATAGCTTGCTTTTTTTGAAACATTTTCAAAGTCAACATCGCCGTAGAGTTTGCCGTCTATATTTGTCTGTCCGATGTCGATAACAACCGCACCGTCCTTGACCATATCCGCCTTGATAAGCCCCGCCGAACCCGCAGCAACGATAAGAATATCGGCATTTTTGGTTATGTCGCCGAGATTCTGAGTCTTTGTGTGGCAAACCGAAACCGTTGCGTTGCGGTTCAGCAGA
>FR879687.1:0-53733 GCA_000435055.1 Clostridium sp. CAG:138 | reverse complement strand
CGGTTCAGCAGACAGATTGCAATCGGCCTGCCCACCAATACGGATTTTCCGACGACGACCGTGTGTTTGGACATTATGTCTATGCCCGTTTCATCCAGAATACGGATAACAGCGCGCGGGGTGCAGGCAATGACGGCAGGCTCGCCGTTCAAAAGCTTGCCCGCGTTGCAGAAATGCAGACCGTCAATATCCTTTTCGGGGTCAATGGCATCAAGAACGGTTTTTGTGTCCATGCTGTCCGGCAGAGGCATCTGAACCAGGACGCCGTGAACCGATTCATCCGCATTAAGCTTTTGAACAAGCTCTATCACCCGCTGCTGCGAAACATCTTCCACAAGATGATAGGTCACGCATTCCATGCCGAGTCTTATCGCGGCATTTTCTTTCAGCGTGACATAGCGTTTGGTCATTTCCTCCGTACCCACATGAATGATGGCAACACGCGGAATAACACCCTTCGCCTTAAGCACCGCCACCCGCGTTGTAAGTTCCGAATAGACCTGCGCTGCAATTGCGCGGCCGTCGATTATCTGTGCGCTCATATTTTCCCCTTTCCGTCTGCATTTTCCAATCCGGCCGCATTATTCGCGGTTTTGTGCGGATTGAAATTGACTCATTATACACCAAACGGCCGAATAATTAAAGCCTGATTTTTCTGTTTGGTGCATATATTTCCGCAAACCGCGCCTCATTTATGCGAAACGGCGCGATTTGCCCGGCTTGCCGTGTTTTCGGAATGTCCCGAACATTTCGGGCTCTTTGCGGGAAGAGGCTTGTGTTTGCCGCGCTTTTCCCGCAAAGTCCTCCTTCTGCCGAAGCGTTTTATGTTACAGTCTGAAGTAATCCACTGCACCGCGGAAGATCGCCGATTCGTCCTTTCCGGGTACGTTTTTGTAAAGATTTTTTCCGTATCTTTCGCTGTGTGCCATCTTTCCGAACACTCTTCCGTCCGCAGAAGTGATGCCCTCAACGGCAAGCACGGAGCCGTTCGGATTTATCTCGGTGCGCATGGAGGCTCTGCCGGATGCATCGCAGTAAACCGTTGCGATCTGTCCGTTTTCAACAAGCCTGTTCAGCAGCTCATCGGGGCAAACGAATCTTCCCTCGCCGTGGGACACGGGAACGAGTGAAACTTCACCCGGTTCACGGTACATAAGCCACGGGGACAGGTTGGAAACCGTGCGGGTATGCACAAGGCGCGAACGATGCAGCCCGATCGTGTTATATGTCAGAGTGGGGCAGTTTTCATCCGTGTGAATGATTTTTCCGAAAGGCACAAGTCCGAGTTTTATCAACGCCTGGAACCCATTGCAAATGCCGAGAATCAAGCCGTCGCGACGGTTGAGCAGCCGTTCGATCGCCTCCGCCGCACGGGCATTGCGCATGAAGGATTCAATGAGCTTTGCGCTGCCCTCGGGTTCGTCTCCGCCGGAAAAACCGCCGGGAATGAACAAAATTTGTGAATCCTCCAACCTATTCGCAAATGCGTTGACTGATTCTTCAATGCCCTTTGCGGTGATGTTGTTGATAACAAGCACTTCCGCTTCCGCTCCCGCAAGGCGCATTGCCCGTGCGGAATCCATTTCGCAGTTCGTACCGGGGAAGACCGGAATCAGCACACGCGGGCGTGCATATCTGCCGTTCGGCTTTATCATCGGTGCATTCCTTCGGAAAGAACCGATTTCAACAGGCGTTTCGTCCGTTGTTTTATGTCTGTAAACCGGTTCAAGCTTTTTGTCGTAAATTTCGAACAGCGGAGCAAGTGCAACGTTTTCGTCCCTGTATTCGAACGCAAATTCCGACATTGTTGAGCCGAGTTCGAGCCCGTTCGGGATTTGTTCCGTGCAGCCTTCCGCAATTTCAAGTATAAGCGCGCCGTAATTGCGGCGGAACAGTTCTTCCTGCGGGAATTCGGGATTCAGGCGAACGCCGATTCCGTTGCCGAGAGCGGCTTTGAACAGGCCTTCCGCCGCGCCGCCCTTATCGACTGCCCATGCGGAAAGCACGCTGCCGCCGCGTATCAGGCGCGTTGCAAGCGCAAAATTGGTGCGAAGAGAGTCCGCTGCGGGAAGACCGTTTTCGTCCGGTTTCGCCGGCAGGAAAACAAGCCTTGAGCCGGGCTTTTTAAATTCCGGAGAGATGATATTCCCTGCCTTATCCGCTGCAATTGCAAACGAAACAAGCGTCGGCGGAACCGTTATGTTTTCGAAAGTTCCACTCATTGAGTCCTTGCCGCCGATTGCCGCAAGCCTAAGCCCGAGCTGTGCGCGCAGCGCTCCCAACAGCGCGGCAAGGGGTTTGCCCCAGCGCACGGGATCACTGCCGAGCTTTTCAAAATATTCCTGGAATGTCAGCCAGCAGTTTTCTGTTGATGCACCCGCCGCAACAAGCTTGGCAACGGAAGTCACGACCGCGCAGTACGCCGCACCGAACGGATCTTCCGCCGAATAATGCGGGTCAAAGCCGTATGCCATGACGGAGCAGGTATCCGTTTCGCTTCCGCGAACGGGCAGCTTTGCGGCCATTGCCTGAGTCGGCGTCAGCATATTCTTTCCGCCGAAAGGCATAAGCACCGTTGCCGCGCCGATGGTTGAATCAAACCGCTCCGCAAGCCCCTGCCGAGAGCAGATGTTAATATCCGAAACACATTCCGAGAGCCTTTCCGCAAAGGTAGTTTCGGCTTTTTTTCCCGTTTCGGGACAGTTTTTTCGAGCGAAGCAATCCGAAAGGCCGCACTTTTGAACCTTGGCGCGCATTTGCTTCACCGCACCGTTTGTGTTCAGGAATTCGCGGGAAAGATCGACGATTTTTTCCCCGTTCCAATGCATGACCATGCGCCCGGTATCCGTAACGCGGGCAACAACGGTTGCTTCAAGGTTTTCGCCGTTTGCAAGTGCAAGGAATTTTTCGCAGTCCGCCTCCGCAACAACAACCGCCATGCGTTCCTGAGATTCGCTTATCGCAAGCTCCGTGCCGTCAAGCCCGGCATATTTTTTCGGAACCCTGTCAAGCTCGATATCCAGTCCGTCCGCAAGCTCGCCGATTGCAACGGAAACGCCGCCCGCACCGAAATCGTTGCAGCATTTTATCAATGTTGAAGCTTCCGGGTTCAGGAACAGCCTTTGCAGTTTGCGTTCCTCGGGCGCATTGCCCTTTTGAACCTCCGCTCCGCATGTTTCAAGTGATGATATGTTGTGTGACTTGCTTGAGCCCGTTGCACCGCCGCAGCCGTCGCGTCCCGTTCTTCCGCCGAGAAGGATAACGGCATCGCCCGCAGCAGGTTTTTCGCGGCGGACATTCCGTTCGGGCGCCGCACCGACAACAGCACCGATTTCCATATGCTTTGCAAGATAGCCGTCATGATAAACTTCATCCACAAGACCCGTTGCAATGCCGATCTGATTGCCGTAGGAGCTGTAGCCCTGCGCCGCCGTTGCAGCAAGTTTTCTTTGGGGAAGCTTGCCGCGGATGGTGCTTTCAATCGGGGCAAGCGGGTTTGCGCCGCCCGTCACGCGCATTGCATGATAAACATAGCTCCGCCCCGAAAGGGGATCTCGTATCGCGCCGCCGATGCAGGTTGCCGCACCGCCGAAGGGTTCGATCTCCGTCGGGTGGTTGTGCGTTTCGTTTTTAAACAGCAGCAGCCACGGCTCCTCAACGCCGTCGGCATCGACCTTTATCTTAACGGTGCAGGCATTGATTTCGTCCGACTCGTCAAGATTGCGCAATTCGCCGCTTTTTTTAAGTGCCTTTGCCGCAACGCAGGCAATATCCATGAGGCATACGGGCTTTTTGTCCCCGATGTTTTCGCGAAGAGCAAGGTAATTTTCGAATTCGCGCCGAACGCGTTCATCCTCGAATTCAACATCTGTCAAATGCGTGTTGAAGGTTGTATGGCGGCAATGATCCGACCAGTATGTGTCGATAACGCGGAGTTCGGTCAGCGTCGGCTCACGATTTTCTGTTTTAAAATAGACTTTAAGGCACTCCGCATCCGCCTCATCCATTGCAAGCCCGTAAAGCGCGATAAGCTCCTTTGCGGGGGTGTCAAACAGCTTTACGCGCGGCGGCTGAGCAGGCTCGTCGCAGCGCATTGCAAGCGTGTCACAGCATTCAAGCGCGGCTTCGCGCGAATCCACGGGGTTGATAATGTATGCCTTTATCCTGTTCAGTTCTTCGGATGTAAGACTGCCCGAAAGCATGTATACGGCTGCCGAACGCACTGCCGGCCTTTCGCACTGCGCAACAAGGCTTATGCACTGCGCTGCGGAATCCGCCCGCTGGTCGAACTGCCCCGGCAGATATTCAACCGCAAAAACTTTTGCACCCGCCGCATTGCCGCAGATTTCCTCACGGAATTCAGCTTCCGTATAGGTTCTGTCAACCTGCGGTTCGGAAAAAACGGTTTCGATGCAGGCGTTGAACGTCGCTTCGTCCACACCCTCCGCGTCATACCTGTTGATGATGCGAACCCCTTCAAGCGTGCGGATCCCGAGAAATTCGCGAATATCCTTCGCAAGCCCTTCCGCCGCTTCCGAAAATTCGGGGCGTTTTTCGCTGTAAATTCTGTAAACCATTCTGTTGTCTCCCGTAAAATTTCCCGTATTCCGTAATGTTCGTTCTTTCGGCAAATGCCGGCGGTGCCGGCGTTTACCCGTTTTTTAAACGGCTTTCGCGCAATGCGGAAAGTCCGATGTCGCTTCTTGAATATTTTCCGTCAAAATGCACTCGTTCGGCTGCCGCATATGCCGCCCGAACCGCCTCTTCAAGCGTATCGCGAACGGCCGTGATGCCGAGCACGCGCCCGCCGCTTGTAACGAATTCGCTGCTGTCGGGTGTTCTGAGTTTTGTTCCCGCATGGAAGATGCATACCCCGCAATCTGCTTCAACATCGCCGTCAAAGGTGATAAGTTTGCCCTTTTCGTATTTTTCCGGGTATCCCCCGCTTGCAAGCACAAGGCAGCAGGAGGATTTGTCGGAAAGCTTGATCTCGCATTTGTCAAGCGTCCCCGCCTGCGTCGCAATCATTATTTCAAGCAGGTCGCCTTCAACAAGGGGCAGCACCGCCTGCGTTTCCGGATCGCCGAAACGGCAGTTATATTCAATAACACGCGGGCCGTTCGGTGTGAGCATAAGCCCGAAATACAGGCACCCGCGGAAAGTCCGTCCCTCGGCATTCATTGCGTTCAGCGTGGGAAGGATGATGCTTTGCATAACCTGCTCCTCCGCCGCTTTTGTGTAAAAAGGATTCGGTGCAATAACGCCCATGCCGCCGGTGTTCAGTCCCGTGTCGCCGTCGCCCGCACGTTTGTGGTCCATTGAAGAGGGCAGGGGAACAACTGTTTTTCCGTCCGTAAACGCAAGCACGGAAACCTCGGGCCCGGTCAGGAACTCTTCAACAACGACAGTTGCGCCGCTCCTGCCGAATTTGCCGCCCCGCATCATTTCGTTCACGGCTTCAACCGCTTCCTCGTGAGTTTTTGCAATTATAACGCCCTTGCCGAGAGCAAGCCCGTCCGCTTTGACAACGACGGGAAGGCTGTGGTGCGCCGCATATTCTGCCGCAGCATCGGCATCCGAAAAGACCTTGTATTCGGCTGTCGGAATGCCGTATTTCTTCATGAGTTCCTTTGAAAAAGCCTTGCTGCCCTCGATTATTGCCGCGGCCTTGCTCGGGCCGAAGCAGGGAATGCCCTTTTCGCGCAGCATGTCGCAAAGCCCCATAACGAGAGGGTCGTCCGGAATCACGGCAGCAAAGTCAATTTCGTTGTTCAGCACAAAATCCACAATTTTTTCCAAGTCCGTTGCGGCAATGCCCGTGCAGGTCACCGGGCATGAATCGCTGCCCGCATGTTCGCGGGAAATTCCGCCGTTTCCGGGAAGTGCATATATCTTTCCCGCTCTGCGGCTTTGAGCAAGCCGCCTGATTATCGCATGTTCGCGTCCGCCGCCGCCTATGACGGCAATATTGAGTTTATCCTTTGTTATCTGCATTTTTTACTCTTAATTCCGTTCCTTGTTCCGTCCCTTCCGCACGTTCTGCACCTGCATCGGGAAATCCTTTTCGTCTATGTCCGCTTAATTGACCGTTCTTTTCCGTTCGCCCGGCATACTGCCGAGTGCCGAACAGATCCGAATATCCGAATAAACCGCTCCGTTAAAAATCAATGGTGGAAAAGGCGCAGTCCGGTAAAAGCCATGACCATGCCGTGTTTGTTGCATGCCTCAATAACGGCATCATCGCGCACCGAACCGCCGGGCTGAGCAATATAGGCAACGCCGCTGCGGAAAGCACGCTCGATATTATCGCCGAACGGGAAGAACGCATCGCTTGCAAGTGCAGTTTCGCCGAACCTGCTCAGCCATTCCCGCTTCTGTTCCTTTGTCATCGGCTCGGGGCGGCGGGTGAAGAAATTCTGCCAATTTCCGTCGTCAAGCACGTCCCCGCATTCATCCTCGTTTAAATACAAATCAATTGCATTATCGCGGTTGGGGCGCGGAATATCCGCACGGAACGGCAGGTTCAGCACGGAAGGATGCGAACGCAGGTGCCAAAGGTCGGCTTTATTGCCCGCAAGGCGTGTGCAGTGAATGCGGGATTGCTGACCCGCGCCCACTCCGATCGTTTGTCCGTTTTCAACATAGCAAACGGAGTTGGACTGGGTGTATTTAAGCGTGATAAGCGCAATAACAAGGTCGCGTTTCGCGCTTTCGGGCAGGTTTTTGTTTTCGGTCACGATATTTGAAAGCAGGCTTTCGTCAATCGTTGAATCGTTGCGTCCCTGTTCGAATGTGATGCCGAACACCGTGCGCGTTTCAATGGGAGCGGGAACATAGTTTTCGTCGATTTTAATAACCGTGTATGCACCCTTTTTCTTTGCGGAAAGGATCTCAAACGCATCCTCATCGTAATCCGGAGCAATAATGCCGTCCGAAACTTCATGCTTCAAAACTTTTGCAAGCGAAACATCGACCCTGTCGCTGACGGCGATAAAATCTCCGAAGGAGCTCATTCTGTCCGCACCTCTTGCGCGAATATAGGCACAGGCAAGGGGAGAAAGCTCTGTTGTTTCATCAACAAAATACATTTTGCGAAGCGTCTCGTTCAGCGGAAGGCCGACGGCCGCACCTGCCGGGCTGACGTGTTTGAACGATGCCGCCGCAGGAAGTCCCGTTGCGGTGCGAAGTTCTCTGACGAGCTGCCACCCGTTGAGTGCGTCAAGAAGGTTGATATAGCCCGCCCTGCCGTTCAAAACGGCAATCGGCAGTTCGCCGTCAATTGAAATTGCAGCGGGTTTCTGATTGGGATTGCAGCCGTATTTAAGTTCGTATCGCATGTTTGCCTCCGTTAGTATGTTCGGTTTTATTCGGTTATTGTTTGTTTCAGTTCTTACGGTCGGTCAGGGTAACTTAAGTTGACGTTGACCGGCTCCGTTTTTTTGCAAAGCCGCACAGCGCTCAGCAGGTGTGCCGGTTGATGATGAATGTGTCCTCCGCGCCGTCCACGCAGCCGATAAAGCGCACAAAGAGCGAAACACGGTTGTTTTCATCAAGACCTGCCCAAATTTCTTCGGCAAGGGTCTCTGCATCGGGCGCGTTCAGCGCAATGCGCACCGGTTCACCGCAGAACGAGGGCAGCGGCGAGCCGTCATGCTCATATGTGTGGATAAGATGTGCCGTCCCCGCTTCGGGTTCGTAATTGTAAAAATTTCTGCGGCAGCGTGCGCCGTCGGGTGTTTCCGCCTTCAGTATGCTGAGGGTGTATTCGCCTGTTTCGGGGTAAAGAATGCCGCTGATGCGCGGGGTAAAATTCGGAGCATCAGGTTCAAAGCTCCTTTTGCGCAGTGCGGATTCAAAGCTTCCGCCCTCCGCAATTTCGCAGGCAACGGTGTCCGTCTGGTCGCCGTTGGTAACGACGGTGCAGCCGTTGACCTTCCGCACGGGAGAATAGATGATAAGCGAAGGGTCTGTCAGCTTTTTTTCGTCGAACGCCCGCGTTCTGATGCCGTCCTCGGTCGGTTCAAATATGCGGTTGCGGCTGTTCTCGCTTCTGCCCATGATGAAGTATGCGGCCACATAATGTGCGTTGTCCGCACTTTTTCCGATAAGCACGCCGCGTCCGGGATAGGTATTGCCGTTCAGGTATTCGTTGATAGTTTTCATTTATTCCGCCTTTCGCATTTCGATTCCGACTCGTTTGTTCACTGTTTGTTTCACTGTTCTATTGATTTTATTGATAAAAACACCTGTTCAAGCGCAAGGGGCAGCAATTCCCATTCCGCCTGTTCCATAACGCGCCGCTGCAGGGTTTCCGGAGTGTCGCCCGGAAGCACATCAACGGCTTTCTGCATGATTATCTCGCCGCCGTCGGCAACCGCATTTACATAGTGTACCGTTGCACCCGTGACCTTCACGCCGTATGCAAGCGCAGCCTCGTGAACGCGCAGACCGTAGTACCCCTTTCCGCAGAAGGACGGAATGAGTGACGGATGAACGTTGATGATGCGCCTGTCGTAACTTTCGGTAAAATCCGCACTCAGTATTGCAAGAAAGCCCGCAAGCACGACAACATCGATTTTGCGCTCCTTGAGCAGTTTCCGCGCCGCCGTTTCGAACAGTGCGGGGTCCTGCCTGTTTTGAGGAAGATAAACCGCTTCAATGCCCGCATTTTTTGCCCGCTGAAGTGCGAATGCATCCGGCTTGTTGGAAACAACAAGCGCAATATCGCCGCTTTTTATAACCGAACCGCGCTTGTCGAGCAAAGCCTGAAGGTTCGTTCCCCCTCCGGAAACGAACACGGCAGCGCGCGGACGGCGGGGAGCTTCGGCCCCGCCGCAGCTGCCGCTTTTGCCGATCGCGGCGGAAAGTTCTCCGCCCGTCAGCATATCTCAATACCTTCGCCGAGCACGGTGTCGCCGCAGATGTAAGCCTCCTCGCCGTTTGCGCGGAGAATTTCAAGCGCACGATCCGCATCCTCGCGTGAAACGATGAGGCACATGCCGACGCCCATGTTGAAGGTGTTGAACATGTCCCTTTCGGGGATATCTCCCGTTGACGCGATAAGGTCAAAAAGCGGATGAATGCGCAGTGCGTTTTTGTTTATTCTCGCCGCAATGCCTTTTTTAAGGCAGCGCGGGATATTCTCATAGAAGCCGCCGCCGGTGATATGTGCACAGCCCTTTATGCGGACTTCCTTTGCAAGCTCCAGCACGGGTTTAACGTAAATCCTTGTGGGCTCAAGCAGAGCTTCGCCAAGAGTTTTTCCGAGAGATTCAACATGGGTTCCGAGCACGGCATTGTTTGAATTGAGATTGAAAACCTTGCGCACAAGGGAGAAGCCGTTGGAATGAACTCCGCTTGACGGCAGCGCAATGATAACATCTCCGGGACGCTGCGTTTCAATGTCGAACACTTTGCTCCTGTCCACGATGCCGACAGCAAACCCTGCAAGGTCATATTCGTCCGCAGGGTAGAAACCCGGCATTTCGGCCGTTTCGCCGCCGATAAGTGCGCAGCCGGACTGCACGCAGCCCTCCGCAACGCCCTCAACAACGGAGGCAACTTTTTCGGGAATGTTTTTGCCGAGTGCGATATAGTCAAGGAAAAACAGAGGCTTTGCACCGCAGCAGATGATGTCGTTCACACACATTGCAACGCAGTCGATGCCGACGGTGTTATGTTTGTCGCTCAAAAAGGCGAGCTTAAGTTTCGTTCCCACGCCGTCCGTACCGCTGACAAGGATGGGTTCGCTCATGCCTGCAAGATCCGGTGCAAACAGGCCGCCGAAATTGCCGATGGAGGGCATTGCACCGGGCGTGATCGTGCGCGAAATGTGTTTTTTCATCAGTTCAACGGCGCGATAGCCCGCAGTAATATCAACGCCCGCTTTTTCGTAGCTTTCGCTCCTGCTGTTGTTGTTTGCCATTTATGTTCTTCCTTTCGATCTGATAAATCCGTTTGGTTTATTTTGTTCGGTGGTTTCGATTGCGTTCGCGGCCCGTCAGAGCCGCGGTTTTTCTGTTCGGTTACTCTTTCGGCTGCGGCGTATCGGATTTTTCGCTGAGCTTGCGCGCATATTTGTTGACATAGCGGCGTTTGGGCGACTCGCAGGGATATTCGCCCGTGAAGCAGCCGACACAATAATCCGTTTTGCCGTTGCCGGCAAGCAGCCTTGCGTTCTCAACGCTCAGGAAACCGAGGGAATCGAGCCCGAGTTCGCGAACAAGTTCCTCATCGTTGTATTTGTTTGCAATCAGCTCCTCCCGCGAGGGAACATCCGTGCCGAAATAGCAGGGGAACAGGAATTTCGGCGCGGCGGAACGCACATGCACCTCCGTTGCGCCCGCTTCACGCAGAAGGCGGACGATGCGCTTGATTGTTGTTCCGCGAACGATGGAATCATCGATAAGCACAACGCGCTTGCCGCTGACCGTTGCGGATACGGGGTTGAGCTTGATCCGAACGAGCTTTTCACGCTCGTTCTGTTTCGGCTGAATGAAGGTTCTGCCGATATATTTGTTTTTGATAAAGCCTATGCCGTAGGGAATGCCGGACTGTCTTGAAAAGCCGATCGCGGCATCAAGCCCGGAATCGGGAACGCCGATAACAACATCCGCCTGCACGGGATGTTCAAGCGCAAGGAACGAACCTGCGCGCTGGCGCGCAAGATGCACCGAACAGCCGTCAATAACGCTGTCGGGACGCGCAAAATAGATGTATTCAAACACGCAGAGCGCAGGCTTGACTTTTCCGCAGTGGCTGCGCAGGCTGCGCAGCTCGTCGTTTTCAACAACAACTATCTCGCCCGGTTCAACATCGCGCAGGAATTTCGCGCCCATTGCATCAAGCGCACATGTTTCGGAAGCAAAGCAGTAACCGCCTTCGGACAGTTCTCCGATGCAGAGCGGACGGAACCCGTGCGGGTCGCGTGCGGCAATGAGTTTTTTGGGCGACATGATAACAAGTGAATAGGCACCCTTTATCCTGTCCATTGCGCGCGATACGGCCTCCTCAATGGAATCAGCCGTCAGCCGTTCTTTGGTAATTGTGTATGCAATGACTTCCGTGTCGGTCGTTGTGTGGAAAATAGAACCCGCAAGCTCCAGTTCCTCACGCAGTTCGGCATCGTTGACAAGGTTGCCGTTGTGTGCTATCGCCATCGTGCCCTTTATGTGGTTCACCACAAGGGGCTGGCAGTTGATGCGCTTTTCGTAGCCGGTTGTGGAATAGCGGACATGCCCGACCGCCATGCTTCCCGTTCCGAGTTTTGCAAGCGAATTTCCGTCAAATACCTCGTTGACAAGCCCCTCATCGCAGTGCGCGTTTATAACGCCGTCGTCGTTGACGGCAATGCCTGCGCTCTGCTGCCCGCGGTGCTGCAAAGCATAGAGTGCATAATAGGCAAGTGCGGCAACGTTTTCGCGTTTTGAAGCGGCAATGCCCACCACGCCGCATTCCTCGCCGAGGTGCTCAAAGGTTGTTTCGTGTTCGGTTATGTTTTCCAAAATATCCATTTTGCTGTTCTCAATCCAGATAAATCGTTCCGTTAATTCTCCGAGTTTCGCGCAAAAGCTTACTCGCCCATCAGGCGGTGCAGGATCTCGTGATATGCGCCTTCAACATTGCCGAGGTCGCGGCGGAAACGATCCTTATCCAGTTTTTCGTGGGTTTTGCTGTCCCAGAAACGGCAGGTATCCGGCGAAATCTCGTCCGCAAGCACAATTGTGCCGTCACTCAGTCTTCCGAACTCAAGTTTGAAATCGATAAGCTCGATGTTGACTTCCGCAAAGAATGCGGTCAAAATTTCGTTGATTTTCAGAGCGTATTTTTTTATCGTTTCAAGCTCCTCCGGCGTGCAGAGACCCATTGCAAAAACATGGCTGTCGTTAATCATGGGATCGCCCAATGCATCGTCCTTGTAGCAAAGTTCGAGAACGGTGCTTTTGAGTTTCGTGCCTTCGGGGAAACCTATGCGTTTTGCAAGCGAACCCGCCGCAACGTTGCGGACAATAACCTCAAGAGGAACGATGCGGACGGCTTTGACCGCCGTTTCCCTGTCGGAAAGCTGTTCGACAAAATGAGTCGGAATGCCTTTTTCTTCAAGCATTTTCATGAGATAGTTCGTAACGCGGTTGTTGATAACGCCCTTGCCCGCGATTGTACCCTTCTTTTCGCCGTTAAATGCGGTTGCATCGTCCTTATAGTCAACGATATAAATACCTTCGACATCGGTTGCGTAAACCTTCTTTGCCTTGCCTTCGTAGAGCTGCTGAGTCTTTTTCATTTTTGTTCCTCCTTTTCGGTATCCGTCTGCCTTGTTTGTTATTTTTGTTGTTTGCGTTTCGCCGTTCGGTTCCGCAGTCGGAGCGGCACCGTTTTTTGAAAGTGCCGTTCGCACCGCAGTCCCCGAAAAAAAGTTTGATAGCCGCATCATTACGGGCTGCGGCTATCTTTGTTTATTGTTAATCTCTGTGCTGCAATGCGGCATCCTTTTTGCGGACATCCTCCGCCATTTTTATTCTCATTGCGTCAAGCTTTTCGTGAAGTGCGGGTTCCGCAAGCGAAAGCATTTGAGCCGCAAGTATCGCGGCGTTGGCCGCACCGTCGACGGCAACAGTTGCCACGGGTACTCCCGAGGGCATCTGCACCGTTGCAAGCAGGGCATCAAGCCCGTCAAACGTTGAAGCTTTGATGGGTATGCCGATAACGGGCAGAGTTGTGTTTGCGGCAATAAAGCCCGCAAGATGCGCCGCCTTGCCCGCTGCGGCGATAATAACGCCGAAATCACGTTTATAGGCGTTTTGTGCGAATTCCGCAACATCCGCCGGGGTTCTGTGCGCGGACATAACGCGCATTTCATAGTTTATTCCGAGTTCATCGAGCTTTGCCGCACAGCCGGACACAACCGGCAGGTCGCTGTCGCTCCCCATGATGACCGCAACACGTTTCATGCTGCCCACCTCCGTTGTTTCATGGGCTCATGGTAACAGATTTTTACCTGCAATTTCAAGGCTTTTTTGCAGATATATCAAATATGTTGCCTGATATATTTTTATCCGTTCGTTTTTGCTTTATTTGCATGGTTTTTTGCATTCCGATAAAACCGCGCCCCCCGCATTCGCGCTTGCAATAAACGGAATATAATGTTATTATTGTACGGGTAAAGCAAAACTCCGCTGCGGCAGTCTTTTCGGAAAAACCTCTGCGGAGGGAATCTTCTCAATCTCATTCTCAATCTCAACGGAGAGGCTCTGAAAGCGAGGGGTTCAAAAGCGCGGTCAGCCGGCACTTTCGGCGCGATTTTTACCCGAATCGACCGCAAAACAAAATGCTGCGCCCGCAATGCAGCATTCGATTCCGCTTACGAAACCGGAGCAAAGCTTCGGCTTTGCAAAAAGCTCCGGCTTTATACAAAAAGGAGAGTACAGATTATGAAAACATGCGCCATCGTGGGCATCAACTGGGGCGATGAGGGCAAGGGCCGAATGGTTGACCTCGTTGCGGAAGAATATGACATTGTTGTTCGTTACCAGGGCGGCAACAATGCAGGACACACCATCAAAAACGACTACGGCACATTTGCGCTGAATCTTTTGCCTTCCGGCATTTTCCGCCGTGAAAAGATGAATATTCTCGGCAACGGCACCGTTGTCGACATCCGCCACCTCTGCGGCGAAATCGAACGGCTGCACGATGCAGGCGTCTATATCTCCCCGGAAAACCTTATGATAAGCTCCCGTGCCATCATTGTTATGCCCTATCATGTTGCATTGGACGGGCTTGAAGAAGCACGCCTTTCCGACAAACCCTACGGTTCGACAAAGCGCGGCATTGCCCCCGTTTACGGCGACAAATACATGAAAAAGGGCATTATGCTCGGTGAATTGTTCGACAGGGAATACCTTGTCAGTCACCTTTCGGATGTTCTTAAATTCAAAAACCTTCAGATAACCCGCGTATACGGCGGCGAACCTTTCTCCCTTGAAAGCATGGTTGAATACCTCGATACCTACGGCGAGATTCTCAAGCCCTATATCGGCGACACGAGCGCATACCTGCGCAAAGCAGCTCACGATGGCAAAAAGATCCTTTACGAAGCCCAACTCGGCGTTCTGCGCGACATTGATTTCGGCATCTATCCTTACACATCCTCAAGCTCTCCCCTTGCGGCATACGCTCCCATCGGCTCCGGTGCGCCGGACATTCCCGTGAACCGCGTCATCGGCGTTGTGAAAGCATATTCCACCTGCGTCGGCGAAGGTCCTTTCACCGCCGAATGGTTCGGAGAAGAGGCCGAAAGGCTGCGTAAAGAGGGCGGTGAATACGGCGCCGCAACGGGACGCCCCCGCAGAGTCGGCCCCATCGACCTTGTTGCAACGCGGTACGGCGTTCAGATGCAGGGTGCAACGGAAGTCGCGCTCACAAAGCTCGACATCCTTTCCTACATGGATTCCATTCCCGTTTGCGCCGCATACGAATGCGACGGTGAAGTGACCCGCACGTTCCCCTTCCCTTCGAAACTCGGCAGGGCAAAGCCCATTTATGTTAAACTTCCCGGTTGGGGCTGCGACATTTCAAAGATTCGCACCTATGACGAGCTTCCCGAAAATGCCCGCAAATACGTTGAATACGTTGAACGCGAAATCGGCTGCCGCATAAGCTATGTTTCCGTCGGCCCGGGCAGGGAAGAGATAATCCTCCGATAAGAGGACTGCCCGAAAACTGTTGAAGGACGATTAATTTATGAAAGAATTTTACGAAAGCCCCCTTTCGAGCCGATATGCCTCGGAATACATGCTGCGCCTTTTCTCGCCGGACAAACGCTACGGCACATGGCGCAGGCTTTGGGTTGCGCTTGCCCGCGCGGAGCATCGTCTCGGTCTTCCGGTAACGGATGAACAGGTGGCGCAGCTTGAAGCGCATGTTGATGACGAAATAGACTATGCCGCCGTTGCGGAATGGGAAAAAAAGCTTCGCCACGACGTCATGGCGCATATCCATGTTTACGGCGAAAGCTGCCCCGATGCCGCCGGAATTATCCACCTCGGCGCAACAAGCTGCTATGTTACGGATAATGCGGATATCATGATTTACCGCGATGCTCTGCTGCACATCCGCAGCGAGCTTGTTTCCGTCATTGCCGCACTCTGCGATTTTGCATACAAATACCGTGCAATGCCGACTTTGGGCTACACGCATTTTCAGCCCGCTCAGCTTGTGACCGTCGGCAAACGCGCCTGCCTCTGGGCGCAGGATTTTCTGCTTGACCTTGACGAGCTGAATTTTGTTATCGACAACCTGCTGTTCCACGGCTGCCGCGGAACAACGGGCACGGACGCAAGTTTTCTCTCACTTTTTGACGGCGACGTTCAAAAGGTTCGCGAACTGAATGCAATGATCGCGGAGGAATGCGGTTTTTCAACGCTTTTCCCCGTTGCGGGGCAAACCTACCCCCGCAAATACGACAGCCGCATTCTGAACGTGCTTTCCGCAATTGCACAAAGTGCATATCGGTTTGCAAACGACATGCGGCTGCTTCAGCATCTGCGGCAGGTGGAAGAACCGTTCGAAAAGAATCAGGTCGGTTCCTCCGCAATGGCATACAAGCGCAACCCCATGCGCTGCGAGCGAATCTGTTCGCTTTCGCGCTATATCATGGCGGATGCACTGAACGCACCGATGACGGCCTCAACACAATGGTTCGAACGCACTTTGGATGACTCCGCGAACCGCCGCATATCACTTCCGGAGGGTTTCCTCGCCTGTGACGCAGTGCTCAGGCTTATGCGCAACGTCACCGCCGGCATCCACGTCAACGAAAAAATCGTCGAACGAACCGTGCTTGAATATCTTCCCTTCATTGCCACGGAAAACCTGCTCATGAGTGCGGTCCGTAAGGGCGGCGACAGGCAGGAGCTTCACGAGGTCATCCGCACCCGCTCCATGGAAGCGACGGCACGCATGAAGGAGGGGCTGAACTGCGACCTTCTCGACAGGCTTGCGCTTGATCCCGCCTTCCCGTTGGACAGGGAAGAGATAACCGCCGTGCTCGATCCCGCCGCATTCATCGGAATCTGCCCCGAACAGGTGGAAGAATTCGTTGCCGAAGCGCGCGCACGGATTGCCGATTGCGCCGCCGAAACAGGCGACGTAAGCATCAACGTATAACTTATAAACAACAATGACCGATGTCGCGGGGAGCCGCCTTTTTTGCAGTCTCCCCGCAAACCCGCGCCGTTCATCAACGCCGGAATACCCATGAACAACAAATACAAAATCTTGCTCGTTGAGGATGAGCCGAGCATACGCAAATATGTGAATGCACTGCTCAACGCCTCCGGCTATATCATAATTGAAGCTGCAAACTGTGCCGAAGCCAAGCCCTGTTTTCTTTCACACACGCCCGACCTTGTTCTTCTTGACCTCGGGCTGCCCGACGGGGACGGAATGCAGCTGCTTGAGTTCATCCGCAGCCGTTCTGCCGTGCCCGTAATAGTGCTTTCCGCACGCAGCGACGAAACGGACAAGGTTGTTGCGCTTGACGGCGGTGCAAATGATTATGTTACAAAGCCTTTCGGTTCGGCCGAACTGCTTGCGCGAATGCGTTCCGCTCTCCGCACCGGGCGACAGCACGGAACAGGCGAAACGGACGGCAGGCTCTGCATCGGCGCACTCACGATCGATTGCGATGCCCGCCGCGTTTTTGCAGGCGAATCCGAAGTTCGGCTCACTCAAACGGAATACAATCTGCTGCTCCTGCTTGCGGAAAACAGCGGCCGAATGATGACGTATCAAAAGGTGATAAAGGCCGTGTGGGGCGAAGGGGTGAATGAGGCTAACATCAAAAAGCTTCAAGTGAACATAGCAAATATAAGAAAAAAATTTGCCGGTGTTTCCGTTCCCCTTCCCGGCATTCGCAACGAACTCGGCGTCGGCTACAGGCTTGACGGCTGAAACCCGATGTGATTGAAACTTTTTGATGTCCATCAAAAAGCTTCAAGTGAACATAGCAAATATTAGAAAAAAATTTGCCGGTGTTTCCGTTCCTCTTCCCGGCATTCGCAACGAACTCGGCGTCGGCTGCAAGCTTGACGGCTGAAACCGAGTTTTCTTCCGGTTTTTCGCGTTTTTCGAAATATATCTGTTTGGAACGCTCTTTTCCTATTGACAAAAAGGGTGAAAAAAAGATATACTGAACTATGAAGATAGAGGCGCAGAAGTCGAGGTAAGCTTTCGCAAAACGGGCGGTTCCGGCGAAAGGCTGAATGCGGCTCTTGCCGAAAGTGCGGCGGGGAATCCGCTTCCCCCGTGCTTGGGCGCAGCAGCTCAGTGCGCTGCGACTGTCATCGCGGGTCGTTTTCGGCTTGGGTACTGATGATGCGCTATTCACGCGGGGTTTTCTGCGTTGATGGTGCTTTTTTTGTTTTTTGCCCGAAAAGCCCGTTTTTTGCAAAAATTATACCACGGAGGAACATAAAATGGAACAAAAAATCACATCCACCATTCGCCTTCGCATGAGCTCTCAGGATGCTCATTACGGCGGAAATCTTGTTGACGGCGCACACATGCTTGCCCTTTTCGGCGACGTTGCAACCGAACTTCTCATCAAGTGCGACGGCGATGAAGGCCTGTTCAAAGCATATGACATGGTCGAATTCATAGCACCCGTCTATGCCGGCGACTATATCGAAGCATACGGCGAAATCACCCATATCGGCAACAGCTCCCGCAAGATGAGCTTTGAAGCACGCAAGGTTATTGTTCCGCGCACCGATATTAACGACTCCGCATGCGATTTCCTTGAGGAACCCATCGTTGTTTGCAGAGCAACGGGAACCTGCGTGGTGCCCATAGACAAACAGCGCAAATAAATTGCACTGTTTGTCATTGTCGCGGGAATGCCGTTTTAAGTAAAAAGCAAACGCCGAAAGGAAACAGCCGATTTTCGACTTCGGTTTTTCTCAAGGTACGTTTGCCGCAGAATAAAATAATTTGAAAGGAACTATCGGAATCCATGGAAAAACTCATCATCACCGCCTGCATCTGCGGCGCGGAAGTCACCAAGGAACACAATCCCGCCGTGCCTTACACGGTTGAAGAGATTGCGAACGAAGCCTATTCCGCATACAAAGCGGGCGCAAGCATCATTCACCTGCATGTCCGCTATGATGACGGCACACCCACCCAGGATAAGGCACGCTTCAAAGAATGCATGGATGCCATCTATGCAAAATGTCCCGATGTTATCATTCAGCCCTCCACCGGCGGTGCAGTCGGCATGAGCGATGACGAAAGGCTCCAGCCCATCGAGCTTATGCCCGAAATGGCAACCCTCGACTGCGGCACCTGCAATTTCGGCGGGGACGACATCTTTGTTAACACCGAAAACACCATCAAGTATTTCGGCGAACGCATGATCGAGCGCAATATCAAACCCGAAGTCGAAGTTTTCGACAAGGGCATGATCGATATGGCGATTCGTCTCAACAAAAAAGGCTTTATCAAGAGCCCCATGCATTTTGACTTTGTTATGGGCGTCAACGGCGGCATCAGCGGCACGCCGCGCGACCTTGTATTCATGGCAGGCAGCATTCCCCAGGGTTCAACCTTCACGGTTGCGGGCGTCGGCAGAACCGAATTCCCGATGATCACCCTCGGCATTCTTCTCGGCGGCCACGTCCGCGTCGGCTTTGAAGACAACGTCTACCTTGAAAAGGGCGTTCTTGCAAAGAGCAACGGCGAGCTTGTTGAAAAAGCAGTCCGCATTGCAAAGGAACTCGGCAGGGAGATCGCAACCCCCGCCGAAGCACGCGAGATCCTCGGCCTTGCGCCCCGCGCATGACCGATAATCCGCCATAAACCTAAATTTTATTCGGAGGAAACCAAAATGGAACTTAAAGGCAACAAATACGGCACTCACAGAGTTATCGAACCCAAGGGCGTTCTCACTCAGGCAGCATGGAAAATCGACAACGACATGACCAAGCACTACTCCAACGAGATCATCTGCGACGTTATCTCCCTTAACATCGACTCCGCTTCATTCACTCAGATTGAAGAAGCATGCGGCGGCGACGAGCAGAAGATCGGCGAAATGATCATGGGCATCGTTGCAGAGCGCGGCAAGCAGCAGAACCCCGTTACCGGTTCCGGCGGCATGTTCATCGGCAAAGTTGCATACATCGGCGAAGATCTTAAGGATCGCGACCTTAAAGTCGGCGACAAGATCGCTTCCCTCGTTTCCCTCTCCCTCACTCCGCTCAAAATCGAAAAGATCCTTGCTATCCACAAGGATATCGACCGCGTTGACATTATCGGTCAGGCTGTTCTTTTCGAAAGCGGCATCTACGCAAAGCTGCCCGATGATATGAGCGAACCTCTCGCACTTGCAGCTCTCGACGTTGCAGGCGCACCCGCACAGGCCCGCAAGCTCCCCAAGGAAGGCGACAGCGTTCTTATCCTCGGCGCAAACGGCAAGAGCGGCGTTCTCTGCGGCTACGAAGCAATGAAGAAGGTAGGCCCCAAGGGCAATGTTGTCGGCGTTGTCCGCAACCCCGCTCAGGTTCCCGCCCTTATGGAACTCGGCGTTTACAACAAGGTTATCGTTGCAAGCGCAACCGAACCCATTGCAGTGCTTGATGCCGCACTGGCTGCAAACGATGGCAAGGAATACGACATCTCCATCTGCTGCGTCAACATCGAAAGCTGCGAAATGAGCGCGATCCTCCCCGTTCGCGACGACGGCATCGTTTACTTCTTCTCCATGGCAACCAGCTTCACAAAGGCTGCACTCGGCGCAGAGGGCATCGGCAAGGACGTTACCATGATCATCGGCAACGGCTACACCAAGGATCATGCCGAAATCACCCTCAACGTTCTCCGCGAGAACGAGAAGCTCCGCAAGCTCTTTGACGAGAAGTACTGCTGATAACCGTCTGTTTATCGACACGTCAACCGAATAAGGGGCTTATAAATCAGTTTTTTGCGAATAAGCCTTTTCCGGGCTGCTCTCCGCGCTGCGCAGATTTGCGGCAGGGGACAGCCCGTATAAAACAATGTTTATCGATATTATTTTTATCGATAACTTTCGGGCAGATTGTTTTTTATCGCCCGAAATCCGGTTCACACCCCGGAATACCCGCAACGACAGCCGAAAGGCAAGGAGGCAAAAATGAATAAAAGCAGGCAATACGGTCTGTTCACCGATGTTCCCGATGAGCTTTGGAACGATTGGCATTGGCAGGTTGCAAACCGCATCGAAACTCTTGAAGATCTCAAAAAATACATCTCCCTGACTCCCGAGGAGGAAGAGGGCGTTGCGAAATGCCTCGGCACGCTCCGCATGGCGATCACTCCCTATTATCTCTCCCTCATCAACCCGAACGATCCCTATGATCCCGTTCGTCGTCAGTGCATTCCTTCCGCGGCAGAGCTTTATCAGGCTCCCGAGGACCAGCTTGACCCCCTTCATGAGGACACGGATTCCCCCGTGCCCGGTTTGACTCATCGTTATCCGGACAGGGTCCTGTTCCTTATCACCGACCAGTGCTCCATGTACTGCCGTCACTGCACCCGCCGCAGGTTTGCGGGGCAGCATGATACCGCCGTTCCCGATTGCCAAATCGAGAAATGTCTCGACTATATCCGCAATCATACCGAAGTTCGCGATGTTCTTCTTTCCGGCGGCGACGCACTCATGCAGAGCGACGAAAAGCTTGAATACATCATCAGCGAGCTGCGCAAGATGCCCCATGTTGAAATCGTCCGCCTCGGCAGCAGAACCCCTGTTGTCATGCCGCAGAGGATCACCCCGGAGCTTTGCGCAATGCTCAAAAAGTATCATCCCGTTTGGCTGAACACGCATTTCAACCATCCCAATGAAATCACCGAAGAGAGCAAGCGCGCATGTGAGATGCTTGCAGACGCAGGCATTCCCCTCGGCAACCAGAGTGTTCTGCTTGCAGGCGTCAACGACTGCGTACATGTGATGAAAAAGCTTGTTCAGGATCTCGTTCGCATCCGCGTTCGTCCTTACTACATCTATGTTTGCGATCTTTCCATGGGTCTGACCCATTTCCGCACCCCCGTAAGCAAGGGTATCGAAATCATCGAGGGTCTGCGCGGCCACACCAGCGGCTACTGCATCCCCACCTTTGTTGTTGACGCACCCGGCGGCGGCGGCAAAACCCCCGTTATGCCCAACTACGTCATCAGTCAGACTCCCAGAAAGACGATCCTCAGGAATTTCGAGGGCGTTATCACGACCTATACCGAGCCGGAGCATTACGAAAACGTATGTCATTGTGAAGTTTGCCGCAAGGCACGCGGCGAACAGCCCGACCTTATCGGCGTTGCAGGCCTTGAACAGGGCAGGCGCGATGGCAAAATCTCCCTTGAACCCTCCGATCTTGAAAGGCTCAAGAGGGGGCATCACGAATAATCGGCATTTAATTGCTCCGCAGAAAGCTGCTTAAGCAATTGCAGGTTAACCACTCGGTGTGTTCTGTTCCGCATGAACGCGCCGCACACCGCCCGCCGGGCGCAGGGATTATGTCCCGGCGGGTGACTTTAAAAGGATTATGGAAAAGTGTCAGGAGGATAAGCACTCAATGGAATCAAAACTTAACCTCAATCGAAATCTTGTTGATAAAGCCCGCGAATCTGCCCGCCGCATTGCGGAGGATACTCAGAACTTTATCGACCTTCACACGACGGTAACGGTGGAGCGCGCCGTTTGCCGCCTTCTCGGCATCGACGGTGTAAACGCACTTGAAGTTCCGCTGCCCAATGTTGTTGTCGATCACCTTTTCGACAAGGGTCTGCTCCCGGGCGGCGCAGCCTACTATATCGGCAACGCAATGACCGAAACCGGCATGAATCCGCAGCAAATTGCGGAGAGCATCGACCGCGGCGAGCTTGATCTTTCCGCCGTTGCTCCCCACAGCATTGAAGAGATTCGCGCCGCCGTCATGCCCGTTGCGGAAGCCACGGCAGAACGCATTCGCACAAACGTTGCAAAGCGCAATGATTATCTCAACAGCTTCGGCGACAAAACCGACCCCTACCTCTATGTTATCGTTGCAACCGGCAACATCTATGAGGATATCGTGCAGGCAAAGGCTGCCGCAAAACAGGGTGCGGACATTATCGCCGTTATCCGCACCACCGGTCAGAGTCTGCTCGACTATGTTCCCTACGGCGCAACCACCGAGGGTTTCGGCGGAACCTACGCAACTCAGGAAAACTTCCGCCTTATGCGCGCTGCGCTTGACGAGGTCGGCGAACAGGAACATCGCTACATCCGTCTGTGCAACTACTGCTCCGGTCTCTGTATGCCCGAAATCGCCGCCATGGGCGCATTGGAACGTCTTGACGTAATGCTTAACGATGCTCTTTACGGTATCCTCTTCCGCGATATCAACATGCAGCGCACGATCGTTGACCAGTATTTCAGCCGCGTTATCAACAGCTTTGCCGGCGTTATCATCAACACCGGCGAGGACAACTACCTTACCACAGCCGATGCGGTCGAAGAGGCGCACACAGTGCTTGCTTCCCAGTTCCTCAACGAACAATTCGCACTCAAAGCCGGGCTTCCCGAAGAGCAGATGGGTCTCGGGCACGCATTCGAAATATCTCCCGATGTTGAAAACGGCTTCCTTTACGAGCTTGCGCAGGCGCAGATGGCAAGGGAGATCTTCCCCAATGCACCGCTTAAATACATGCCCCCCACCAAGTTCATGACGGGCAATATTTTCCGCGGGCATGTTCAGGACGCACTCTTCAACATGGTCACGATCCTCACAGGACAGAAGCTCCACCTTCTCGGTATGCTCACCGAAGCTATCCACACTCCGTTCATGAGCGACCGTGCACTCTCCATAGAGAACGCACAGTACATCTTCCGCACCATGCACGATCTCGGCAGCGAGCTGACCTATAAAGAAGGCGGCATCATGCAGACCCGTGCAAACGAAGTTCTTCGGAAAGCAACCGACCTTCTCGGTGAAATTGAGCAGACAGGCTTGTTTGCAACGCTTGAAAAGGGCGTGTTTGCGGATATTAAGCGTCCTCGCGACGGCGGCAAAGGTCTTGCCGGCGTTGTTACCAAGGATGATTGCTATTTCAACCCCTTTGTTGAGCTGATGCATAAAAAAGGAGGCAACGAATAATGAGCGGCGGACTTTATAACACACACAAGGCTGATTTTGACACAACTCTCGACCTTACACGGCTCAAGGCATACGGCGATACCATGAACGACGGCAAGGTTCAGTTCAGCTTCACCCTTCCCGTTAAGAACGATGAAAAGGGCATGGAAGCTGCACGCCAGCTCGTCCGCAAAATGGGCGTTGAAGAACCCAACGTTGCGCTTGCAAAGTCTTTGGACAAGGAGTTCACATTCTATGTTGTTTACGGAAGCGTTGTGCATACCGTTGACTATGAAAACATCCATGTGCAGACCGTTGAAGAGGAAACCATGAGCATGGAAGAAACCGACGAATATATTCGCGAGCATTTCGGCAGGAAGATCGTCATGATCGGCGCTTCCACCGGCACCGATGCGCACACCGTCGGAATCGATGCAATCATGAACCGCAAGGGCTTTGCAGGCCATTACGGACTTGAACGCTACGACATGATCGAAGCTATCAACATGGGCGCACAGGTTCCCAACGAGGAATTCATCAAAAAGGCGGTTGAAGTCAACGCCGATGTTCTTCTTGTTTCCCAAACCGTTACCCAGAAGGATATACACATTCAAAACCTTACCGAGCTTATCGAGCTGCTTGAAGCGGAAGGCCTGCGCGACAGGTTCATCGTCTGCTGCGGCGGCGCACGCATCACCCACGAGCTTGCAAAGGAACTCGGCTTTGATGCAGGGTTCGGCGCAAGCAAATATGCCGACGATGTTGCAACTTTTGCCGTCACCGAAATGGTTAAGCGCGGAATGAAGTAATCTTTTTTTTCGATTTCGTTTTAACACGCTTTCGTTTTAAACAACACACGGGACTGCTCCGAAAGGGGCGGTTCCGTTTTTGTTTTTCTTTCCTTTATGCAATTGCCGGCGGGCAGCGGTTGGATCCGATATTAAAAATATACTTGCATTTTTGCGCAAAAGCCTTAAAATTTACTTCACCGAAACATTTTGAAAAAAGCTGCGGTATACCGAATCCGCTGCCGAATAAAGAAAGGATGCACCGAAACCATGGACGAACTGCTTGAACAACTCATTGACCAATGCCGCCCCTACGCTTCCGAGGGCAGATTGGCAAGCTATATTCCGGAGCTTACAAAAGCCGACCCGAACGCACTGGGGGTGTACCTTATCAGCAGCGACGGCAAACATTACTGTGCTGGTGATTACACCAAAAAATTTACGATTCAAAGCGTTGTGAAGCCGATTCTGCTTTTGCTTGCGTTAATGGACAACGGCATTGAACAGGTTCGCTCACGCATCGGCGTTGAAGCAACGGGCAAGCCCTTCGATGCAATAAATGTTTCGGCGCAGTCCCTTTTGAGCGAGCATCTGAATCCAATGGTCAATATGGGTGCGATCGCCCTCTGTCCGATGATACGCGGAAAGGACTACAACGAGCGTTTCGAGCGTCTTCTTGACCTGACGCGCCGCCTTGCGGACAATCCCGATATCGCACTTAACGAAAGCGTCTATCTTTCCGAAAAGCGGACGGGCAACAAAAACCGTGCGCTTGCATACATGCTCAAATCCCAAGGTATGATAGCCGATGACGTTGAAGATGTTCTTGATTGTTATTTCAAGGCCTGCTCAATCTCTGTCGACTGCCGCGACCTTGCAAAAATCGGCTGGGTGCTTGCCTCCCACGGAAAGCCCCTCAAGCGGCTGTTTCCGTATGAATATGCACGCTATGTGAATGCGGTGCTCATGACCTGCGGCATGTATGACGGTTCCGGCGAGTTTGCCGTGCGCGTCGGCGTTCCTGCCAAAAGCGGCGTCGGCGGCGGAATAATGGCGGTTGTGCCGACAAGAATGGGCATCGGGATTTTTTCTCCCGCACTGGACGAAAAAGGCAACGGTTATGCCGGAATAATGCTGCTTCAAAAGCTTTCGGAGCAATTGTTCCTGAGCATCTTCTGATTTTCCCCCGTTTTTTGACACGACTCCAAAATAAATCTTTGATTTGATTTTTAAATCAGGCAATGTTCGATATTTGCCGAAAAAGCGGAACACGGAGTTTTCTCCCCCTGTTCCGCTTTTGTTTTTAAGCGCATATTATTCAAAAATTCGCTTCACCTTCGGAAACAGCGGTTCAAACACAAAGAACCTGTCAAGAACTTTTCCGAAAAGCCCGATAAGCGCGCCGTTGACGGCCGTCATGATTATCGTTCCGACGCCTATGCCGCGGAATCTGCCGAAAAAAGCAAGCGCCAGCACGCACGCGGCTGCAAGGCAGCAAAAATCAATACATGTTTTGAATTTCGGCAGCGCAATGTTGAACCTGCGGCTCAGCATTTTAACAAAAAAATCATACACCTGCGGATAAAGGTAGACTTTGTAGAACGAAGCGATCGAAAACGAACAGAGCAGCACGCCGCCCGCAAACAGAAGCAGGCGCACAGACAGAGCAAAACTTCCCGGTGCTGTCACTGCGGGATTGAATGCAGGCACAACGCTGCGCCATGCGTCAAGCACAAAGCCGTAGATTATGCACGTCACGAACGAAAACAGGTACACCGGCTTTACGCGGCGCATCAAAATGCAGAAAACCGCAAACAGCAGTGCCTGAATAATGTATTCCGCCCTTCCGAAAGTCAGGAACGGAAATTTAAGGCTGAGGATATACGCCGGAGCAACGATCATCGAAACGCCGAAATCCGCCGCCGCCGTCATTGCAACGGCAAGTGAAAGCATCACAAGTGCGGCAAGGTAGACCGGCTCCTCATAAAGCCGTATTCTCCCCGCCGCCGGTTCAGCACTTTTTTCAATTGAATTTTTCAAAAAAATACCTCCGCATCCGCGTGCATGTGCAAACGCCGCGCCCGTCGGCATTTGCCGAAAGGTATTATAAGAATATCGGCGGAAATTGTCAATCGGAAAACGGCATTAAAATGCCTGCGCAATGCTGTCAGTTCTCCAAGCTCCGCATAAGCCCGGGCAATGCCTTCTCGAACTTGACCCCGTATTTGTGCCCGCTGTCCCCGACGGTTGCTTTTATTGATGCAACAGTGAAATCAACCGCAAGCTTCATTGCCGCCGCAATGTCTTTGCCGAGAACAAGTGCACCGAACAGAACGGCCGCAAAAACCGCATAAGCTTCGGTTCATATTTTGTAAAGATAAATTACTCAGGGAAATCCTTAAAGTTTCCCCGCTTCCGACAGTGCCGTTGCCATGATTCCGACATTATCGTTATAAATCCTTCCGAATTGGCTGAGCGGCAGGGGATTCGTGCCGCGTCCGGCTTCAACAGTGTATCCCGGGCGATTATAAAACAGGATGAACCAATCCTTGTACCCGGCAAAGCCGCTCTCCGTCGGCACCTCGTCCAGTTTATAGCCGCTGACGGCAGCAAGCGCACGCCCGATATCATAGCCGTTCGGCGGTTCAATATCAAGGTATTTCCAATAAATTACCTCACCCTGCGTATGATAGGCAAGGATAAGCCGAAACTCATGATCGGCGGTGAAATCAAACACGGCGCGGCTCTCCGGTGCGGAAAGAGGCTCAGTGCCGACAAAATCGCGCGGTGCGGGCGAAACCCAGCCTTGAGCATATTTCGTTTCCTTTGCCGTATCCCAGCCCGCCGGGTAGTTAAGGTTCAGATCCGTACCTTCAATATTCGCCTTCCACCCGCTCGGGAAAGGCACCGCAGGGTATTGCCGCGCAATGCGCTTCACAGACTGCCAAAGCGGCGTTGTTTCATCCAATGCACCGTTAACAAGATCCACGCCGTCCGGATTGACAAGCGGGGCGATGAAAAGCCGCGTTTTTGCAAAAAGTTCACGTGCATCCCTTCCGAAAATGCTGCTCCCGTTGATATATGCTTTCAGATAGTTTTCTGCAAATTTCAGCACAAGCGGAGTTGTTATCCACTCGTTCGCATGGTGTGACGCATTGAAAAACGCCTCAGCCGAGCCCGCACCGATTGAAACTGCGCGAAGCGGCCTGCCCATGACGGATTTTCCGTATGTTTCCGTTCCGATAAAAGGATAGCGCAGCTTCAACCCTTCAAGCACAAGTTCATTCAGCTTGGAGGTCCACCGAACATCGGACGGCACAAGGTCAAAGCCGTACGGGATATAAATTTCCGTTCCCGGAACCAATTTCTCCGGATTCAATGCGGGATTCGCCGCCGCAATTGCGGCAATCGTTGTTCCGTAATGCTTTGCAAGGCGGTAAAACGTGTCTCCGCTGCGAATTTTTGTTGCAAACCCGCCGAGAAGGAAGGGGAGCAGAGCCTTTTTCGTGTCCCTGCCGACAATGCCGTCCGCCGCAAGCCCGAATGCAGCCTGAAACCTGCGCACCGCGTTCTGCGTGTCCGCACCGAAAATACCGTCAATTCCGTACGGTGAATTATAATATCCGCTGCGCGTAAGCGCAAGCTGCAAAAGCTCAACATCCGTGCCTCGACTGCCGTATTTCAAATTATCCATTTGCTTTTTGTCCTTTCAAGCTGCGTATTTCGGAATGCGCGAAGCAGTTGACAGAATGCCCCGCGCATATCCGCTGTCGCTGCTTAATTGTATGCGCGAAAGGAAGAAGTATGAATGCAAGGGCGGGCTGCGGTGACAGCTCCTCTTCAATGCGATTCCTTCTGTTAATTAAAAAGAGGAATGCGAAACAATTCCGCATTCCCGACCCGTGATTCGAGTATTTGATTATTTATCCGTTCCGATCAGGAACTCCGTGATTCCGTTCAGCCAATCGCCCTCATATATCTCGATAAGCCCTGCATCGGAAGCGGCGGCAAGTTTGGGATTGATGGGCAGGCGTGCGGCGGCGGGGATATTGAACCTGTGCGCCGTTTCGTCAATATGACTTCTGCCGAAAATCTCGCTGCGTTCACCGCAATGCGGGCACTCGTAATAGGACATGTTTTCAACAATGCCGAGCACGGGGATATTCATCATGCGCGCCATGTTCACGGCCTTTTCAACTATCATGGAAACGAGATCCTGCGGAGAGGTAACAACAACGATGCCTGCAATCGGCAGGGACTGGAACACCGTCAGGGGAACATCGCCCGTTCCCGGAGGCATGTCAACAAACATGAAATCGACATCGCGCCAGATGACATCCGTGTAGAACTGTTTGACCGTTCCCGCAATAACCGGGCCGCGCCAAACGACGGGGTCGGTATCGTTTTCCAGCAGGAGGTTGATGCTCATAACATCAATGCCCGTTTTGCTTTTGCAGGGGAGAATGCCGTCCTCGTTTCCGAGAGCCTTTTCATGTATGCCGAAAAGCTTGGGGATGGAGGGGCCGGTAATATCCGCATCAAGAATCGCACTGTGCTTTCCCGCACGGTTCATGTTTACCGCAAGCAGGGAAGTGACGAGGGATTTGCCGACGCCGCCCTTGCCGCTGACAACGGCAATGACCTTTTTGATATTGCTCAGCGGATGTGCATTCACTTTAAAATCCTGCTGCTTTTGCGCACTGCTGCGGGAAGCGCAATCCACCCCGCAGGTTTCGCAATTGTGGGTACACTGTTCGCTCATTAATTGACCTTTCTCCCGCCCGCGAAGGAGCAGCCGCAGAGCGGGAATCGAATTATCTTTGCTCATTGCTATTATAACCCGAAATGCGGCTCAATACAAGGGGAACACGTGCGATATACATTCTTATTCGTCTTTTTTCATCAATCCGCAAAGCGCATCAAGGAAACAGTCCGTGCGCTCCTTGTTGAGCGAATAATACACTCTGCGGCCTATATCCGCGCTTTTAACAAGGTTTGCGCCGAGCAGAACGCTTAGGTGCTGCGAAACGGTGCAGGGTGCAAGCCCGAGATACTTTGCAAGTTCGCCCACATATGCCGAACCTTCAAGCAGCCGCAGAACGATTTTGAAGCGATTCTGTTCGCCCAAGATATCCATTATCCGTGCAACTTCGGAAACCGAGTTTTCCGCGCTTTCCGAATTGCGGCGGAAAGTACTGAAAAGCGTGCCGATAATCGCAATCAGCCGCGAGCTGCCCGCCTCCGGTGCATCCGTGCCTATGTATGCATTTGCAAACCCGATAACGGAGGGGCAGATCAGGCACTCGTCAACCGGAGAAGCGTCGTATTTCATTTCACTGAGCAAAAGAGCCTTTTCATTGCCGTCGATCGGGAAAAACTCCGCAAAATCGCAGATAAGCGGCTGCCAGAGTTCGCGCTGACGCTCAAATTCGTCCGCAACGGGGCAAAGCACTTCCCGCAGCATTTGAGCATATCTTTGCGGATCAAGCGCAGCATCTATGAGTGCGTTTTTTGTTTTTTGCGGAAGCGCGCTTCCGTTCACTGCGCGAAACACCTCTGCCGCATCAACCTTTTCGCCGTCCGCAAATGCCTTTTCCTGCATCTGCCCGGCAACGGCGCGGAAAATCAGACCGGGGACTTCATCAAGACTGTTTTCAATGCTTTCGAAAACCTTTTCGCGGTCGCTTTCAAGAAAAACCGTCATGCTCTGTGTGAAAAACCCTGCTATGGTTTCCGACTGGTGCATATCCCGTGCTCTGCCGCGCGGAGTGAACATGCTGAACAAAGCTGTAATTTTTTCCGGCTCCGCCGTTACGGACGCGGCAAGCCGCCGGTACAGCTCCGACAGTATCCTGCATCTTTTGCCGTACTCCTCCGCTTTTGATATGTGTTTCATATACATCGCTTCAAAGAATTCTTCAATAGAAAAATCATTCGCAATGCCGGTTAAAAAGCTGAACGCCTCATACAGCGGCAGCGGCTCATGTGTTATCATTTTTACCTCCGTTTGCAATTTTCGGTTTAATAATATCACAACTTTTGCAAAAAAGCTATTGACACGGACGCCGTTTTAAGTTATATTTTATTCACGGCAACGAATCAACATGTTTATACATGCAAACATGTTAATTCACCCGGCAAGCCTCAAGACCCCCCCAATCCGTCCGGGATGCCGCAGCAACAAATCCCGCCGCGGTTCGGCAAACAAGAGTCCGCCTGCGGCGGGAGGATCCCGCCCACGCCCGTATGCGCCGGTGCAGAATGCCGTAATTGCGGGCAAGAAAATATATTTTTGGAGGAAAAAGATGAAAAAATCAAAGTTTAAGCTCTTTGCCGCCCTTCTGCTTGCTGCGGCAATGACTGTGCTGTCCCTGTCCGGTGCTGCACCCGTGCTTGCGGATGAAACTGCTGCAATTCTTGCGAATGCCGCAAAATCTCCCGCCGTGCATACTGCACCCGAGGGTTATGACCAAAACGACTTTAACAAGGTTCGCACATTCCTTGAACAGACCGATTCAAACGGCATTCGCAACGGCGAAAAGCTCAATCCCGACGGTTACGATCCTGACGACCCCGAAAGTTGGGGCGCACTGTTCGTTGATGAATGGGGCTTTGAGCACGAAGCGTATTTCGATTGGGAAGAAGTGGACGGAATCAACCGCATGTTTGCGATCAATCTCACCTATATAAGGGATTTTGCAGGTACGTTTGACATGAGCGGGCTTGACGCGCTTTCAACCCTTGATGTTGACGGCGGCAATTTCACCACGGCGGATCTTTCCAATTGCTATGAAATGACCCATTGCTACTTTGCAAACAGCACTTTAAGTTCCGTTAATTTTTTCAACTGTGCAAACGTTACGGAACTGTATCTTCAAGATAACGAGCTTACCGAAGTGCTGAATCTCGGCGACTGCACCTCCCTCCTCTTCCTTGACATACTTATGAACAACGACCTTGAGGAAATTGATCTGAGCGGGTGCGAAAGGATTATTGAACACCTTGACTTTTCGCAAACAAAAATAAGTGACATAAACGAAACCGAAATGTTCGCCCTTTGCGAATTCAGCTGCGAAAGCTCAGGCATTACGGAGCTTGATCTGCGCAACTGCAATTATCTGAACTATGTAAACTGCAATTTCTGCGATATGGACTTCCTTTATCTGCCCGAGCTGCCGAACAACCTTGCGGTCAACTGCATGGAGACCGGGCTTACGGAGCTGAACTATGAGAATTGCGGCGGAATCTATGATCTTTCCATCTCCGGCAACCCCGGATTGACCGGCAAGCTCAACCTTGCGTCAAACCCCTACCTTATGAACGTTTCCGCCGATAACTGCGGCTTTACCGAAATTGATGCGGCCGGCTGCGAAGCATTGGAAGGGCTGGATATTTCCGGCAACAATATTTCCGGCGTTCTCGATCTTTCGGGCTGCAAACAGTTGCTTCAGCTTTACACGACCGGCAACAAATTTACCGAAATTCGCTGGCACCACAACAGCGAGTGGTACGGGCAGTTCAATATTGACCTTGAAGCACAGCCCGGCGGCTATGTGAACTGCTCCATGCGGCTTGAGAATGATTTCGCCGTAAACTTCTTTGAGGCGAACGCAAAACCCGGCTTCCGTTTCAACGGCTGGTACAGCAACGGCAGTCTCGTTTCCGAAACGCCCGAATATAGTTATGATATGTTCGTTTCCTATGAACTGACCGCCGGGTTTGAACCGGTGTTCTATGATGTGAACGGTGACGGACTTGCGAATACCGAGGACGCCATTCATATTGCGCGTCACGCGTTGCAGCTTGAAACCATTCCCGCCGAATATATTCCGAATGCCGATCTTGACGGCGACGGAAGAATTACCATTGCGGATGCGATCATCGCCCTCAGGCTCACGCTCGGCATTGCATAAGCTCAGTATATGAGCGCTGCATTGCACAAGCGCAGTATATGAGCGTTGCATTGCATAAGCTCAGTATATGAGCGTTGCATTGCATAAGCGCAGCATATGAGCGTTGCATTGCATAAGCGCAATTTATGAGCGTTGCATTGCATAAGCGCAGTTTATGAGCGTTGCATTGCATAAGCGTTATATATAAGCGCAATCGATAACTTACGGGATGAACGGTGCGGACAAAATCTGTGCCGTTCATTTTATTTGCTTGCTTTTATCCCGGATTTATGATAGCATTTTCCGCAAGGCGTACTGTCGGCAGGTCTGCATTATGCCGAAATAAAAATCAATTACGGAAATGTATTTATGGAAATAAACACTGAATTGAACCCCACGCTGCATTCCGAGCGGAATCACGGCATCGAGCTTCTGCGGATTTTTGCAATGCTGCTTGCAGCGGTGCTGCATATTTTAAAAAAAGGCGGTGTTATCACTGCCTCCGAGGGAAACCTTGCTGCATATTCGACAGTTTGGCTGCTGGAAGCCGCCGCATACTGCGCCGTGAATTGTTATGCGCTCATCAGCGGCTATGTCGGTTATTCGGACAGGCCGAAGCCTCTGCGTCTTGCCCGCTGTATTGAGCTTTGGCTTCAGGTTGTTTTTTATTCGGTGATAATTACAACGGTTTATTGCATTGCGGGCGTCGGTTCCGTCGGCGTTTCGGATTTTGCGGACGCATTTCTGCCCGTGACTTCAAAACAGTATTGGTATTTCACGGCATATATCGGCATGTTTTTCTTCATTCCGCTGCTGAATGCGCTTGTTCGCAGGCTGAATCGCCGCGCACTTGTTTCGCTCTGCATTATGCTTATTGCGGTTTTCAGTTTGTATGATACATTTGCTTCCTTTTGGAAAAAAGATCCCCTTGCGCTTGTCGGGGGGCACTCCCCGCTTTGGCTCGGTGTGCTGTATATCTTCGGTGCGGCAATGAAGAAACTTCGCGTTCCCGAAAGCATGTCGTCAAAAAAAGCTCTTTTGATTTACGCCTCTGCTGCCGTGTTCACCGCACTTTTTAAAATCACAGGCGACAGGCTGCTCCGCTTTGTTCCGGGAAGTCTTTTCGTGCGGGACACCTCCCCGACGGTGCTGCTCTGCGCCGCCGCGCTGTTAGTCGCTTTTGCCCGTTTTAAGCCCGGCCGCAAGCTCACCGAATTTGCCGTTTTGTTTGCACCCGCCGCATTCGGCGTTTACCTGCTGCATGTTTCGCCGCTCGTGTTCGAACACGTTATCGGCAATCGTTTTGCTTTTATCGGGCGGCTTCCGTTCCCGCTTATCCCGTTCGCCGTGCTTGCCTCGGCAGGAGTTATCTTGGCTGTCGGACTTGCGGCGGACAAAGTGCGCATATTGCTTTTTAAAGCCTTGGGTGTTCCGAAGATGTGCCGAAAAGCCGAAAAATCCATACGCAGGCTGTGGATGCATGTTGTTGATGCTGCTGCAAAAGGGGAATAATCAAACAGCGGCCTGATTGACTTTGTGCACGGGCAAAATATGATTTCTGCATTTTTGCTCACTCGATATGTACCGTTATGTTGACTATAACAGCAAGCGGCTGCCCGCAACGGGCAGCCGCTTGCCTTATCAGGGAAAAATTACCTGCACTAAACAGGCAAACTACCTGAGATTATTCAATAACGCTGGAAACAACGCCGGAAGCAACGGTTCTGCCGCCTTCACGGATAGCGAAGCGAAGACCTGCATCCATTGCGATGGGAGTGATGAGTTCGATTTCCATGCGAATGTTGTCGCCGGGCATAACCATTTCAACACCCTCGGGGAGCTTGATAACACCGGTAACGTCGGTGGTCCTGAAATAGAACTGGGGACGATAGCCGGAGAAGAAGGGGGTATGACGGCCGCCTTCTTCCTTGGTCAGAACGTAAACCTCGGAATTGAAGTGAGTGTGGGGGTGGATGGAACCGGGCTTTGCCAGAACCTGACCACGCTCAACCTCGGACCTCTGGATACCGCGGAGAAGAGCACCGATGTTGTCGCCTGCGATCGCCTGATCGAGGAGCTTACGGAACATCTCAACGCCGGTAACAACGGTCTGCTTGGTTTCACGGAGACCGACGATCTGAACGGGATCGTTTACCTTTACAACACCGCGCTCAACACGACCGGTTGCAACGGTGCCGCGGCCGGTGATGGTGAATACGTCCTCAACGGGCATAAGGAAGGGCTTGTCGGAAGCACGCTCGGGCTCGGGAATGTACTGGTCAACAGCATCCATAAGCTCGAAAATGCACTGGCACTCGGGGGTTTCCTTTGCGACCTTGCCTGCCGTGAGTGCTTCGAGAGCACGCAGAGCGGAACCCCTGATGATGGGGATCTCGTCGCCGGGGAAGTCGTAGCTGGAGAGCAGCTCACGGATTTCCATTTCAACAAGCTCAAGGAGCTCTTCGTCGTCAACCTGGTCAACCTTGTTCATGAAAACAACGATGTAGGGAACACCGACCTGACGAGCGAGCAGGATGTGCTCACGGGTCTGGGGCATGGGGCCGTCCGCTGCGGAAACAACGAGGATTGCGCCGTCCATCTGTGCTGCACCGGTGATCATGTTCTTAACATAGTCAGCGTGGCCGGGGCAGTCAACGTGTGCATAGTGACGGTGATCGGTCTCGTATTCAACGTGAGCGGTGTTGATGGTTATACCACGGGCTTTCTCTTCGGGAGCCTTGTCGATTTCATCGTAACGCATTGCTGCAGCCTGGCCCTGCTGAGAGAGAGCCATGGTGATTGCAGCGGTGAGGGTGGTCTTGCCATGGTCAACGTGACCGATGGTGCCGATGTTTACATGGGGTTTGGTTCTTTCGAACTTCTGCTTTGCCATTGTGAATTCCTCCTGATGGATTTAATAGTTTATTCTCTCAAATAATTATATCCCAATTGCATCGCTTTTGCAATAAGGGGATGTCGGTGTATCACGGTGCTCCGACAGATATATTCTCGCAAAGTCGGGATTTTTCGGCGAGACCGGCTGAATAAGCCCTTTTGCCGCTGTCGGAAGCTCCGATGTTACTGGTAGATAATGCCAAGGATTTTGTCAACAAGGTTCTTGGCAACCTCTTCATAGTGGTCGAAATGCATTGTGAAGCTTCCGCGGCCCTGCGTTCTTGAACGCAGATCCGTTGCATAGCCGAACATTTCGCTGAGGGGACAAAGCGCATTGATGCACTGCTGACCTCCCGCGCGCATTTCAACCCCGTCGATTCTGCCGCGCCGCGCCGTGATGTTGCCCATAACATCGCCCAAGAACTCATCCGGAACGACAATTTCGCACTTCATGAACGGTTCAAGCAGCACGGAGCCGCCTTTTTCACACGCTTCGCGGAATGCGAGACTTCCCGCAATTTTGTATGCAAGTTCGCATGATTCAAGCTCGTTCACGCTGCCGTCAACAAGCTTTGCGGAAAAATCAACGACTTCGTATCCGCCCAGCGAACCGCTGCGCGATGCCTCGCGAATGCCGTCTTCAACAGCCTTAACGTATTCAGGCGGAAGCACGGAAGGCGGAACGGCGTTTTCGAACACAAACCCGCTGCCGGGCGCGCCGGGCGCAAACTCAACGGCACAGTGGCCGTAAACACCCTTGCCCGCATTCTGGCGGATGTAGCTGCCGACGGTGCGAACGGTTTTTGTGATGCTTTCGCGATATGCAACCTGCGGTTTGCCCACACGGCACTCGACTTTGAACTCACGAATGAGTCTGTCAACGATTATGTCAAGATGCAGCTCGCCCATGCCCGCAAGGATCGTCTGACCCGTTTCCTCGTCCGAATAGGAACGGAAAGTGGGATCCTCCTCTGCAAGCTTTGCAAGCGCATCGCTGAGTTTTTGCTGACCTGCCTTTGTTTTTGATTCGATGGCGATACGAATCACCGGCTCCGGAAAATCCATTGATTCCATGAGCAGCGGTTTGCCTTCGCTGCAAAGCGTTTCGCCCGTGACCGTCTCGCGAAGTCCGACAAATGCGGCAATATCGCCGGCATAGACTTCGTCAAGCTCGGTGCGGCTGTCCGCGTGCATGAGCAAAAGCTTTGTGACACGTTCGCGCTTGCCCTTGTTTGCATTGTACACAACGGAACCCACTTTGAGCGAACCCGCATAAACTCTGCAAAATGCAAGCTTGCCGACGAATGAATCGGTAACGATTTTGAACGCCAGCGCAGCGAACGGTGCGGAATCATCCGCCGTGACCTCGATCGTTTTTTTGCCGTCCCTGCTCGTTGCCTCAATGGGAGGAAGATCCAAGGGACTCGGCAGATAATCAACGATCGCGTCCATAAGGGGCTGAACGCCCTTGTTGCGATAAGATGAACCGCAGCAGGTCGGAACGGCGTTGTTGTTGATGGTTGCGGATCTTATGGCACTGCGAAGCAGATCCTCGGGAATGGACTCACCCGCAAGGTAAAGCTCCATCAGTTCGTCGCTTTCATCGGCAACGGCTTCTATCAAAGCGGTGCGGTATTGCTCCGCTTTTTCAAGATATTCCGAAGGGATCGGCTCATTGCGAATGTCAAACCCGTCATCGTCGTAATAGACCTCTGCACACATGCGCACAAGGTCGATAACGCCGCGGAAATCTGCTTCACTGCCGATAGGAAGCTGCAGCGCGACGGGGTTTGCTCCCAAACGCTCGCGCATCATGTCCATGACGTTAAAGAAATCAGCACCGACGATGTCCATTTTGTTGACATAGGCAATGCGGGGAACATGGTAGCGTTCCGCCTGATGCCAAACAGTCTCGCTCTGGGACTCAACGCCGCCCTTTGCACAGAATACCGCAACCGCACCGTCAAGCACGCGCAGGGAGCGTTCGACTTCAACAGTGAAATCAACATGCCCCGGTGTGTCAATGATGTTTATGCGGCAATCGTGCCAATAGGTGGTTGTTGCGGCGGAGGTGATGGTGATGCCGCGTTCGCGCTCCTGTTCCATGTAGTCCATGGTGGCTGCGCCCTCGTGAACTTCGCCCGCGCGGTGGATTTTGCCCGTATAGAGCAGAATGCGCTCGGTCGTTGTTGTTTTGCCCGCGTCAATATGAGCCATGATGCCGATGTTGCGCGTCATCTCAAGGGGTGTTTTGCGAGGCATTGCCGAATCCTCCTTTCCGCATTGTTGAAAATTTCCGAAATAAGTTTATGCAGTTTTTGGATTTTTAAACGAAATCCGAAAAACGGCAGCGGCTTTGATGTTTCCAAAAACGGAAAATCAGAACCTGAAGTGTGCGAAAGCCTTGTTCGCTTCTGCCATCTTGTGAACATCCTCTTTCTTTTTGAAAGCGGAGCCCTGCTGATTGCAGGCATCAAGAATTTCGCCGGCAAGCCTTTCCTGCATGGTGCGCTCGCTCCTTGCGCGTGCATAAAGCACGATCCAGCGCAGACCGAGAGTCTGGCGGCGTTCCGCACGGATTTCGAGGGGAACCTGATAGGTGGAACCGCCGATACGGCGAGCCTTGACTTCCAGAACGGGCATGACGTTGTTCATTGCTTCCTGGAATACTTCAAGAGGCTCACGGCCGGTCTTTTCACGAATGATATCGAAAGCACCGTAGCAGGCCTTCTGAGCCGTGCCGCGTTTGCCGTCGAGCATAACCTGGTTGATGAGCTTGGTTACGAGCTTGCCGCCGTAAATAGGATCATCAAGAACTTCCCTCTTGGGAACAAAACCTCTCCTGGGCATAGTTTACCTCCTTACTTCTTGGGACGCTTCGCGCCGTAACGGCTGCGAGCCTGCATACGCTTTGCAACGCCTGCGGTATCGAGTGCACCGCGGATGATGTGGTAGCGAACACCGGGAAGATCCTTAACCCTGCCGCCCCTGATAAGAACGACGGAGTGCTCCTGAAGGTTGTGACCGATGCCGGGGATGTAAGCGGTACCCTCGAGACCGTCGGTAAGGCGGATACGGGCAATCTTACGGAGTGCGGAGTTCGGCTTTTTGGGAGTCATGGTACGAACAGCGGTGCAAACGCCGCGGCGCTGAGGGCACTGCTTCAGAATCGGGGAATTGGACTTGTATTCGACCTTTTCCCTGCTCTTTCTGACCAACTGGTTAATAGTGGGCATGAAAGTTTCTCCTTAACTAAAATAAAATTTTTATTTTTATATAAAGAAAACCCCTTGCAACCCCTTGAAAGGAGTATTTTCCATACAAAAATCGCATAGTATGTCAGCTTAAAAACACACTGAGCGTATTATATCATCCATTCAAGGCATTGTCAAGTATATTTACCCTTTTTTATTGAATTTTTTTGAAAAATCGGTCTCGTCAAATTATATTATTCCGAAATTCGGCTTCGGGCATAAAAATCGACTCGACAAACTTCTGCAACGCAGCGTCTGCGAGTCGATTGTGTTCCGTTACTCTTTCGGCGACGGCATCATTCTTCGGAACAATGCAGCAAGGCGCTCTGCCGCCGATTCACGCTTATTCTATTTTATGATAAACTCATATCCTGCGCCGATCGGTTCCGGATCCTGTGTTGAGTTTTCATCCGTCTGTTGCAGCGAAAACGTCGCCTGAGCAGCCGCTATTATCACCGTTTCTCCCTGCGGCGTCACAGCGTAAAATGCTCTGTCAATATCCGGCCCCTCAACAATCGTGCCGTTCGGGAAGGGGTGGATATTCTGAAACGCCTTTCGAACTTCATCTTCAATATTCAGGCTGTCGAATCTTGCGCTGTCCGCCTCCATCTTATCGAAAGAATCCAAATCCCCAAGGCTAAACGAAACAAGCATACCCCTTGAGTTGACGCGAACGGCGACATATGCCCTTGTTTCAATGCCGTTCAGTTTCCTGCAAAAAAAGTACTGGTAAAGATCCATTGCCGCGCCGCTCTCGTCTCCAAGAGGCACAACGCTCACCGTGGGCTCACCGCATTCTTCAAGGTTCATGAAGTTTGCGGCGCATTCCCTTGCAACATCTTCGGCGCGTTCCCGCGCATTTCTCAACTCCGATGCCGCACTTTCTTTTTTATAGAAAGACTCTGTTTGGAAATTGATTCCAACAAGTTTCCCGTTTTCGGAATTAATCCCGAATTCATAACAGTTATCCCCCGTATAGTAATGCGTGATATATGAATTTCCCATTCTATACTCCGAGCCTCTGTATGTCCCTGTGTAAGTTTCTCCGCCATAGGTCACGTAAGCTTTTGCCGGCGCATCGGATGCTTTAAAGCTTGACCCGCCCCATTGCGACATCAGCTCGCCCTCATAAACGGCTGTATCCGCGCTGTCCTTGCTTTGCAGTCCACCGTTTGCGGAGCTGAAAAGATAACATTTCGGCTGCGTTTTTTCCAAGTCTTGCGGTTGATTCACCGCTTGTTTTTCACTGCCTCCGGTGCAGGCAAAGGTGTTCAGCACCAAAAGTGCGGTCAAAAGAATCATTGCGATTTTTTTCATATTCTTTCCTTCCTTTCTTACCAGTTCAGTGTTAATGTGCCGTCTCCGCCGATAACGGCAAGTTGACTCATATTAAGCAGCATATCCGAGCAATCAATGTTCCTCGCTGCATAACACACATTTTTCCCGGATTGCATTGTTGTTTGTGCAAACCTATCGGCAAATTTATTGCAATCTGATACATCGGAACATCGAAATTTATAAAAACGCGTCTTGTTTCATAGGCGTCATCACAACCTGTACGGAGGTAGTCGTTCGCGTAATAGTTTGCGCTCGGGTATTTCTTTGAAATATACGTATCTTCGGAAAAGACGACGCGTTCATACAAGCCATCCGTCCGGAGATATGTTTCTGTGTTCGTGCCTCTCAACTCGCAAAGCTCCCGAACTATACCCGGCTCTGCAGGTTTCTCACCTGAAACACTCATCGGAATAAGCAACAACCGGAGCAACATTATCAATATCAAAAGATAAGATAAAGTTCTTTTTGACTTTCGCACAAGTTACCTCCTTTAATGCTGCATATTAAAATTTAAGTACACTGCATAGAGCCGAACTTTTGTTCTTTTATATACTGTGTATCTTATGCTGATATTATACAGGATTTCACTATCGCTGTCAACAGTGTTCCCAATGTTTTTTCAGAAAAAGCACGCATTTTTGAACGACTTTCATTCAAACATATTTGATTCGCAAAATCGTCACTTTTCCGACACACAACAACAAAAGGCTCAATATCAACCCTCGGAAGAAAGAATCCGCCGTTGATATTGAGCCTTGCCTGTTTCCGGAACGTTGAGTACGTCTCGGCGATTAAGTTTTATTTCTTTTTGGAAGTTTCGGAACGAATATCGTCAAGCAGCTCCCTCTGCCCTCTTCCGGTCAGAATGCCGCTTTCAAGGGGTTTATCGGTGAAGGTATATCGAATGCCGTTTTCGCTCCCGTGAACAGGAAACCAACCCAGCTTTGTGAGCGCAGAAAGCTTTGCAATGCGGGAAGCACGGGTATTCATTCTGCGTTCAACACGCTTGGTGTAAGAGATCCGAAGCAAACTTTCGGCGATGATACCTATAAAAACAAACATCAGGAAAAACAGGAAGGGGATCGCTGCGCCGAACCGCGCAAGAGCTGCGCGAACAGGTTCGATTATCGTCAGCACAAGCCCCGCTGCCGCGAACACAACGCCGACAATTATCGGTACAAAATATGACTGCATGAGCAGACTGCGGCATTTGCGGCAGGCAGGAAGCTGCACGGGTATGAGCATGGCTGTGCTGCGCTTGTATTTTTTATTGCTTTTTTCATCCAAGTAGTCAACCGTCGGATGATCGTGCCCCATGCTGAGCTGCGCAAAAAACTCGGGCTTTCCCTTTTCACTGCCCTTGCAAAGCATACATTCGGGTTCATCAAGGAAACTTTCAATGCCGTCCTCCGGCAGAGCAGCGGCAATATAGCCTATATCCTCAATAAGAGCCTCCTGCTGCTCCGAATCAAGCTTTGAAGCGAAGCAGTCCGCACAGTTTTTCATGTTCAGCGCGGCGCAGTAGGGTGTGCCGTGAAGCTTGCACTCGGTTTTTGTATATAATTCAGCCATTTTTAAGCTTCCTTTCGAATAAACTTTTCCGAATACATTCTACCGCTTTTTTCCCCGCACGTCAAGCCCGCAGGAATCGATTTAAAAGGAGTTTTCAACTGTTTGGTCTGCTGATATGCGAACGCAATGTGCTTCGAATAATTCCGGGCATTGCTTACGAATTTCGAAATCGCTCGGGCATTGCACGCGGCAAATGCAAACACGGCAGCCCTTGGCGGCAGTTTTCTGCCGTTTGTCGGGTGCCGTGTCTTCAACTGTAAAACTGTTCCGAATTAAGCTGCTGCACGAGTGGTCGGCTGCGGTGCTTATTCGGCATTGCCCGCTGCCGCCGGGTTATCGGACTCGGGCTTTACCTCAACTTCGACATTGCGATAACGTTTCATGCCGACGCCTGCGGGTATGAGCTTGCCGATGATGACATTCTCCTTCAGGCCGACCAACGGGTCAACCTTGCCCTTGATTGCAGCTTCGGTAAGCACGCGGGTCGTCTCCTGGAAGCTTGCAGCGGAGAGGAATGAGTCGGTTGCAAGCGATGCTTTGGTGATGCCGAGCAGCTTACGCTTTGCGGTTGCGGGAACGCCGCCCACCGCAACAACGCTGTCGTTCGTCTGTTCGAACTTGAAGATATCGATAAGCTCGCCGGGCAGCAGATCCGTGTCGCCCGAATCTTCGACCTGAACCTTGCGGAGCATCTGGCGAATGATAACTTCGATGTGCTTATCGGAAATTTCAACGCCCTGGCTGCGGTAAACAGCCTGAACTTCGCGGAGCATATAAGCCTGAACGCCCTTGACGCCCTTGATTTTGAGGATGTCATGCGGGTTGATTGAACCTTCGGTCAAAGTGTCGCCCGCTTCAACGAAATCGCCGGTTTCAACCTTGCGCTTTGAGCCGAACGGAATGAGATACTTCTCGATTTCGCCGTCCTCGCCGGAAATAATTGCTTCGGTCTTTTTGCCGTCCGTCTTGATTTCCACCGAACCGGAGAGTTCCGTGATAACCGCAAGACCCCTGGGCTTGCGTGCTTCGAAAATTTCCTCAACACGGGGAAGACCCTGAGTGATATCGTCGGCGGTTGCAACGCCGCCGGTGTGGAATGTACGCATGGTGAGCTGCGTACCGGGTTCGCCGATCGCCTGTGCTGCAATGATGCCGACGGCTTCGCCGATGGTAACGGGCTGTCCCGTTGCGCAGTTGCGGCCGTAGCACTTTGCGCAGACGCCGTGTTCGCTGCGGCAGGTGAAGACCGTGCGGCACTTGACGCCGGTGATGCCTGCTTTAACGATGCGGTCACGAATATCGAACGTTATCATTTCGTTTTTGCCGACGATGAGCTCGTTCGTTTCGGGATCGCGAACCTCCGCTGCGGTGAACCTGCCGAGAATACGGTCGCCGAGAGGTTCAAGGGGACGGTCGCCGTCGCCGATGGTTTCAAGAATCATGCCGTCAATCGCCATGCCGCGTTCCGCAAAGCAGTCCTCTTCGCGAACGATGACGTTATGGGAAACGTCAACAAGACGTCTTGTGAGGTAACCGGAGTCCGCGGTGCGGAGTGCGGTATCGGCAAGACCTTTGCGCGCACCGTGGGAACTGATGAAGAACTCAAGAACGGAGAGGCCTTCACGGAAGTTTGCACGAATCGGAACCTCGATGATCTGTCCGCGCGGGTCCGCCATGAGGCCGCGCATACCGGCGAGCTGACGAATCTGGTTGGTTGAACCGCGCGCACCGGAGTTTGCCATCATGAAGATGGGGTTAATCGGGCTGAGCCGCTTCATCAATGCGTCGGTAACAAGGCTTTCCGTTTCCTTCCAAACTTCGATGACCTTTTTGCGGCGGTTTTCTGCGGAAAGCAGACCCATGCGGTAAAGGTTGTCAATCTGTCCGCACTGTTCGTCGGCGGCTTCAAGGAAATTGTGCTTTTCCTCCGGAACGGTGATATCGCAGAAGCCGACAGTGACACCGCCGCGGGTGGAGTATTTGTAGCCGAGAGCCTTTATGCTGTCCGCAACTTCGCTTGTGACCGTGGGACCGTGTTTGCGGAAGCAGTGGTCGATAATGTTGCCGAGATCCTTCTTTACAACAAGTTTATCAACCTCAAGCTTGAACATATCGTCCAGAGTCTCGCGCTTTACATAACCGAGATCCTGCGGTATTGCGTGGTTGAAGATGACCCTGCCGATTGAGGTGGATACGATCCTGCGGTAAATCTTGCCCTCAAACTCGCGTTCAAGGCGAATCTTTGCAAGCGCATGGAGCGAAAGCTCGCCCGTTTGATACGCCATGATCGCCTCGTTTTCGCTTGAGAACGCCTTTCCCTCGCCGTTGAACATGCGGATAAGGCGGGAATCGTCAAGATATTCGCGGAGGGCTTCCTCGTCAACCGCGGGAACCTCGCGGATTGCCCTTGCAACAAGATCCTCGATTATTGTCTTGCTGCGCAGCGCATAGACCCTGTGAATGACCTCATCGGTGACGTATTCATCAACAAAGCTGTTGTCCTTTATGATAGCCTTGAGCGTTGTGCGGATTTCGGAATCGTACAGCTCATCGCAGCGCATTGTGAGGTAGTAGCAGCCCATAACCATATCCTGTGAGGGGCTGACCACGGGCTTGCCGTCCTGCGGCTTGAGGATGTTGTTTGCCGCAAGCATAAGGAAGCGGGCTTCGGCCTGCGCTTCGACCGAAAGGGGAACGTGAACCGCCATCTGGTCGCCGTCAAAGTCCGCATTGTATGCGGTGCAGACAAGGGGATGAAGCTTTATCGCCCTGCCTTCAACCAGAACGGGTTCAAATGCCTGAATGCCGAGCCTGTGCAGCGTGGGTGCACGGTTGAGAAGAACGGGATGATCCTTGATAACATCTTCGAGAACATCCCAAACCTCGGGCTTCACGCGCTCAACCATGCGCTTTGCGGACTTGATATTGTGGGCATAGCCAAGCTCATTGAGCTTTTTCATGACAAAGGGCTTGAACAGCTCCAATGCCATCTCTTTGGGAAGACCGCACTGGTACATCTTGAGTTCGGGACCCACGACGATAACGGAACGGCCGGAATAGTCAACACGTTTGCCGAGCAGGTTTTGGCGGAAACGTCCCTGTTTGCCGCGCAGCATATCGGAAAGGGACTTCAGCGGGCGGTTGCCGGGACCCGTTACCGGGCGCCCGCGCCTGCCGTTGTCGATAAGTGCATCCACAGCTTCCTGAAGCATGCGCTTTTCGTTGCGAACAATGATGTCCGGTGCGCGCAGCTCAAGCAGCCTTTTAAGGCGGTTGTTGCGGTTGATGACCCTTCGGTAAAGGTCGTTAAGGTCGCTTGTCGCAAACCTTCCGCCGTCCAGCTGAACCATGGGGCGGATCTCCGGCGGAATAACCGGAACAACATCCATTATGATCCATTCGGGCTTGTTTCCGCTCTTTATGAAAGCTTCGATGACTTCAAGGCGTTTAATCGCATTCACGCGCTTCTGTCCGCCGGAATTTGCGATTTCTTCACGAAGCTCCTTTTCGGTTTTTTCAAGATCGAGCTGCTGCAAAAGCTCCTTTATGGCCTCTGCACCCATGCCCGCTTTGAAGCTCTTTGCGCCGTAATCACGCTGCGCCTGACGGTATTCAACATCGGTGAGCAGCTGCTTGTATTCAAGCGGGGTGTCACCGGGATCGGTAACGACGAATGCGACGAAGTAAAGTACCTTTTCAAGATTGCGGGGGGACATGTCCAGCAGCATCTTCATGCGGCACGGTATGCCTTTGAAGTACCAGATATGGGATACGGGAGCCGCAAGTTCGATATGGCCCATGCGCTCTCTGCGCACCTTTGCTCTCGTAACTTCAACACCGCACTTTTCGCAGACAACGCCCTTGTAGCGCACCCGCTTATATCGTCCGCAGTGGCATTCCCAGTCCTTCGTCGGTCCGAAAATACGTTCGCAGAAGAGGCCGTCCGCCTCGGGTTTAAGGCTCCTGTAGTTTATGGTTTCGGGTTTTTTAACTTCACCGTGGGACCATTCTCTGATCTTTTCGGGGGATGCAAGACCGATTCGGATTGCATCGAAATTTGTCAGTTCAAACAAGTTCTTATCTCCCTTCCGACTTTACTTTATTCCTCGTAGTTACCGTCGGCGTCCTCGAAGGTGAAGCCGTCGAATTCATCATGCTCGTCTTCCTCATAGCTGTCGTCGTCATCCTCACCGTCGTCGCCGAAGTTAAAGTCATCGACATCATCGTCTCCGAGCATGCCGCCGGGTGCATCTTCATAACCGGCAATATTGACGCCCAACTCTCTTACATCGTCATCGTCCGTAAGCTCTCCGATAACGATTTCTTCATTATTTTCGGACAGAACCTTGATATCAAGACCAAGGGACTGCAATTCTTTGATAAGAACCTTAAAGCTCTCGGGAACGCCCGGCTCGGGAACGTTTTCGCCGTTGACAATGGCTTCGTAAGTTTTTACGCGGCCCACGACGTCATCGCTCTTGACGGTCAGGATCTCCTGAAGGGTGTTTGCCGCACCGTATGCTTCAAGTGCCCAGACTTCCATTTCGCCGAAACGCTGTCCGCCGAACTGTGCCTTGCCGCCGAGAGGCTGCTGAGTGACCAGTGAGTACGGACCCGTGCTTCTTGCATGGATCTTGTCGTCAACAAGGTGGTGCAGCTTAAGGTAGTACATATATCCGACGGAAACACGGTTCTCAAAGGGTTCACCGCTGCGGCCGTCGTAAAGCACGGTCTTTCCGTCCTCGTGTTTGTATGCCTCGCGGAATTTTTCACCGACAACGGGGTCGGAGTCCGCAAGTTCAATCAGCTTCAGCACGTCGCCCGCAGTCATTTTCATAAGATCCTGCATGGGCTTGTTGGACTTGTTTGACATTGCAAGCAGCATTTTGATATCGTCCTCGCCCGCGCCGTCAAGAACGGGAGTTGCAACCTTCATGTTAAGTCCCTTTGCGGCCTTGCCGAGATGCAGCTCGAGGATCTGGCCGATGTTCATACGCGACGGAACGCCCATCGGGTTCAGAACTATCTGAAGCGGAGTACCGTCGGGCAGGAAGGGCATATCCTCTTCGGGAAGGATTCTTGAAATAACACCCTTGTTGCCGTGGCGGCCCGCCATCTTGTCGCCGACGGAGATTTTGCGCTTCTGTGCAATATAAACGCGGACAAGTTCATGAACGCCGGGGGAGAGTTCGTCCTTGTTTTCGCGGCTGAAAATGCGAACGTCAACAACAACGCCGCCCTCGCCGTGCGGAACGCGCAGGGAGGTGTCGCGAACCTCGCGCGCCTTTTCGCCGAAAATTGCCCTGAGCAGGCGTTCCTCCGCGGTGAGCTCCGTCTCGCCCTTGGGCGTGACTTTGCCGACAAGGATGTCGCCGGAATGAACCTCCGCACCGATTCGGATGATGCCGCGTTCGTCAAGATCCTTCAGTGCCTCTTCGCCGACGTTGGGGATATCGCGCGTGATCTCTTCCGCACCGAGCTGCTTTGTGTCGCGTGCCTCGGTTTCGTGTTCTTCGATATGGAGTGACGTGTAAACATCGTCGCGAACAAGCTGTTCGCTGATGAGAACTGCGTCCTCGTAGTTGTAGCCCTCCCAAGTCATGAACCCGATGAGAATGTTCTTGCCGAGAGCAATTTCGCCGTCCTTGGTGGATGCGCCGTCTGCAATGACCGCACCTTTTTCAAGATGTTCGCCGACATCGACAACGGGGCGCTGGTTGATGCAGGTGCCCTGGTTGGAGCGTTTGAACTTGATGAGGCGATAGGTATGCAGGCTTCTGTCGGAATCGGATTCAACAACGACTTTATCTGCCGAAACATAGCGAACAACGCCCGCTTCTTCGTTAAGAACAAGAACGCCGCTGTCGTATGCCGCCTTGTATTCCATGCCCGTGCCGACAGCCGGGGATTCGGTCACAAGCAGGGGAACCGCCTGACGCTGCATGTTGGAGCCCATCAGGGCGCGGTTTGCGTCGTCGTTTTCGAGGAAGGGAATCATTGCCGTTGCAACCGAAACGAGCTGCTTTGCGGAAACGTCCATATAGTCGATATCGGTGCTGCGCACCTCGATTATCTGATCCAGCCTGCGTGCAACGACACGCTCCTTTTCGAACCAAACTCTGCCGTCCTCGCTGCGGACGGTGGGTTCGTTTGCCTGGGCAATGATTTTGCCGTTTTCCTCGGTTGCGGTGAGGTAAACGATCTCGTCAAGGATGCAGTGGTTCTCCTTGTCGATTTTGCGGTAGGGAGCTTCGATGAAGCCGTATTTATTTATTCTTGCATAGGTTGCAAGGGAGTTGATAAGGCCGATGTTTGGGCCTTCGGGCGTCTCGATAGGGCACATTCTGCCGTAATGAGAATAGTGAACGTCGCGAACTTCGAACGTTGCACGGTCGCGGTTCAAACCGCCGGGGCCGAGAGCGGAAAGCCTGCGCTTATGGGTCAGCTCCGCAAGCGGGTTCGTCTGATCCATGAACTGGGACAGCTGGGACGAACCGAAAAACTCTTTGACGGCCGCCGTTACCGGGCGAATGTTGATAAGGTTTATCGGCATTGTGCTTTCAACGTCCTGAATGGACATGCGCTCGCGAACAACGCGCTCAAGCCTTGTGAAGCCGACGCGGATCTGGTTCTGGAGCAGCTCGCCGACGGAACGAATGCGGCGGTTGCCGAGATGGTCGATATCATCGCAGAAGCCGATGCCGTAGGGCAGACCCATAAGGTAACTCACGGAGGCGATCATATCCGCGGGCAGAATATGCCTCGGGCTGAGTTCAAGCACATTGTCGTGCAGAAGCTTTTTGAATTCGTCGTCGGAAAGAGCCTCTTTTTGAGCCAGCATATCCATCAGCACGGGGTAGTAAACATGTTCGTTGATGCCGACTTCAAGAGGATCAAAGTCAAGATAGCATGCCGCATCGACAAATTGGTTGCCGACAACGCGGATGCGTTTTTCGTTCACGGCGACATACACGCCGAGAACACCCGCGTTCTCGATTCGGAACGCAAGCTCACGGTCGATAAGCTGACCTTCTTCCGCAAGGATCTCTCCCGTGCGGGGGTCAACAACGGTTTCGGCGGCGGTTTTGCCTTCAAGGCGCGCACCAATGCCGAGTTTATAGTTGAATTTGTATCTGCCGACGCGGGCAAGATCGTAGCGCTTGTCAAAGAACAGCGCGGTCATAAGGTTGCGCGCACTCTCTTCGGTGGGCGGTTCGCCCGGACGCTGGCGTTTGTATATTTCGATAAGACCCTCAACCGTGTCGTGAGTGGGGTCCTTTTCAAGGGTGTTTTTAAGGCGTTCTTCCTCGCCGAGCAGCTCAAGGATCTGCGCATCGGAGCTGTAACCGAGAGCGCGCAGGAGGGTGGTGACGTGGAGCTTGCGCTGGCGGTCGATTTTTGTGTAAAGAATTTCGTTGCTGTCGGTTTCGTATTCAAGCCATGCGCCTCTGTTGGGGATGACCTGAGAATTGAAAAGCCTTCTGCCGACTTTGTCAACGGTTTCGGTATAATATGCGCCGGGCGAGCGAACGAGCTGGCTGACAATGACGCGTTCCGCTCCGTTGATGACGAACGTGCCCTGTTCCGTCATGAGCGGGAAATCGCCCATGAAGACTTCCTGCTGCTTCACGGAACCGGTTTCGGTATTGATAAGCCGCGCGATAACATACAGCGGCGCGCAATAGTTAACATCGCGTTCCTTGCATTCCGCAACGCTGCGCTTGGGTTTTGATTCGTCGATTTTGTAGCCGACAAATTCAAGCACCAACCGCTCCGAAAAGTCCTTAATGGGAGAGATGTCGTCAAGAACTTCGCCCAGACCCTTTTCGATGAATTGACGATATGAATCCTTTTGAACCTCAATAAGGTCGGGCATATCGAGAATTTCGTTGATGCGGGAGAAGCTCATGCGTGTTTTCTTGCCCACGTTTACTTTATGCAACATTGTTTCACCCCTAACCTCTGCGGCTCTCCGCAGAAAACTTGATTGTGTCGTGTCTTACGCATTGTTCGCATTTTCGGAATGCCGCATTGAGTGCGGCCGAAGCCCCGCCTGCGGTATTCGCTGCCTGCGCGTTCCTTGGGCTGCCGTTCCGCGCAAAAAATGCGGGATCCACAGCGTTAAACGATGCTTTCGCACATGACGGCGGCGAAAAATTCGTATTTTACCCATAATAATGCAGTATCACAGTTTAACAGGTTGTTGTCAAGATGTCAACCCCGAAATGCGCGGTTTTTCAAATATATTTATATTTAATCAAGCATATGTTGACGTTGTGCGTTCGGTTTGTGTATTAAGTTCTGAAAACACTGCGTTTGTTCGTTCCGATGCGAAAACGGCATAAAAAAACGGCTCAATGCCGATGGTTCGTGTTCCGAACCGCCCGCATTGAGCCGCTCCGCATTTACGGAATCACTGCTTCACACATTTTTCCGAAATGTATGCATACAGGGATTTTTCCCCGACGTTCGCCGGCTTGCTTTTTTGCAAAAAGCGGATAAGCAGGGCAGTGAGCATCCACCCGAGCATTGTGCCCGCAAGGTTGCAGATTATATCCGCCGTATCGATATACCTGAACGAAAACCCCTGTATCGCCGCAATTGCCAATTGCAGCAATTCTGTCGCCGTTCCGAAAGCCGCACCCGCAGCCAACGCGTTTTTCCACGTTGTTTTCTTTCTTATCAACGTGATTAAAACTCCGAACGGAACTGTCATTGCAACATTCAGAATATCATCCGCCGTTATCCCGTCTTTGAACGGAACAAGCACTATGCAGTCGGTAATCTTCCACCCTTCTTCCGCAAATATTGCTCTGATTGTCGGGCTGAACTGTATCGGAAAAACGGTTATCGATGCAGCGCACATCAGGTATACGGTAAACGCCGCTCCGAAAACATATTTCCAAATACTTCCCTTCTTAACGGCAAACGCCGTCAGCCATATTGCCGCAGATAATATTAATATTATAATAAAATCAATAAGGTTCATGTCCGTAAAATCAGTATGTCACGGTGATTTTTCCGTCCCCGGTGTGTTTCCGGTAATCCGAAACAGCCGTTTTCCCGAAACGAGCAATGTCCGCGAACAGTTTTTTAAATTTTAATTCAGTTTCCCATTGCAACCCTTGCCGCAAGCAGTGCATCCGGAATGCCTATGCTTCCGTTTCTGTCCGCATCCGCAAGCCTGAGGGGAAGCTCTCCGCCGAGTTCCATTGCGCAGCGCATGATGAGCAGTGCGTCCGCCATATTTATCGCTCCGTCCTCATTAACGTCACCCGCAAAGCAGGCGGCTGCGCGGATCCCGTCCGAAAGCTGCATTTCCCTTTCGGTTGAAAGAAGCTGACCGTCCGCATACCAGCCGAGGAAGCCGTCGTTTTCGATCAGGTTCCCGTTTTCGTCGTATCGAACGCCCTGCGCGATCAGTGCATAGCTTCCGTCCCTGCCGTAAAGTCCCGCACCGCCGTTTCCGAGCGTGTTCAGCATGACCGGAGCGGAAAAGCTCTTGGGCTGAACGGCAACATTCCCGCTGTGATATGTGCGAAGGTCGATGATGTTCAGGTTCGGGCAATTCAGCGCGGAAATGTCAAAGCATTCATTCTGATCGCCGAATTCAAGGCACTCAAGGTTTGCGCAGCCGTCAAGGTTCACCGCCGTAATATGCGTTTGACCCGGCACCGGGGAGTAAACATTCGTTACCGATGTTCCGGACAAATCGAAAACGCCGCAGAAGCGGGGGCGAAAATCCCAAACCGGGGAAGTGCGCAAAATGCTTCCCATTGCATCGGGGTTAAAGTCGAACCAACGAATGACACCGTCCTCAATGCCGACACAGGGACTTTCCGAAAAGTTGCTGACAGTGTAGCTTCCGTACACCCCGCCTGCATAATCCGGATGATCGAAGTTATGCCTTCCGTCACCTGCCGACTGGGCAAAAAAAGCCTCCAGCTTTTCCGCATCAAAGGAGCTCAGCTCCGTATCCGCCGCCGCAAAGTTCGGGAAAACGCAGGCGAAAAGCATAATTGCACATATCGCCGCAGAGAACAGATGCTTAAAAGTTTTTTTCATGGTTTTCTCCGTTCCGAACCGAATCTCATGCAAAATGCATTAATTTTTTTCGTTCATGCACATTATATCATTTTTTCGGGAGGGTGCAACAGTTAAATCAAATATATTTTTTGTAATCGTTTTCGAATCGCAGAAGCCGCCTCGCCTGAATGGAAAGTGGGGAGGGGAACGCAAAGAGGGGGTGTGGAAGGTGGATGGAAGAGTGTGGAAGGGGTGCCGCTGTTGAGCAGCTGACCGCTCGCGGCATGGAGTATCAATCCCCGCAATTGGGGGCAATAGCTGTAAATGGCAATCCCGACTTTAAATATTACGTATCAATCCCCGCAATGGGGGGCAATAGGGGTTGATAATGCGAATGTTGGAAATTATAAAGTATCAATCCCCGCGATGGGGGGGCAATAGCAACCATGATTAACGAGAAGACTTACGAAAAGATATCAATCCCCGCGATGGGGGGCAATAGGGAAAGCGCATGGGAAGAGTTTGCGGAGAAGGAGTATCAATCCCCGCGATGGGGGGCAATAGCAGCGGGTGGAAATTTGCAAAGACTGCATGTTGTATCAATCCCCGCGATGGGGGGCAATAGGTTTGCCGGCATGGACAAACCCGAAGGCATGACGTATCAATCCCCGCGATGGGGGGCAATAGACCAAGATTATGTTGGTCGATTCCATTATAACCGCAAGCGACAGTTGTGTCAAGCGCGGCCGCATTTAACTTGCACAAACCGCACATCACTCAAAGAAAGAACGTGCCTAATTTCTAATTCCTAATTCCTAATTCTAAAAGGAGCGCCCGGGGAAAGGGCGGGCGAACCGCCCCTTCCCGTCGGACAGGAGGTTTATAAAGAAAATCCTGTCGGATTTTCCGCTCTGCTAACGCACCGATTCATCCTGTTTTGAAAGGAAGAAATTCGGTGCTTTCCCGAACCGTGTTTACATTCCGAGAGAGATTCTCATTGTAACGAGAGCATCGTTAAGGGTGATGACGCCGTCCGAACCGTAAACATCGGCAAGAATCATCTGCGCCGGGGTCAGCTCCGCAACACCGATTGCATTGCGTGCAATGAGGAGTGCATCGGCGGTTTGGATCTCGCCGTTCATATCAACGTCGCCGAGAGCAGCATACTGCGCGGTGACGGTAATATCATGCTGAACGTTTGCAAAATCAACATCCCAACCGATGAACATCAGCATCGTGGGCTGATGGGGCTGGTTCTCGGGAACGGGTGCAGTGGGAGTTGTTCCTGCGGGAACGGTCACTTCGGTGCTCGTCCATTCACCGTTTACCATATAGTTGAAGGTGACGGTGACGTTTGAGGGCTGAGTGGGATCGTCCCAGGAGGGAACGGTGTAGCCGCCGCAAACCTGTGCCGCATCCTGAATATCACCGATCGAAACGCTTTCGCCTGTTTCAAGGTTAACTTCGCGCAGGCCGTTTGCATCGTCTTTCCAATAAGCCGCCCAGAACATTATGCCGTTGTCATGGTCATAAACAAGGGACTGACAGAATCCGACGCCGGGGCAGCCGGTGAAGCCGATTTCGGTAACCTGTGCGGTTTCAAGGTTTACCTCGTACAGAAGGCCGGAGGTTGCGGTGATGCCGTATGCCCTGCCCTCGGTGGTGATTGCGAATGTCCACAGGGGATCGCGATCCACGGTGTCGGGCTGTCCGATAACGGTTGCGGCACCGGTCTGCATGTTGATTTCGTAAAGATCCCAACGGCTCTGCTGAGTGTAGCCGACTGCATAGATTTTGCCGTTCGCATAGTTATATGCCATCGCGGTGATCATTGCGGTGCCGGTCTGTCCGATGATCGTGCGCTGAGTTGAACCGGGCGTGCTTGTGAAGAAATTGTTCTCACTGTCGATGCCGTATACAACGCCGTGCGCATAAGTCATTGCGTAAGTGTCAGCGGGGAATGCACCAAGCTGCTGAACGTGGGCGGAATCATCCGTAAAGAAGGAGATCAGGTTCGTTGTTTGAGTCTGGTAAGCATAAATCTTCGTATGCGGAACGGGCGCAATAACCGTTACGGTGCAGGTGTCGGTATGACCCTGTGCCGTTGTTGCGGTGATGACTGCGGTGCCCTCGTTAACGCCGCGTACAACGCCGTTTGCATCAACGGAAGCAATGCTTGCATCGGAGCTTGTAAGTGTCACGGACTGATCGAAAGCATAGTAGGGAGCGACGGTCCAGCTGAGCTGAGCGGTGAGACCCTTGCGGACGGTCACGGCATCGGGTGCAAACTCAACGATTTCATCCGGAAGGGGTGCGCCGGCGTAAACATTTTTAACATAGCCGCGATCCTGACCTTCGGTCCACATGGTCTCCTTGTGATAAGTCCAGCTGAAGGTGTATTCACCTGCTGCTTCGGCAACATAGTTATAGGGCACAAAATCGGTGTTTTGTCCGGAGATTGCAGCAACTTCGGTTCCGTTCACGGAGAAGGTGAGGCGTTCGAAATCTTCACGGCAGCTGACAGCCCAGTCAAAGCGCATTACATCGCCCGCATTGAGCTGAACGGTGGCGGAAACGGTGCTTGTCGTGCCGACATGATCCTGGTTGCCGCTTGCGCCGCAGAGTTCATCGTTGAACACAACGGGAACCCAGGGATATTCGCCTTCGGTCACGAAATGATGCCTGTTTTCAACAAGGTTCATCGCTTCGTCAAGGGTTGCCTGCGGTTCTTCGCCGCCGCCCATATCGATAAAGCACATGCCGTTTACGTAGGTGCCGTAATCCTCGCCGATAAAGCCGCGGTATTCGCCTTCACCGG
>FR879686.1 GCA_000435055.1 Clostridium sp. CAG:138 | reverse complement strand
GCCGGAATGCCGATTATGGACACGCTTATCCGAAGCGAAACCGAAAACGCGCTCATCATTGTGACGCGCTATTTCGGAGGAATCCTTCTCGGCAGCGGCGGACTTGTGCGCGCATACAGCCGATCCGCTGCGGATGCGCTTTCGGCCGCCGGCAGCGTTACAATGACGCCCTGCGCCGAAATAGAGTTCGTAACGGATTATACGCGTTTCGGCGGGATAGAGGGGTTTGTCCGCAAAAATTCAACCGTCAGGAATATTGAATTTCTTGAAAACATAAAATTCAATTGCCTTGTTGAAACAAAAAAAGCGGATGCGTTCATTGCGGATATCATCGAACGGACGGACGGTCGTTCCGCTCCGCGCATGCTCGGTGAGGAGTACCTGCCCCTTGCCGAAAAATGATGCATTGAGCGCGTCAAAACAAGATTCCAAACGGCGCTTTTTTTCGCAAGGTTTGCGCGGCGCTGCATGAAATAAAACATCATTAAATTCTCTTTTTAAAACAGGAGGAACAAAAATGGATATCAAGATCACAAAAGCAACCGAGCTTAAAACAAAACCCACCCTTGAGGAAGAAGCTTCCCTCGGGTTCGGCAAACGTTTCACCGACCATATGTTCATGATGAACTATGACAACGGTGAATGGCATGATGCACGCATCGTTCCCTATCAGAGACTTTCTCTCGATCCTTCCTGCTCCGTTCTTCACTATGCACAGGAGATTTTCGAAGGCCTTAAGGCATATCGTGCCGACGACGGCAGAATCCTGATGTTCCGTGCAAAGGACAATGCTCAGCGTCTTAACAATTCCGCAAGGCGTCTCTGCATGCCCGAAATCGACATCGATTTCAACTATGAGGCAATGCGTCAGCTCGTTCAGGTTGAACGTGACTGGGTACCCCACAGCGCAGGCACAAGCCTCTATCTGCGTCCCACGATGATCGCGGTTGACGAAGCTCTCGGTGTGCATGCGGCGCACAGCTACCTCTACTACATCATCTGCTCTCCCAGCGGTGCATACTACAAGGCAGGCCTTGCACCCATCCGCATCCGCGTTGAAGACAAATACGTTCGCGCAGTCCGCGGCGGTACCGGCTCTGCAAAGACCGGCGGCAACTATGCCTGCTCCATCCTTGCAGGTGCAGAGGCCGAAAAGGAAGGCTACAGCCAGGTTCTGTGGCTGGACGGCGAGCATCTCAAGTACGTTCAGGAAGTCGGCGCAATGAACATGATGTTCCTTATTGACGGCAAACTTGTCACCGCTCCCCTGCATGACACCATCCTGCCCGGCATCACCCGCCGCAGCGTCATGACTCTTGCCCGCGAAATGGGCATCGAAGTTGAAGAGCGTCCCATTTCCGTTGATGAGCTTATCGCAGCGGGCGAAAACGGCAAGCTGACCGAAGCATTCGGCACCGGCACCGCGGCAGTTGTCTCCCCCGTCGGAGAACTTGCATATCGCGACAAGCATATCATGATCGGCGACAAGTCCGTAAACAACGGCATCGGCGAACTGACCATGAAGCTTTACAACACTCTCACCGGTTTGCAGTGGGGCAGGATTGAAGACACCCACGGCTGGGTAACGGATATCGATAAGAAATAATTCCGCAGCGAGGGCGTTTCGGCTCAAGACTCAACAAATCTAACATCAAAACAGCAATACGACCGTCGGCTTGCCCGGCGGTCGTTTTTTGCTGAATGTCCGTTTTTGTTGAATTTAAAGTTTTGCATCGGAAAGCGCAGGTTCGCAATGTCGGCTGCCGACACGATACTCAGTCGATGCCGAGTGTGAAGAACAGCGCAAGCTCCGATTGCGCCGCATACTCCGTGCGGCATTGCTCCCAATTTAAATATACTTTAAAAAACGTGCATTTTTGCCTTGTTTTAACCTATAATGCAAGCTATAATAAGACTTGGACATTAAACCTTCGTTCTGTCCGCATTTTTTGCGTGTTTAAATGCAGGGCTGCATTTTGCGTGCGGCGGCGGTTCGCAGGGCTAATAAATTCTCAAGGAGGATAAAATCTCTATGGCAAAGACCGTCACTATCGATGGCAATACCGCTGCGGCGCATGTCGCATACGCATTTTCCGATGTTGCGGCTATTTACCCCATCACTCCGTCCTCTCCCATGGCAGAAGTTGCCGATGAATGGGGCGCACAGGGCAGGAAGAATCTTTTCGGTCAAAAGGTCCGCATTGCGGAAATGCAGTCCGAGGGCGGCGCAGCAGGCGCAGTTCACGGTTCCCTTGCGGCAGGCGCACTGACAACCACATTCACCGCTTCTCAGGGTCTTCTTCTGATGATCCCCAACATGTACAAAATCTCCGGCGAAATGCTTCCCGGCGTTTTCCATGTTACGGCACGCGCACTCGCAGCTCATTCGCTTTCCATTTTCGGCGATCACAGTGACGTTATGGGCGCACGTCAGACGGGTTTTGCAATGCTCGCTTCCGCTTCCGTACAGGAAGTTATGGATCTTGCACTCGTGACCCATCTTTCCGCAATCAAGGCGAGCCTGCCGTTCGTTCATTTCTTCGACGGCTTCCGCACCTCTCATGAGATTCAGAAGATCGAACAAATCGAATACGAGGATATGGCAAAGCTGCTCGATTACGATGCCGTTAAGCGTTTCCGTGAGCGTGCACTCAACCCCGAGCATCCCCATCAGTCCGGTACCGCGCAGAATCCCGACATCTATTTCCAGGGCCGTGAAGCTGCAAACATCCACTATGCAAAGGTTCCCGAGATCGTTGAATACTACATGGAAAAAGTCGGCGATCTGACCGGCAGGAGATACCACCTGTTCGATTACGTCGGCGCACCCGATGCAGAGCGCGTTCTCGTTATCATGGGCAGCGGCGCGGATGTTGCGGAAGAAGCTATCAACTACCTCAACGCAAAGGGCGAGAAGCTCGGCCTTATCAAGGTTCGCCTGTATCGTCCCTTCGCAGCGGACAAGTTCCTTGCGGCTATCCCCGCAACCTGCAAGAAGATCGCTGTTCTTGACAGAACCAAGGAACCCGGCTCCCTCGGCGAACCTCTCTACCTCGACATCGTTGACGCGATTGCGGAGGCAGGGCTTGACATCAAGTGCTACGGCGGCAGATACGGCCTCGGCAGCAAGGAATTCACCCCCACCATGGTCAAGCAGGTTTACGACAACCTTAAGCTCGACGAACCCAAGAACCATTTCACCGTCGGCATCATCGACGATGTTATGAATACTTCCCTCCCCGAGGGCGACTTTGTGAACGCCGCTCCCGAGGGCACGATCTGCTGCAAGTTCTTCGGCCTCGGTTCCGACGGTACCGTCGGTGCAAACAAGAACAGCATCAAGATCATCGGCGACCACACCAACATGTTCGCACAGGGCTACTTTGCATACGACTCTAAGAAGTCCGGCGGTCTGACCATCAGCCACCTGCGCTTCGGCAAGACTCCCATCCAGAGCCCCTACCTTATCGACAGTGCGGACTTTGTTGCATGCCATAACGCAAGCTACGTCACCCGTTACGATGTTCTTGAAGGCATCAAGGACGGCGGCGTATTCCTGCTCAACTCCCCGTGGACCGTTGAGGATATGGAACGCGAACTCCCCGCTTCAATGAAGCAGACCATTGCAAAGAAGCATATTCGTTTCTACAACATGGATGCTGTTAAGCTCGCCCGCGAAGTCGGCATGGGCAACCGCATTAACACCATCATGCAGAGCGCATTCTTCAAGCTTGCCGAAATCATCCCCGCAGACGAGGCGATCGATTACATGAAGGCAGCTGCAAAGAAGAGCTACGCAAAGAAGGGTGAGGACGTTGTTCAGAAGAACTATGCCGCAATCGACATCGGCGTTACCGGCATCACCGAAATCAACTACCCCGAAGCATGGGCAACCGCAACAAGCGGCGCAACCGCAATGCATGTCAGCGACGATCCGTATTTCGTTGATTTCATCAAGCCCATCCTTGCTCAGCAGGGCGACAAGCTGCCCGTCAGCAAGCTCGCTGCCGACGGCTATGTTCCCACCGGCACCACCAAGTACGAAAAGCGCGGCATCGCAGTTGAAGTTCCCGTGTGGATTCCCGAAAACTGCATCCAGTGCAACCAGTGCGCCCTTGTATGTCCGCATGCAAGCATCCGTCCCTTCGTTATGACCGAAGAGACCGAAGCACCCGAAACCTTCGTTGCCAAGAAGGCGAACGGCGTCGGCGACGGCAAGCTCTTCCGAATTCAGGTCAGCCCCTATGACTGCACCGGCTGCGGCAGCTGCGTCAATGTTTGCCCCGCAAAGACAAAGGCTCTCAAGATGGCTCCTCTTGCAGAAGTCGAAAAAGTTGAAAACGATAACTGGAACTTTGCAATGGATCTGCCCACCCTCGACCTGCCCGTCAACAAGGCAACCGTCAAGGGCAGCCAGTTCCTCCAGCCCATGTTCGAATTCTCCGGCGCATGCGCAGGCTGCGGCGAGACTCCCTATGTAAAGCTTGTTACCCAGCTCTTCGGCGACAGGATGATCGTTGCAAACGCAACCGGCTGTTCCTCCATTTACGGCGGTTCCGCTCCCACCTGCCCCTACACCGTAAACAAGCAGGGTCACGGCCCCGCATGGGCAAACTCCCTCTTTGAAGATAATGCAGAGTTCGGCTTCGGTATGAACCTTGCAACCACCCACCGCCGCGAGAGGCTTGCGGATCTCATCAGGCAGCTTGCTGAAGGCTGCGGCGATGAAGTCAAGGCAATCTGCAATGCATGGCTTGAAAACAAGGACGATGCAGAGGGCAGCCGCAAGGCAGCTCCCGCTGTTGTCAAGATGGCTGAAGAATGCATGAACTGCGGTTGTGAGTGCGACGAGATCTGCAAGGAGATCTATGACCTCCGCGACCTGCTCGTTAAGAAGAGCCAGTGGATCTTCGGCGGCGACGGCTGGGCATACGATATCGGTTACGGCGGACTCGATCACGTTCTTGCAATGGATGAAGACGTCAACGTTCTCGTTATGGACACCGAAGTTTACTCCAACACCGGCGGACAGTCCTCCAAGGCAACTCCGACCGGCTCCGTTGCAAAGTTTGCCGCTGCAGGTAAGCGCACCAAGAAGAAAGATCTCGGCATGATGGCAATGAGCTACGGCTACGTTTACGTTGCAAAGGTCTGCATGGGCGCAAACCCCGCTCAGCTGCTCAAGGCAATGGTTGAAGCGGAAGCTTACAAGGGACCGTCCCTCATCATTGCTTACGCACCCTGCATCAACCACGGCATCAAGGCAGGCATGAGCAAGGTTCAGGACGAAGCGAAGAGGGCTGTTGAGGCCGGCTATTGGCCCCTGTACAGGTATAACCCCGACCTCGCAGCACAGGGCAAGAATCCCTTCACCCTTGACAGCAAGCCCGCAACCGGCGACTACAAGGAATTCATCCTCGGCGAAAACCGCTATGCGGCTCTCAAGCAGCAGTTCCCCGAAGAGGCAGCAACGCTGTTTGCACGCGCAGAGCAGGAAGCAAAGGATAAGTACGACTACTATAAGAAACTCAACGACATGGAATAATCGCAGTTCAATGCGATTGACAAAGGCGGGATGATTCTGCCCGGCATAATTGCATAGCGGCAAAAGATGCCCGCCGCCGGCAGTTGAGTTCAAAACAATAAGAACGAGCTTCCTCCGCACCCCCTGAATGCTGAAGGGGAATCATGAAACGGAAACGAATCATGAGTGCGGGGGAGCTTTTTTTCAATTGAACGGAGCAAAAATTTTCAATTGAACGGAGCAGAAATTCAAAAGACAAACGGATATTGATTGGAAGCGGACGGATCAAAAAACAGCTTTTCGAAACAAAAGTCGAAAAGCTGCCGCTAATGCGCATAATTTGTTATTGAAGAATATCAGCCGTTCATGATTTTTTCTGTTAAATCGTCAACGGTCTTTTTGAGTTTTGCATCGGTCTCGATGCTTTTTTCGATCTGTTCACAGGCATACATAACGGTTGAGTAATGACGCCCGCCGTAGAACGCACCGATTTCGGGGAAAGACGATTCGGTGAGAATCCTTGTAAGATACATTGCGATCTGCCGCGGATAAGCAATGCGGCGTTCACGCCGACCGGCTTCCATCTCGGCAGGACTTACCGAATAAAAATCGCAGACAACGCGGCGGATAAGTTCCGGCGTTACGGTGCGCTGCTTGCTGCCGGAAACGTAATCCTTAAGGACGTTTTCGGCAAGAGAAGCGGTAATGGGCTTGTTGATGAATTTTGCATAAGCAAGCACGCGGTTCAGACTGCCTTCAAGGTCGCGGATGTTGGAATAAACCCGTTCCGCAACAAGGCCGAGAACTTCATCGCTGACGTCAAGATTTTCCTGAGTTACCTTGCGGCGAAGGATTGCAAGCCGTGTTTCAAAATCCGGGGGCTGAATATCGGTGATAAGTCCCCAGCCGAAGCGCGTCCTCAAACGCTCTTCAAGGATGGGAATATCCTTGGGCGGTTTATCGGAGGTTATGATGATCTGCTTGTCCGCATCGCGAAGGTCATTGAATACGTTGAAAAATTCCATTTCGGTTGCATCTTTGCCCGCGATGAACTGAATATCATCGATAAGAAGCACATCAAGATAGCGGTATTTCTCGCGAAGGCTCGTGCGCTCCTTGCGTGCAATGGACTGAACAACATCGTTGGTGAAATTCTCACTTGAAATGTAAAGAATTTTGTAATCCGGATGTTCGCCGTGAATAAAGTGCCCGATTGCGTGCATAAGATGCGTTTTCCCAAGCCCCACGCCGCCGTAGATATAGAGCGGGTTATAAGCCTTTGAAGGGTTTTCCGCAACGGCAAGCGCAGCCGCATAGGAGAAACGGTTGGATTCACCGGTCACAAAAGTGTCAAAGGTGTATTTGGGAATCAAGGTTGGGCAATCGTTGCGGACCGTTACGGGCTTTACAAAATCGGGAGAAGCCTCGGCAACATCGTCATCGAGGGGCGTTTCGCGGGTCGTGAAGCGCACATGCAGCTCGCAGCCGCAGGATTCACGGATGCTTTTTTCAACCATGGGCGTGTAGAACCGCTCAAGAGTGCTTCGATAAAGCTCATCCTCCGTTTGGAGAACAAGCGTTGTGTCTCCCTCGATCCTGAGGGGAACCAGCGTCGCTATCCACGTGTTGTAACTCGCGTCCGTCATTTCGCTCTTAAGCGCGGCAAGAGCCTTTGACCATATAACAGATGCCGATAACAAAGATTGCCTCCCAACCGTTGCGAAAACACCGGAGCATCGTCAAAACAGTGCCCGGGTGCTTTTGCACAATGAATATTACCCGTATTTAAGCCTGATACCGATCATCGCCTGCTTGGTTTCGGCATTTCGACGCGGAACGCATTAATGCGGAACGCAGTACGCACGGTGCAGCAAAAGCATTAATACAAAGCGTGACAAATGAAGCATTGCTTTCATAGGGTGGACTAATATAATAACAAATTTGCAAAGATTTCGCAAGGCTTCATTGTGGATAATTTTTTCCGATTTGTACCGTTTTTTTAAAAAAGCACCAGATATTGTGGAAAAAACGAGCATTATATTAGATATACTTAAAAAAAGAGAATAATATTCGAAATTTGCGGTAAAAAACGAGTTTGGGCAGGCATTTCCCGGGAAATATCTTTCGGATTCCGTGTGCCGCCGCGGTGCCGTGCGGTTAGATGCGTCTTGAAACAGCCTGTTCACAAAATGTTTACAAAAAATTTAATTTCGGTACTTTCCAACAAGCTGCAATTGGTGTATAATAACTCCAAATCCGGTAAATTTCACAGATTCCTCCAATCGGCACGTTGATTTCTGCAATCAGCATGGTGATTTCTGTAATCAGCATGGTGATTTCTGTAATCAGCATGACGCCGTGAGCGGAACAAAAATCGGAAAGGATGAAAAAATGGAAAGAAAAACAAATAAAAAAAGCAGCGCGCTGCCTGTTATTATCCTGCTTGCGGTCATCATTGCGGCGGGAGTGGTTGCGTTCTTTTTGCTGAGAGGCGAAAAGTTCCTCGGCGGAAGGAAGGATATTACGATTACCGAAGCGGTAACGACAAACACGAACGGAATCACCGATCCGGAGCTTGGAAATCCGGATTGGATTGAGCTGTGCAATCCGACGGATGCGGCAATGGATATTTCAAACTATGCCCTCGGAGTCGGCAATGAGGAGGGCGGAAGGTTCATCTTCCCTTCAGGCACAACGATCGCGGGCAAAGGCTATCTGCTTGTTTACTTTAAGGATCGCGGAGTTTCAACAGCAGGAAAACTTGTTGCAGGCGGCGATCTTGCGGCGGCGGGAGAGACCGTGACGCTTTACAACACTGCGGGAGAGGTTGTCCATAAGGTTGATATTCCCGAACTTCCGGCGAATATTTCTTATGCCATGGATTCCGCGGGTCATTTCGGCTACGCAAAAGTTCCGACACCCGGAGCGGAAAACAGCACTGCAATTTCCAAAACACTTGACGGAGCGCAAAACATCGAAGCTCCGAAATCACTCATCGTAAATGAAGTTCTGCGCGGCGAGAACGGCTTTGTTGAGGTTCGCAACAATTCCTCAAAGACGATTCAGCTTCATGACTTCTACCTTTCCGACAATGCGGACAAGGTCAACAAGTGGCGTTTCCCGCAGCAGACGCTTGAACCCGGTGCGCTTGCGGCTGTAAACCTTTGCGGTTCCGCGTATGCAGGCTCTGCAACGGCGGACGGTGAAGAGGGAAAACTGCTCTTCAATGCCAACTTCAAGCTTAACACCGAGGAAAACACCGTTTATATTGCGGGTTCCGGCGGGAATATAATCGATACATTCACCTTTGATATGAATATGCCCGGCGCGGTTGCGGCAGTACGCACGGCAAAGGGCGTTGAATACACAGGCACGGCAACAAAATGTGCCGAAAACAGTGATTCCACATTTGCTGAGATCGCATGGACGGATATGGATTCAAGCGACGTGCTGAGAATCAACGAATTCCTGCCGAAAAACAAATTCGATATTACAGACGGCGACGGTGACCGCAGCGAGTGGGTTGAGCTTTACAACAGCGGAAGCGAGCCTGTTTCGCTCCTCGGCTACTATCTTTCGGACAACAGCGCAGAGCGCGACAAGTGGGCATTGCCCGATATCACTCTCGGCGGCGGTGAGTATTTGATCGTTTTCCTTTCCGGCAAGGACAGGACGGACGGAGAAATGCACGCCTCGTTCAGCATTTCCGACACTGATGAAGGCATATTCCTTTCAAACTACAACGGAATGCGTTCCGACAGCCTGCTGCTTCCTTCCGAATTGAGCGAGAATGTTTCAATCGGCAGAGGGGAAAACGGCGAGGTTCTGTATTATGCGCGTCCGACACCTGCGGCAGCAAACACGGCGGCAGGTTTTGCGGAACCCATGGGAGTGGGGGGGTTCAACCCCTCCTCCGTTTACATCAACGAAGTTTGCGCGGTAACAACGCCGCGCAGCGGGGAGATGGACTGGGTCGAATTCTATAACGGCGGCAATGAAAGCGTAACGCTCACAGGCTGGCATATCAGCGACAGCAAGCGTGAACTGCAAAAGTTTGAGCTTTCGTTCATTACGGTTCCCGCAAAGGGTTATGCGGTGCTCAGCTGCTCCGGCAGCATTTCCGATGCCGCACCGACGGTTGCGCCGTTCAGCGTATCGGGCAGCGGCGACGGGCTGATTTTGACATCTGCCGACGGAACTGTCATAGACTATTTTGAAACGGGTGCAACCCGACTGGGCGTTACAAGCGGCAGGCAGACCGGCGGCGGGAGCGGTGACCGCGTTTTTTTTACGCAGGCGACCAAGGGCAGCGCAAACCCCGATGTTTGCTACCTTTCCTATGCGGCGAACGCCGTTTTTTCAAATACCGAACTTTATCACAGCGAGCCTTTTTCGCTTGAGATAAAAACGCAGAATGCAGACGGTGTGATAAGGTACACCACCGACGGCAGCAAGCCGACCGAGCAGAGCACGGAGTATACAGGTGCAATAACGATTTCTTCAAATACGGTTATTCGCGCTGCAACCTTTGTTTCGGGCATGATGCCGAGTGATGTTGCAACTGCAACTTATCTTTTTGAAACGCCGCACAGCGTGCCGGTTGTGACGCTTGCAATGAACCAAAAAGATTTTGACGATGTTTATGCTGTCAGCAGTCCGTTCGTTCCGGTTGTTGAACGGGAGGGGCATATACAGTATTTTGAAAAAGACGGAAGCCTCGGAGTTGAAACCTCCGCCGGCATTCGCGTTTCCGGTGCGTCAACCCGGCGTTATCCGCAAAAGTCCCTTGCGCTCATGTTTCGCTCCGGCTACGGAAGAAAGACCGTTACCTATCCTTTCTTCGGAAACGATTATATCAAGACTTTCGGTTCGCTCGTGCTTCGCAATGCGGGTCAGGACTGCCTGAATACCCGCATTCGCGATTCTTTCACAAGCACCGCCGTTCTCGATATGAACATCGATTCGTCCGCGGCAACTTTCTGCGCGGTTTATATCAACGGCCGTTACTGGGGGTTGTATGACCTTAAGGAGAACATGAACAAGGATTACCTTGCTGCGCATTACGGCGTTGATGAGGACACTGTAAACATTATAAAGCGCAACACCGTTGAGCTTGCGGGCAGCAATGCGGATTTTCTCCGCGTCAGAAGCTACGTTGTTCAACAGAATGCAAGCGGCGCAAACGTTGTTGTACCTTTGACGGCGGAACGGTATGCGGAATTTACAAAATGGGTGGATGCCGAGTCCATTGCGGATTATCTGATTGCAAGGGAATACTTTCCCGATGCGGATATGTTCAACCAGAAGTATTGGCGCACAACGGACTATAAGGTGCGCTGGCGTGCGATATTCTATGATTCCGATTTCGCTCTCAGTTCCGAGCGCGGCGATGTTCTCGGGCATTACTTCAACGTTGTCGGTGTTCCGAGTGCGGACGGTTCATTGAGCCAAATGGATCTTTACTGCGGACTGCGTTCCAATGAAGAATGGAGCGACTACTTCATAACGCGTTATATATATGTTACGAAGTACTATTTGAACAACGACAGACTGCTGCCGCTTTTTGATTCCATGGTGGACACGATTCAACCTGAAATGGACAGGCAGATTGCCCGCTGGGGACGCCCCGAATCCCGCAGCCATTGGGAAAACGAAATTTCAAAACTGCGCAGTATGCTTGCTGCCCGCCCGCAGTACGCAAAGCAGTGCCTGCAATACAATTTTAAGTTGTCCGAGGCACAATATGCGGAATATGAGGCAAAGGCGGATGAAATGTTCAATCAGAACGGCGGAGTTTTTAAGTAAGCTCACGTGAAGCGAAATGCAGACTGCATATTTTCACGGATTTGGTTCCGCATGAGTTTTTGATGACGGGATTCATGCGGAACACACAGAAAAAATATAGATTTTAATTTTTGCATCGAAAAGGTTTTAGCAAAAAAGAGAGGGCAATATGAAGATTATCATTGTCGGCGGAGGCAAAGTCGGGCACCAAATCGGAAAAAAACTGACAAATGAAAAGCACGATGTTGTTATAATTGACGACGATCCGGATGTGCTTGCACGCATATCCGACGAAATGGATGTTTTTTGCGTTGAAGGCAACGGTGCGGATTATAAGGTTCAGAGCGAAGCAGGTGCGGGGTCGGCCGATATTTTGGTTGCAGCAACGGCGCATGACGAAATCAACATGCTTTGCTGCCTTATTGCACATAAACTGGGCGCAAAGCACACGATCGCCCGCGTTCGCGACCCGGAATACACCGTTCAGCTTGACTTTTTAAAGGACGAATTGGGGCTTTCAATGGCGATTAACCCGGAGCTTGCCGCAGCGGATGAAATTGCAAGGCTTTTGCGTATTCCGAGTGCACTCAATGTTGAGCTTTTTGCACGCGGGCGCGTGGAGCTTGTCGAGTTCCGCATCGGTGAGGGAAATCCGCTTATCGGCCTCTCGCTCATGCAGATTTATAAAAAATACCAGATAAAAATTCTTATTTGCGCCGTCCAGCGCGGAGCCGAGGTAATTATTCCGAACGGCGAATTTGAGCTTAAACAGGGCGACAGGCTGCATATCACGGCGTCTCATGAGGAGATGGCGCGGTTTTTCCGCACTGTTTATCCCGATAAAAAGCGTAAAGTGAAAACGGTTATGGTCTGCGGCGGAAGCAGGATTGCATACTACCTTTCGCTTGCGCTGTCGAAAGTCGGCGTGCAGGTGAAAATAATCGAAAGCAATGCGCGGCGCGCTGAACAGCTCAGCGAGGACTTGGACAGTGCGTTGATAATCTGCGGCGATTCGACCGACCACGATCTTTTGATTCAGGAGGGCATAAACAGCGTTGATGCTTTTGTATCGCTCACAGGTATGGACGAGAACAACATCATAAGCGGACTTTTTGCAAAGTGGCAGGGCGCAGGACGCGTCATTGCAAAGGTGAACAACGAAGGACTTTGCAGCATCGTTCCGGAAAACGAGCTCGATTGCATAATTTCGCCCAAAACGATAACGGCGAACCAGATTTTGACGTTCGTCCGTGCAATGGACTGCAGCCCCGAGGGCAGCAATGTGGAAACCGTTCATCAAATGGTGGGCGGCAAGATCGAGGCGATTGAGTTTTCCGCAAAGGGCAATCATCCGATGTACGGGCGGCCGCTCAAGGAACTGAAGCGCAGCCTTCACAAGGATTTGCTCATTGCCTGCATTGTCCGCGGCGAAAAAACAATAATCCCGGGCGGCGATGACTGCATAAAAGCAGGGGATCAGGTAATTGTTGTTACAAAGCATATACTGTTTAACGATCTGACGGATGTATTGACGGAGAACCTTCAGTAAAAAGACGGAGATTCTTTGCAGCGTGACTGACCGGTTTACGGAAATAAGCGTGATTACAACGTGGAGTAATAAAAATGAATTTTCGCCTTGTTTTAAATATGCTCGGCAAGATTTTGCTGATAATGGCGGCACTGATGCTCCTGCCTGCCGTGGTTTCGGTATGCAGCGGCGGCACGGATCTTTTGGCAATTCTTGCTTCCGCAGCAATAACGGCGGCTGTCGGCGGCGGTATGCTGCTTGTGAAACCAAAGGACACGACCTTTTTTGCAAAGGAGGGCTTCGTTGTTGTTGCGCTTGCATGGGTAGTGATGTCCCTGCTCGGCGCACTGCCGTTCATGTTCGGCGGGATTTTTACAAATTACATGGATGCAGTTTTTGAAACGGCCTCCGGTTTCACAACAACGGGTGCAACCGTGCTTTCGGGCGGCATATCCGCAATCCCGCACGGCATAGGCTTTTGGCGGTGCTTCATCATATTCATCGGAGGTATGGGTGTTCTTGTTTTTGTAATGGCTGTTTTGCCGCTTTCAAAGGAACGCTCAATGTACCTGATGCGCGCGGAAGTTCCCGGGCCGAGCGTCGGCAAACTGGTTGCAAAGGCAAAGGACACCGCGCTCATTCTGTATTCAATTTATTTCGCATTAATGGTGCTGATGGCTGTGATGCTTCTGTTCGGGGGAATGAACGTTTATGAGGCATTCACAACTGCGCTTTCAACCGCGGGCACGGGCGGCTTCATGGTTTATGACGCCGGCTTCATCGGGCTTTCGCCGTACCTTCAAACGGTCACGACCGTGTTCATGCTGCTGTTTGCGGTCAACTTCAACCTTTATTACTATATTTTAATGCGCAGAATCGGCGACGTGACACATAATGAGGAGCTGCGCTGGTTCCTCGGCATATTCTTTGCCGCCGTGCTGACGATGACGGTTGCAAACATCGGGCAATTCGGTTCGTTCGGCGAATCACTGCACCATACGGCGTTCAATGCCGCTTCGGTGTACAGCACAACGGGCTTCGCCAGTGTTAATTTCGACAAATGGCCGACAATTTCAAAATGCATTATGCTGCTGTTGATGGTTTGCGGCGGCTGCACGGGTTCAACGGCCGGCGGAATCAAGACTTCCCGCGTTGCGATTTTGGTTAAAAACGCGTTCAATGAGCTTCGCCGCTTTGCTCACCCGAAATATGTCCGTTCGCTGAAACTGGACGGAAAAGTTGTTTCGGAGCCTGTCGTTCGTTCGGTCACGGTTTATTTTTCGGTTATAATCGGAATAATTATCGTTTCCATAATACTTGTTTCGGCAAACGGTTTTGATTTTGAATCCTCATTATCGGCGGTTTTTGCCTGCATTTTCAATATCGGACCCGGATTCCACGCATTCGGACCGACGGCGAGTTTTACTCCGCTCAGCAATTTTTCAAAGTTGGTGCTGACTTTTGACATGCTTGCGGGCAGGCTCGAACTTTGGCCGCTGCTGCTGCTTTTTGTGCCGTCAACATGGAAAAAACGTGCGGTATACAAATAATCAACGGTAACGGAAACAAAAAACATTGCAAACGGAAAGGAATTGGGTTTGAAAATTTTTCTTGTCGCAAGTGAATGTGTCCCGTTCATAAAAACGGGCGGATTGGCGGATGTTGTGGGCGCACTGCCTGCCGCGCTGAAAAAGCTCGGGGCGGAGGTTTCCGTTCTGATTCCGAAATACAGCATGATTCCGCAGCAATTCCGCAAAGAAATGCAGCATATTACGGACTTTTCGATTCAGCTCGGCTGGCGGAAGCAATATGTCGGCGTTGAGAAAATCCACCGTGAAGGTATCGATTTCTACTTTGCGGACAACGAGTTTTATTTTAAACAGGATTATGTTTATTCAAGCGGCGATTTCGAGGCGGAGCGTTACTGCTGGTTTTCGAAAGCGGCACTTGAAATAATGCAAAAGCTGGATATTGTGCCGGATATCATTCACCTGAACGATTGGCAAACGGGCATGATTCCGCTGCTGCTTCGGGAGCAATATTCCACATTGCCGGAATTCTCCCGCGTTAAAACGGTGTTCACGATTCACAACCTCCGCTATCAGGGGTTGATGAACCCGATGCTTGTGAATGACTTGCTGAGCCTCGGGCAGAATGCACTGGCGCAAATCGAGTACTATTGCAATATCAACTGCATGAAAGCGGGAATCATCTATTCCGACGCGGTCACAACCGTAAGCCCGACTTATGCAAAGGAGATCTGCACTCCCCGCTGCGGCGAAACTCTGGATGGGCTGCTGCGGCATAAACACATTGCGGGAATCCTGAACGGCATTGACAAAAAGCTGTACAATCCGTGGACGGATAAAGCTCTTTGCAGCCGTTTCTCAAAAAATCAGCCGCAGGGCAAACAAAAATGTAAATCCGCACTCCAAACGGCTTTGGGACTTGAACAGTCGGAGGAGCGGCCTGTTGCGGCGGTGATTTCGCGTCTGACAAACCAAAAGGGGCTCGACCTTTTCCGCGCCGTGATTCCGGGTTTGCTGGATCTTGGTGCGCAGCTTGTGATCCTCGGCATGGGTGATGCGGAATACGAGCGCATGTTCGCCGACCTTGCCGCAATAAATCCTTCTTCGGTTGCCTTCCGTGCCGAGATGAACGATTCGCTTGCGCGGCAAATCTATGCCGGGGCGGACATCTTCCTGATGCCCTCTGCATTCGAACCCTGCGGGCTGTCACAGCTGCTTGCAATGCGCTACGGTGCAATTCCCGTTGTGCGCGAAACGGGAGGCCTTGCGGACACTGTCATTCCCTATAACCGCTTCACGGACGAGGGCACGGGCTTTTCCTTCAGAAACTATTCTGCGGACGAGCTGTATAATGCTTCCCGTGCTGCAATCGAGCTTTATTGCGGAGACAAAGCCGCTTGGCAAAGGCTCACCGCCCGCGCAATGGCGGCGGATTTCGGCTGGAGCAGAAGTGCAGGGGAATACCTTCACCTGTATAAAACGCTCAAAATGAACTGATATTGATTATTTATACCGCAAAGGCGCAAACGCACCCCGAGTTTCGGGGCGCGTTTGCTGTATGTGAGAAGTAAAGAGAATGGCTGTGAAAAAGCTTTATGCAACGCCGATGGCAACCCTTGCGATAAGAATTGCGTCGGTCATATCGATTCTGCCGTTGCCGTCGAAATCAGCGGCGGTTTCTGCATTGGGGAGTTCTGCGGAAAGGGTGCTTACGCCGATTGCACAGCGGGCAACCTGAATTGCGTCCGCAAGTGTAACGCTGCTGTCGCCGTCAACATCGCCGAGAAGAACGGGGGAGTAATCGTCGGTGTAGCATGCAACAACATCGATTCCCTCGCCGTATTCAACGGAAAGCATATAATCGGTCGAAACAAGCTCACCGTCAACATACCAGCCGCGGAATTCGCCGTTGTTCTTTGCATAAAGTTCGCAGGAATTGTAGGAATAGCTGCAAGTCATACCGATGCTGCCTTCGCCGAGCACCGTTGCGGAAACGGGTTCGGAAAAACCTCTGGGCTGAACCGTGATTTCCTGATAGTCACAGTCAAGTGCGGTAATGTTTGAAAGGTTATCGCAGTTGACTGCGGAAAGCTTGGTGCAGTGTTCCTGACCTTGGAAATCAATGCTCATAAGGTTTTCGCAGTTGTTGAGAACAACGCCTTCAAGGTGCGTCTGACCTGCTTCGGGGGAAAACAAACGGCGCATTGATGTATCGGAAAAATCAAAGATTCCGTAAACATCGGGCTTGATTGTATAAATCGTTTCAACCGGGCAGGGAACGCCGTTCGGATCTTCAATTGTTTCACCGCACCATACATCAAATATAAACGCAACATGCGAAAAATAAACTTCCGCGGTGGACTGGTTAATCATGTAGTGAGCAATTGGAGAATAAAGAAAATTCTCAGTCGGGAAGGTTCCGTTTTCAGGATAATCGTCGATAACATCCTCGTTTGTAACTCCGGGGACGTTTGTTTCAATGTCCAGAAACGCCCGAATGCGCTGAACGTCCGTTTCGGTAAAGGTGTAGGTAATCTCAGCCGGGGTTTCCGCATTTGATGTTCCGAAAGCAAATGCAGAGAGAACCATAAGGCAGGCAAGCATCAAAGAGAGAGTTTTTTTCATTTTCATACCTCCAATTTTTTTCTTTAACAAAGTGAGTCATGGCGGAGGAACTCTTCTGCTTCAGCCGCAAAACAGCACCAAGCCGCCGGGGGTGGTTTCCCGGGGGTGGTTTCCCGGGGATGGTTTCCCGGGGCGTATTACAATGGACTGTTCATATATGCGTTCCTGTCGGCTTGTACACCTCCTTTATTTATACAACGATGAAACCTGTCGTTTGGTTGTGCAAATTTCATCGAATTTAACAATATATTGCCATCCTGCTTCACTTGTCCTTTACCGGCAAATGAAACATTGCAGCAATCAGCTTGCCGAGGGTTTCAAAATTCAGCTTAGCTGAGAGGTTCGAACCTTCTCAGCTTTTTCCCCCTCATTAATATTAGGGCAAAAATCGCGGTTTTGTTCACCGAAAAAATAAATATATTTTAATTATGCGTAGATTTTCCGCAAAAGCGCAAACGCACCCCGAATTATGAAGGCTGAAACGCGCTGCGAATGCTTTAAAGCACCTCCTTTGTTTATATGCGGAGCAACCGACTTGAACAGTACAGTCAGCACTGCACGTGCATCCGCTGAGGGTTTCGAAATTCAGCTTAGCTGAGGGGTTTGAAATTCAGCTTAGCTGAAGGGTTCGAAATTCAGCTTAGCTGAGAGGTTCGAACCTCTCAGCTTTTTTCCCCCTCATTAATATTAGGGCAAAAATCGCGGTTTTGTTCATCGGAAAAATAAATATATTTTTTATCAAACGCTGAAACGAATAAAAAAACCGCCGCAAACGGGCAGCGTTTGCGGCGGCTGAATTCAGTCTGTCAGGATTTAAGGCTCAAAATGATTCCGAGAGCGATGGAAAGAGTTGCGGCGGCAATGACCTGATACTCCGGAGGGAGCATGAAGGTCAGAGTGTGTGCGGGAATCCAAAACAGCGGAATCGTTTTGAACAGCGTGAAGGAAACGAATTTGTGCCAATCCACCGTTTCGATGACTCGGCGGAGTCCGGGCTTTTTTGTGCCTTCGGCACGCAGCTCAAGGTATCGGTCGGTGCATTTGTGAAACGCCATGAACGTTGGGCCGAATGTCAGGTTCATCACGGCGGCGGTGTAGAATGCGCAGAGCAGTTTGTTCCAAAACTCCGCTTTTGCGCCGGGCAGATATCCGGATTCAACAAGGCCTGCAACGCCGAAAGAATAGGTTTTCATCATGAACGTTATCGCAACACCTATAAGCCCCCAGATGATGACGCGCCAAACGGTATAAACGGGCAGAACCCATGCTTTTTTGCGCAGACGGAGGGCAAGCACTTCGCCGACTGTTGCAAGCAGACCGAATTTGATGAAGCCCATGATGTACGGGTGGGCGGAGGAGAGGGATTTGAAGACCTCGCGGCTCTGCGGAATGATAAGCACGGCGGCGAATGCGGCAAGCACCGCAAACGCGCACACGGCAGCGGCAGCATTGCTGCGCACGGGTTCGGTTGAAGGGGAATTCTTTTTGTTTTCGGGCATTTTAACCTCCGTTTATTGTGTGTTTGGCGTCAGTCAACATCCCGAACGACGGATTCGGGCTTTTCGTCCAACCGCTCGGGGTTGGCAAGGCAGCGTTTCATGAACTTTATGGATGAGGCGAAATAGAAGCCGTCGCAAATTCGCTCATCGGTCGTGACGGTGAAATCGATATATTTCTTTTGCTGAACAGTGCCGTCGGGAAGCATGAAATTTTCCCTTCGCTTTGCACCGAAAGCGAGAAAAATCGGTAAATTGCCGAAATCATACAAATGATGATAAATTGGCGGAATGCCGAGCGAACCCATGCTTGTTACAAACATCGAGCCGTGGAACGGGCTGAGTTTGAGCAGTATGCGCGGGAGCTTTCCGAAATAGTCAAAAACGCGGATGAGCCAAAGGGTGAATTCCATAAGCAGCCCGGGGATAAAGTTCAGAAGACCCGCAAGCTTGTCGAAACTGCTGTTCAGCTCTTCGGAAGCCTTTGCTTCCTCAACGGCGGCGTTGAACTTTTCGTAAACATCGTAAACGCTGTCTTCCGGGTGGAATTCAACTTTTATGATGGTTTCGGAGGCATCGGTTGCCATATCCTTTTTTATTGCCATGCAGACGATGATCTTTCCGTCGCGTGTGTAGATCCTGTGCCCCGCGATGAAGCGGTTGATTGCGGGGCGTTGGGATACGGTGCGGACGTATGCGGCAAGCAGCAGGTGCGTATAGCCGAATTTGTCAAGCCCTTCTTCGCGTTTTTCGCGAATGTATTTTTCCGCCGCGGAGCATTCGAAACCGTCCCTGAAAAGATTGTTTGCGCCGTTGCGGCGGGACATGATGTAAACTCCGACGCCGCTGATGGGGTCAAGGCTGCGGAGCCTGCGTCCGTCCGAACGATCGCCGCAGGCAGGGAGGGGCATGTTGTCGGAGTTAAGCTTTGCACCGATAAAAACAAGGATAACAGCCAATGCGGCGCAAAACAGGGAGATACCGCCGAGGAGGGACGTTATTCCGCCTTCGGGCTGCCTGAAGATGTTCAAAAGCCCGCTTTGCCAAAAAACGATCGCAGCCGCTGCCGCAAAAGCAATGAGCGCAATGTATCGGCGTGCGGCAACTGATTTTGCGCGTTTTGCGCCCGTGTTGACCGCAAAGCGGTAAATGAAATAAAGCATACAGCAAAAAACGATGTTGGCCGCAAGCAGAATCCCGCTGTTGAAGCCGAAAGCACCGGATTTGAACAGGATGCAGGCGCGGTAAATCAAAAATGCCGTGCCGAAAAATACGGGAGTGCAGGTTGTGAAAAGCCGCTCTGAGCCTTTTGAAATGAGCGCAGCAGCATACCAAAGGCAGAACACGACCGGCAGAACGACAAAAAACAGCACGAAAGCGGTCGAATCGACGCCCTCCGCGTCCTCAACGGGGGAGCTGTAATAAACGATCCGCAATGCGCCGGAAAGCAGCATAAACAGCGAGGCAAGCCACATGAAAACATTGCGCCTGCCGAGGCCGAAGGAGGCATATTGCTCCGAAGGCTGTGAAACATTTGTTTTTTCCATGGCAATATTATAGCAATTTCGTGCCCGAAATGCAACAAAAAACGCTCCGCACCAAAGAATCATTGAAGCATTGAATCATTGAAGCAGAGCGTTCGCCGAGCGGGTTGTTTGGCTTGAGGCGCAAAAACGGTCGCCGGCGGTCAAATGCCGAAAGTCAAATGCCGAAAGGATGATTAATCCGGATCGGGCGCGTAATTTGCATATTTTGTGAGCTCGGGAACCCACATGACTTTTATGGATGCCGTTGCGCCGTTTCTGTGTTTTGCAACGTTGATATAGGATGTGTTGTCCCCATCCATGGCTTCCTGCGTATCCGGATAGGCGGCGGGTCGATAAAGCATCATGATAACGTCCGCATCCTGTTCGATTGAACCGCTTTCGCGCAGGTCGCTCATGAGCGGAGTGTGATCTTTTCGCTTGTCGGGTTCGCGGGAAAGCTGGGAAAGCACAACAACGGCAACGTTAAGCTCCCTTGCAAGTATCTTGAGTGCACGCGTCATTGCCGAGATTTCAAGCACGCGCGAATCCTGGCTTTTTGCGGACTGCATAAGCTGAAGGTAGTCGATTATAACAACGTCAAGCCCGTGAATTGCCTGAATGCGGCGGCATTTTGAACGCACTTCCGCAACAGTCACGCCGGGGGTGTCGTCAATCAGAATCTTTGCCTCGCCGACGGTGTTGAATCTGTCTGCAATTTTGAGTATTTCGGTTGCGCCGAGTTCGCCCGTGCGGAGTTTTTGCATGTTGACGCCGGATTCGGAGGCCATGATACGCATGACAACCTGCTCCTTGCTCATTTCAAGGCTGAATACCGCAACGGTTGCGCCTTCGCGTATGGCTGCATGGGCGGCGATATTGAGAGCGAATGCGGATTTGCCCGTTGCGGGGCGGCCGGCAATAATAATAAGGTCGCTGCGCTGGAGTCCGCTTGTCAGTTCGTCAAGGTCAATAAGCCCCGTTGCAATGCCTGTGCGTCGGCCGCGGTTCTGCATGTATTCCCCGATTTGGGTGTATACGCGGGAATAGACGGAGCTTATTGGCTCCATTGTGTCCGCCGTTTTTCGCATTGCAATGTCGTAAATTCGGCGTTCGGCATCGTCCAGAATGGCAGCGGTTTCCTTCTCGCTGCCCGCTGCGTCCTGCGCAATGCCGGAACCGACGCTGATGAGGCGGCGGCGCATTGAATGCCCTTCAACAATGCTGATATAATGCTCAATGTTTGCGGCACTGGGCGTGTAAATTGCAAGCTCGGCAATATAGCCCATGCCGCCGGCGGAATCCAGCTTGCCCTGCCGCTCAAGCATATCAACAAGGGTGACGTTGTCGATGAGCTTGCCGGAGTTGTAAAGGGCTTGCATGGCGGAAAAAATGTCCCTGTGGGCAACGGAAAAAAAGTCCTCCGCGTTGAGCACTTCAAGTGCTTTTTCAGCCGCAAGGGAGGACAAAAGAATGCTGCCCAGAACGGATTTTTCGGCATCCGTGCTGTGCGGCACGGTGCGGTTTGTTTCGTCCATAAAAGTTCCCTGTTGAATCAATGCATTAAAATATCGGCATTGACTTTGATTCGATTCATGCCGAACGGCGGAATACGGATTCCGCTTATACGAAGGTTATGACGTTTTATTCGGCAATGCCGAGAACCTCAACCTTGAAGTTTGCATCGGTCTGCTCGAACATGTGAGCACAAACGGTGTAAATGCCGACAGCCTTAATAGGCTCGTCAATGCGGATTTTTTTCTTGTCAACGGTGATATCAAACTGCTCTTTCAATGCAGCGGCAATTTCTTTGCCCGTGACCGCACCGAAAAGCCTTCCGTTTTCGCCTGCCTTGCAGTAGACTTTTACAGAAAGCTTGCTCATGTCCGCTGCAAGAGCCTGTGCGTTTTTGCGCTGAACTTCAACGCGATGCTTGGCGGCCTGTTTGCGGATGTTTGCGGCGTTGATCGTGCCTGCATCGGCGGGAACGGCCAAACCTCGCGGAATCAGGAAATTGCTTGCGTAGCCATCGCTGACGGTAACAATGTCTCCGGCTTTGCCTGTGCCGTGAACATCCTGTTTGAGCATAATTTTCATAGTTTTTCTCCTAATAATATATTTATGTTGTTCTTTTAAAAACAACGACGGTTTACAACAATAAACTTATGTATGCAATAAAAGTCATGGGAATGCTTTATTGCTTTGTTTCGTTCGAATCCGAATCACTCGAAGCATTCTTGTCGGAATCGGAATTGCCGTGTTTCGATATATCGTCATTATTGGACTTATCGGAGCTTCCGGAATCTTTGGGCGGATTGGGCTCACCGAATGCGAAATCGTCATTTGCCGGGTCATCTTCACGTTTTTTTCGCACTGCAATGATTCGCGGCCCCTGACCGTCGTCAAAATCAACGGAAACGACACTGCTGCCTTCCCGCTCCGCTTTTTCGAACGCCGCGCGAATTTTATCATCCACCCGCATCATCTTGAGCCTGAACCCGGTGTAAAGCTCAACAAGTCCGAAACCGGCAAGCAGAAACGGCGAAAAGCAGATGACAAAAATCATCAGCACGACAGCAAACGGACTGACGGACTGATTTGGGCGGTTCCGCGAAAAGATATAGATGAAGGATGCAATGCCCGTTGCCACAAAGAGCGGCATAAACAGGCCGAAAGCAGTGTTCATGACGGTTTCGGCACCGCCGTAATTCAGAATGAACATCAGAATAATCGCAGCAGCGATCATCGGCATTCCGATGCGCAGGCTTGAAGGCAGCTGCCATCGGACAAAGGGAGCCATCGGACGAACATCGGCTTTTGCTTTCGTGCTGAACCATTTTGCAAGAACAACTGTAAGGAATCCTACACCTTCGGCAAGAGCAATGAGGACACCGTAGAAAACTTCCGGCAGAACTTCTGTTGAAAGCTGAAGCGATGAAATATCGAGACCGGCTTGTTTGTATGCGTCTTCAAGCTGATAAAAAAGCTCGACAATGCCGGCAAAGGGTTCCTTGCCTGCAAGCAGTGAAGGCAGAGCGGTGTCGAGATAGAGCGCGGCAAGCGCAAAAAACGCGACAAGAACCGCAAGCAGGCGATAGGGTAGGCGTTTGCGCAGCCCGATGCCGAGAGTCACGGAGCTCAGCAGCACAAAGCCCGCAATACAGAGCATTGTCAACACATTGGATGACAAAAGCGCCGCAATCCCGCCCAGTGAGACAGCAAGGGCGATCCCGCAATACAGTGTGCCGTATGCATTGCCGATAAAGCCGATCGCGGCTGCGGCGGGTATCAGCAGAGGCGGCATGAATGCTCCGCCGAGAACCGAGAGTACGCCCGCTGCAAGCGCAAGCAGCATCTTTCTGAAAATGTTTGAGTTTGATTTATCCAAAACAACTAATTCCTTCTTTGAAATTGAAGCAATGCACCGATGCCGGCGCAAAGAAAGGGCAGGTACATTGCCACAGCTATACTATAATGCATTTCGGCGCATTCGTCAAGCCGTCAAAATGATCCCATAGTGCAGGTTATGTTTCCGCCGAGGCATTGAAAAGCGGTGCGGCATGTGTTAAAATAATTGTTGAAAAAGATGAAACGGCGAAAAGGAGGGAACGACGCGATGTATATTAAGCATATTAAGCCGATGAAACGTGCGCATAACAAAAAGCGCAGCGTATACCGCGGGGAAAAGTTTGTCCGCAAAAAAAGCATTGATATTGCCGCACTGCTGCTCGTTCTGCTCATTCTGCTGCTTGCAGGGAGCGCAGTTTTTTTGATTCTGTCCTATTTTAACGGTAAAATTGCGCTGTAGGGTTTTAAGCTGAAAAGATTTGAATTTATGAAAAAAAGAAACCAAACATGCGGAGATACCCGGTCTTCCGCAAATACACGCGCCGATGAACGGCGGAAAACGCTGAGCCTTGTTACGGCCGTGATTATGGCGGTGAGCTGCATTGCATGCGTCATTATCAAGGCTGTCCGAAAAGACTGTTTTTCGGTGCACGAGATACTGCTTTATGCCGCATGGGCTTTGCTTGCGGCGGAAAGCTTTCTTGCGGCATTTTCAAACGGGAGCCGCATTCAAAAAGTTTTGCGGATTTTGCTTGCGGCGGCGGCGATCGGCCTTGCTTCCGTGTCGTTTATAATTTTTAACAATATGTACTAAGAGGATAACTATGAGAAATAACACAAATAAATCAAAACGAATTGTAAGGATAATATGCATAATTCTGGCGGCGCTTTTTTTGCTTTCGCTGATAATCGTTCCGCTGATTTATGTTTTCGGCTGAAAGGCAAATAAAAATGGGGAATGTGAATTCAAAGGAACAAGAAATCGGGTTCTCGACTGAATTTTTTCCGTCTGAAACGGGTGAATGCAATATTGCGGTTCACACATGGCGGCCTGCCGCGGGGCAGAGTGTGCGCGGTGTGATTCAGCTTGTTCACGGAATGAGCGAGTATGTTCGCCGTTTTCAGCCGATTGCGGAGTATTTCGTTTCGCTCGGCTATGTTTTTTGCGGGAATGACCATGCAGGGCACGGCGATTCAATTCAACAGGCGGATAAAAAGGGCTTTTTTGCAGCCGAAAACGGATGGAATGCGCTTGTTGATGATGTTATGACGGTTCACAGACGCCTTAAGGCTGAATATCCGGAGGCAAAGCAGATACTGTACGGGCACTCCATGGGCAGTTTCATTGCGCGTGCCTGCGCGTCAAGGTACGGAACTGAGTTTGATGCCTTTATCTTTTCCGCAACAGCGGGGAAAAATCCGCTTTTGCCGTTTGCAAAACTTGCCGCACGGGCGGAGATTCGCCGACGGGGCGCGCAGCAGCTCAGCCCGCGCCTGAACAGGCTTGTTTTCGGTCCGTATGTCATGAGCGTGAAAAACAGGCGCACGGCTTTTGACTGGCTTTCAAAGGATGAAGCGGTTGTGGATGCTTATATTGCCGATCCGCTCTGCGGGTTCAGTTTCCGCTGCGCAGCATATCGCGATTTGTTTGATGGTTTGGACGAGGTCAGTCGAAAAACATGGAGCGATGCCGTTCCGGATGTTCCGATTTACGTTCTTGCCGGTGACGCCGATCCTGTCGGGAATTTCGGCAGAGGGCCGCGCCGGGTATGCAATAACCTTATAAAAAGCGGAAAGACTAAAGTTTTCCTTCAGATTTACCACGGAGGCAGGCATGAAATGCATAACGAGACCGAAAGAGATGAGGTTTTGCGCGGAATTGCTGCTTTCCTGCGCGGGAATCTGAATTGAATCCGCACAGGACCGAGCACGGTTCGAATAGAAGTTTAAGTGAATGCAGTTAATTAAGTGAATGCAGTTAATTAAATGAATGCAGCTGATTTGATTAAAAAACACCGACCCGCAATTTTTTGCGAGTCGGTGTTAAATTTCCATAATTTCTAATTTCTAACTACTAATTCCTAATTAATTAAGATCGTTGCGAGCCGACCCTTTGCCGTTTCGCGAAGACGAAAGGGCAGAGAAATTGAAAGGGTTCGTCAGTTTAGATCATTGCGAGCCGACCCTTTGCCGTTTCGTCTTGAATCAGCCCCTGCACTGAACCCGCCGTTCGCGGAGCTGTAGCAGGCAACATTGACACTGCCGAAATAGGCATTGAGATCCATTCGGGTGATGTAGTAACCCTGTCCTGTCGGATCGACCATGGGCGGAGCTTCCGCCTCACCGACTTCAACAAGCAGGGAGTTCGCGCTTTTAACAACAACACGGAGCTTATCTACAGCCGCCTGCATGGATTCGCCGAACATCGTCATATCAAAAAGCACAGGGACAAGAACGGCAGGAATCATGCTGCCGCCGGGACTGCCGATAGCAATGATTTCCTCATTATTCTCGGCAACACTCCCCTTGCGGAGAATGGTCGGAGACATGTATGTGCGCGTGCGCTTTCCGGGTGCGTATTTATTTACGCCGCCGCTGAAATTGCGGTTTGCATTGTTGAGGAAAAATCCGTTCACATAGAGCCTTGAGCCGAAAAACTGGGTCAGCGTGTTCGTGCAGGCAACGGTCATGCCGTTTTTGTCGATAACGGAGATATGCGTTGTGTCCTGCCCGTCCGTATCGCGTTCGTGATCGGTATAATCCATGTTAAGCATGTTATAGATGTATTCGTCCGAGATTGCCTTTTGGTAATCAAAAGTTTTGCGCTTGAAGCGCGTGTCGGTAACTTTTGAGATCCTTTCTTTGTCGCAGATGAGCGTAAGCTGGGTAAGCTTTTTGAGGTAGCCGGAAGGATCGGTGTCGGGGTCGGGAATTTCAAGAATCTCGCCCATTTTAAGCATTTGAATCAGCGTCATGCCGCCGAAGGGAGCAGGAGCGGAGATGACGTCATATCCGTTGAATTCGCCGATGAGCGGATCGGTGAGCAGGGTTTCATATGCCGAAAGGTCCTCAAGCGTCATTCCGGCTGCATTCGCAACACTTTGGGCAACGCTGCCGGTGTAGAATGCGGAGCTGCCCTCGGTGGATATGCGGCGAAGAACCTGCGCAAGCTCGGGAAGGGCGACGGTGTCGCCTGCGTTTTGCACCGCCGCAAAAGGCGTGTTGGGATCGGAAAAAGTCGCTCTTGCGTTTTTAATTCGGAACATGAGCGCATCGTCAACGGTGAATCCGTTCTCCGCATAGTAAATTGCGTAGTTCATAAGCGACGCCATGCTGAACGAACCGTAAAGTTCGTTTGCCGTTTCCATGCCGGAAACAAAGCCCGGAACAGCAATATCACGGTAATTTGCACCGGATTGGGCAGCTTCGGGAAGATAATTCAAAAACTGATATTTATCGGTTTTGGGGTCGTAAATGAGCATTCCGCCGCCTCCGCCGATGCCCGAGCCGTAGGACTCAACAACGGCGAGCGTGTATGCAGCCGCAACAGCAGCGTCAACAGCGTTTCCGCCCGCATCAAGCACCTGAGCCGCGACCATGGTTGCATAGATGTTTGAGGTGCTGACGGAATAACCGTTTCGGTTGACAACAGAGGGTGAAGAGGATGTGCCCGGCCCCTTCGTTGCAGGAACAGGTTCAAGGGAAACGTTGGGCAGGTCGATATCATCGCTGCCCGGTTTGCTGCAGGAATTGCAGCCGACGAACTGAACGATAAAGATTAATGCCAATGCGGCAGCAAGTATCCTTGCAGCAGGTCTGCTTCCGCGTGTTCTGTTATTTTTACAGCTTTTACCTTTCATAATTTCTCCTTAACAGTTTGTATCGGTGCCGGAAGTATCCGTTCAGAAGTTTACTTTCGGCGGAAGTTCAATAATAATATGCCCGTCAGCGGTTTCCGTAAAGCTTTCGGATTCGAGCAGCTTGGTAAGTATACGGTTGATGCGGCGCGTATAGAAGCCTTTTGTCGTTACACGCGGGCAGCCGTCATCGATGCGGATGGGTATGGTTTCAAAATACCTGCGCCCGTCTTCGGATTCGTTGTATTGAACAATGATGCCGTCGCGGGTGAATGTGTTGCTCTGATCCATGATAAAGTTGCCGAGGCTGTAAAAGATAATGCCGTTGCCGTACAGTTCGACAGGCTGAACATTATGCGGATGAGAGCCAATGACCATGTCGGCGCCCGCATCAATGATACTGTGCGCAACATCCTGCTGCTTGTCATCCAGTATGGCGGTATATTCATTGCCGCTGTGCAGATAAACAACCGTGAGGTCGTTTGCCTGTGCGGAAGCGGTGATATAGCGATAGAACATGAAATGGTTTGTTGTCAGCACTCCGCCGTGCGCGGTTTCGGGGCTGTAAACCGAGGTGATGGCGATGAAACCGATCTTTTTGCCGTTTTCGGCCGTTATGACTGTGTACGGAGGAACATCGGGCTGCGTGTCATCCGGAGTTGCACCTGCATGGGTCAGACCGATGCTGTCGAAAAACGCACGGGAATTGTCGTACCCTGCCTTGCCGTAGTCGAAACAGTGGTTGTTTGAAAATCCGACAACATCGATGCCCGCCGCCTGCATACTGAGCACGGCGGTCTCGCTTGCGATAAGCGGAATACCGTCAAGCCGTTTTTGATAGCCGCTTGTGTCGCCCGTGCGGACAGGGCTTTCAAAGTTTGCAAAAACATGGTCGGAGTTGCTCCAAATGCCGGAAATGCCGCTGAAGAGCCTGTCGTAGCCCTTGTCATCGCACATTTGCCCGATGTACCTTCCCATCATGATATCTCCGAGGAAGGTGAGCTGAAGCCCGCTGTTAGGCGTGCCTTCGGGGGATTTTGCCGAAGCGGCGGAGTTTGATTCGATGCTGCCGATGCAGAACATCAGCGCGAAAAGCACCGCGAAACAGACCAGCGGCAGAACAAAGTTCCTGCGCCGCTTGACACTGCGGCGGTTGCCGATCTGAACCCGCTGTTTAACCGTAAGCCCCTGTGAGGAGGCTTCCGTAATGATTTCCTGAGTTTTGTTTTTTTCAGTCATTGCCGTTAAAACCTTGAAATATTTCTGCGATTTCAATGCCGTGCCGAAATCAGCCGGCAAGAACGGTGCTGAGCAGCGTCACAAGTCCGTAAGTTACGAGTGTTGCTGCAAGCGTTGCGGGGATCGTGTAAAGAATGCTCTGCCTTGAATATGTGTTTGCAAGCAAGCTCGGGGTGATTGCGCCGACGCCGCGGAATGCAACCGTTGCAAACGGGAAAACGGGGAAGAGCAGCTCAACAACAAGCTTCAGAAAAATTCCGAGAAGCAGCGTCACTGCAAATTTGCGCTTGCCGAACAGAATCATGAATTTCGGAAGAACATAATTCACGATGACGTAAACGATGAAGCTGATTGCAAAAACGAGCAGGATGCAGGGAATATCGTCGATTACCATTGCAAGATAGCCGGGCACGATAAGTCCGCCGCACTGAATTCCGAACAGTTCGTCAACCAAAAGGCTGATAAGGGTTCCTATGATTATTGCCAGATAGAAATTTGTTACAGTCATTTTAACCTCTTAAGTTTTTTGCCGCATTCGGGCTATACTTTTTTTCTCTGCTTTTCGGGGGAAATGCCCAAAAGCGGAATCAATGCCGGCTCTTTCTGCGATCGCGGAAAATCGGCTCGGGAAGCGGAAGTCTTCCGTATTCGAGCAAAGCATGCAGAATCGGTTCACCGGAGCCGTGGATGTTTCCGACACACATCACGATTCTTCCCGGGAGCAGGGGCTTGAGCGTTTCAAGCACCTTTTCCGGGGATTGCTTTTCGAGATTGATGTACCTGTCGGCATTCGGAAAGCGTCCGTGAGCTTCGGCCTTTGTGATATTGCCCGTGCTTTCGCCGGCGGCAATGATGACAGCATTCGGAATCTTCGGGAAAAAATCGCGAACAAACTGCTTTGTTCTGTCAACTCTGTCCGGTCGGCAGTTCATAAGTATGATGGGATTTGCGGATTGTTCCGGACGTTCGCTGCAAACGATGTTCCAGATGTCCAGCGAGGAGGAAGGCTCGTTTGCCGCAAAAGCGTTCACAATGCAGCAATCACCTTTCGGCAGGCTGATATCGTAGAACCGCAGCGCACCGGGATCCGCATGGGCTTTCAGCATTGCGGAAAGAGCAGTTTCGCGATCAATGCCGAGAGCATCGGCGGCGGCAAGCGCAACCGAGCAGTTGTGCGGAAATAACCTGTAATCAAACTGTTTAAGATACTCTTCTGAAATAAGTGAATCGTCTGCAACAAAAACGCGTGTGCCGCGTTCTTCGGCAACGCTCTTGAAATATTCGGTATACTCGCAGTCGGGGATTACGACTGCGCCGTTGTAAGGAATAGTATCTGCAAACGCCCACGCGATCTGGTCGGTTGTGGGGCCCATTTCATCCAGGTGATCCTCAAGCACGTTCGTGATGACCGTCAGCCCGGCGTTGATTATCTGATGCTGATATACGCGCTGATAATCGGGGCGAACAGCCATGCATTCGCAAACAAGGGCATCGGCACCGCGTTTGACAGCACTGTTGATGACCTGTATTTGTTCTGAAATGGATATTCCGTGGGGACGACGAACAACCTCCTGCTCATCTTCCGCATCCCAGAATATCATTCTTGCGGCGGTGCCGGTGGTTTTGCCGACAACGCGATAACCCGCTTCGGCAAGGATCGCGGTGATAAGCCTTGTTGCTGTTGATTTGCCGCGAATGCCGTTAACGTTTACGGCAACACGGAGCTTCTTTCGGTTTGCTTCGTTCCTGCGCTTTTCGGCACAACCCAAAACAGCGAGCAATGCGAGGCTCAGCGCACAAACACATAAAGGTAATAAATTTTCCATTTTAACTAAAACTTCCGCCGAATTATGCATCGGCGGACATTCCTGCACACGAACTGTTCGGAAAGCTTCCGTCGGAAAACAGAATTTCAAACGCAGCCCGTGCGCAAAACACCCTCCTGCGAAATCGAACGGCAGCCTGTTCCAAAGGCAGAAATATCGTTTTACAGCCCACAAACTGAGTGCAGCGATTTTTCCCGCAGCGGGCAGGCTCCGTTGATACGTTCGCTTTTTTTGACAAACATGCCCGCATTTCGGACACATTTCCCGAATTATAGCGGAATTATAACATAAACCCCGCCGCTATGCAAGCATTCGGCACATCCGGCAGGGATTATACAAATTTTCGGCATGGATATACACAACCGCAGCACGGCGCTGTCAGCTGTAAATCTCCGTTTTAACAAAAAAACGGGATTTTTTTGTTTCGCGTTCAATGCCGCGGTAAACGAACCTTCCGCACCCTCTGACGGAAACAATGTCTCCGGATTTCAGCACATGGCCTGCATCGGAAACCGTTCTTCCGTTTATAAACACTTTTCCGCTTCGCAGCAGCTCCGGAAGCTCACCCCCGCGCGACAGGCGGAAAACCTGCGCTGCAACGGCGTCAAGCCTTTCGCTTGCAACATTGCATTGCACGGTGCGAAGGGTGAAAAGCAATCCCGGCGGCAGCAGCGGCGCGGGCGAACCGTTCTCTTCCATAGTGTCCGGCAGGGGCAGAATATCGCAGCTGAGATCCGTTCGCCGTGCGGAAACGAAATTTTCGGCAATATAGGGCGCGATTTGCTCCGTGCAGAAAATATAAATCTCGTTTTCGCGAACGGCAATGTCGCCCGTTCGGTTCCTGTCGATTCCCAAAGCCATAAGCGAACCGAGAATATCGCGGTGCGTGAGCTGCTCGGCAAATTTTTTTGAACGAGGTGTGGCGCGTATGCAGCGAATCGGAAACGGACACGCGTAGCCGCAGTCCTCCGGGTCGCCGAAACGAACCATTATGCGTTCGCAGCCGTCCGCGCCGCCGAATTCGGTACGAATAACGCCTGAAAGCTCTTTTTCGGCGCAACGCAGAATGTTCTGTTCCGCAAGCCCCAAAAAGGGCGTGAACGTACAGCGTCCGCTGCCGTTTGCGCGGGAAGCGAGTTCGAGCAGCTTTTTCTTAAAAACAGCTTCGTCCGTCTGCTTCATGCTTTTTAATCCTTGTCCGCAGGCAGCTCGAAGCGGATGAGTTCCTCACCCTCGGTGCCGTTATCAACGTGGAAAACAACAGCGTTGCCCTCGTAATCGAGTTCATAGGAATCTCCGTAGCAAACGCCCGTGAAAAAAGCGGAGAAGGTAAGCGCGGAAACATCGAATTTATCCGCCGCAAGGTGATTTTCGCCCTCCATATAGTAAACCGCATTTTTCATATAACCGTTCAGTTCGCGTCTGTCGGCGGTAAAACCGTAATACAGCAGGGATGAGCCGCCTATGTCCCATGTCGGGTCGGCATAATACCATTCATCATTATATTTGAACAAAGTCCATTCGTGCAGCCCGAGATCCTTCGCAATGCCGTGCACAGTCAATGCCTCAAACCCAAGCTGACAAAGCAGGAAACAGTATGAGCGTCCGAAACACCAGCAAACGCCGAGGCCTTCCGTGACGGCATCGTAGCAATGCCGCATGACGGGCACCGATTCGCCGCCGACGGTTTCTTCGTTGAAATCATATTCCGTTTCGGTGGTCAGCTTTTGATACACCGCAACAGCCTGCATGATTCGGCTTTTTGCGCCTTCGGAAGGTTTCAGCAGTTCGGCAACCCTGTTTTCAAACCGATGAAACAGGGTGTTGTGTTCCTCGCGGGAGGAGGAAAAGTAACTCCATTCAAGCCTGCACCCGTTTTCACCTTCGGAAAATCGAACCGTTGTATCATAAATATCGGCAAAGAAAACAGGAAAATACATGTCGATAAGGCGGAGCAGATTGGGATAATCGTCTTTTGACCCGGGCAGATCGACGCCCGTTTCATAGTTCATGTATGCCGCAACGACCGCAGGATAACCCTGAAGTTCATTCTCCGTCAAAACCTCAAGCACAGCTTCGGGCGCGGCAAAATAATTCAGTGTCGGCTCAAACGGCAGCTTGACTTCCGCAAAATGCGGACGCGGATCGGGAGTTGCCGTCGGCATTTCGGCGGAATTCGGTGTGCCGGTCGGCGCAGCCGTCACCGTTCCGGGCTTGCCGCCCGTGCAGCCCGTGATTATGAAAAGCACCGCCAAAACAGCCGAAAGCAGCGCAGTGCCGCGAATACGGTAAATCTTCTTATTTTTGTGTTCCATTGCGGTTTTTTTCCCTCCAATGTCCGATGTCGGTTTGCCCGGTTCAACCGGATAACCGGGTAAGGGTATTATACCAAAGGTTTTTGTGTGCAGCAAGAGCGTTTAAACAATGAGCAATCAGCAATGAGCAATTAGCAATTATCTTTCCCAGCCGAACAGGGGAAGCAGGCATAACTTTAATTACTCATTGCTAATTGCTCATTCCCGCAGGGATATGTCAATCCCCCAATAAGGGGTTCAATAGTCTGCGTGAAGCAGGATTGCAGGAGTTGAAGGTCTCAATCCCCCTATAAGGGTTCAATAGTCGTGCTAGACATGCACGATGAAGGCTTCATCGGCGATTGGTATCAATCCCCCTATAAGGGGTTCAATAGAACAAGATAATGCTCTTTTCGAAAATTATAACCACAAGCGGTAGATATGTCAAGGGCGATCATCCCCATTTTATTGAAAAAACGGCGATATATTTGTTTGTGTCAGGAACGTTTTTAACTCAACTCTTCACTCTCCAC
>FR879685.1 GCA_000435055.1 Clostridium sp. CAG:138 | reverse complement strand
AGTCCAGAAAGCCGCCTTCGCCACCGGTGTTCCTCCTAATATCTACGCATTTCACCGCTACACTAGGAATTCCGCTTTCCTCTCCTGCACTCAAGTCCGACAGTATTGGATGCAGCCCCCAAGTTAAGCCCGGGTATTTCACATCCAACTTACCAAACCGCCTACGCACCCTTTACGCCCAGTAATTCCGGACAACGCTCGCCCACCTACGTATTACCGCGGCTGCTGGCACGTAGTTAGCCGGGGCTTCCTCCTATGCTACCGTCACTTCCTTCGTCACATAGGACAGAGGTTTACAATCCGAAAACCTTCTTCCCTCACGCGGCGTTGCTGGGTCAGGCTTGCGCCCATTGCCCAATATTCCCTACTGCTGCCTCCCGTAGGAGTCTGGACCGTGTCTCAGTTCCAGTGTGGCCGATCAGCCTCTCAGCTCGGCTACCCATCGTTGGCTTGGTGGGCCGTTACCCCTCCAACTACCTAATGGGACGCGAACCCCTCTCAAAGCGATAAATCTTTGACCCCTTCATCATGCGGTGTTGTGGTCTCATGCGGTATTAGCAACAGTTTCCCGTTGTTATCCCCCTCTTTGAGTCAGGTTATTCACGCGTTACTCACCCGTTCGCCACTAAGTTAAAGGCCGAAACCCTTAACTCCGTTCGACTTGCATGTATTAAGCACGCCGCCAGCGTTCGTCCTGAGCCAGGATCAAACTCTTGAGTTAAAATCCTTTAAAAGCTCGCGCTTTTGCTCTTCTTTCTTTTGCGTCTGTCTCGCGACTTCGTCATCCGACAGACCGCCGGTCGTCTCAAAATTACTTTTGTTTGTTTGCGCTTGATCTGCTCTCTCGAGCATCTCTTCTTGGTTCACTATACGGTTTTCAAGGAACATCCGGTTCCCGAACTTCCGTCCTCTCACCGGGCTGCCTTCCCCTCGACTCGCTCGCGCTGCTCACTTCCGTTCGCACCCCTCGGCTCTCACCTCGGTTTCGCTCGCTTGTCTCTCTCGTCCGACAGCTTTGCTATTATACCTCCCCCGCAAGCTTTTGTCAACACCTTTTTCCATTTTTCTTTCCGT
>FR879684.1 GCA_000435055.1 Clostridium sp. CAG:138 | reverse complement strand
CCGTGATTTCGGATTCTGTTTCATTCACAATCTGCTTGACATACGCCTCCTCAATGGTTACAGCGGTGAATTTGTCATCCGGATCGAATTTGATCCGGTCGATCGCAAATTGATTATCCCAAAAGAACAGATCCGTATCCTCGTTCCTGTCCATAATGTCGGAAAAATCCATAAGCTCAAGGTTCATACAGCCGACGTAATAGCGGCGCTGCATTTCCCCTGCAAGCCATTCGACGGTTACGGGATCGGGTCTCGGATTTGGGTCTGCCGTCGGGGCTTCGGTTTCCGGTGCGGCGGTGGGAGTCTCCGTCGGCGCGGCGGTTTCGGAAGCAGCCGAATGCGGCGGGGCGGTGTTCTGTGCGTCTTTGTCGGTTCCCTTGCAGGATGCAAGAACAAATGCGGACAGCAGCGCAAGGATAATCGATAAAAATCTTTTCATTTTTTGATCCTCCGTATTTTGAATTTGCTATCGCTTTTTTTGTTGTCGGAAACGATAAAACCGAAACTTAGGCTCAAATTGTTTTGCAATCAAGGCTGAACGCATGATTGATCAGCCCCGCGGTGTTTGTCTCGGATAGGCAGTGGCAAAAGCAACCGTTTCGGCATAGAGTTCTTCATATGCCTTTTTATTGGCTTCCTGCCAAGGCAGCCCTTCCCTGCGATAGCTTGAGGCAAGCGGAAGCAGTCGAGCAGTATATATGGTAGAGTACCCAAAGGGCTCAGAGTAGGAGATTATGACCATTCTCTGTTTATCAACGGTGATTTGAAAACCCCTATCGCTGCCGTCATCGTCAAAGCTGTAAGTTGGATGCCTCGTGAAGACATACACATCCGCCGTGATTTCGGATTCTGTTTCATTCACAATCTG
>FR879683.1 GCA_000435055.1 Clostridium sp. CAG:138 | reverse complement strand
GTCATAATCTCCTACTCTGAGCCCAATATTTGCGCTACCCGATATTCTGATCGGCTGCTTCCGCTTGCCTCAAACTATCGAAGGGAAGGGCTGACCTGGCAGGAAGCAAATAAAAAGGCATATGAAGAAATCTATGCCGAATTTGTCATTTTTGCCACTACCTATCCGAAACAAACACCGCAGGGCTGATCAATCATGCATTCAGTCTTGATCGCAAAACAATTTGAACCTAAGTTTCGGTTAAATCGTTTCCGACAACAAAAAAGCGATAGCAAATTCAAAATACGGAGGATCAAAAAATGAAAAGATTTTTCTCGATTATCCTTGCACTGCTGTCCGCATTTGTTCTTGCATCCTGCAAGGGAACCGACAAAGACGCACAGAACACCGCCCCGCCGCATTCGGCTGCTTCCGAAACCGCCGCGCCGACGGAGACTCCCACCGCCGCACCGGAAACCGAAGCCCCGACGGCAGACCCAAATCCGAGACCCGATCCCGTAACCGTCGAATGGCTTGCAGGGGAAATGCAGCGCCGCTATTACGTCGGCTGTATGAACCTTGAGCTTATGGATTTTTCCGACATTATGGACAGGAACGAGGATACGGATCTGTTCTTTTGGGATAATCAGCTTGAGATCGATCTAAAAAAACTCGGCCGGGGATACAATTTTGTCAATGTAACCATTGAGGAGGCGTATGTCAAACAGATTGTGGATGAAACAGAAACCGAAATCACGGCGGATGTGGCTGTATTCACGATGCATCCAGCTCCCTCTATTCCCGAGAGCGGCACCGGCATGGATTTTCGGATCACAGTTGATAAGCAGAGAATGGTCATAATCTCCTACTCTGAGCCCAATATTTGCG
>FR879682.1 GCA_000435055.1 Clostridium sp. CAG:138 | reverse complement strand
TCGCCGATAAAGCCGCGGTATTCGCCTTCACCGGTCACGGGGTCGATTGCAAAAAGCTTGCCCCAGAAGCCGACACTGGAAGTATCGTCGCCGTTCTGCATGTTGGTGTAGCAGATGTAGCACTTGCCGTCCTCGCGGTTGTAAACCATGGAGGAGGACCAGCCCTGAAGCCCGTCGGAATGGGCAAGCTGAGTGGTGCTGCCGTCCGCCGCAATGCGAACGTAGTTGCGGGTGTTGAAGTCAAGGCTCAGGAATTCGCCGTTGCCGACATAGGTAACGGGGGCAATGCAAACAACGTTTGCGGGCGTGATTGCGGAGCCGAGAGAACCGTCCTTGCGGAGCTCACGGATCTGAAGGTTGCTGTTGACAATGTAGAAAGTGTCGTGTTCCCAGTCATAGGTCATTGAATTCGCAGTGTCGGAAATGCTGCCGATAAGCGTGGATTCAAAGGTTTCGGGGTTTACGGAATAGAAATTGTTGTCGGTATCCAAGCCGTAAATAAGTTCGCCGTCGTAGGCAGCTTCATAGAACTCAACGCCGCCGCGGGAAAGCTCGGTGAAGCTGCCTGCGGGATC
>FR879681.1 GCA_000435055.1 Clostridium sp. CAG:138 | reverse complement strand
CGCGGGAAAGCTCGGTGAAGCTGCCTGCGGGATCCTCGGTGTTGAAAGTTACCCATGCCGCATAGGGCAGGTAGCTGCCGTCCGACGTGTACTTGTTGCGGGCATATGCCAGAATCGTCTGACCGCCGCGCGATGCAGCCTTTGTTGAATCATCGGACTTTTTGCCGATATTCAGCGGCATTCCCGAATAGTTTCCGCCGAGAGACTTTGCGGGATAGTCATCATTTCCGCAATAGCGGGTCGTTTCGCTGCTGTCGGTTGCTGCACCTTCAGCCGTTGCGGTCAAGGGATTAAATGCCGCACAGGTAAGGAGCATTGCAATTGCGAGCATTGCTGCAAGCAGCTTCTTCATTGTTTTCATATTCTTCCTCCATGTTTGTTGTTGCAGGGCGTAAGCTTTGTTCGGTGAAAATGTACGGAAACAACCTTCCGCCTCTGTATATTCAGTATCATAGCACGAAAATCGCCTGTAGTCAATAGTCATCGCATACTTTATTCCATAAATATGTTAAACATTGCCTTTTGCTATTGACAACCGGCAAAAAAAATTGCATACTAATAATCGTCCGTTGGTTTCGTTTTTTCGCAAAGCAGGCAGACGGTCAATGTTTTTTGCCGAACGGCAGCAGGTTGTTCGGTTTTTTCGATAATATTCAATAATGATTCAAAGTTGCTGTCCGACGAACGATCCGGCAAACACACGGAAAAATCTGCCGTTTTCCGAAACGTGTCTGCCGAAAGCACGGCTGCTCAGTGATCCTTTGACAGATAAGATCGACAAGTCGGGAGGTTTTTGTTATGAACGCTTATGCCGTCGTGAATCCGCTGCTTGAGGCAATCTATTATTTTAAAATGAAAGCAAACGGTGAAACCCAGGCTCAGGTGCTTGACCGTGTGCTGAAAAAGCGCATCACCACTGCGGGCGAGGTAACCGATTTTTTCGGGCCCGCATTTGAGCTTGAAAAACTTCTTGATGAGGGCATTGTTCTGCCCGAACGAATTTCGGAGTTTTTCGGCTATTTTAAATTCACGGACGGGAGCGACGCCACGAGCACCTGCCCTGCAATACTCGTCTTTTTGAACTCGTTCCGCCGAAGTTTCACAAGTTTGGATGAAGTAAAATCCGCCATGCTTGCCCAAACGGATGAGCAAAGGCTCTCCGGCATCATGAAAGAGCTTACCACATTCAATGTTTCGCTGAATGATTTCGAACCGACTCTCGACGGGCTGCTTGAACTTCTCGAACAGCTTCCGCTGACGGAGGAATCCCGTTGGCGAATAATAAAGATTTATAAACATTACAACGAATATGTCTGCGATATTTGCGAAACCGTCCGCCCCGCCGTAAAGCTGATTGCGGACAATTCCGCGGTTTATGCGGATGTTCTTCGGAATTTCAGCCGCGATTATGCGGATATTACCGATATTCTAAAGTATATTTGCGGCAGGTTTCATATTGACTTCATAACAGGCAGGGGCGTTGTTTATCCGCTGATAATCGGCAACGGGAACTTCTTCACCGTTGCCGACCCCGCCGATTCGGAATTTATGGCATATTACGTCGGCGTCGGCGTCCGTCCGATGATGCATGTTCCCTATCGCGAAAGGCTTTCCATCGACTGTGACGAGATTCTGCGCACGCTTGCCGACAAAAACCGCATGAAAATAATGCAGCAGCTGAGTGCGGGAAAATCCTACGGGCAGGAGCTTGCCGACATGCTCGGACTTTCACCCAACACCGTATCGCACCACATGAACAAACTGCAAAAAAGCGGGCTCACGACCTCAACACTTGAGGGCTGCAAGGTCTATTACAAAACAAATGAAGAAGTTGTGGATGAATTCATCCGCCGTCTTGCAGAAAAGTTGAAAACAAAGGACGGACAGTGAGCGGTCCCCGCGGAGCGTATGCGGCGCGGATCAAAATTTTTTCGGAGAATAATTATTAATGAAAGCATTTGCTGTTATAAATCCAATACTCGAAGCAATAAAGTATTTTTACTTGAAAGCGAACAACACCTGCATCCGGCAGAAAATCGATAATATCATTCGAAACCGCGAAGTGACGGCGGAACAGGCAGAGGCGATAATGCACCCCGCAATGGTGTTGGAAAGATTTCTCGACGAAAACATTGTTATGCCGTCATGCGCAGAAGAGCTTTTCGGCGATATTCCGTGCATCGAAGGCGCGGACAGCCTTAACACATGCATCGCCGCTCTTCTGACCGACAGGGCATTGAGAAGCGAGATACGAAATATTGACGAGGCTGAGCAATTGCTGCTCTCGCAGACACAGCCGCAGGCAATCAGCAACATAACAATGAACCTGACTTCGGCCAATATACATGCCGCTGCGGAAGCCCATTCCTACAACGGCCTGCTTTCCGTGCTGGAGGGTCTGCCGCTCACAAACGATTCTCGGTGGAAGATCCTTTTCGTTCTTCAACACTATGAGCAATATGTGCGCTTGATTTGCAACTCTCTGCGTTCCGCAGTCGGGCTTATTGAAGCAAACCCGCAGCTTTATGCATATGCGCTGAAGGATTTTGAACATGATTACTCCGATATTTCGGATATAATCGAAGTGATTGAGGATGAAAACGGCGTTGACACCGCCTCCGCAGACGGAAGGGTTTATCCGACCGTTATCGGGAGCAACAGTTTCACCGTTCACACGGGCGAATCCGACGGCACCCGCACCGTTTATTATGTCGGGCTCGGTGTTCGCGCCATCGGCAGGCTTCCGCTGCGCGGCATCGAAAAAATGGATTACGACGAAGCGTTTCGAATCCTTGCGGACAAAAACCGAATGAAAATCATGCAGCTGCTTTGCGGCGAACAGGCTTACGGGCTTGAGCTTGCGGAAAAACTGAAGCTTTCACCGAACACGATTTCACATCACATGAGCAAGCTGCAAAAATGCGGATTGGTTATTTCGTCCTTTGAGGGCAACCGGGTTTATTACAGGGCAAACAAAGCGGCGGTTGATGAGTTCATCCGTATGCTTTCGAAAAAACTTCGTGTGAAATAATCCTCTGTTCGGTTCGGCAGCGGAATCAAATCATCAATAATGTCATTGATTTCGGGTTCCGTATAATCACGGTACGGTTCAATTTTTCCCGCAAGGTAATAAAGAGCCGAAAGCTTCTTTTTGTTTTTTGCGGGAATCGCCGTCAGCCGAAGATTCTCATCAAGGAACGGTTTCAAATCCGGCAGAATGTTATCTTCATATTGAACTGCCATTTTCATCTCCCTCTGTTTGCCGCTTTTGCTGCCGTGTTTTGCAAATCGCGGCGCAAACCGCGTCCCGACGGCTCCAAAACACGTACCGAAAGCGCACAAACATTTCAAAAGTTGCGAAAGCACGGCAAATATGATAAAATAGGTGCAGGGAAATCATCGACAGCTGCCGAAGCAATTCACGGACGTTTGCAAAGGCTGCCGCCGATTCCGCAATATGACATAAAAAGGAAAAACGGAATACTATGAACAACGGCAGGAAAACAATTATCAAGATCCAGGCGATTCTCTTTGCAGTTCTTTTTGCAGCCTTTGCTTTTGCCGGCTGCAAAAACAACGACAACAACAAAGCGGATGAAAACGGATTCACGGCCGAACAGCGCACCGTGCTGTGTGATGCGGCAAGGGCATTCTATTTGTTGGACTTTGACTACAACTCAAAGGATAACGCAATATCCTTCCGTCAGCTTGAGGAATTTGCCTTCTATGTTTATGCCTACGGCGACAGTCTTGAAACAACCGCTGCCGACAACAGCGGCTATCGCTCCGTTGACGGTCAAAAAGTTGACGATATCGTAAAAATGCTTTTCGGAGTCAAGCTCGGAACGCGTTCTTCCCGCCCGTCAACAAAGCTCAATTTCTACTACCGTGACGGTAAATATTATTTCATGGTCGGCAAAGACCTTGACATTGCGGCTGAAATCGTCGGCGTTGAATCGGACGATGAGGGCAATCGGGTCGTTACGGTTCAGCTCACCGAAAACGGTGCTTACGCCGGAAAAATCGAGCTTACGGCTGCAAGTGCGGACAGCGAAAACAGCATGCGGATAACCGCATGCAAATCCTACAGATCCAAATGATCTTTCCGCACTGCGCGGCAAAACGGAATTGAACGGACTTACCGAAATTTTACAAATATAACCAACGACTGTATAACTAACGACCGATAATCTACGAAAGAGGCACTGAAATGGGAAGGATGAGAATGCTGTCCAACGTCATCAATCATGCATCAAACCAAGTGGAGGGTTTTTGCTTCATTAAAAGCCTTCAGCTTAAGGTGAACGTGAAAGGTGCGGAATATCTTGATATTATGCTTGCGGATGCGGACGGGGAAATCAACGCAAAGCTTTGGGACTATCAAAGCGCCGTCCACGGAATGTATTCCGCCGGAGAGGTCATCAAGGTTCGCGGAACAATAAACCTATATAAAGACACGGAACAGCTCAAAATCGACCGAATCCGCCACATAACGGAAGCCGATCATGTTGATATGTCCTCAATCGTTGCTTCCGCACCGATAGACGGCGAAAAAATATTTGACAACCTGTTCGAATTTGCGGGTGGTTTTGCCGATGCCGACATTGCAAAGCTCACGCAGTATCTTCTTACGGAGAACCGCGAACGTATGCTGTACTATCCCGCCGCGCTGAAGCTGCATCATGCACACAGGGGCGGGCTTATGTACCACACTTCAACCATGCTCGACACGGCAAAGCAGGTCGTTTCGGTTTACGGCGCAATTTATCCGGAACTTTGCAGCGACCTTGTTTACGCAGGCGTCATTTTGCATGACATTGCAAAAACGCAGGAGCTTGAAGTCGGCACCGTCGGGCTTGCAACGGCGTACACAACGGAGGGGCAGCTTCTCGGACATATTTCAATGGGCATGGCAATGATAAACAATGCGGCAAAAAAGCTCAATATCCCGCGGGAAACCGCAATGCTGCTCGAACATATCATGCTTTCGCACCACGGAGTTCCCGAATACGGTTCCCCGCAGATGCCGATGTTCCCCGAGGCTGAGATCGTTTCCGCAATCGACACGCTTGACGCGCGGCTGTTCGAAATGTTTGACGCCCTTTCGGCGGTGAACACCGGAGAATTCACGGACAGGCAGTGGGCGCTTGACAACAGGCGGCTTTACCGCCACGGGCACAAGTTCTCCAAGGAATCCGGCGGATTCCAAAGCGGCGCAGGCACGGCCGACGGGCAGCCCGCGGCAGCGGCCGAGGATGACAGCCTTGCAGCAAAACTGAGCAGCCTTGCGGGCAAATTCAACTCGATGAAGTCATGACCGAAATTCGGGCATTCCGAATAAAGGCAATCAACCGAAAAGAAAACGAAAGGAAGCTTTTGCCTTTGCAAAAGCCACGGCAATAATTATGAAAATTATCACAACAGGTGTTGCGGGAACGATGGAATCAAGCGATATTATCGTTCGAATCGAACCGAAGGAAACGAGCGGAATCGAACTGTCTCTCGAGAGCGATGTTAAACAGCAATACGGCGACAGGATCGAGCAGGTCATCCGCGAAACTCTTGCCGCAATGGGCGTTGAAAGCGCATACGTAAGCGCAGTTGACAAGGGCGCATTGGATTGCACCGTTGAAGCGCGCACGCAGGCAGCGGCTTACCGTGCGGCAAACAGCACCGATTATAAATTTACGGAATAAGCGCATTGCGCATTTGGTTTTCAAAACATTATCCGAGCGGCGGAAAGGAGCATTACCGTGAGTTTTTCGATGATGACAATACCGAACATAAGCGGAACAAGGCTTGAAAGCCTTTGTGAATTTCTTTCTGCCGCAGGGCTTACCTATGAAGGCGGAGCCGAATACACCGTGCTGCTGCTTGACGATGAGACCGATGCCGTAGTCGGCACCGGCTCACTCTGCGGCAACGTGCTGAAATACATTGCCGTATCCGAAGCCATGCAGGGCGAAGGGGGCGCGGCAAGCATAGTTTCCGAACTTGTGCGCCATGCATACACATGCGGACGGCGAAAGCTCTTCCTTTTCACAAAGCCGCAGAACGAATACCTGTTCCGCAGCCTTGGCTTTTTCCGCCTTGCAGCGACCGATGGCGCGGTTTATATGGAAAACAGCCGAAGCGGGTTGAAGAACTACCTTGACTCACTTGAAAAAGGGCGGGGGGTTCAGGGTGCGATCGTTGCCAACTGCAACCCCTTCACCCTCGGGCACAAATATCTGATGGAAACGGCGGCGGCGCAGGTTGATTCCCTTCACGTTTTCATCCTCAGCGAAAACAGCGCTGAAAATGCGGAATTCTCCGCCGAAGCAAGGTTCGAACTTGTCAAAAAAGGCACTAAACACATAAAGAATCTTCTCCTGCACCGGAGCGGGGACTATATCATTTCGCACTCAACCTTCCCGACGTACTTTATAAAAGACAAAGCCGATGCCGGGCGCATCAATGCCGATCTTGATCTGACACTTTTCGGCTCCGCAATTGCTCCCGCTCTCGGCATAACAAAACGTTTTGTCGGCACGGAGCCGTTTTGCGCCGTGACACGCGCATATAACGAACGCATGAAACAGATTCTGCCGAAATACGGAGTCGAAGTCATTGAAATACCCCGAATCGGCGGAATCAGCGCAAGCCTTGTTCGAAAGGCAATGGCCGAGGGCAATTTGGAGCTTGTGTCAAAAATCGTGCCGGAAACAACCATGGAATACATAAGAGCCGAGAATTAGGAGCCGGAAATCAGAAGTCATCGGAAGTCATGAGTCAGAAATTCTGCCCGAATGCATGTTTCGGCCGCCGATACCGAACCCGCGGTTTCCGATTTTCGTCTTCCCGTTCCAAACCAATGAAAAGGGCGGTATTTTTATATGAACCTGAAAAAAATCCGAAACATACTGTGCATTGCCGTTTTGCTCATCGCGGCGGCGGGCACATTTGTGTTGTTTGCTTATCCGCGGTTTGTTGAACCCGTTGTGAAATACAACGAGGCACAGTCCCTTTATGAAAGCGGGGATTATTTGCGTGCGGCGATGCAGTTTTCCGCATTTGGCGGGAAGCGTGATTCGGCGCAGAAAGCGGCTGATGCGTGGTGTTCTGCCGGTGAAGCTGCGCTTGCACGCGGAGATGCCGAAACGGCATATGCCTGTTTCAAAAGCGCGGGAATGCCCGAAGCGGAGCAGCTCAGGCAGGACGAGTGTTTTTTTGAATTGGGAAAGAATGCGTATGCGGCGGGCGACTACAACCGTGCGGAAATCTGCTTTGACAGCATAACGGACAAAGCAGGTTTTGCGGCGCGAACCGATGAAGTTCGCATTGCAGCGGCGGAAAGTTTTCTGAGCGCGGGCGAAATGCCGCAGGCAATGCGCTGCTTTTCGCTCTGTTCCGATGAATCAAAGTCAAACATATGCCGAATTTATATAACTCAGGGTGAAAACCTCCTTCAAAATTTTGAAATTGAATCGGCATACAAGTGTTTCAACGGCGCAAAAAACAATTGTTCGGACGATGCGCTTGCCGACTTGCTGCAAAAGATAAATTCCGCGTGGGAAAGCGCGGGGCAGCGGGCAATGGAAGCGGGCAAATACGAGATTGCAACCGAATGCTATTCAATGAGCGACGGTTTTTCGCCGGATGAAGTTATTGCCGAGCGTGATGCGGCACGATACGAAAAGGCGGTTGAAGCGTATCAAAAGAACAATTATCTCGAAGCATTAACCCTGCTCAATTCCGTGTCCGAAGGCTATGAACAATCGGCGGATATGATTGCGGAAATCCTGAAGATGCTGCAAAGCACCCCTGCGGCGGGCGGCAAGGATTTTTATGCGCTGCGGAATCTTGACGGAACCGTTTCGCTCACGGGTTCCGGCTGGAAAGGCGAAACGGTCTCGTGGAGCGGGATACGTTCGATCGCTGTCGGAAGGGAAAACTTCATTCTCGGGCTGCGGGCGAACGGCACCGTTGCGGCTGCCGGAAAATCTTCCTATGACCGCACCGGCGTTGGTTCGTGGACCAATATCGTTCAGGTCGCCTGCGGACTGAACCACTCGCTCGGGCTGCGAAGCGACGGAACGGTTGTCGGCTGCGGCTGGAACTATTACGGGCAGCGCATAACGGAAACTTGGGCGGGCGTGGTTTACATTGCAGCCGGAAACAACACGAGCTACGGCGTTCTGAGCTCCGGACGCGTCATTGCAATCGGTGATAACAGCAGCGGGCAATGCAATGTTTCCGAATGGCGCGGCGTCGCCGCCGTCAGCGCGGGTTATATGCACGCCGTGGGACTTAAAAGCGACGGAACCGCGCTTGCGTGCGGTGCGAACAACTCCGGGCAGTGCAATGTTTCCGAATGGGAAGATTTGACAATGATTGCAGCCGGTGCATATCACACCGTCGGGCTTAAGAGCGACGGAACACTTGTTGCCTGCGGCAGCAACACTTTCGGCGAATGCAATGTTTCCGGTTTTCACAATGTTGCAGCCGTTTCTGCGGGCGAAAGGTTCACGCTTATCACCTTTAAAGACGGTTCAAGCACCGTTGTCGGTAACTTCGATGCAGGCCAAAGCAATCCGTGAGCAGCAATGAGCAGAGAGAATCAAATGAACAATGTCGGCGTTTTTGAAATGGCGGAACGGCGCGAAAAGCGTGCGGCGGAGCAGCAAGATATGCTTGCCCGCTGCGGGCTGCCCCTTGTTTGCATAAACATGAATATTGCCGGCCCCGTCAAGCGCGGTGCGCTCATCGATTGGGCGTTCTTCCGCGCGCTGAACGCCGCCGCAAACGGTTTTAAGGGCAAAATACGCGGGTTCGCCTTCACGAACGAAAAAACCGGAATTGAAGCGATGCTTGCGGTTGACGCGGCGGCAGAAAGCCTGAAAAAACAAGCGGAAAGCATTGAAAAGGAATTTCCCGAAGGGCGGCTGTTTGATATCGATGTCATCGGCACGGACGGGCTGAAGCTCTCCCGCAATGTGCCGCGAAAATGCTTAATCTGCGGACAGCCCGCTGCGGCATGTGCGCGCAGCAGAACACATTCGGCGGAGGAGCTCCGAAAGGCGACAGCGGAGCTTCTGAAAAAGGCGGCAGCGCAGCATTATTCCGAACTTGCGGCGCAGGCACTTATCCGCGAGGTTCACACAACGCCGAAACCCGGACTTGTTGACGAAAACAACAGCGGCGCAAACGACGATATGGATGCCGCACTGTTTGAGCTCAGCACGGAAGCTGTCCAACCTTTTTTTGCGCAGATGGCAAAAATTGCGCTTGACGCCGTTTGCACTGCGGCTTCCGGGTTCTCCGGTGATTTTTCCGGCGGTGCAGCGTTCGGCGGAAGCATTCTTCCGAAAGGCGCGGTATCCAGCCTGAAGCAAACAGGCATTCTTGCCGAAAAAGCAATGCTCGCGGCAACCGGCGGGGTAAATACACATCGCGGTGCAATATTCTCTCTCGGGCTTGCGGTGTGCGCGGCTGCGCTTTCGGCAGCGGGTGCGGAAGGGCATTTGCCTTTGCGGGAAAATGCCGGCGAGCGCATTGCAAAGCTTGCGGGAAAACTTGCCGAAGCATTTGATTACGAACGCAATTCGGGTTCCAACGGCGCAATTGTGCGGCGCAAATACGGCGTCGGCGGCGCGATCGAGCAGGCAAAAGCGGGGTTTCCGCTTGCAATTGTTGCAAAATCCCTGCATGAAGAGTATAATATCGAATCAAACGGACAGGGTTCTGTCGATTCGTGGGCATTTGCTCTTCTGGGCATCATGGCCGAGCTGGAGGATAACAATGCGCTCAAGCGCGGCGGCGATGCGGGCGCACGGTTTGTTAAACAGCGTGCCGCGTTCCTGCTTTCAAAGCGAACAATGCTGACGGAGGCGGAGCTTCTTGATTTTGACGATGAGCTTATTCGGCGCGGCATAAGCTGCGGCGGCGCGGCGGACATGCTTGCCGCTGCAATTTTCCTTTCCCTTGCGGATGAGGAACAGCGAGGTTTCGCTGAACTTATAAAAACAACATTATAAACAACGAAAGCGTATAATTGCATGGATGCAAGACCAATCGGCATTTTTGATTCGGGCATGGGCGGCGTGAGTCTGCTGCGTGACGCAAGGATGCTTTTACCGACGGAAAATTTTATATACTACGGGGACAACCTTAACGCTCCCTACGGCGACAGAACAGAGGAAGAGATTCTTGCCCTGACCGAGAATTCCGCTGATTTTCTGCTGCAATTGGGCGTTAAAGCGCTTGTTATCGCCTGCAACACGGCAACGAGTGCCTCCATAAACATTCTCAGAAAAAAACTTGACGTTCCCGTCATAAGCGTTGAACCCGCAATAAAGCCCGCCTGCGAAATTCCCGGGGACGGCAAAATCTTCATGCTTGCCACCGCCGCAACAACGCGGCTTGCAAGGTATCGGGCCCTTCAGGAGCGAATGCCCGACCCGCAGCGCGTGCTGAATTTCGGCATAAGCGGCATTGTTGCGCGAATTGAAAGCGGAACCGTTGCCGATGATGCATTTGACGACATTTTTGACGCATATCTCGCTCCGTATCACGGCATGAAAGCGGACGGCATTGTTCTCGGCTGTACTCACTACATTTTTATTGCCCGCGCCGTTGAAAGATATTTCAAAAAACACTTCTGCGGGGAATGCCGCCTGTTTGACGGCAATTCGGCAACCGTTCGGCAGCTCGGAAGGGTGCTTGAGCAAAGCAATCTCGGCAATTTCACAGGCTGCGGCAAAGTCGCATTCCACACAAGCGGGAATTCGGAAAAGCTGAAACCCGTGTTCGATATGCTGCTTGATATGCCGATTTACAAACAGGGAGAAGAATAAAGCACTTTCTTCCGTTAAACAAAACCTTTCAAACACAACATTAATGCCCTCGGCACGGATTTTGCCGAGGGCATTTTCGGATTCCGCACGACCGGCGGCGCAGTCTTCAAAGTCTTTCCTTAAACCGATTTCTCTTTAAATCAGTTTTTTCATGCAGTGAATTGCCGAACCCGCATTTGCTTACAGTTCCGCCGTCACAATGAACCCGCCGTCATTCGAACCGGAAATAAAATAACTCCTGCACTGTGCGGGCACGGGAATATTCACGCTTTCCGTGCCTGCGTTTTCGTCCGTCGGAACAAAGTATATGACGTATCCGGAATCGGGGAGAGCGGAAAACTCCGCCGAACCGAGATCCTCGGGCTTTGCGGCGGAAAGACTCGGAACATGCAGCAATTTCGTCTCCGGGGTGAAGCCGCGGAGATATTCGATGTACTCCTCGAATGTTATGCCGAGAGCGCGGACTGCTGCCGCGTTTTCCTTGCCGACATAGCGAAAATGCCACGGTTCATATGCAACATGCGTTATGTTCTCCTTTTCCGGCGGATAGCGAAGGATGAAACCGTAATCCGCACAATGCACCTTCAGCCATTCAAACTGCGGGTGATTCGGAAGCGTCACGCGTTCGCCGTCCTTTGACATTGACGAAAGGTCGGCCGCAAGCCCCGTGTGGTGTTCGCTCGTTCCGGGGGCGGCAACATAGGCATCCGCCGCTGCCTGACCGTAGGCCGCAGCATAATCATCGTAAACCCCCTGTTGATATTCAAGAGTTCGATACGCGCTTGTGAGCAGCAGCCTGTCGCCGCCCGTCTGCTCCGAAAAAGCTTCCGCAAGCGCGGAGAGCGCGGAAAGTGCAGGTTGAGCAAGACTTAAATCATTGCGTTCGGTCAAAAGCGAACCTGCTGCGGTCACCGGAACAACATCGGTTGAATCCGCTGCGGGGAAACCATGCTCAAAATTTACGAGTGCAAGCTGTCCCTCCGCCGCATCGGAAACGCTTACGGAAACGAAAGTATACGGTGCGGGAGTTGCCGTCTGGAGCGGAGCTGCCGTTGGGAGCGGAGCTGCCGTCGGGAGTGAAGCTGACGTCGGCACGAATGTGTTCTGCGGCGGGGGAGTGCGCTGCGCCGAACATGCGGGAAACCCCGCCTTGCAGCACAACGCGGCCGAAACGGCGATTATAACGGCGCAAATTACAAGAATCGCTGCAATTGCCGTTTTTCTTTCGGAGGGCGCGTGACCCCTGCGGCGGCGAACTCTGATTGAAGGTGCCGAAGACAAATGTTTTTTCATGTTGTTATTTCCTGTTCAATATTTTTCGTGCAAAGTATAATATTTAAACGAACACCGAATAAATCCGTGCGGGCGTCACTGCGCGCCTTTGAAGTAGTTTTCCGCTTCCTCTGCGGAAACAAGCGTTATTTTTGCATCCTGCACGCGGAAGATTTTGTCGCAAAGGGCAAGTATGCTCGGGCGGTGAGTTGCAACAATGCAGGTCTTTTTTGCTCCGCAATTGCGGTTGAAGCTGCTTCCTTTTGCAATTATATTGCGGATTATCAGCTGCTCCGTCTCAATATCCAGTCCGCTGGTTGCCTCATCAAGCAGCAGTATCGGTGCATCGCGCAGAATTGCTCTTGCAATGGCAAGCCGCTGCGCCTGTCCCTCGCTTATGCCGTGTCCCTTTTCCCCGATGCAGGCATCTATGCCCCCCATTCTTGTTACAAAGCGGAGCGCACATGCGGCATCCAGTGCAGCCGTCAATTCCTCGTCGGATGCTTCCGGGCGGACAATGCGAAGATTTTCCGCAATCGTTCCCGAAAAAACCGTGTTGCCCTGCGGAACATAGGAAAACAGCCTGCGATGTTCGGCCGAAACGGTGTGAGCCCTGCCGCTGTCATCCACAAGCTCCGCAAGCCCGCCTTCAGGTCGAATAAGCCCGAGAATCAGCCGAAGCAGCGTTGTTTTTCCCTGTCCGCTTGCGCCGATAACGGCTATTATCTCGCCCGGTTCCGCCGAAAAAGAGCTGCGTGTCAGCACGGGTTTGACAGCCGCATCATCGGAGTAACGAAAATCTATGTTCGTCAGGCGAAGGCTGAGCGGGCGGGAGGCAAGTTCCGCAGCCTGTTCGGGAGTTTCGGCCTGCGGCTCCGGCGGAAGATCCGAAAGCTCGCGGACGCGGTGCGCGGAAACGGCACTGTTCAAAAGCTGCGGAACAAGCTTTATGAATGAAGAAAAACCCGCCGTGATACGCGCTCTCTGCTGAAGGAAGAATGTCATCGTTCCATATGATATTGCGCCGTGCCAAATAAGGCTCAGACAGTATCCAAAGGTTGCAAACGAAACGATATATGACGAAACGGTGAGCAGGATGTTTGCTCGGATAAGGAAAAGGTTGTTGTCAAGGCTTGCCGTTTTGCACTCCTCCTGCTTGCATCGGAATCGCTCGCCGTAGGCTTCCGCCGCGCCGAGACTCTTGACCGTGTCGTAATTGCAGAAAGTCTCCGTTTCAAAGCTCATGAGCGCGCTTTCCTTTTCAAGCACAAGGCGGTGAAAAAGACGGGATTTTTTCATTAACCCGCGGCTGACGACAACAAGAAACGGCGCGCTGAGCAAAGCAATAAATGCCATGGGCACGTTGTAAAACAGAATCGTGACGAACGAAGATGCGAAAGAAAAGCCCGTTACAATGACGGAGGGAATCCAGCTTATTGCAATTGAAGCCGCCGTTTGCGTGTCCCCGTTTAAGCGGTTCAGAATGTCGCCGCTCTGAAATTTTTTAACGCCCTGCCAGTCCGCCCGCATAAGTTTGTCGAAAAGTTCCGCCCGCATATCGTTGTTCACCCGAAGAGCAATTTTTGCGGAAACACGCGACTGAAGGCTTGAAAACACAAGCCCCGCAACCGCACTTGCCGCAACAGCAGCGATAAGCAGCCAGAGTGAGCCGATTTTTCTGTTTATAACAATATCTATTGCGTACTTGCTGATGATTGCGGAAACAAGGCTCAGTGATGCACTGAGCACGCCGAACAGTATCTGAATAACAACAAACCATTTGTATTTTTTTGTGTAACCGAAAATCCAGCGCATATCCGAAAAGAACTCCTCTGCCGAGCCGTCCCGGAAACTGCCGAAAATACGTTTTACAATGCCTGCCGGACCGCGTCCGCCGCTTTTTTGTTCGGTCTTTTCCAATGTGTTCACCCTGTTGAATCGAGAATCAGTGTCCGCAGCGGCATGTGCTGCTCGGGCGCACACCTCTGCATTATGGATTATAACAAAAAACGGGTGAAATAACAATACGCTGAAAAACATTCAAACTTTTTGCAAAATGCGAAAAAAGCAGCGATAAACCGCGCAATGCGGCATACTGTTTATTATCTGCCGTTGTGAATGCGATGCTCCGAACGATTGTTTTTCCGGTTGAAAAACTTTAACCAATCGTATTTTGAGCGGAAACATATGTTCGGAGTTTTTGAACCGGCATCGGGAATCCGCAAAACATGCAGGAATTTTCGAGATACTTCTGATTTATGAGAACAAGATTTTAGGGAACAGGATTTGAGGGAACGGGATGAAACTTGTTGTTAATGCTTATGCCCGCAGCGGAGCAAGGAGTGCGGACCGAACCGAAAAAACGGCGGGGAAGCTCCGTTCCGCCGCAGCAATGGTGTTTGTCGCCGGCAGCGGCTTTTTTCGCTCCGGCGTTTGCGGAGAAGTTTTTGATATTCCGACCGTTGATGCGGGCGGAGGGGCGGTGCCGTCTTTCATCGCCGCCGTGCTTCCCGCCGAAACCGATTCGGAAATTGCGGTATTAAAAATCGACGGAGACGGCAGGCTCGCCGACGACGCGGCTCAGTGCATACACTGGGATGCGGGCTGTTTTGAGCTGTGCGTATTGCTGAACGAAAAAAAACGCTCGGAGCCCGAACCCGCACGGCTCGGGAGCGTTGATTTTCCGACAGGAAACGGCAGGCAGCGAAGGGTTGCGCTGTTTCGTGACGGCGGCCTAAGAATCTCCGTTGAAGAAAGCGGACAGGAACGAAGCTGGTATGTTTGCGGCGGCACGGACGGGAAAGCGCATGTTTTGGACATCGGAAGGGAAAGGCTGCTCGTTATTCATGCCTCGGGCTGCCGCCGATGCGAAAATTCGGAAGCCGAAACGCCCGTGCTCGGTTTTAAATGCGGCTGTCGATGTGAAAAACTTGTTGCTCTGAACGACAAAATCGAGGTTGCCGCCGCTCTTGCCGGGGAAATCTGCCGTATTGAAAACGGATACCTCACCGCGATTGAGCCGCTCGGAACCGTTTTGGGACACGAAAAACGAACAAGGTATGAGTTTTTCGGCGGTTCACTGCGCGAATTGCCGCCGGAAACGGGCTTTTTCACAAACCGGGCGCATATGCCGAACTCCCCGCAGGAAACCGCACTTGCATTGATGCAGGCCGTTCGGCTCGGCAGGGAGGATGAGGCCGATGCTCTGCTGTCCCGCGAGCTTGCCGAAACGCTCTCGTTTGCGGAGCTTTGCGATTTTTTCGGGAGCTTTGCGGACGAAAGAATTGCCCCGTCGGGGTTATGCGAACCGACCGCATATGATAATTCAACCGCCGAAAAAATCATCGTCGGTGCGATAAAAACCGATGCAGACGGGCTTGTCCGTGCGGAAAAATTCGTTTTCACGATTGAAAACGGCGTTGTGACGGATGTTGAAGGGGAGGATTAAGTCCAAGCGAACCTGTGTTTTTGCTGACTTGTCACCGCATTTCCTTCGCCCCGCAGTCAGGCGCGAAAATCCTCCTCCGCGATTTTCCACAGAAGCCGAACGACTTTCTCCGCGCACTGTTCCTGCGCCAAATACTCCGAAAAAGCGGATGTGTTCCAGTAGGCGGAGTACATGGCAATTTTTGAATACAGGCGATAGGCGCGAAACTCCTGCGGCGTAAAATTATAATATTTACGGATAAGCTCCGTGTTTTCGGCATATGCTTTTGTAAGCATCCGATAGATCTCGTCCGCACTGCGGCTCTGCATTATCTCATCGGTATAGAAAAAATTCATGGCCGCATTTGCAAGGTAATTCGCGATAACTTCCGTTCCGGACATATTGAAATCAAACAGTCCCGAAATTCGGCGGTTTTCGTCCACGCACAGGTTGGAGAAATTCTCGTCTCCCTGGAAAACGCAGCGCGGAAGCTCTTTGTAAAACGATTTTAATTCGCGGCGGATTCTTTCGTTTTCCTGCACCAATCTTTCGGCAAGGGCATATTCTCCCGCTTTTTGAAGATCCGCCGTCAGGTGATTGAAATTATCCTGCTTTTCATCAATTTCAAGTCCGTCAAGTTTATCATAGGGTGAAAGGTCGAATATCGAATACATTGATACCGTCTCCGTCAAATCCACGTTTCTGTATTTCTCGGCAAAGCGGGCAATGAAAATTCTTCTTTGAGTCCGCAGCTCCTCAAGGCATCCGTCCTTCACGTCGTCGGCAACGGTTTCGTCCAGATACTCGGAAAGATAGCAGATGTTTCCGTCCCGCTCAACAATGAACCTGCCGTCTTTCGCTTTCAGGAATTTCGGCGCATGCATTCCGAATTCGCGATAGCGTTCTATCAGCCTGTTCAACTCCTCCAATCGCCCGTCCGTCATAACGGGTGCCGAATTGATGCGCAGAACGTACTTCCTGTCAATCAGGTAATTGTGGCGGATATCCGAATCTCCGTGCGATGAATCCGTAAATTCCACTGTTTGAACGGAATCCGCGCCGAACAGGCGCAGCAGCTCCCTGACCGTGCCGTAAATTTCGCTTCCGTTTTTAATCTCCGTTTTTTCCATATCCGCCTCCGAATCAATCATTCACTGCCGAAGCACTGCAAGTATAGCACAGAAAGCCTGCAAATTAAAGGGACATGAAGCATTCGGGAAAGGGACGCGAAGCATTCGTGAGCGAATCGCAAATTGCGGCATCCGCCGCCCGCCTTTAAAAACTGCTTGCATATTCCCGCACGGGGCATTATAATAAGAATGCCGATTCAGTGCATTTTCATTTTATGAAAAAGGTTCGGTTATGCCCTGCCGTTCCCGATGCCCGCATACAGCAATCGGCGGCTTACCCCGACGAAAACGGGAATCTGACGCACGGAGGAAACGAATGCGAGTTTTTAAAACTATGTTTGCCGCGCTGCTTGCGGCTTTGATGCTTGTGAGCCTTCCCGGCTGCAAAAAAGAAAAGGAATTTGTTGTGCCGAGCAATATGACGCGCGAGGAAGCTGCTCTGTTCACGGCGATTGCAAATGTTTGTCCCAAGGGTGACAACCATTCAAAAGTCGAATATTTGACTTTCTTCATCGAGGGCTGGAGCTTTGACAAGCTCCCTTCCGAAATCACCTCCTATCTCACAGAGTACTGCGCAAACAGCGGAGCGAACCTTGTTCAGCTCAGCTATGAGGATCTTGTTGCCCAGGGCTATATCACAAAGGGCGACGGCGATTTTTACAAGACCTATGACGACACCTACAAGATGGGGTTGGGAAAGATTTTCACATTCACCCTTAAGGACGGCGAAAGCACCGATGCGGACACATGCACGGTTGCCGTCAAAGGCTTTATTTCCGAAAGCGACACAAGCGGGTTTGACGTTGAGCTTCAATACGTTGACGGCGCATGGAAATTCGTAAAGTATTCCAATGCATGGAATCAACACCAGTTCTTCACTCCCGAACCGGAAAATTCGGACGGACCCGAAAAAGGCTGATATCACCGTTATCCGAAACACCGAACCCGAATGAAAAGCCGAATTTGCATCTCATTCTGCGGGGCTGCCGTGAGCGGCTCCGCTTTTTTTCATATTTCTCGCGTAATTTTCGCCAAAAAGCTTGAAAATCGCACCGTTCTGCGCTATAATCCGCTTGAGGTGAGAAAAGAATGAATCGTAGCAAAAAACTTTACAATCTTTTTTTAATTTTTGTTGCCGTTTCGATGCTTTTTGTGTCGGTTTTCGGCAGTTTTTCCGTTGCAGACACAAACACCGAAAAAAGCGAAAAGTATGACGATAATTATTTATTGTCCGATATCCCCGACGAGCTTGCTGACGAACCGCCCTTTGACGCCGAAACCATTTCCGAAAAGGATGCGGAGGATTACCGCAAATGGGCGCAGCGCGATCCGCGCTGGGGGCAGCTCCCGATGGGTGCAAGCGGAAAAACAGTGGCGCAGATCGGCTGCCTTGTAACATCCGTAACAAAGATAATTATTCAAAGCGGATACAGAACATCCGACACGTTCAACGTTGCAACGCTTGTTAACTGGCTGAACGCCAACGGCGGCCTGAGCGACGACGGCAACTTGTATTGGTACAAGCCCGCACAGATGATAGACGGACTTGAATTTGAAGGTATGGAGTATTACGCGGGTGATTCTTCCTCCGCCGCAATGCAGGAAAAGATAATGAGCTATGTGCGGCAGGATAAGCATGTTATTCTGACTGTAAAAAACTATGGGCATTATGTTGCCGTTGATAATGCAAAAAGCATTGCGGAAGGTCGTGTTTATATCATGGACTCTCTGAACAATGTTGCGGGAAACGCGGATGTTGCGCTGGATTCCCGTTATCCGTACGTCAGCAGGCTGTGCATCTATGCAGGCAATAATCCCAACGATTCGGACTACATCTCCCGGTGCAGCTTTGAAATGACGCATCTTGAGGCGCAGGTCAAATCAAGCGCAACGCTGTTCTCCCTGCCCTGCGATGCAAGCGCGGGGTTCGGCTCGGTTGCCGTTTCAACCGCCTCTGCCGGCGAAAAGCTCGTTGTAACAGGCGACCTTGTAAACACCCTCGGGCAAAGCTGGCACCAAGTGTTTGTTAACGGTTCGCATCTTTATGTAAAGCAAACCGAAATCGGATTCGTGCGGTTTTTGGATGATATTGAAATTCAGTCCGAAACAATCCCGCAGGGAACTCTCCCTCTCGGAAGGTCATTCGCGCTTACGCAGACCGTTGTTTCGCGGCACAGCATAACGCGCATTGAGGGCAGGTTTGCGGACGGCGACGGGGATACGCTCATGTCCGCCGCGGTGCTGCCGGGCGTTCACGGCGGGTTTGACATATCCGGCACGGCTGTTGACGCCGCACTCCGCTTCGGAAACCTTGCCGCAGGGCATTATGCCTACGAACTTAAAGCGATTGTTACGGCAAGCTCCTCTCTCACAAGCCGAACCAAAACGTTTACGGAGATCCTCGTCTGCCCGTTTTCGATTGAACTTGAGCCGCTGCGCACGTACACAGTCACATTTAAGGACGGAATGACGCGCGAAGTCCTTTCGCAGCAAAACATATACTACGGTTTTTCCGCCGTTGAACCTGCTTTGCCCACACACGACGGTTATGTTTTTTACGGTTGGTCGGAAGACTTTGATAATGTTCGGAGTAACCTTCATGTCTATGCCAATTTCGGCCTGCCTTACCTTATCGGCGATGCGGACGGCAACGGCGCGGTTGAGTTTACGGACGCGCTGAGCATTCTGCGTCGCTCCATGGGTATCAATGTTCCCGGAATCCTGCTCGCCGCCTGTGATGTGAACGGGGACGGCACCGTTGATTCCGTCGATGCACTGATGTTGATGCGGCGGCTGCTTGCGGCACGCGCATTTTGAGCATACGTCGGTTAAATCAAGTTAATTAACAAGCTGCTTTTGCGCGAAATGCGGGGCGTTCGGCTTTGTCTCCGCTGAGCAAAGGCAGCTGTATTTTTTCCATTTTGCACTACATGCTGATTTTTTTCTCACTTTTCGATAGATTATAGATTTTCCTTGACTTCAGTCCCCGTTTCTGATAATATTATACGGACAGATTTGCTTCGGCGTTTTAAACACGATATGCACCGCAGCGAATCAACAAACATAACACGGAGGAAAACCGAATGAATCTCAGGAAAACTGCTGCACTGCTGCTTTCGCTCATCATGTGCTTCAGCCTCATCCTTCCCGTCGGCAGCCTTGCCGAAGGGACCGTCACCGCTGCCGATAACGCAAAGCGCAGCGAAAATCTGCTTGCTTTTGCCGGCAGACTGCACAACATGACCGAAAAGTATTCCGCTGAATATACCAAAAAAGCAGCGGATACCGACCCCTATGCAAACGGACGAATCATCGTCAAGAGCGCCGAAGAGCTGGACTACACCGGCTCCGTTGCGCATGTAAACGGCTACAATGACTGGCACATTATTCAGTACAGAACTTCCGAAGAAGCGCGCAAAGCGGCCGAAGCTTTTGAGCTTGTAAAGGGCGTTCAGTATGCCGAACCCGATATCGTCATGCAGGCGGATCAGGAACCCGGCGTGAACGAATTCCTCAGCTGGGGCTACGGTGCGGACTATGTTGATGCTTTCAACTACAATGAGTGGATGCTCGACTATGCCGGCGGCGTTGAAAACCTTCCCGAAGTCGTTGTTGCCGTTATCGACACCGGTTACGACAGCGATCACCCCTATCTTGTCGGCAGATCCGTTCCGGGTTATGACTTTGTAAACAACGACAGCAACCCCGAGGATGACCACGGCCACGGTTCCCACTGCGCAGGCACCATCCTTGACGGCAACCTTCCCAACGTCAAAATCATGCCTCTGAAAGTTCTCGATGCCGATGGTTACGGTAATTCCGCAGAGATCATTCTTGCAATGGAATACGCTTCCCTCAACGGCGCGGCTGCGGCAAACCTCAGCCTCAGCGGCCCCTGTGACAACGACCACAATGCATACGTTGAAGTTGTTGCCGAGGGCATGGCACACAACGACATCGTTTACTGCGTTGCGGCAGGCAACAACTACGGTTCCGACGCTTCCACCCGCTGCCCCGCAAACGTTCCCGACTGCGTTACCGTTGCGGCACACGACAGGAACAAGCGTATGGCCGATTTCTCCAACGTGGGCGAAATCGTTGACATTACCGCTCCCGGTGTCGGCATCCGCAGCGTCCGTATGGGCGGCGGCTACACCGAAATGGACGGCACCAGCATGGCGACTCCGCACGTTGCGGCAGCATGCGCACTTCTTAAAACCTTCAACCCCGACATGGGCGCATTCGAAGTTATCAACACTCTCAAGGGTGCTGCCATCGATGTCGGCATCGAAGGCGGCGGCACCGGTATTCTGAACGTTACCGACCTGCTTAAGTTCGACAATGTCATCAACGGCGAAGGCAGCTTCCTGCACTTCACTTCCGCAAGCGAATATCCTTGGAATGCGGATGCAAACTGTGCATTCAGCGGCAATGCGGGCGTGAACAACAGCACTTCCGTCCTCAGCGCAAAAGCAACCCTCGGCGCATATCAGCGCATCAGCTTTGAATACAAAGTCAGCAGCGAACAGAACCACGACTATCTCCGTTTCCTTGCAAACGGCGAAGAACTGTTCTCCGCAAGCGGAAGCCAAAACTGGCAGACCTACACCTGCTACATTCCCACCCACGGTGATGTGCTTCTCACTTGGGAATTCAGCAAGGATGCAAGCGGCGCGGCAGGCGACGACAAGGCCTACATCCGCAACGTTGTGCTTGAGGAAACTCTCAGCTCCGTTATCAACACCGGCAACGGCAACTTCCTGTTCGAGGGCAACAACTATCCCTGGACCGTTGACGGCAATGCTGCAAAGAGCGGCAATGCGGGCGTGAACAACAGCACCTCCGAAATCAGCACCTCCGCAAACATCAATTCCGGACTCACCTTCCGCTTCAACTACAAGTTCGACGGCGGCGCAGGCGATAAGTTCCAGTTTGTTGTTGACGGAAATGTTGTTCTTGAAGTTTCAACCGCATCGGATTGGACTCAGTACGATTACCTCATTGAAGAAAGCGGCGACCACACCTTTGCTTTCCGCTATGTTAAGGACGGCAGCGGTGCGGCGGGCAGCGACTGCGCATGGGTCAAGGAAGTTAACCTGCTCTACACCCTCGAATCCGCACTCAACGTTCCCGGCGGCGAGCTGAACTTCACCTCCGCGGGCAGCTATCCCTGGGCGGTTCTCGATGACTATGCAAAGAGCAGCAACGAGGGCGTGAACAACAGCACCTCCGCAATCTCTCTCAGTCTTACCATGAGCGCGGGCGAAACCCTCACCTTCCGCTACAAGGTCAGCAGTGAACAGAACTACGACAAGTTCATCTTCACCGCAAACAACACTCAGGTATTCTCAAAGTCCGGCAGCCTTGCATGGGAGGAATACACCTACACCGCAGCAACCTCCGGCACCTACAACTTTGAGTGGAAATACACCAAGGACGGCAGCGTCAACCGCAACGATGACTGTGCATATCTTGACGATGTTGAATATCATTCCAATGCGATCCCCGGCGATTCCGACGGCGACGGCACCGTTACCGTAAGCGATGCACTGCTTGCAATGCGCTATGCAATGGGCACCGTTACAAACATCAATGTGAATGCAGCCGATGTTGACGGCGACGGCAATGTTACCATCACCGATGCCGTAACGATCCTCCGCATGGCAATGACCGCATAACCTTGACTCGACCGAATCGGTTCGGTTGAATCGAACTTAACCTACCGACAGGGACTGCCCGCAGACATGCGGGCGGCCCCTGTTTTTTGATTATGGTTCCACGAATAAGTTTTATTTCCCGGGAAATACAGCTTCGTTTCCCGAGCCCGGCTCAGACTTTTCTCAATCACGGCTTTTTTAAGAAAACGGCTCTTTAATTCGGCGGCGAAATGCGTTATAATAGAATACCGGTTCAAACCGCAGGCATTCAAATGCACATATCACTCTGAAAGGGTTCAAATAAATGGCAGCAACAGGTTCAAACGGCGCAAAGAGACGCTCCGGACGGGGCTCCGCAGGGCGCAGCGAACAGCGGCCCGCTTCCGCTTCACGAAACGGAAAAAAGCAAAGCGGCAACTCCGCCGATTCGGCCGATACCAAGCGCGAGATAATCGGAGTCGTGCTTATACTTGTCGGCATCATACTCGGCATATTCTGCTATGCTCCCCGTTCGTCCCAAGGGGTCATTGCGGCAATTGTGCCTCTGCTTTTCGGCATTTTCGGCATCGGAATGTATGCAGTGCCCGTGCTTTGTGCGGCACTCGGAGTTTGTGTTATCGCAATTCGAAAGGACAATTCCCGCACGGGCACGATCGTTTGCGCAGCCGCTGCCGCATTTGCGCTGCTTTCGTTCATTCACCTTGCCGAATATGCAAAATTGATTCCCGCCATGAGCTTCGGAAAGGCTGTTTCCCATGCATGGTCCGCAGGCAGCCGCCTGCGCAGCGGCGGAGGTTTTTTCGGCGGAAGCCTTGCATACCTTTTTGCAAAGTTGTTCGGCGTCACGGGCGGATGTGTTGCACTGGCGGGCATTGATATTATCATGCTGCTTGTTATCACAGGGCTTTCCCTCCGAAAAACGGGCAAAAAGCTTGCCGAAAGCGTTGCGGAGGCTCATGCCGTTTCGCGTGCCCGCCGACAAACCGAGCTTTACAACGAAAAACTTGACGACACAAAACCCGAGAGAGGGCGCAAAAAACAAAGCTCATCCAACGAGCCGCAGTTTGACGAGGACGGATTCCTTGTTCATTCCGGAAAACCGCTCACGGCGGGGGACAGCGATTACGGGGCGGAAAGCGGCGAACAGGTTTCCTCCCTTGCAAAACGCAGCAAAGCCCGCAAAAGGCAGGAAGCGGAGATGTCCGCACGTTCCGAAAACGTGAATGCGGCGGACATTGCCGAAACCGTCGGCACATCCGATTTCACCGCACGGCGCACCCCGCAGAAGCGCAGGCCTTTCGGCACCGCAAAAAACAATGATGAACTTGAGTTTTTCCCCGTTTCGGGGCCGCTCAAAACAACAAAACCTCAGAAGCACAGGCGCAGCGGAAAACGTGAACTGAAAACAAGCGATTTTGTTCCTTCAGATGTTGATGTTGGCAACGGGTCTCGGGAGGATTTTCCTTCCTACGGCGATGAACACATTGACATTCCGATGAACCTTTCCTATGCCGATGTTGAACGCGACGAAGAGGGCTTTGCTCCTCCGACAGCGGATGACGACATGCCTTTCGAGCCGGATTATTCCAACGAGTCTTCCGATTCGGCTGTTTCCGCGTCGGAAGAGCCGTTTGACAGCCCCGCCGCCGGAGATTCAACCGAAGCCGATGATGACTTCCTGCGCGGCATTCCGGTGACACGCATGGAAGACATTCCGCCACAAAGCATCACGGAACAGTCCGAAACGGCGCAAAGCGGCTTTTCCGCAGAACGCAAATCAACACCCGTCGGCGGCAATGATTCTTCACAAGGCGGCAGTCCCTCGGGAAACACCGTCTCCTCCGTCGTTCCCGCCGCCGTGATCGAATACCAACGGCCGCCGTACAGCCTTCTGCGCCTGCCCGACCCTGCCGCAGCGGTTGCATCCGAATCGCCGACGGAGAAGGCAAAGGTGCTTATCGAAACGCTCAACAGCTTTAATATTTCCGCACGAATCGTTAATATCAGCGTCGGTCCGGTGATAACAAGGTTCGAGCTCCAGCCCGCACAGGGGATCCGCGTGAACCGCATCACGACACTGAGCAACGATATTGCACTTGCGCTTGCGGCTCCGCGTGTCCGCATCGAAGCGCCGATACCCGGAAAATCAGCAATCGGCATTGAAATTCCGAACAAGGATACCGCACCCGTGTACCTCCGCGATGTGCTTGAAACGCGTGAATTCAACTCTGCAAAATCCCCGCTCACAATGGGCTTGGGCAAGGATATTGCGGGCAAAGTCGTGCTTGCGGATCTTGAAAAAATGCCGCATATGCTGATTGCGGGTCAAACGGGCTCCGGTAAATCCGTGTGCATCAACTGCATCATATTGAGCTTGATCTTCAAATCCGCACCCAAGGATGTTCGAATGATCCTCATCGACCCGAAAGTCGTTGAGCTGTCCATCTTCTCCGCGCTTCCGCACCTGTTCTGTCCCGTTGTTACCGAACCGAAAAAAGCGGCGGGCGCACTGCGCTGGGCGGTTACGGAAATGGAGCAGCGTTACGGCAAGATGGGAAAAGTCAACGCCCGCGACATCTACCGCTATAATGCCATGCAGGAGCGTGAAGAGGATAAGTGGCCGCGCCTTGTTATCATAATCGATGAGCTTGCCGACCTTATGATGGTTGCTTCAAAGGATGTTGAAGAATCCATCTGCCGCATTGCGCAGCTCGGCAGAGCATGCGGCATTCACCTTATCGTTGCAACTCAGCGGCCGTCCGTTGATGTTATAACAGGCCTTATAAAAGCCAACATTCCCTCGCGAATTGCGTTTGCCGTTTCAAACGGCACGGATTCCCGCGTTATTATGGACGCAAGCGGTGCGGAAAAGCTGCTCGGCAAGGGCGATATGCTTTTCCATGCGAACGGCGCAAGCAAGCCCACACGCGCACAGGGTGCGTTTGTGTCGGATGAAGAAGTTGAAGCGATTCGCGACTTTTTCCTTCAGAATCAGGTGGCTGCTCCGTCATATGACGAAAGCGTGTTAAGCGAAATCACCGGCGGCGGGGGAGGGCTCGGCCAAGGCAACGGCAAGCAGGATGACGATCTGCTTCCCGATGCGGTGCGGCTCGTTGTTGAAAGCGGCACGGCCTCCATTTCAATGATTCAGCGCCGGCTGCGCGTCGGCTATGCGCGTGCGGCAAGGCTCGTTGACATCATGGAACAAAACAAATTCGTGAGCGAGCCGGACGGTGCAAAGCCCCGAAAGGTGCTCATTGATGCAGCCGAATACAACCGCATATTCGGCGGAAATCTGCAAAGCGGCTCCCCCGGGAGCGGAAAGGATACTGATTAAGTGAACAGCGATAAATTATATTCAAAATGCCCCCGTGTCGGTCTCGTCTCCCTCGGATGCAGCAAAAATGCCGTGGATTCCGAAATTCTGTTGGGCGAACTTAAGTCACGCGGGTTCGAAATCGTGAACGATGCCGCGCAGGCGGAAATCATTATCGTTAACACCTGCGGCTTTATCGAAAGCGCAAAGACGGATTCCATAGACACGATTCTCGACATGGCGCAATATAAAACCGCAGGCAGCTGCAAACTGCTTGTTGTCACGGGTTGTTTGAGCCAGCGTTACGGTGATGAGCTTGCGCGGGAACTCCCCGAGGTTGACGTTTTCAACGGCGTAAAAAACTATCCCGCTCTTGCGGAGCGGCTTGCAGAAATCTGCGGAGTTAAACCCGCGCCCGAAAGTGCGAATGCCGCGGCGTGCTGCGGCATCCCGAAGCGACTGCTCACGACCCCGTCATATCGCGCATATCTGCGCATTGCGGACGGCTGCGACAATCGCTGTACTTATTGCGCGATCCCGCTGATTCGCGGCGGCAGAGTCAGCACCCCCATGGAGACCCTTCTTGCCGAGGCTGAACAGCTTGCAAAAAGCGGGGTCACGGAGCTGACCGTTATTGCGCAGGACACTTCGGCATACGGCATTGACCTTTACGGAAAACCCATGCTGCGTGAACTGCTTGAAAAACTGACCGAAATTGAGGGGCTGCATTGGGTTCGCGTGCTTTATGCCTATCCCAACACCGTCACGGAAGAACTTGTTGACGCAATGTACCGCAACCCGAAAATCTGCAATTATATTGACATTCCGATTCAGCATATCTCGGCACATATGCTGCGCGACATGAACCGCCACGGCAGCGCGGAACACATCCGCGAAATCACGGACTATATCCGCCGCAGTGCTCCCGGGTTCATTCTCCGCACAACCGTCATGCTCGGCTTTCCCGGCGAAACCGAAGCGGATTTTGACGAGCTTATGCATTTCATGGCGGAACATCCTTTCGACAGGGTGGGCGCATTCACCTATTCCGCCGAGGACGGCACACCTGCCGCCTCCATGCCGAACGCAGTCGATGCGGAAACCGCCGAGCAGCGACTTGACAGGCTCATGCGTCAGCAGATGAAGATCTCCCTTGAGCTGAACCGCGCAAGAATCGGCACCGTTGTTGAAGCCCTTGTTGACGGCGCGGACGAAGAATTCCTTTTCTGCCGTTCCTACGCCGAAGCAGCCGATGTTGACGGAATCATCAAGGTTCCGCATTGCGGAAACCCCGTTCCCGCCGGAAGTTATGTCAGCATCAAAATCACCGGCGCGGATTATTACGACCTCTGCGGTGAATTGGTGCCGTCCCTTTAAAACTGTTATGCGGTAAGCCGGCACCGCCCCTTAAAACTGTTACGGAGAAACAAAAATGAACCTTCCAAACAAGCTTACAATGCTTCGCATGCTTATGATACCGCTCTTTATCGCATGCTTCTATCTGCCCGAAAGCTGGCTTATCGGCACGCTGAACGGCGTTCCGCTGCTGCTCAAATACGTTCTTGCAGCAGTGGTTTTTCTGCTTGCCTATGTTACGGACACGCTGGACGGGCGCATTGCGCGCGCACGCGGCCTTGTTACCGACTTCGGCAAACTGATGGATCCGACGGCGGACAAGCTGCTCACCTCCGCCGCACTCATCATGCTCTGCCGATTTGAAGTCATGAGCTTCGGCAATTTCCTGATGCCGGTGTTCACATTCATCATCATTGCGCGGGAAATCTTCGTCAGCGGCATCCGCCAGCTTGCCGCAGGCAAAGGCATTGTTATTGCCGCAAAAGCCATCGGCAAGGCGAAAACAACGCTGCAATTTGCCGCAATCCTTATTACCCTGCTTTGCGGACCCGTGTTCACGGCAATAGGCATTCCCGTGGATTTCGTGCTTATCTGCGCCGCCGCTGCGCTGACGGTCTGGTCCGGAATCGACTACACCGTCGGAGCCAAGGATCTTTTCAAAAACAGGTGAGCGTTCGCCGCATCTCAACATGATTAATGCTTTTAAATCAGCCCCGATTTTTTCGCGGGCTGATTTTGTTCGAAAATATTCCGAATACTTTCTTTCATGAAAAAAGCTTCAATTAATTGTCTTTTTATCCATGACCGACTCTAAATCGGCTTTTCTTTTAAGAACGTTTTTTAATCCCGTTTTCCGTGTTCAAACCGCAGTCGGTTCAATTTCGCAGTGCTTTTTAATTATATTATTTTTTGATGTTGATACACAGTGTAAATCATGGTAAAATTATTTTTGTATGACAAGCAATCTCCAAAATGAGTGCGATCTTAACTTTCGTCAAAAGGTCTTGATTTGCGTTCCGTAGAAGTTGCGCTTGTTATATGGTATATCGGAAAGGAGAGCTTCTTGTTTTATTTAATTCAGTAATTAATTCAATCTCTCCCGATGTTCCCAAAATGTAAATTACGAAAGAGGTCTAAGATGAAAAAAAGTACAAAAATCACAATTATCGCGATGTCGCTCGTTATTGCACTGCTTATTGCGGCAGTGGGCGTGCTTTGGTATTCGCTGAACACCGCCGAAACGTTTGCGAACCGCAGCCGAACCGATATAGCTCTCGGCAAGTATGAGATTCTGCGCGACCGCAGTGCTTCCCCCGAAAAGTTCCTTGAAGCCGCAAAAGCCAAAGATTATGACATCATAATCTTTTCAAAGGAACAGACACTTGCTCTCGGGGAAAAAATCAAAGAGCTGTTCCCCGACGGCAATGCCGACAGCAGGCGTTTCACCATTGGAATTGAAGATGTTATGCCGAATGACCTTGCAAAGCTCTTCAACGATGAAATGTTCTCAAACCTTGAAATTTCCGGTTCGTATTGCGGTGTGATCATTGATTTTGACAGTGTCCCCGGTGCATCCGTGACGGTAAGTCCCTGCGCGCCCTCCTACTCCGGCAGCATCATTGTTGAACAGGCTGCAAAGAAGTTTTCGGATGAGCTGCTGTCCCAAATTCTGCATAACAGAAATTTCGAAGACAGTCCCGAGGCGGCTTCCGACGGTTTGAACTGACCGAACCCGCCTTCTCCGCTTCAAACATCCTTTGTGTGAAGGATACGCGCAAAGCCCGAAGCAATTTATCATTTTAACAATGAACAAAAATCCGAAAAGCCGTGCCGCATCGGCAGCATTGTTTTTCGGATTTTTTTGTTTTCGTTTTTATCGGCTTCGGTGCGCTCACCGTTCAAACGCCTGCACGGTTCTTTCCGGCTTTTTTTCGGTTTTTTTACCCACGCTCTTAAGCGCACGGATATTCCGCATCATATACAGCAGGAACGAAAAGCACATCATCGCCGTGCAGATGATTATCAGCGTGTCCGACAGCGCAGGAGCAATATTATAGAACACAACATGTGCAATCATCAGCGTGTATAAAAGAAAAGTCGTCAGCTTGCCGTGCCATTCCGCCGCAAGAACCTTTCCCGTGCGGCGAATTACGGCAATGCCCATGCAGCCGGTGACGATTTCCTTCACGATAAGCAGAACGCAGGGGAACAGCAGGTTGCCGAAGCGCGTCAACAGGCAGGCAAGCATCACAATTTGTGTGAGCTTATCCGCAATCGGATCGAGCGCCTTGCCGAGGTCACTCCCCATTCCGAATCTCCGCGCAATAAAGCCGTCCGCAATATCCGTTGCGCCCGAAAGCAGCAGCACCCATGCCGTTGCGGAATAATCCTTCCGAACAAGATACAGCCACGCAAGCGCAGGAACAAGCAAAAGCCGAAATGCGGAAAGCACATTCGGCACGGTCAGAATTTTGTTTTTGTAAGTTTCGGTTTTGCGGGCATCATCCGCCTCGTTGTTTTTCATACTTTCCTCCCGCCGGTTCATCCTTTTTCTTTCGGGCTTTTTCGTCGAACATACGCTGCCCGGGCTTTTCTCTGCATTTCCTTTTTCGCATTGATTATATGCCGCCTGCCGCAACGTTGTATCAATTCAACATCAACGCTCGTTAAAAAAAGCAGATATCATCTTTTTAAGGAAATTATCCCTTTTTCAGTCTTTCTCGACGGGGAAGGATTCATTCTTTATTTTTAATTTTTTTGCTCAAACGCAGCGGATTCCGCAGCCTTCGGCCGAACGTTATTTAAGTTTCGGATTCGCTGTTCGACATTTGCTCCGCATACCTTTCATCGCCCCACCATTTCGGCATCAGCTCATTCAAAGTAATCGTCTCACGCGTTTCGTAGTCAACAAGAATTTCCGCATCTTTGTTGCGCGGGGACAGCTGCATGAAAAACTCGCGGCACGCACCGCAGGGCATTCCGCTTCCGCCGCCGCAGGGCGGTGCATCACGGAACGCGATCATGCGTTTCACAACAGTCTGCCCGCTGTTCACAAACATATTCAATGCTGCAACACGCTCCGCACAAAGGTTCATCACAACGCTGCAGCTTTCAATGCAGAATCCCGTGAAGATCTCCCCGTTTTCGCTTTCAAGTGCGCAAACAACATGATGCGCATACACAAACGGCGTAACATCCTCCGGATGATATTGTTCCTTTGCTTTAAGGTACAGTTTTTCCCAAATATCCATATCAATAATACCTCTTAACTCTCCCAACGATTATCAGTCGCGGTTGTCCGCCGTATAAACTATGCAGCCTATGCCCGCAATCATTGAAAAAAGTATTGCGCCGCCCATTCCGTCCGTAACAGCCGAACCTGCAAAAAAGCCTGCAATTCCGGCAAGTATCATGATAATTACCGAAACTGTTGTTCTGAGTTTTTTCATATGCTTCTCCTTATTTTTGAATTGCGTTTTCCGTCACGGCTCATTTTCGGGCCGAAAAAGTCTCATCCGAATCGTGCAAAACAAAACCGACGGTTGTTCCGCTGAAAATTCAAGCCTCGCATGACATAACCAAACAAAAAAGCACCCCTGCCGGGATGCTTTCGTTTGGTGCGGTTGATGGGACTCTCCGCTCAAATCGTCCTTTGCTTGCACTCCGTGCTGCGCGTTCGGACTGCTTTCGCTTCCCGGCCGGGCAAAACGCTCCACCGGACCGTTTTGTTCCCCCGGCTTCAAGTTCCGTGATGATATCACAAAAACATTTATATGTCAAGCACAAATTAAGCGTATTTCGGCTTCGGGTTCCCTCTTTTTTTGATTAGGATATTGCTTTTTGAACTCAGGCTGTGGTATCATACTTACATCGGAGGTGCTGTTCCGTGCCAGATAGAATTGTACATATCATTCCTCAGCAAAAGCCCGATCGCAGGCGTGTGGTCATCTATTGCCGTGTCAGCACAAAAACCGATGCGCAGCTGCACAGCCTTTCCAATCAGCTCCGATTTCTTACTGATGAAGTGTATGACAATCCCGAGTGGGAACCGGTCAACGTTTATATTGATATCAAGAGCGGAGCAAACACCGATGGCCGCAATGATCTCAATCGCATGATCAGCGACGCCAGAAAGCATAAGTTCGATACTATACTCATCAAGAGCTGCAGCCGATTCTTCCGCAACGTAACAGAAGCCCTGACGATTCTGCACGAGCTGCAGGATCTGGGCGTTAACATAATTTTCGATGAAGAGAACCTGAATTCAAATAACGGTGAAACTTTCTGGCTTTATGTGACTACATACATGACGGTCGCGGAGGCGCAAAACATCGGTCAAAGCGAAAGCATAAAATGGGGTATTCCGCAAAGGGTCTCTGACGGTAATTCGTCTCTTTTTGATCGCAAGTGCTATGGTTATATGAATGACGAGTACGGTCATCTCGCAATCAATCCCGAAGAGGAGCCAACCGTTCAGCTTATTTTCAAACTCTATCTGGACGGCTGCAGCATCGTCAAAATAATCAATGAGTTCAAAACACGCGGCATACCATCACCGACGGGCAAGCCGGTTTGGTGCAAGCACGCCATTGAGGTAATGCTCACTAATACAAAGCACCTCGGTGAATCGCCCGTCCTTAAAACCACTACCGGCTGGAAGGAGAAAAAGACGCGGGAAAAGTGCGCTGTGATCACCGTTGCTGAAAATGATCACGATCCGACATTACCCGCGACATGTTCCTCCGTGTGCAGCAGGAGCGGGAGCGCCGCAGCAACATTGCGCGCGACGAGAACGGCTCTCGCCGCAAAGAAACAAAATACAGCGCAAAAGCCGTGCTGGCCGCAAAGGAAGAATCAAAGACCGATCCCCGAAGGAGCTGACCATCGGGGATCGTTTTCAGTTACCAGAGTTTGACTCCGTCGATTTCGACATCCGTTTGTTCAAAATCCGGAATCGAATCACTTATCACCCAGTTATGCTCACGCATATGCCTGATAAACTCACATGCAAGTCCAACCTTGTAGTTTCGCACATAGTATGATAGATCCCCAGGCCATACCCATGTGCCGTCCGTTAAGAATGATGGCGTTCCGGCAATCCCTTTTTCGGGATTTAATACGTCATTGCATGTTCCGCAACACACTATAAGGACTTTACCCATGTCAAGATAAGAGCATATTCTCTCAACATCCTCAGCTTGACTTAAAGTGTTGACCGCTTGTTCAAGTGAAGGATCATGCTCATCACCATGTGGCATTTCCCTAAAAAAGCCTTGTCTCCTCAAGTTCATATCACTTGCCTCCTTTCTTAGTATAAGGTGAGTATACTATCCATTTTCCCGTATTGCGATAAGGCGTTGGCCCTATAACCATTTTTCCACCGGGAAGTATCCATAATGTGTTTGACGGTGCTTTAACCTTCACCCCGAGCTTGTTAGCTAAGTTTTGGGCAAATCCCGCCGTTTTTTCACCTGTGCGACAAGAAATCAAGCGTATCGCACCGCGATGCTTATACTCGCTGTCATGTCGCAACAGATTTGACAATCTCCGATGATCCATCTCTCTGGAAGCACCATTGTGCATTATGGCAACGGTATCCGAAGTGCCGTGGATTACCACATCAGTGAATCCCGCCTCAGGCTTGATATACTTCGCTGCCTTCGCAAGATTGTCGCCGGTGCCTTTTCCAACATATACTGGAGACGCAGCGACAGCTTTTAGTCCGGCTGTTGATCCAAATCCACCATGAATACCAGCTCCCATTACTCGCTCACCGCCTTTCGGTGAACGGTCATGTATTCGCTGTCGAATTGCAGGATCTCGATCCCCGCCTGTCTGTACTTGTCAAAGACGGATTCGGGTGCTGCGCCGTAAACGACAATGGTTTTCGGTTTCAGCTTTTTGACGGTGTGCTCGAGGCCTCGAGCGAAGAACTCGCGTTCGCGTTGGATCTTGATGCATCCGTGGGATCCAACGGCGATCGCATCTCCCTTAGGGACACCGTCGCAGCAGATATCGAAGGTACGCTCATCGCTCCAGCGAACATTTGCGATGACAGGGATGCCGTTTTTCTGTAGCCAATGACCGATCGCTCGGCTGCGATAGATGTTCCACTGCTGCATCACCAGCGGCATATCGCGATATAGGCTGAAATCTGGTGAGATGCATCCTTTATACTGCTTCAGTATAGGGAGATACCTGTTCGGGTTGTTCCACAGTCGCTCAAATGCGGCGTCATCCTCATAAAAGCAGACCCAGCAATCATGATCATCGCTTTTTAATGCCTTGGAGAACAGGATCAGCTTATTCGGAATGCTGCTTTCCGGCATAATGCGAGGGATCTCAAGATCGCCGTCGTAGGTTGCGTCTTTTACTAAAAAGGCGCGGAAAACATCTCTGCACCCGCTTCGGGTGCTGTTAATCAAAGACATATTATTTTTTCCAAAGCGGCACAAGCGTCAGGGTATAGGTGCCTTTTTTCAGATTTACCCTGCGGCCGCGCCGGCGGAAATCACAATGCCGTTCGCTAGATCACGAGCAGTGATAACCGGAGGCGCAGCGTCCTAATTCCGAAAACTTGGATATTTTCGAAAAATGTTGACAATTCCTCCGGTATCGCATATAATGATCATGCTAGATCACGAGTAGTGATACTCGGAGGCAAAGGCATTTCGTAGGCAGTTACCCCTCAGACGAGGCTGAAATCGTAGAGCCGATTGCTCCTGTTGAAGAGGAGTTCGATCTTGAACTTCCGGCAGAGATTGAGAAGTGTATCGTCACTGTAGAAGAAATCGAGGTTGTCTTGGTTGATATCAGCCAGTTCTCGACATACAGCGGCGAATACACCGCCACCAAGAGTACTGAATACACCCGCTATTTTCTCGATAATATCGCGGTACCCGGCACCACCAACACCATCACAATTGAATGCAGCGGTGTTGCGAAGGTCGGCTATGAGGTGGAGGATATTGAAATCAAGGTGGATAACGACAGCCTTAAGATCTACATTTCGTTGCCAGAAGCACAGATCCTCGACAACTATGTGATTTGGGACCCCGTCAAATGCCAGGAGGAGAATAACATTCTCAATCCTATAGATTTCGAGCAGTACCAGGGTATTATTTCTGAAATCGAAACCGCGGGTCTGGCTCTTGCTGAAGCGGATGGCATCTACCAAGATGCTGAAGCAAACATGGGAACCATCATCTGCAATTTCCTCTCCGGCTTTGCGGACTATGAGATTGTGTTCCTGTAACCCGTAATCCCACGATGATTTATTATTAAAAATTCAACACATGGGTGTGTTGCGTACACTCCCACACATCACAGGAGGTTCAATATGAGCAAGTATAAGGTAGAGTTCAAAGCATTCAAATCCGGCGATTGGTATACCAAGACGGATACCGACAGCAGAGCCGCTGCTTTCTCCGTTGCCAAGATCGGCAACTATGGCCGTGCCTGTCGCCTGACAGATACCGAGTCTGGTGAGATCCTATTCGAGACACCCGAAGATCCCGATTTCAAGGCGGTTAACGGTGATGTAAGTAAGTTTTAATTATATGGATGTATGAATATGGCTAAAAGAGCAACTGCGACCAATTGGGAAGCAATCACCCGAGATGATGAAGGGGCGATGGTTAATATCGATTTTGATTGCCTCCATTGCGGATACTCTACCGGCGTTTTCATTTCTGTAGGTGCGAGTGGCGTTGGCTGCTTGGATGGCAGCTGGGAAACCGATCAGAGCTGTCCGATCTGTGATGAAGATGTCATCGTTGAGTGCCACTAAGCATCAGAGGAGGATAGGTGGTGTTTGAAATAATCTGTACCGTCCTGTTCGTGTAGCTATTCATTAAGGTGCTTGGCCTTGTATTCAAGGTGGCGTGGAGTCTTACAAAAGTGCTTGCAACGATTCTTTTCGCAATGGCACTACCCGCATTGATCTTGTGTTTCGTTTTTGCAGGAGGACTTCTCCTACTGATTCCGGTTGGATTGCTGGGACTGGCCTTCGCACTTTTGAGTACATAACGCATTTACAGGACAAGCCCCTCGTTACTTTTTATGGTAGCGAGGGGCTGTTTTTGCTTTCACTTGCACAGGCTATATTTTTGTCTCTGCTGACTATCAGTTGTATAACGAATAGCGGTTGTTTAACGAATTAAAAGCACAATATGCGGTGGTTGGCGGATTGCCACACCCGGAAAACGCACACTATCATGGAGTCAGTAATGAAAAATGCGTTGCAAAGTCAGGAAAATGCAATATTTTCTGCAAAACAGGCATAAAAAAGCAGCTACCGTAACTGACACGATTGTATCAATTACGGTAGCTATTATGGTGCGGTTGATGGGACTTGAACCCATACGGTCTCCCATACGCCCCTCAAACGTACGCGTCTGCCTGTTCCGCCACAACCGCATTTTTCACTGCGAGAGATATTATAACGCTTTCCGATGCATTTGTCAACACAAATTATGTCCGAAAGTCAATATATTTTTAAACCTGTGCAAATTTCCGCCTTTTGCCCTTTTGCAGGGTGCAAAACGTGCTGCGTTTATGTTATAATATAGGCACAGCAAACCCTTGTTTCAGGGTCGTTTTACGAATAATATCGGGAGGTTGGGGCGATTTTCGGCTTTTACTGCGCAATTCCGTCCGAACCGGAAAGGGAACAGAACATGCAAAAAGATAAAGCACTTGAAATGGCACTCGGTCAAATCGAAAAGCAATACGGCAAGGGTGCAATTATGCTGATGGGAGATGCCGCCTCAAGGATTCAGGTTTCCGTCATTCCGACGGGCTGCATTGAGCTTGACGCAGCTCTCGGCGTCGGCGGCGTTCCGCGCGGAAGAATAGTTGAAATATACGGGCCGGAATCCTCCGGCAAAACCACCATTGCGCTGCATATCATTGCCGAAGCGCAAAAAATGGGAGGTATGTGCGTTTTTATCGATGCTGAACATGCGCTTGACCCCGTTTATGCCGAAAAGCTTGGCATCAGCATGGACAAGCTCTATGTTTCCCAGCCGGACAACGGCGAACAGGCACTCGACATTGCGGATGCACTCGTTCGCAGCGGCGCGATCGACGTTATCGTTGTTGACTCCGTTGCGGCTCTCGTTCCCAAAGCCGAGCTTGAAGGCGACATGGGTGATTCTCACGTCGGCTTGCAGGCAAGACTCATGAGCCAGGCATTGCGCAAGCTTGCCGGCGTTGTCGGGAAATCCCGCACATGCGTTATTTTTATCAATCAGCTCCGCGAAAAAGTCGGTGTTATGTTCGGCAATCCCGAAACCACCACCGGCGGCAAGGCGCTGAAGTTCTTTGCCTCCATCCGTTTGGACGTCCGCAAAATCGACACGCTGAAACAGGGCAATTCGCCCGTCGGCAACCGCACGCGCATCAAAGTCGTTAAAAACAAGGTTGCGCCGCCTTTCCGCGTTGCCGAGTTCGACATTATCTACGGTGAAGGTGTTTCTAAGGAAGGTTCCATTCTCGATATGGGCGTTGCAAACAAAATCATCACAAAGACCGGCGCATGGTTCTCCTACGGCGATATCCGCATCGGACAGGGCAGGGAAAACGCACGCAATTTCCTGCGCGACAACCCCGAGCTTTGCAAAGAAATCGAAAAGAAGCTCCGCGACCTTATCGAAACAGCCCATGACGAAACCGCTCCCGTCAGCGAAGACGAGCCCTATTCCGAGGATGAATAAGTCAAAAGCAACCCGCGCTTTATGCCGTGCATACCGAAAACATGCCGGCTGACGCCCCGGTTAACGTTCCGCAGTTAAATTTTCAATTACAAAAGCTCCGCAGCAGATACTTCGGCCGTGCGGAGCTTTTTCGGGTTTTATCCGTTTTGTTCAAATTCGAATTCTCAGCCCAATCCGAGCGCGGCACGGAGTATCAGCACGGCGTCCGAAAGTGTGACGTTTCCGTCCCCGTCCGCATCGCAGAGCGCGGCAGTTTCGGGCGAAAGCTCTGCCGTTCCGAGTGCGCACCGCATCACGAGCAGCGCATCCGCCGCCGTCACAACGCCGTCACCGTCCGCATCGCCGGGAACACCCGATTCGCCGCCGTTAACAAAGATCCACCCGCTTTGCGTCTGCGTCGGCACGGGATATTGATCGTCGTCGGTCATCATATAATTAAATTTTTTAACTTCAACGCGGATTTCGGAATCCCCCGCAGCGCCTGCAAGCACGGTAAAACTCATTGTGTGAATAATGCCGTTGTTTGCCTGCGTCATGCCTTCGTTGCCCGGGTACAGCACGCCGAGGCTGATCCTGCCGGGCATGGATGTGTCCAAATGGTTAAGCGTGTTTTCCCAATCTATCGCGCTGCCGCGGGTCACGGAATTCAACTCCAACGCCTCCGGATCATACCAAACCGTGACTGCAAGCGCATGTGCAAGATAGTCTTCGCCTTCAATGCAAAGATTGATGTCTGCCGATTCGCCCTCCGCCGCCGCTGCCGTGTCCGCATAAAAAAGCACCGTCTCCGTGTTTATCCTGAGTGCCTCGGCACTCGCCGCCGCAGGCCGAACAAAGCCGCACAGAACCGCTGCGGCAAGAATGATTGCAACAGCAAGAAGTCCTGCAAATCCGCGTTTTGCTTTCCGTATTTTTCCGTTTGTCATCTGATTTTGAACCCTCCCCGTGATTCTGCACTTATTCTATCTTTTTTTTGCATGATTTGCAACACCCTTCAACAAAAACCTCGCCCCCGCGGTTGCCCGCAGGGACGAGGCCAGGAAGAAATCCCGCTGTTCTGTTAATGGGGGAGGGGAATCATGCATCAGGGTGATCGACCCTCCCCGTCGAAGTTGTTATTGCTCGATATGCATTGCGAAACGAAGTGCCAGCAGCGCATCCATGGAGGTTATGAATCCATCGCCGTCAACATCCGCAATCTGCTGATTTTCAACGGGCAAAATGTCCATTGCCATGCGCAGGATCGTCAGCGCATCCGCCATGGAAACATTGCCGTCACCGTCAACATCGCCAAGCATTTCATACTGTGCCGTGACAACAAGGTCTGCCG
>FR879680.1:67023-119830 GCA_000435055.1 Clostridium sp. CAG:138 | reverse complement strand
CTATCCACTTACCGATGTGCTGACCTCACCATTAACTCTATCGTAGCACAAATATCTACTGTCAATTGTAAACATTCGTCGCAGAATCATTCTCTCTGGAGTCGCAAGGAGCCATCACGGTGAATACTCAAACTCCATTGCCGTTATTTTGCCGTTTACCACCGTGATATAAGCCCATACATCATAGCAGAAATTATTATTGTAGTATGCCCCCAGATCTCTCCACGAAAAGACATTTGGGCTTTTACTGTTATCGTAGAGATAATCTATGCAAATGGCATGATCAGTCACCTGAGCCGATTCAGTAAATGGTATGACCGTTTCAGTCATGACATAATAGGTGTTGTCAGATTCTCTGAACACTAAAACTTCACCATTGTATACGCTTCTGGTGTACAAGCAGTATTCTCCATTTTCATATGCAACCCTGTCTACTGTCACATGCCACGATGCAAATACCGGTTCATCTTCATCCATGATGGTTTTGCTTTCAACCAACAATTCACCATGATAATCGTTTTCTATAATCCATTGCGAATCCTTTGGTATACTTAGTGTCAGTACAGCACGGTCTTCACCATTCGCAAAACAATTATTTGCTTCCCAGCTAAACTGACCATGATAAATGCCATCAGTTACTCTTCCGAACCCGTTCATCCATTTATTGTGACTCAATCCATATGATTCGCCATTTCTGCTAACATAATAGACTTTTGCAGCATTAATCAGTCTGTTAGGATCTTTGCTGCCATACTTGGCCTTCGCTAATGTCAATGAATCTTCAATAGACCAGTTTTCCGCAGTATTAAAGCTATAGTGAGAACCTAGTTCATCTATCGCTTTGCGAGTAATCGACCCAGAAGGACCAACAAGGAAAGACTCTGAAATCAAATGCATCATATCAAGATTATAACCACGGTCAATGGTTTCAGAGTTTACGAATACTACTGCAGCGCCTTTTCGGATAAATGCATCAGCCATACTTGTCTCCTTGCCTGATAGGCAGGTGGCAATATAAACAAAAGCATTGTCAAATGCATTATCAGGAAAAGACTTTTCAAAAAACGCAGGACGAAGACCTATGTATTTTCCGTTGTAAACAAATGCAGTTTCTTTGGTCAATGCATATCTTTCCTCTAGCTCGGTATTCCATAGAATGTTTGTGCAAAGAAAATATCCGCTTTTCTTCGTATACCCGCCATGACCGTGCCACAGAATCACACTATAGTTGTTAAGCGACAGTATTCTATCAAGTGTCACTTCACCGTCATCTAAATTTGCGTCATAACCGAAATGCCAATCAGCATCATATGTTTCAAGAGCTGATGCAACGTCATCCAACGCATCCAAATCATGGTCAAGCCCGTTATTATAGGCTATTTCACGATTCTCTCCGTCAAAGGGGGCAAGAGTTATTATTTCCAAATCACCATTGCCCGAATCCATTCCATCTATTTGAGGGCAATAAACATAATCCAATCCTGTCGCAGTCTGCATGTATACGCCGTATTCATCTTTGGAACAGTCAGTAAGCGTTTCTATTGATACTGCTTCTGAGAAAACTGTATTAATAGCATCTTGGGCATTCTCTTCACTGATAGTTCCGTTATTCGATTCTAAACTAGAAACAGTTGCTATCGCTTCCGCTACCGAATGATTAATTTGAATCTTTTCAGCTGAAGAGTTGCTGCCGGTCGTAGGGTTGGGTGTATAATTACTATTCACCGAGTCTACTCGCGGACAAGCTACAGCAGTAAGTAAAATAACAAGAATCAAAATGCTCGAAAGGACTCTTTTCATGATTATCGCCTCCTTAATAACTGAATTATAACACATTAAATGAGTTATTCATAGTGCAAATCAAAACAGCCTTTCTGGTGAGGTCAGCACATGCATTCCGCATTCCGCATCAACGTTTCTTCTCTTCTTTTTCTCAGTAAATTTCAGTCAAGGTGAATCAGTGTTCATCCAATCACAAGCCGTACCCTTGCAGCCATTGCTCCGAGATCCGCATCGCTTATTTTGCGCGGGACAAGAACGCCGGTTTCGGCAAAAGTTCTTGCGCCGTCGGAACCGTTGACAATGCGCGCAAATTCCGGATCCGCCCGCATAAGGCTCTTCAGGCCGAGATAAAGCGCCTGGGTGATGCCGTATTCGTCGTTCCGTGCGTTCATTATCTGCGTTGCCTTGTTGTAGCATTCGGCCGCAAGCTCGCGGCACTGTTCATCGGTGAGCTTTGCAAGAATCTCCGGCTGTGCAAGCATTGTTTCAAGATAGTCCAACCTCAGGCAGGCATATCTGTCGAGTTGGCTCTGATCGTTGAGCTTGTATGCCTTGTAGAGATTGACAAGAACCGTTCCCGCATCCTCTCGCGCGGCAAGCAGCTGAAGTCCGTCATAATCCTGTTTGACAACGTCGAATCCTTCCAGCATTGATTCGTAAACGAACATATCATCAAACAGGTTATAGTTCATGCAGTACAGCACAAGCTCCGCCGTTGTTGCATTCCGCGCAGTTTCCGGCAATTGGGAAACCTCCCGCATTTCTATCGCATCTTCAAGCAGATCCCACTCCTCGGGCGTGTCGTAAGGGTTGATAACGCTTTTATACACGTTTCCGTCCTTTACGGGCAGGAAGCCCTCGGGTGCGGTGAACCAGTCGGAAAGAGCGGGATCGTCGTCGGAATCCTCAAATTCGCCGCTTGCACGCAGCCGTACCACACGCTCGGCATATTCGTTGAACGCCTTGCGGATGCGCCTGCCGTCCTCCGCACGCACTGCACGCGAAGCAACTCCCACAACCGCCGCCGCAAGAATTGCGACACAAACAACAATGCCGATAATCTTTACGCTTTTTTTCATGGTTTTCCTCCGAAAGGAATATACTCGGCCTCAGTCGGCAATAAGTATTGTATCATTTCTAATTGACGTTGTCAATTAGAAATCAGCAATTAGAAATCAGCAATTAGAAATTAGCAATTAGAAATGTACATCGTTCTTCACTCTCCGCTCTCCGCACTCTTAATCAAAACCCCTCCACCGCTCTGCGGTCCCCCTCCCCTTGCAGGGGAGGCAAACGAGTGCCTTCAACTCCACTCTCCACACCCTTAATCAAAACCCCTCCACCGCTCTGCGGTCCCCCTCCCCTTGCAGGGGAGGCAAACGAGTGCCTTCAGCTCCACTCTCCACTCTCCAAACTCCGCTCTTAACTTTCCACACTCCGCTCTCCGCTCCCAATTCCTCATTTCTCCTACCTATATAAATGTACCTTTAAATGCGCCTTTCGGGCTTGCCGAACTCCTTAAAATATGGTATAATAGAACGAAGGTAATAATGCCGCATAATGCGGCAGGGCGGAGGCTTTGCGTGTACATCACCGCCGTAAGACTTTATTGTTTCAGAAGTTATACGGAGCTGCGGTTTGAGCCTGCAAAGGGGCTTAACGTCATTGTGGGCGCAAATGCGGCGGGCAAGACGAACATTCTGGAATCCGTTTTCCTTGCTGCGTTGGGCAGGAGCCACCGAACGCGCCGCGATGCGGAACTTATCAACTCCCTTTCCGACAAGGCATATGCGGGCATTGAGCTTGTGAGTGCAACGGGGAAGCACAGCATTGAACTCAAGCTGTTTTCCGGCGCACCGAAACAGGTTTTTATCGATGGGCAGCGCATCAGACGCATGGGCGAGCTTATGGGCGTTCTGAACGCCGTAATGTTTTCACCCGAGGATCTCTCCCTCGTCAAGGACTCTCCCGAAACCCGCCGCCGCTTTATGGACATGGAGCTTTGCCAGCTTCGACCTGCATATTTTTACCGTTTGCAGCAATATAATGCCGCCCTCAAGCAGCGCACCGCGCTTTTGAAAACAAGTTTTCCGTTCGAACCGAACATTGAACTTCTCGACATGTGGGACGATAAGCTTGCGGAGCTCGGCGGTTCGGTCATGCTGCTTCGCCGCGATTTTCTTGACAGGCTCAGCACCGCTGCGCGGGATCTGAACCGCAGCATCACGGGCAATTCCTCTGTCGGGCATGAACCGGAAGAGCTTTTTACCTACTACAAACCCTCCGTTCCCTTCGAGGGCGACGGCGCGCGCGCCGCACTCGGGGATGCACTCTGCAAGGCACGGGCGGAGGATATCCGCCGCGGCTGCACAACCAAGGGGCCGCACCGGGACGACATCGGCATTCTGCTTAACGGGCGCGATGTCCGCGTTTTCGGTTCTCAGGGGCAGCAGCGCACGGCAGCATTGAGCCTTAAACTGAGCGAGCTTGCGCTTATGCGCCGCGTTCGGGGCGAGGCGCCGGTTCTGCTTTTGGACGATGTTCTGAGCGAACTGGACGGCGACAGGCAGCGAGAGCTGCTTTCAAGCGCATTTGATTGCCAATGCTTTTTAACATCCACAACTCTCGACGGCCTTGAACAGGTGCCGAACATGACGGTGTTTGAATGCAGCGGCGGCAAACTCAAAAAAATTCTGTCAGCAGAAAATTGATTCTGTGTTGATTTAACATTGTATAAACAAACGCCGTTTTGTGGTTGTTTTAAATCATACGGTCGGCGTTCTCCCCAAAACAGCCCGACATAAAAATCCCGGCGGACAGGGCTCCGCAGGCGGCGGTTTTTCAAAAATGCCGCGGGTTTTACTCTGAAAGGAAATAGTTTTAAAAATGGAAACGACTTATAACGCTTCGCAAATACAGGTGCTTGAAGGCTTGGAGGCCGTTCGCCGCCGCCCGGGCATGTATATCGGTTCAACCGATTCAAGAGGCCTGCACCACCTTGTTTATGAAATCGTCGATAACTCCATCGATGAAGCAATGGCGGGATTCTGCACTCATATTTATGTTACCATTCATGCGGACAACTCCATTACCGTTGTTGACAACGGCAGGGGCATTCCCGTTGATATTCACCCCAAAACCGGCAAATCCGCGCTTGAAGTCGCACTCACAATGCTTCATGCGGGCGGCAAATTCGGCGGCAGCGGCTATAAGGTCTCAGGCGGCCTTCACGGTGTCGGTCTTTCCGTTGTTAACGCATTGAGCACGGAGCTTACCGCCGAGGTGCGTCGGGACGGGCATATTTACCGGCAGATCTGCCGCCGCGGCATAAAGGCTACGGAGGTTGAAATCGTGGGCGACTGCGGAGCGGACGAGCACGGCACAACGATTCATTTTGTTCCCGACGAAGAAATTTTTGACGAAGTGAACTATGAATACGATATCCTTGTTCGACGGCTGCGCGAGCTTGCGTTCCTAAACGGCGGCGTGCGCATCATCGTGACGGATGAACGCTGCGACCCGCCCGTGCGGGACAGCTTCCACTACGAAGGCGGGGTTGTTGAATACGTTCGCTATATCAACAAAAACAAAGAGGTTCTGCACCCCGACCCGATTTATTTTTCCGCTGTAAAGAACGATAATCCGCTTGAAACGGCAAGCGTTGAAGTTGCGCTGCAATACAACGACGGCTACAGCGAAAATGTTTTTACCTATGCCAACAACATCAACACCATCGAGGGCGGCAGCCACCTTGCGGGTTTCCGTGCGGCAATGACAAGGGTCATCAATGACTACGCCCGAAAGTTTAAAATCCTTAAAGACAGCGACCAGAACCTGACCGGAGACGACATCCGCGAAGGTTTGAGCGCTATCATCAGCGTTAAGCTGACAGAGCCGCAGTTTGAAGGGCAGACAAAAACAAAACTCGGCAATGCCTTCATAAGAACCCTTGTTGACAACGCCGTGACGGCCGGCATGACGACCTATCTTGAAGAGAACCCGGCGCAGGCAAAGCTTATTCTCGACAAATGCCTCAGTGCAAGCCGCGCAAGGGAAGCGGCGCGCAAGGCACGCGAGCTGACCAGACGCAAGTCCGTTTTGGATTCCGCCGCACTGCCCGGCAAACTTGCTGACTGCTCCGAAAAAGATCCTTCAAAATGCGAACTGTTCATCGTTGAGGGCGACTCCGCAGGCGGTTCCGCCAAGGAAGGACGCGACAGGCATTTTCAGGCCATCCTTCCGCTGCGCGGAAAGATTCTGAACGTTGAAAAAACCCGTTTGGACAAAATTCTCGGCAATGCGGAAATCAAATGCATGATAACCGCGTTCGGTGCGGGCATGGATGCGGATTTTGACGAAACCAAGCTCCGCTATCACAAAATCATCTGCATGACCGATGCCGATGTTGACGGAAGCCATATTCGCACGCTGCTGCTGACGTTCTTCTATCGGCACATGCGGCCGATGATAGAGCGCGGCTATGTTTACATTGCCCAGCCCCCGCTCTATCTCATCAAAAAGGGCAATACGGAACGCTATGTCTATTCGGACGAAGAGCTGAACAAAACTCTTGACGAAATCGGCAGGGATAAAATCTACATCCAACGCTATAAAGGTTTGGGCGAAATGAACCCCGAACAGCTTTGGGACACGACAATGGATCCCGCAAACCGCATTATGCTTCGCGTCACAATGGACGATGCAATGCTTGCGGACGAAACTTTCACCCTTTTGATGGGCGACAGGGTTGAACCGCGCCGCGAATTTATTGAGCAGAACAGCAAGCTCGTTGCCGACCTTGATGTTTGATTCGGAAACGTTTCAATTTTCAAACGGCAGATTAAGAGCTTTGAGCTCTGCAATCCGAAATTATTAACACGATTCAATGACTTGACGACCGACGAAAGGTGCGATGCACCGACTGCGGCAGGCTCCGCACCTTTCATGCAGGAGAAATAATGGACGAAAACAAAAAAAGACCCAATCTTGAAATGCTCGGAACAAACGAGCTGCCGACCGATGTTGAAGGCGGCAGAATATTGCCCATAAACCTTGTGGGTGAAATGAAGCGCAGCTTTATATCATACGCAATGGCTGTTATCATCAGCCGTGCGCTTCCCGATGTGCGCGATGGGCTGAAACCCGTTCACAGGCGCATTCTTTACGCAATGGACGAGCTGAGTATGCAGCCCGACAAGCCCTTCAGAAAGAGTGCGCGCCTTGTCGGCGACGTTCTCGGCAAATACCATCCGCACGGCGATACGGCGGTTTACGATGCAATGGTGCGCCTTGCCCAGCCCTTCTCCACTCGTTACCCCCTTGTTGAAGGTCACGGCAATTTCGGCAGCGTTGACGGCGACCCCGCCGCTGCAATGCGTTATACCGAAGCGCGCATGAGCAGGCTCACTCTCGAAATGCTCCGCGATCTTGACAAGAACACGGTTGATTTTTACCCGAATTTTGACGAAACGCTGATGCAGCCCGCGGTATTGCCCGCAAGATACCCGAACCTTCTTGTGAACGGCTCAAACGGCATTGCTGTCGGCATGGCAACAAACATTCCGCCGCATAATCTCGGCGAGGCTGTCGATGCCTGTGCCGCAATGATTGACAATCCCGATATCACGATCGACGAGCTGATGAACTATATCCCCGGCCCGGACTTTCCGACCGGCGGCGTCATCATGGGCGATGTCGGCATTCGCCATGCATATTTTACAGGCAGGGGAAAGATCCTTGTTCGCGCAAAGAGCGAGATCGAGCAATGCAAGGCCGATCGTTCACGAATCATCGTCACGGAAATTCCGTATCAGGTCAACAAAGCAAAGCTTGTTGAAAAAATTGCGGAGCTTGTTCACGAGAAGCGCGTGGACGGCATTTCCGACCTTCGCGACGAAAGCTCCCGCGCGGGAATGCGCATTGTTATCGAGCTTAAAAAGGATGTCAATGCAAACGTTGTGCTGAACAATCTGTATAAGCACACTCAGCTTCAGGATACTTTCGGCGTTATCATGATCGCGCTTGTGAACGGCGAACCCAAGGTGCTCAACCTTCGCGAAATGCTTTATCACTACATTGCGCATCAAAAGGATGTTGTCACCCGCCGCACACAGTTTGACCTTGACAAAGCCCGCGAAAGGCTGCACATCTTGGAAGGCCTTATGATCGCACTCGACAATATTGACGAAGTCATTGCCATCATCAAAGCCAGTGCAAACGGCGCAGAAGCAAAGGAAAGGCTGATTGCGCGTTTCGGTTTCAGTGAACGGCAGGCGCAGGCGATACTTGACATGCGGCTGCAAAGGTTGACGGGGCTTGAGCGCGAAAAGTTGGAAGCCGAGTACGGCGAGCTTAAGCGCACGGTTGAATACCTTGCTTCCCTGCTTGCGGACGAAGGCAAACTTATGGGCGTTGTTAAAGATGAAATGCTCGAGATTCGGCGCCGCTTTGCCGATCCGCGCCGCACCGAAATCACAAAGATCGTTGAAGACATCGATATGGATGACATCATCCAGGAAGAAGACATGGTTGTTACCTGCACCCATCACGGCTACATCAAGCGCATTGCGGAAGCAACCTATCGCACGCAGCGCAGAGGCGGCGTCGGCATCAGTGCGGGAGCAACCCGTGAAGAGGATTTCCTTGAGGATATTTTCGTCACAAGCACGCATTCCTATATCATGTTCTTCACAAACAAGGGCCGCGCTTTCCGCATTAAATGCTATTCCATTCCGGAGGCAAGCCGCACCGCAAAGGGCACGCCCATAGTCAACCTGCTGCAATTGCAGACGGGCGAGTTCGTTACCGCCGCATTCCCCATCGGCAGGCAAACCGAGGGCGGCTATCTCGTTCTTTGCACACGGCAGGGTGTTATCAAAAAAACCCCGCTCTCCGATTTTTCAAACATTCGCAAGGGCGGCTTGATTGCTCAAAACCTCCGCGAGGGCGACGAGCTTATCAGCGTTGCGCTCTCCGCAGGCGATGATGAGTTCATTATCGGCACACGGGACGGAATGAGCATCCGTTTCAGCGAGCAGGATGTTCGCTCAATGGGCAGAAATGCCTCCGGCGTTCGTGCCATCAAACTCTCCGAGGGCGACTGCGTTGTTGATATGTCCATGGTCAAACCCGGCAGCTGCGTCATTGCCATCACCGAAAACGGCATGGGCAAGCGCACGGAAGAGGACGCCTACCGCGTTCAGGGCCGCGCCGGCAAGGGCATTATTGCAATGAATATCACCGAAAAAACCGGCAAGCTTGTTTGCCTCAAAGTTTCCGAAGGCAATGAGGATCTGATGCTTATCCGTGATGACGGCGTTGTCATTCGCGTTCCCGTTGACACGATTTCCGTCATTTCCCGCAACACGCAGGGCGTTCGACTGATGAAAATCGACGAGGGGCACAGGGTTGCAAGCGTTGCGCTTGCGCCGCATAACGATGACGAACCGCAGAAGGGCGGGGAAGAGTCCGACGGCGAAATCTCAAATGCCAATGACAATGCAGACTCCGCTGAAACAGCACCCTCCGATACGGCGGAAAATTCCGATACACCGGAAGACCGCCGATAACCGCAGCCGCCGAACCTGCCGCGCGGGCTGAAGCTCTCCGCTCTGCCGCAGTGTTTCGGCAAGCAACCGATTACTTCTTCAAAAACAAACACGGGAAGTCTTCCGTAACGGACAGTGCTTCCCGTGTTTTCTGTTGATTTCGACATTGTCTCCCGCACTCGGCAGCAACCGTTGAATAATCGAATGTGACTGCCGAATATGCCGGAAAACGCCTGCTCTGTCAATCAAATTTGAGAATCGCAGACATTTCACAACTCTCCTGTTGCTTTTGTTTTCCGATGTTGCCGCGTAATCAGTCTCACCGTACATGACGGCGGGCAAAACGCTGACACCATAATCAGCATACCGAGGGCAAACATTATCAGCCCCAATACAATTTTCGTTCCGTTGCTCTTGTTTTCGCCTCCATTCTTACGATGTTTTGTGTTTTCCCGCAGGTGCGGATAAAACTGTTGTCTTGAGTGCAAAAAAGCACTTGCTGCGGCTCACTCCGATATTGCACATGAAACAGCATTTTTTCCTGCACCGAACAGGGCAGCCCACAAGAATTACTTTGCTCTACTTACGTATCAGATACGGCAGTGCAAGCACCACCAAAATAATCAAAACAATTGTCATTTTTCCTCCTTAATCAAACCTGTTGTTATGTAGACATCATTGTCATGGCTTTTGCAGGAAAACCGCCGCTACAAGCTCTTTGGATAATCTGTTCAATTTTTTTACCTCTCAGTGCGTACAATTTCATTGCAGCATTCTGCAATTGCCCTTTAATCGGTTATATTATACCTTTATCCGTCAAAAAAAGCAACATATGACATTCAGCGTCATTCTTTCTGTTCACTACAAATATTGACTTCGTTTATTGTGTGCTTACATGTTCTTTTTATATTTCTGACGGTATTATTCCTTCATTGAGACATATTCAATTCGATATGATAAAACGCTGCTGTACATTTTTATGTCCCGCTGCGATAATATATTAATTTTATCTGTATTGCCGGCGTTCGAACCAAACCGGATTGCCCTTCGTTTTCGCTTGAAATATTTATACAACTCCGGATCACCCCCGCGTATGCGGGGAAAACTTGACCGTTGTTCAGTCAACAAAAAAATATCCTCCTTCGGATAGCCTTTGTACTCGATGACGAGGGAGGACATTTGTTTATCTTAGTGATAATGTTGGGGGTTAAGTTAAAACACGATCTCGTGGCGATCGCGGGCGAGATCAACCTGTTAATCAAGCTGTATATGAGCTATCACTTTTGAATCAAACTGCTCAATGAAGTCATTGGGGGTTCCTTCGAACAGAGTGACTTCCGGCGGATTTGTTTCAGCATCATGACCTATCCAGATGTAGTTTGGCATCTTGTCAGGGCTATCAAAAGTATCCCGGAGGAAATTTTCAATATTACGACGCCAATCATATCCGTGCGACGATATTCTGAAGTAGATTGAGTTTGTTCCGTCCGGGTTCAGCTTGCCCCCTGCACGAATGCGGAGAAAATTCTCGTTTATGAATCGAGCTATATCCCGAGCGTATTGTGATTCATTTATATCTATGCAGTTACGCAGATTATCTTCGTCGCCCATCCAGGCATAGATATCTCCTATGAGTTGACGAGTTTTTGAATCGACTTGATAACTGTCGCTATACATTATGGAATTAACTATCTCGTTCATATCAGCATCTGCGTCATATCCATCTTCATCGATTAAAGCAGCAATCCGAGCATAAAGCCACATCTCAATCTCGTCTGAAAGAAAGCCATTTGCGATTAGCCAGTCTACAGGACGTTCTATCTCGTCATACTCAGTTTCCTCTGTTCCGGGATTCGGATGATATCTATTATCTATACATGGATACACCGTTCCGTTGCGATGAAGCATCACGCAGTCTCCGGTCACATATGATCCATTCTTTGAAAGATATATTTTCACTCAGTTACCTCATTTGTAGAATCTTGTTGTAGTTCCAATGAATTAGCGTCTCTGTCGCGTTCTCTAATTCATCGTATCCGGATAGTATGATTTTCAATTCGGATCACCCCAGCAGGTGCGGGGAAAACGGCGGCAGAGCGAGGGGGGAAGGGGTATACCGAGGATCACCCCCGCGGATGCAGGGAAAACTTTAACAACCGTTATGGGGTTTATGAGGGGTTACTGTTCAACAATAACCCATTTGCCGCCGGGGGAGCTACCGTCAAGCGGTGCGGGGTTTTCCTTTGAGTAAAGGTAGTCCTCGCCGCTATCGTCAATAACTCTATACATACCATCCTCCTCGATGGCCTCGTATGTTTTACCGTTGGTTAAACTATCCACACCAAAAGAGGGGCCAATATATTTAATTTTCATTTCGTTTACGCTCCTTTCGGTTTTTGAGTTTAACCTCGTAGGATCACCCCCGCGGATGCGGGGAAAACTAATCGGTTATATTATACCTTTATCCGTCAAAAAAAGCAACATATGGCATTCAGCGTCATTCTTTCTGTTCACCACAAATATTGACTTCGCTTATTGCGTGCTTACATGTTCTTTTTATATTTCTGACAGTACTATTCCTTCATTGAGACATATTCAATTCGATATGATAAAACGCTGCTGTACATTTTTATGTCCCGCTGCGATAATATATTAATTTTATCTGTATTGCCGGCGTTCGAACCAAACCGGATCGCCCTTCGTTTTCACTTGAAATATTCTTAAATATGATGTACAATGCAATCGGGAGCCGTCATTGGGCAGTGCGATCTGCAAGTGATTTACAAATTTGCGTGCAGTGCCGGTTCCGATGCTGAGAGGAAACGGAGGAATAGCTTTGGAGCAAAAAGACATAAATGTCAATGTTTTTTCCGCCGCGCCGCAAACCTGTTCGGGAGAGAAGGTTTTTAATCCGAACATTTCTTCAGCTGCGCCGCAAGCATGTGCGGCAAAGCGCGCACCGACCTATTCCGAACGATTGGACAAGCTGCGCATATTTGCCGATGAAGCGGCAGAGGAGCTTCCGCAGGTATTTTACCGTGAGCTAAACGGAGGAATCATACTTTCTCCGATTACAAAAGCGCACCCGCAATCCGATCCGAAAAAACCGCTGCTTGTGTTGGGTGAATACAGGAACTCGCCGCAGATGGGACGGAGCATTGTGTTGTACGGCGGTTCGATTTTGCGCAGTTACGGGAATTTGCCGGACGAAAAGCTGAAGGCCGAGGTTCGGCACATCTTGCGGCACGAATTCACGCATCACCTTGAGTCACTCAGCGGCACAAACGATCTTGAGATTGACGATGCAGTCAAGCTGAGCCGCTACAAGGCAAGCATTCATGCGGAATAAATTTGAAAATGCGGAACAGGACAGCAGGAAGCGGATGAAGTTATTGCTAATCAGTTTTTAATTTATCCATTGTAAGGAGTCTCGTAAATGAAATCAAAAGTGTTTTTTTCTTCCGAAATCACAGCTGAAAAGGTGGTTGAGCTTTTTCATGCGGCATCGAATGACCTGCCCGGCGGAATTCTTCCCGGCAAAGTTGCCGTAAAACTGCATTCGGGCGAACCCGGCAATCAAAACTTTTTGAAACCGGAATTTTGGCAGCCTATCGTCAATGATGTGCACGGAACCGTGGTTGAATGCAACACCGCCTACGACGGCGGACGCAACACAACCGAAAAACACCGTGAAACCATGGAAAAACACGGTTGGAGCAAGCATTTCACCGTTGACATTATGGATGCGGAAGGGCCGGATGCCGAGCTTTTGATTCCGAACGGCAAGCGCATCAAAAAGGTTCAGGTCGGCAAAAACATGCTTAACTATGGCTCCATGCTTGTGCTTTCCCATTTCAAGGGGCATCCGATGGGCGGGTTCGGCGGCGCGCTGAAGCAGCTTTCCATCGGCTGCGCCTCCTCCTACGGCAAGGCATATATCCACGGTGCAGGCGAGCCGGAGAAGATTTGGACAGGCGACCACAACTCGTTTCTTGAATCCATGGCCGACGCGGCGGAAGCCGTCGTGCGTCATTTCAACGGCAATATGGTTTTTATCAACGTCATGAAGAATATGTCCGTTGACTGCGATTGCTGTTCCGTTGCGGAAGATCCCTGCATGGCAGATATCGGAATTCTTGCATCACTTGACCCGATAGCTGTCGATCGCGCATGTCTTGACCTTGTTTATGCCTCCGACGACCCCGGCAGGGATCATTTGCTTGAGCGCATTGAAAGCCGCAACGGCGCACACACGATTGATGCCGCAGCGGAGTTGGGGTTCGGCAGCAAGGAATATGAGCTGATAAAACTGTAAGCATTCAGATTTTATTTCGTTCGAAACCCGAAACCTTGTGCCGTTTTTCGGCACCGGTTCGATTCTGAGCAAAAGTTATCCGCAATTTAATCATAAACTGCGGATAACTTTTTTTGATTTCAGCTTTAAACAAAAGTTTTCGAAAGGTCTTGACAAAATTCGCAATATGCGGTAAGATATATTTAGATTAATGTATCCGATTAAGAATGAACCTTTTAATTGTAATTTGTGATGAAACTGTAAGGAGTATTTGTTGTTTGCATGAACTCAAATTATTATTTTGCCAACCGTTTTTCAATGCTCCCGAACAACACGGGTTTTCTTCCGTACGATATTAACGTGCTTAAGAAAATCCAAGAGGAGTCGGAAAGACGAAAAAGACCGAAACTGAACTATAGTTTTCACACGCTTTTCTCGCCGTTTATCGCAGATGCTGTCGGTGCTTCTCCGAATTATGACATTGAAGCAAAGGCCGTTGAGCTGTTGGACAGGAAGAAATCGTCCGTATACAGTTACCACACATTCATGCTTCCGTTCAATATCGAAGATCCTCGCGGAAAAACCGAATTTGACTTTGAATCCGTTGTAGAATACTTTAAAGAAAACGGTATGTGGTACAGTGACGAATGCTGCTCCGAAAATGGCAAGCGGAAGTTTCCGTTTAACCGTCCGTCAAAGTTCAAAAAGCATTCCTCTGCAAAAGGCTGTGCATGTTTGGATGTTGACAAAATTTTGCGGACAGTGACCGCGCTTGACGGCGATAAGGAAGATGCCAAGCTTGAAAATATCCGGCTTGCATATCAGGAATATCAGTATTTCAACCCTGCAATGCGCAATGCGCTGTATACCTCTTTGAATAACAACTCGCATTCGGAAATTTCACACACATTTGAATTCCGTCCGGAAGGCAGGGACAAAAAGCTGCAGGCGCATTATTATATCACGCGCAATATCACATATGATCTGCATGTAAATGCAGTGCGTGTTATTCTTTTCAACACCGGAATCGGCATATTCATGCTTGAATGCGAAAATCACGGCCTTGCAAAGGACGGAAAAACGAGTCAGGCAAACATTGAATCCGTTAAGGCCATCAACGAATACGGCCGAAGGATCAATCTTCCGCTGCTGCCCGTTCCCGATCCCGAAAGATATTTTTCGCTTTGTGCCGACAGCTTTGACTTTGAGTTTACAGCGGGCAGGAATGCGGACGGGTCGCCTAAAATCGAACGTTTTTCGGATAATTTCAAGGATTTTGTTTACAAATGCCGAAACACGGAAATGCTTTTTGAATACCTGTCCCTCACGCATGTTGCAAACTTTATCACCGATGTTCTGAATTATTCTTCCGCGCCCGAAAAAGCCTCCGGCAAATCGGGCGATCCATCTGATAAAAAACATAGTGAAAAAACTTTTTCTTCCAAGCGCGGCACAAACTCAAAATATCTTATCAGCCCCGTATTGGACGACAGAATGTTCGTTTGCTGCTGCGTTGCCGACACGAAAACGGCGAAGTTTTACACTGCCGCAAACGTTTTGGGAGAATTCAACTATCTTCACGATGATAAAACCGCAAATTCCTTATATGAGTTTGTGTTTATCGACACGGAAGGCAACGTAAGCTGTCCGACTGCCGAAATGCGAAAAGAGCTGCTTTCGGCACATGTTTACAGGCGCTGGCTGAGTTGCGGCACCTTGCAGGCTGTCACAAATTACAGCCTCGTCTGCGTCACTTCCGAATCCGTCTACGCTCCGGTAATCCTGCCGTTTTTGACTCAATACACGCGGCTTGCATGTTTCGCACTTGTTCAGCGCGCCTCGCTGATTAAATTCCAAGCGGATGCTGCGCTGCTTTCCGCGCATATTAAGAACCCAAAGAAGAAAATCAGTATACAAAACATTATTGCCCTGAACAAGCTTCAGGAACGCTTTGTTGCTTTTCAAAGTCAGCTTGACCTGTTTGAAGTCACGGCACAGGAGCAGGGCTGCGAGTTGTACGGAATGCTCCGCGAATTCCTTTTTGTGGGCAAACAGCGTGAAGCATTACAAAATCAGCTTGACGCGCTGTATTCCGCCGCAAACACGACCTTGGATACGGACTTTAACAAGTGGGCAGCGATTTCTGCTCTGATTGCGCTGCTGCTTTCGCTGGCCGGTTTTTTTGCCGACGGGATGGGCGCCGTTGAGGCCCTTATCAATAAACCTAAGTTTTTGATTTGGCTTATTCCTCTTGTGTTTGCTGTCGCAGTCTCAGTCGGAGCAATATTTTTTTTCTTAATAAAATACCGCCGCAGGCATTGAAAACACTTTTCAGCGAAATTCAACAAACTTTAACGACTTTTAATTTTGAAAGGAGAACACGGATCCAATGTATGATTGGCAAAAAGAGTACAAATTGGTTCAACACACACCGCTCATCCATTTTCAGCATTCCGAACCGCACGCCTGTTTGCGCGCAACGGAAGTCAAGCCGAAATTGGACAGGTTCTTGATTGAACAATTGGAGAAAGATGACCGATTCGGGGACGGCAGATGGAAGAAATGGTTTGTCGGAGACGGTTCACAGCAAAGTTTTGATTACATGATGCGGATCACACCGAACAGCGAACAAGTCGACAGAACGCAATCGATTGAAAGAGCCATTGCAAGAGCCGAACACCGCCCGCCGAATGCAAGTTTACACGAAATACACAAAAACTATTTCGGAAATATGGCATCAGGAAATAATATTCAGGATACAATTCGGGAAACCTTTAAAGAGTCACTCTTTTATAAAGACGGGTTGACACTCACGATTCGCTGCTTCATTCCGGAGCTGCTGACATTTATTGACGAACACATTCGCGGTTTTTTCATGATGCATAATTTTGGAACACGACAGCGGAAAGGATTCGGTTCGTTTACGGTTGATATCAGCACCAAGCCCAATGAACCCAAGGGATTTGACCTCGTTGGGAAATACTGCCCGAATGCCTATTACTGCAAGCTCGACAATGATGTCAATGCTGACGCCCTGCTTGATGCCGTTTGGGTCATCTCTGCATTTTTGAGAAGCGGCTTTAACCGCGGTGAGGGTAATTACGTCCGCGGTTTTGTCTTCCGTTACTTTCAGCGGGAAAAAAATCCGCTTGCCAACGACAAGGCATTTGTTAAGCAACAAGTGCTTCGCAATGTTTATAACGAAGCAACCCGGGGTGAACACCTTCATCCTTATGGCAACAATGTCCGATATCGCTATGTGCGCGGGCTTTTGGGCACAAACGAAAACTCCAGATTCTGTCGCGCTCCCAATGCACATACACCCGTCTACGATATTTACACCCACAGCGCGGAAGGAATCGAGCGTTTCCCGTCGCCGCTGCTGTTCAAACCCATCGGAAAGTTTGTCTTCATTCTTCCGCAGAAAATGCCGGATGAGATCTTCGGTTCAGAATTTTATATTCTGGAAAAGAATCAAGAGGAGAAATACGACAGCAAGGCGACAAGTGAGCAAAAGCTCAACTATCTCAAGCAAGAATGCAAAAGCGGCATGATAAAAACCCCGACAGCGGAAGAGCTTGCACCGGGAGCAAATTCGGGCGATGAAGCACTGAAGATGTTCCTTGATGCGTTTGCGAAGGATTTCAACGATAAAACAAGTGACAAAGGCGGCGGATACGGGATTGTCGATTTAACCAGTCGAGATGTTTTCCCTGCGAAGTATCTTTGGCTTCGTCCCGTTCTGCGCACTTAAATAAGGAGGTGAATATATGAGTAAAGTAAAATACATTGCAGTCACATTGGGTCCGATATTCAAAACCATCGGCCTTGCCGAATCCACCGGCGCACTTTGGGCCGCGAGTTACATGTTCTCCTATCTTTCCAAGTCGATATGCGAATATCTTTTGGAGCATTCGGAGTTCAACATTTCCGAAGAGGACATTATCGTTCCGTATTATCATAAAAACGCTGCGGGGACAAAGGAGGATTCGGCGGCTGCGGACGTCATTGTTTCGGACGGAGTGGGAAGATTTCCCGACCATATCATTTTCCGCGCGAAGAATTTTGATGTAACGAATTTCTCCGCTTTAAGGAATTCCGTAATCCGTTCGCTTGCCAATACCTTCGGTTTCAAGGAAGGGGAAGGGGATGATTATCTCCGCCGTTACATGCTTATCGCCTGCACTGCATTCGATGTTGATGAGGAGAACGGCGAAAACCCTATTCTTAAAAGCGGGCTTGCGTTGGACAGTCTTGAGCTTTTTCAGCCGATAATTCGGGTTGAAAGCTGCAACGAGATCGTTAAAGCTGTCAGCAACCGCAGCGTACGCGAGCTGCCGCTTACACAAGGGTTTGAAAACTGGCCGCTGCTTGGCGAAGATCGCACAAGCATTCGAAGCACTGAGGACATTGCGGACACATCAAAAGACGGAAAAGTTCGCGAGCAACTGAAAAAACACGATTACTATGCCGTCGTTCGCAGCGATGCGGATGCTGTTTCCAAAATCATTGCCTCGCTTAAAGCAGATGAACTGCGCAATTTTTCAAGAACCTGTTTTCTGTATTGCGGCGAAATGGCCGATCTTGTTCACCGTTACAGCGGCGTTACAATTTATTCCGGAGGCGACGACCTGCTTGCGCTGCTGCCCGCCGAAAGCTCGTCCGGCGAAACCGTGTTTCACTTCGCAAGGGATGCAAAGGATTTGTTTCAAAAATCGTTCAAAACATATATCGATGCGATCAAAGCGGCAAATGCCGAAAAGAAACCGGGCGAAGAGCCAATCCCCGTGCCGTCCCTGTCGCTCGGCATAAGCATATGCTACAGCAAATTTCCGCTTTATGAAGCTCTTGATGATTCGGCAGACTTGCTGTTCGATTACGCAAAGAACAGATGCGGCAAAAACTGCGTTGCCGTGCGGCTTCAGAAACATTCCGGGCAGAGCGAGTGCCTCGTTCTGAAGGGCATTGACGGATTGACTGCATTTACAAATTTTCTTGATGACATGCCTAAAAGCTTTGACGAAGGCTTGCTGCATTCGGTGATTTACGCATTCTGTTCCTTTGCTCCGCTGTTCATCGGTTTCAACAAGCTGGCGGCCGCAGCCGACTTTGAAACCGTTCGTGAATTGTTCCGCAATATGTTCGATTCGTCGATACATGTTGACGGCAAATATTCGGACTACCTTTACAAAACGCTTCCCGCGTTCTACAGTCGATTGACTGCAAACGCCGATATTCGTGTTTTCGAAGAAGCCGAACACAGTGCCGACAAAACGTCCGATGCGGCAGCGAATGCGGTTCGTGCAATGGAGTTTGTTCTCCGCATTGCAAAATTTTACATTGAAAAAGGGGGGAAAGAGATTGAGCAAGACCTATCGTGCTGATTTTGTTCCGCACGGAGCATACTTTTTCGGCAATGAAAAAACTTTTTCGTTCGGTGATAAGGGCAGAAGCTTTATATCAAGCGAACAAACGCCGTCACAATCAACACTGCTCGGAGCATTGCGATATGCTCTGCTGTACAATTTTGAATACGAGGGGCGTCGGCTTTTCAAGCCCGACCGAAAATACAATCTGAGTGTCAATGAGCAAGCTGCCGTTGATAATCTCATCGGCAAAGGCGGTTTCGACATCGGTTCAAGCTCCGAACAGGATTTCGGTGCAATTGAAAAGCTTTCTCCGCTCTTCATTTATGACACAAAAAAGGCTGAAGCACTTGTTCCGACGCCGAGAGATCACTGCATTTCCGATTCGGACGAATTCAAGAATTTTGCTTACTCCGCCGATTCCGATAACGGAGAAAGCTTCCTTTATGCACCGTTCTCGCCCGATGATTTTGTTTTTGATGAGTTTACGTTTTCGGTTGACGGCAGTGACAGCGGCATCCGGCGCGGTTTCTGTAAGTCGTTCAAAGTCAAAAACGGACTCGCGAACAGCTATATGTATGTTAACAGCGGCAGCCAAATTCCCGCCCATTGGCTTTTTCAAAAAGTTCAGCGCATCGGCATTTCAAAGAAGCAATACAAATCCGCTTTCTTCAAGCGCGAATGTTATCAGCTGCAAGACGGTTTTGCTTTTTCCGTCTATGTAACGCTGCGCGATGATGTGACTCTGCCGAGCAGCACGGTCGTGTTCATGGGGCAGGGAAGAACGGCCTTTACCGTCCGTTTTGCGGAAGAGGAGGATTCAATTAACGATGCACTTGCGGAGCTGATTTACCCGGACACGGTTTATCTGCGCGGGGACTCTTCACTTACAGCCGACGTTTATGCGCACTGTTTCTTTACCGCACTCGCAATGCGCGATCACCGCGCATACAGTGTATCGCTGAAAGGTAAAGTCAGCAAAGGTGCGAACGTATATCACCTCATTTCCGCAGGGAGTATCTTTAAATCAAACGATGCAGCGGCTCTTAAAGCCTGCATCGAATCCGGCAGCGGAGCGGACCCGGAACCCAATGCTCCGTGCACGGCAAACCTCACAAAAATCGGCATGAATATTGCAATAATCGGAAAAAGAAAGGAAAATAACGTATGAACACCACACTTCTGAAGATGGAATGCCTGACCGACCTTCATGTTGACTCGGGTGAAAGCAACTATAACATTATTGATAACGAGGTTCAAAAGGATTTGAACGGCAACCCAACCGTTCATTCATCCGGCATTAAGGGCGCGATGCGCGAGTATTTTTCCAAACGCCTTGATAATGATAACAATGATAACATTGAAAAGCTTTTCGGCAAACCGTCAACACCGGACACTGCGGACGGCGGGGGACTGTACAAGTTTTTTGACGCAAAATTCATTGCGCGCCCGCTTCGGCTTGCAGGTTCGGTTCATCCGAGTGTGCTTGTTACGACCGTTCCCGCATTAAACGACATGCTTTATCTTTTGGACTGCTTCAACTGCAATCCGTTCGGAATCCATGAACTGCGTTTTCCGAATTTTGGTAAAAATAATTTTCTCGTCACAACAAATTTCAGCAGCGAAGCTGAAATAAAAGTTGAAGGTGAGCCGACGGGCATTCTTTCCTCCGCCGAAGAGGCTGAGTTTTTAAAACTCGGGCAATTCCTCGGCAAAAGATTTGCAATTGCAAAAGAGCTTGACCCAAGCCGCTATCCTCTTCCTGTTACGGCAAGGAACAAAGTCGGTGATGATAATAACCTTTGGTATGAAGAGGTTGTGCCTGCAAAGAGCGTTTTCTTCACCCTGATTCTTTCACCCGAACCGAATCTTGAGCTTGATTTCGCCCGACACAGCATCATTCAGTTCGGCGGAAACGCTTCCATCGGCAGGGGCTTCACAAAGTGCAGCATCATTCCCATGCCTGCGGCACAGAACGGAGGCGCGGAATGAACAAGCGTGTGGTAGACTCATGGTTAAGTATAGCTTACAATGCCATAGAAAAATGCGGCATTTCGGAAATACAAAACGGGGTTAAATGCATTCAGCGCACCTATCGAAGCCAGATCTCCAACTTTGGTGCAGCCGTCACCATGGGCAGCATCAAGTCCGCAGTCGCATTCTTTTCCCAGCAGGGCAAAGCCGTTGCAGACAGGCCAAAGCTTTTGCAGGCGATGTATTTTATCATCTCCAACGGAGAGATATTGACACCGGATGAGATTTTCAAGTGGTTGTGCAGTCAGGATCAGTCGGAGGTGCGCGAAAAGTTCATAAACGCTTCTGTTGCGCTGAAGCTTGCAATGAATTTTTATAAACTCTTGCCCGAAAAGAATTCGAACAATGCCCAGAAAGGTGACGGTGAAAGTGAATAACATCAACCTTATATTCAACAAGCTGTATTATGAGCAGCTTGCCCCGGGTAACTCAAAGCAATTTGAAGAAGACGTCAAAAAGAAAAACGAAATGATCTTTTTGCAGAAATTCAAGGACAGCGATTTTTCCGCCTGCCAAGAGCTTGAAGAACATTTCGGCGAAAGCTTCAAAAAATTCCGGCTAAAAACGGATTACCCGGGTTTGCTCATCGGAACGGGCAATCCGCACGGTTCCGGAGCTGTGGCATCGGATATTAAATGCGGCTTCTCCTTTTCCTATGTCACGGGTCAGCCCTATCTCCCTTCATCGGGCGTCAAAGGTATTCTGCGAAGTTCATTTGTGGACCGCCGTCCCGCTGTCATTGATTTCCTTAGTAAAATACTCGAAAACGAAAGCATTTGTGACAAAGACATAGAAGAGCTTGATAAGGATATTTTCGAAGGCAGCGATATCTTCCTTGATGCCGTGCTTGCCAAAGGCGGCAAAGGCAACAGGGTTCTCGGTGCGGACTACATCACGCCGCATTACCCCTTGGACAAAAACCTGATGAAAAATCCGAATCCGATACATATCATCAAGATTCTGCCCGGAGTGACCTTCGAGTTCCGTTTCATTCTGCATCATGCAACGCTCCCAAGCGGTATAGAAATTTCCGCAGAGAATAAACAGGAACTGTTCCGAATGCTGCTGTGTTATTTCGGCGTCGGTGCAAAGACAAATGTCGGATACGGCATTTTGCTGCCCGTTTCCGATGGTGCGGTCTCGCAAAATATCGCGCCGCCTGCTGAAAGAGCGAATACGGCAAACGAACAACCTCAAGTTCGGATCGACCCGCAGCTGCTTTGTCCGATTTGTAAACAACGCAAACGCGAGCCCGATCCCGTTAGGGGAGAACTGAAAAAATACTGTTCGGAATGCTACAATAACATGAAAAGGAACGGAAGCATGAATAGGAACAGAGCGCATTGACGCATTGACGCCTTGACGTCAATCACCTGTCAATTGCAAGTAAATATCAATTGCAAGTAAACCGATCGTCAATGCACAAATCCCGCCGGAAGCTTTTGCCTCGGGCGGGATTTATTGATTCAATCAACTGTTGCGGAATTGCTTTAAAATGCTCGGCGCGGCGTGCGTCGAATCAGTCAATGGGCTTCATTGTGGGGAAGAGCAGAACGTCCCTGATTGTGGGGGAATCGGTCAGGAGCATGATAATCCTGTCGATGCCGAAACCGATGCCGCCGGTGGGGGGCATTCCGTATTCGAGTGCAGCGATGAAGTTTTCATCAATGGGCATTGCCTCATCGTCGCCTTTTGCTTTTTCCTGCGCCTGCTGTTCGAAACGCGCACGCTGGTCGATGGGGTCGTTCAGCTCGCTGAAAGCGTTGCAATACTCTGCGCCGGCAATGAAAAGCTCAAAGCGTTCAACGATCCCGGGATTATCAGGTTTGCGCTTTGTAAGCGGAGAAACCTCAACGGGATAATCAATAATAAACGTGGGCTGGATGAGCTTGCTCTCAACAAATTCATCAAAGGCCGCAAAAAGAACCTTGCCGATGGGCGCAGTTTTATCCTCAATTTCGAGGCCGAGGGACTTCGCTTTTTCAATTGCCTCCGCGCCGTCCCTGCAGGCATAGAAATCAACACCGGTGTGCTCAAGAACCGCGTCATTCATGGTTTGACGGCGGAAGGGGGGAGTGAGGTCAATTTCTTTGCCCTGATACGTAATTTTTGTAGTGCCGAGAATCGTTTTCGCGCAGTGGGAGAGCAGATTTTCGGCAAGTTCCATCATTCCGTGGTAATCGGTGTAAGCCTGATAAAGCTCCATGCTTGTATATTCAGGATTATGCGTCGCATCCATGCCCTCGTTGCGGAACTGGTGACCTATCTCATAAACCTTTTCCAAACCGCCGACGATGCACATTTTGAGCGGAAGCTCGGTTGCAATGCGCATAAAAACGTCCAAGTCAAGCGCGTTATAATGGCTTATAAAAGGACGCGCATTCGCACCGCTTGCAACGGTGTTGATAATAGGGGTCTCAACTTCCAAAAATCCGCGCTCATCCAGGTATCTGCGAATTTCAGAAATAATTCGGCTGCGCTTAATGAAAGTTGTGCGAACCTCGGGGTTCATAATAAGGTCAACGTAGCGCATGCGATAGCGCAAATCAGTATCACGAAGACCATGGAATTTTTCCGGAAGCGGCCTTAATGATTTCGAAAGCAGAGTGACTGTTTCCGCATGAATGGAGATTTCGCCTGTTTTTGTTTTGAAAACAAATCCGGTAATGCCGAGCATATCGCCAATATCATATGCTTTAAAATCGGAATATGATTCTTCGCCGATATCATCGCGGCGAACATAGGCTTGAATATCGCCTTTCGCATCGCGAAGCCCTGCAAAACTCGCCTTACCCATAACACGTTTTGACATCATTCGGCCGGCAACAGAGACTTTTTTGCCCTCATATGCCTCGTAGTTTGCCTTTATGTCCGTGCTGAAATCGGTTTGGTCGAATTTTACAATGTCGAACGGGTTTTTTCCGGCAGCCTGAAGCGCCGCAAGCTTATCGCGGCGAATCTGAAGCAGCTCGTGGAGTTCTTCAGCGTTGACAGTGTTGTTTTCTTCTGTATTGATTATGTTATTTTCTTCCATTTATATAAATTCTCCATCATCTTAACGTGAGCCTGTCTGTTAAAAGTTATCTCCTGATTGAGATGATTTTAACCTTCATAAGACCGCCGGGAGCCTCTACATTGGTGATTTCGTCAATCGATTTTCCCAAAAGCGCAGCGCCGACAGGGGAGTCGTTTGAAATGCTCTTTGGTTTTGCGTCAATATCCGCCTCAGCAGAACCGACAATCTTAAATTCATCTTCAAACCCCAAATCAACGAACTTAATGCGAACGATCGAACCCATTGTGACTGTTTTGCCGTCGGTATGAGTTTCATCAATGATCACAACGTTTTTGAGCATCGCTTCAAGCTCCATAATCTCGAGTTCATTATGAGCCTGTGCGTCTTTCGCGGCGTCGTATTCCGCATTTTCGCTTAAGTCGCCGAATGAACGCGCAACAGCGATCTCCTCGGTTATTTCCGCCCTGCGGACATTTTTTAAATATTCAAGCTTATCTTCGAGAGCTTTTTTGCCTGCCAGAGTAAGCTGTACAACTTCTGCCATGTTTCTGCCTCCTGAGTCTGTATGTGCAAGGCAAACCTTGCGAAAGCACATACCAATTTATTCTATTATAAGGATTTTTTTCCGTGTTGTCAACAAATCGGCATGTTTTTTTTATAAAAAATCCCCGTGTAATCCACCGTTTGCGTCAGCGCAGCCGCCAATTTCTTTATGCCTGTTCCCGACTCACGCGGAACGCCTCGCCCGCACTCAACAGATATACCCAAGTCTCTTTCACCGGCAATCCGGACAGTTTTTGCAATGCATCCGCATAAATTTGCAGCTGCATACGGTATGAATTCGCAACATCCCGCGGATCTTTGTCACGTGTGCTCGTTGTTTTGTAATCTACAATGACCCACTCGTTATTTTCGGTGAAGCAGCAATCAATTATTCCCTGCACCACAACATTATTTTTGTTGACGTCCAGCAATAACGTAAACTCAAGTTCACGCTTTATCAGTTCATTGGCGTCATTTGCGGCGGCAGACATGCGTTCATACAACCCGCTTTGCAGAAAACGTTTTATTGCAAACATATTTACAGATTTCGCTTGTTGTTCGGACAAAACGCCATCCGCCGAGAGTCTTTTGAGAACAATATTTATTTCCGCCTCGGTTCGTATTCCGAGCGGGAAAATTTGAAGGAATATATGCGTTGCAGTTCCTCTCTCTGCTCCGGTCAGCACGTGTTCAGGCTGCAAAAAAATCGGGACAGACGGCGAAAAATCATAATCAATCGAACGTTTTTCGCCTTTAATTATTTCCGTGACGCTGCGCTTGCTTTTTTGCTTGGTATCGTCTTCAAACGGATACCGATACTCAAGCCTGCGGCTCACGGCACTGCAATCGGTGCTGCGGGCTTCTTCACTCCATCTGATATATTCCGCCTTGCTCATTCGGGTTTCATCAGTTGAATTCGGTGTTTTTTTTATGCATCGCAATAAAAGCTTATCCGCTCCGATTGCGCATTTTACACCCGCCGAACCCGCATTATCAAGGTTGATACCAAGCGGAAAATATGCTCCGAGCATCCAATCGAGATAGCATTTGGAATTCATTATGCGGGATTTTGACAACGGCGCAGCAAATTTCTTCAATAAATCCGCCATTTTTTTGCTTGAGCCGATGATATAAAGTCTCTCTCTCGGGCGCGTCATTGCAACATACAGATTCCGCATTTCCTCAGAAACCAATCTGTCATCCTCACGCATCATAATTGCGCGGCGCAGCAGGGGAGTGAGAGGGTTTTTGCCGCGCATACGGAAACCGATTCCAAGTTCTCTGTCAAAAACAGCATCGGCTTTGTGGCTTTTTTTGCTGAATTCCGACGTTGTTCCGCAAACGAAAACAATCGGAAACTCCAAACCTTTGCTCTTATGTATGCTCATTACGCGAACCGCGTCAATTGCGGAAGGCTGAGCCGCACCCATGCTGACATTATCCCTCAGACTGTCCATCAGCGTTACAAATCCGTGGAGTCCGCTTTTGCCGTTTGCAACGAAAGCCTGTGCCTTTTCAAGCAATAAATCAAGATTCGCCTGCCGAACCGCACCGCCGCGCAGCGCACCGACGTAAACATAATAAAATGTCTCATCCAGAAGAGTGCCTATCAATTCATCAACGCTTAAAAAGCGGCTCATTTCATGCCATCTGTCAACATTTCCCAGGAAATAATTTGCCTTGCGGCAGTATTCCGCATTATTCGAGCCGTTTTGAAAGCTTTGAGCGGCCTCCGTGAGTCTGTCAATGAACTCTTCACCGTCGAAATCGGTTCGAATATGTATATACTCATCCTCATTGAACCCGCCGATTGGGGAGCGCATAACGCTTAAAAGCGGAATATCCTGCCTTCGATTGTCTATAATTCTTAGTAAATTTAAGAATATCTGTACCTCAATTGCGTCAAAATACCCATCTCCGAGCTCGGCCGCGCATGGAATGCCCTGTTCCGTCATTGCGTTTACAAATTGCAGAGCAACACCCTTCGTTCGCCGCATCAAGACCGCAAAATCAGAGAACATCGGCTTTCGCACTCGATTGATTTCCTTATCAAAAACCTCAACGTTTTCAATCACCCAGCGTATTTTATCAGCAACACAGCGTGCCTCTGCCTCTATGGCTTCCGGCTCATCGTTTTCCTTTGCGGAGTTATTTTCCGATTCGGCCTCATTTTCGTTTTCGCCTTTCTCATCTGAAATGTCAATTAAGCATATTTCCGCGCTGCCGTTTGCAGTTTCCGCGCCCATTCGCAATTCGGCATTGTCGGAATAATCAATTTCACCGACATCGCCGAGCATGATTTTTGAAAACAGACTGTTCGCTGCATTCAAAACTGACGTCATGCTTCTGAAATTTGCGTTCAAATCAATTCTTTTTCCAGCCGTTCCGTCATAGCTTTGATATTTCGCCAAAAAATTTTCCGGTTCGGCCTGGCGAAAGCGATATATGCTCTGCTTGACGTCTCCGACCATAAACAGATTATGACCGTTTGAAACAGCAGCAATTATTGCGTCCTGGATGCTGTTGGTATCCTGATATTCGTCAACAAAAATGTATTTGAACTTTTCCTTATATTCAGCGGCAATTTCATCGTTTTTAAGCACGGTATATGCAAGCTGTTCCATATCATTGAAATCTATAAGCGCATTTTCACGCTTTAATTCGGAATAATGCTCCGCAAACCGTCGAACGATCGCTTCAAGACTTTTCAGGCAAGGATAAATCCGCGCTGCATTTTCACGTTCAACGTCATATGAGTAGCAAAAAGCCTCGCTTATTTTTTTGAATTGACTTTTGACTTTTTCGCGATATTCCTTAAGCTCCGCAGGCGCACCGCCCTTTCGTGACGGAATTTTTGCAAAAGCACAAGCCGCAATTTTACAGTGCCAATCGGAATAAGTTTTCAGCTGCATCAGCTCGTCATAAAATCCCATATCCGTTTGAAGCAGTTTCGTATACACTTCAAATTCTGGGTTATTTTCGTTTACAAAACAATGATAAAGCTCATTCGCCATATCATAAAACGTCGAGATGTTCCTTTTTGCGGAAGCAATCAGACTCTCCGCCGCCTTCTCGGAAAACGTTTCAAAGCTGCTTCCGTATGCCTCAACCGCCTCATGCAGCCAACCGAACGGATTAGGGCGTGCCATAATAAAATCATAGGTATCCTCAATAAGAGTGCAAAGCGCATCATCGCGAATAAGGGCGTCGCAAAGCAAGCGAAAATCCGAATCCGAAGTTTTTTCCGCATCCGAATATGCCTCTTCCAATACATCATCCAATGCTTTAAGGCGCAGCAATGCAGCCTCTGCGGCATCTGCGGTTCTGAACGCCGGATCAAGACCGACTATATGACAATTACGTCTCAGAACATTTCCGCAAAAACTGTGAATGGTTGAAATATTTGCAGTAGAAATATTTATTGCCGAATCGTGCAAATGCATTTTCAGCTTTGTATCATCGGTTGACTCCGCAAGCTCCGACAACCGCCGCTCAATGCGCTGTTTCATTTCGGCAGCGGCGGGGTTCGTAAACGTTACAACAAGTATTTCCGAAACATCAGTCCCGGAAGCAATAATTCGAGCAATGCGTTCGGTCATTACTGCGGTTTTACCTGCACCCGCGGCAGCCGAAACAAGCAGGTTTCCATCCTCGTTAATTGCACGAAGCTGCTCAGCAGTCCACATTATTTTCTCCGTTCTTTCATAAACATATTATACGTCTCACTATCAAAAACCCGGTCGCTTGAATTACAGTTTCAGCTTGTTCAGAACCTTTGCGGCAAGGGGTCTGTGCGCAACCATAGCGGCACGCGGACAAAACTCCTGGCAGCAAAAACAACGGATACATTTTTCGCGATTTATATGTGGTTTTTTGTTTTTCATTTCTATTGCTTTTGCGGGACACATCCTTGCGCATTCACCGCATCCGACACAAAGACGTTTTTTTAGTGTGGGCTTATGTTCAAGCGCCGCTTTACTGATAAAATGAAGCACATTGCCTTTGCGCATAAAGCTCAATCCACGCACCGGCGGGGCTTTAAAGTCATCAACGGTTAACGCGCGAATATCACCGTATACCCTCAAATTTTTACTGGATGCAGGCGCAAAACCTCGTTCATACGCCGCTTGAAGCGTTGGCAGACCGTCAATGTTCATCCCGATCAGCTCTGCACCGACAACGTCGGCATAATACGTGCTTTTCGACGCAATTATTGCACCGATTTGGCGCGGCGTGCCGGCAGTCGGCCCGTTGCCCTCCATTCCGACAACGGCATCACAAATTGCAAGTCTCGGTTTGAAATACTCATTAAGATCAACAAGCATATCGGCAAATTCAGCATCGTTTTGAAATTTATAATGAACTTCCGGCTTTTTAAGACCCGGAATCGTCCCAAACAGATTTTTAACCGCCGCACTCATGCCAAGCATTCCGTGCGATTTCAATTTACAGAAATCAATAATTGCATCAGCCTCATCCAAATACTCTGTGTATGTGAAATTTTTTAGTACTTTTCCTTCAGGAAAGTCAACAGTTTTTTCATTCATATTGCGATTCAGCTTTGCACCGAGCTTTTCAAGCCGATCCATGCCCGTTGCTGCGTAGACGCGATTCAGCAAGGGGAGCGAGTGCGGACCGCCGGGGCTGTCGCCTATCGTAACATCTGCACCGCGTGCCAAAAGCATTTCAACAAGTGCCTCAAGCAGGGCAGGGTGGGTTGTTGCGGCTGCATCGGGCTTTTTGAACGAAACAAGGTTGGGTTTAATAATTATTTTCATTCCGGGCTTGACAAAATCCAAGCCGTTTACCGCATTTAAGGCCTCTTCAAGCGCAGGTTTGACTGCTTCGACGTCATAAGTCTTGCAGCGTACAACAGCAACATCGTAGTTTTCCAATTCAACCTCCGGACTTTTTTGTGTATTTAAATCTTATCATAAGAAAACAAGCGTCAAGCAACCGATATTTAAACATAATGAAATACCGGTTGCAGCTGATTCATTTATAAAAGCTGCTCGTAAACATCAACAATGTGAAATTATCCGTAATTGCGGGATTCAGGTTCGAACACGAATTCAGTCTGCCGTCACTTCTGATTTTCACATACCCCTGATACGGGTTAACCGGGAAAAAGAAATTAACTTTATCATCCGGGCTTTTTATCACAAAAAACAGGCATACATCACCGTTCACAGGCAGTTCCCATGCGTCATCGCCGCCTCCGACTGCTTTTAAGGTTGAAGCATTAATTACGTTGCGATGCATATTATCCACTTGAGTTATCGTTATTTTTTCACCGCTTCGCAGCCCCCCACCCAAGGAATTTAAAACCGTCACGCCGATGCGCAGTGAATTGCGTTCACTCCTTATCATTTCGCCGCGTTCGCCCGATCTGCACAAAGTCGGCGTATATGGGGTTACGCTGTCAACCCTTCCGATAAAGTATTCATTGCAGCCGACGAGCAGTTCGTTCATATTGGAATAGAACATATATTCACTTGGAATAAATAATTCGGATTTCATTGCCGCAATTTCGCGTTTAATTGAGCTGATTTGAACATTTCTGCCGTCGCTCATGCGAACTGTCGATCCGCTGCTTTGCATTACTCCGTTTTCGACCGGAACGTATATTTTTCTGTAACCAAATTCGCCTTTGTTTTCATCAGCAAGAAAGAGAATGCAGCGTTCACCGACATTATATTCTGTTGAAACATTAATTGTTTCAGAGCTTTCCGTATCGCCTGCGAAAACATCAAGTACTCGAAATAAAGAAATCGCATTGCCGCCGTATGTTGCTTCGCCGACACATTCCGCTTCGACAATCAGAGATGCATTTCTGAAACAGTTCCGCAAAGTATAAACATCCAACGCATTTTCTTCAATTTCAAATTGATAATTCAAGTCCCTGAACACAACAGCTGGCTCATGCTGCGTTCTAAACGGCATAACAAGCGCAATTATCAGAACCGCATTCAGCAGTATTCGTATTTTTTTACAGGCACACATTGAATATTACCCCCGCATTATAAACAATGATTTCCTTATCGAATATTATACAACATTCGGATGTTTTTTTGAATCACCCTTACAGTTCATTTTTAATATATTTATAAGCGGGATGAATCAATGCATCCCGCTTATTTTTTACCGGCTGATTAATTGTGCAGTATTCTCAGACCGCTGCGCCGTCAGGCATCGGTTCAATTTCGTGCCTCCAAATTTTCGTTAAGGAAATTATTCCGAAAGTTACGGCGGAAAACTCTGCAATTACAAAGCACCACCAAACAGATTCAACCGATTTAAACACGAGAGCAAGCACAAGGGCGGCAGGGAGCAGCACCCCGAGCTGACGCAGTATGGACATAAACATGCTCTTGATTCCGTGTCCGATCGCCTGAAAAGTTACAGATATTGTAATTGATGCCGCCGCGATAGGAAAATGCAAAGAAATAATTCGGAATGCCGCAATTCCTTCAGCGGTAATATTCCCCTCGGAGTCGAAGAGGGAAACGATCTGCTGTGGGAACAGTTGGAAGAGCAGCGTGCCGATGCTCATAATAATCGCAGTTACGCAAAGTGTCATCTTCCATGCTTTTTTAAACCTCAGTCTGTTTCTTGCTCCGTAGTTATAAGCAAAAATGGACATACTGGCGTTCGTAACTCCAAACAACGGCATGAAAACTATTGATTGAACTTTGAAATAAACTCCAAATGTTGCAACACCGGCGTTGCTCATTAGAATCCTTGAAAAAATCGCGTTCATGCCGACATTCATTATCGAACCTATCGACTGCATGACAATGCTCGGAATGCCGACTCGGTATATTTCTCGCACCGTTTCACCGCAGAGACGGAAATTTTTGAAACTTATTTTTACCTCATGTTCCTTAAAAAACACAAGTGCCAATGCCATCAGCATTCCGACCCATTGTCCGATTACCGTAGCATATGCCGCGCCTGCCACTCCCATTTCCGGGAAGGGGCCGATTCCGAAAATCATAAGGGGGTCAAGAATGATATTAACAACCGCGCCGACAAGTTGAGTCACCATTGAAAGCCCGGTTTTGCCCATTGACTGCAATATTCTTTCACAGCCGATTTGTATAAACACACCCAATCCGAAAACCATGCAGATTTCAAGATAATCAACGCCCATTTCTATGAGCTGCGGATCGTCGGTGAAAAGCCTGAAAAACGGAGTGATTACGAACCCAAATATTGTAAATACAATTGCAGACAGCAAAAGCAGGCACAAGCCGTTGCTTGCGCCTTTGCTTGCAGCCTCAGTGTTTCCCTCGCCGAGTTTGCGCGACATATATGAGTTCATGCCGACGGATGTTCCGATCGCAACAGCGATCATCAACATCTGTATCGGATAGGCAAGCGAAATTGCCGTCAGTGCGTCGGTGCTGATTTTTGCAACAAAATAGCTGTCCACAACATTGTACATTGCCTGCACAAGCATGGAAATGACCATCGGAATTGCCATGTTGGCAAGCAGTTTTCCGACAGGCATAACGCCCATTTTGTTTTTGCTCTTTTGATTCTCTTCCATTCGGTTACGCTTTCTTAATCAGTAATAACCAAACGATTTTAACACCGGTGTTCAATATATTCAAGCTTTATCACGAATTATATATGTATTGTTGTTTCGGCAATGTCGGCCGAAAACTCAGCATAGGAAATTTATTCAGTCCTGCCACACATAATATCTATTCCTGAATGAATATTTGTTATATGTGCTTCAGTAATGTTTTTTTCCTGTTCACCGTCGAGCGTCCAGCTTACGCTTTCGTCCGGGAAGCGCACATGCAATTCGGATGCACGAAACATTCTGATGTATTCGCAGCTCATTTCGCCGCTTGTGATTGCATTTACAATTTTTGTGAGTTCAAGTGCATTTTGCGGATACCTAATCAAAATTATTTCGAACATTCCGTCGTTCATTTCGACCATTTCAGGCTTCAGCTTTACAATTCCCGCAATTATTCGCGAGTTGCTGACCGTGCAAAGGATAAAGTCATCCTCAATCGTTTCTCCGTTAATTTCAAAAACAGCCTTTATCGGACGGATTTTTTTGAGTGTATCAAACCCTTTCGCAAGATAAGCAAGAAAACCGAACATGTTTTTTGCGTTTTGCGAAGTCGAGTAGGCAACATCGGTAAATGCGCCGAAAGCTGCAACATAAGCATAGAATCTGCCGTTAAAATTTCCTACATCAATTGTAGTACAAATTCCATCAGTAATATTTTTTACAGCTTCATCGCTGTTCTTTGGAATGCAGAGCGTGTTCGCAAAGTCGTTCGTGCTGCCGGAAGGCACATAGCCCATGCGCGGGCGTTTCTCCTTTGGAAGCTGCATAATGCCGCTGATGACCTCGTTCGCTGTTCCGTCGCCGCCGGAACAAACAACAATTTCATTTTCCGCACCGTATTTTTTTACGTATTCGGTTGCAGATCCGCTGTTGATTGTTGTAAGTGTTGTGCAGGCATAGCCGTTATCCGTCATGTGTTTTACAACTTGCGGAAGCAGTCTTAACGATCTGCCTTCTCCCGCAACGGGATTAAAAATCAGCAGTGCACGCTTATGAACGAGTTCAGCGCAAGCCTTATCATTCACCGATTTTTCGCCCGTTTCAGCGTTTTTTTGCTTCCATTCATCAAACAATCTGCCCATTTTCTTTCCTCACCAATGTTTTGATGCTTCAACCCGCGCAAACACTCATAAGAAGTAAAAGTCACTGTACTCCATAGAGATATTCGTGCAGAAGTCTTTTATTATCAGCAATATTTATATGAATAACAGCCATTTTTCCTTCCCATGCATAGTCCCATGTTCCTTCAAAGGGGAGTGCACGGTTTTCAAGCGTTAAATCGCCGCCAAACACAACATCAATTGCAAGATCGATCATCTGCATCGGACTCATGTTCGTCTCAACATATTTTGTCAGATTGTTTACCAATGCAGTAAGCGAAGCAATTGATTTTTCGGTCTTTGCTTTTTTAAAAAACGCATACATAACGTCTCGCTGTCTCCGCGTTCTTGACCAATCGCCGTCACCGCCGATGGACCTGTTGCGCGAATGCGTCAGCGTTTGCCGACCGTTCAAATGCTGCCAACCTTCTTTTACGGGCAGGACATCATTTTCTGCGCTGTTATTTATGTATTCAACTTCACGTTCCGTAAGATACACATCTATTCCGCCGACGGTGTCAACAATTTCTTTCAGAGATTCAAAATCAACCTTCACATAATATTGAATGTCCATCCCGAAATTGCTGTTGACGGTATTTATTGCAAGCCCGACACCGCCAAAGAAATATGCGGTGTTTATTCGATTCCACGTATCACGATTAGGAATATAAATCCATGTGTCGCGCAAAAGAGAAACAAGTTTTGCCGTCCGCAGCTTTCGATTGTACGAAAGGATCATCATCGTGTCCGACCTTCCGTGCCGTTCACCCTCGCGTACATCGCTTCCGAAAAGCATTATATTTACAACATCCTTGTCGATTCTGCTCTCATTAAAAATCGAATCGTCATCCATTCTGATATCGTCAATCAGTGCAGGATCAAAATCCTTTGTTGTGTCAACTTTATCAGCATCAGCCTTGATCAACGCGGGGGGAGTTGCCGTCTCACCCGGTGATATTTCAGGCTTTTTGACGGTTGAAACCGCATTTTTGTTCATCTGCCCGAGTTTGCAGCAAACAATCACCAAAGGTATGCTCAAAAAAACAACCACAAGCAGGATAATAATTACTATGCGAAGTGCATGTTTTTTTGCGGTTTTGCCTTCCCCGCGTTTTTTCATTTTTTATTCCTCCCGATAACCGTTGGGGTTCATCTGCTGCCAGCGCCATGTGTCACGGCACATATCCTCAAGCGTTTTTTCGGTATGCCAATGCAAAAGCTCAGCCGCAAGATGTGCATCTGCAAACGAGGCATCGATATCGCCGGGACGGCGTTCGGTTATAACATACGGAATTTCAATGTTGTTTGCCTTTTCAAAAGCGTGAACGATGTCAAGCACACTGTAGCCTATGCCGGTACCGAGGTTGATTTCGACACAGCCGTTTTCATTTTGCGCATATTTGAGTGCGGCAAGATGACCCTTCGCAAGATCAACAACATGTATGTAATCACGCACTCCTGTCCCGTCGTGAGTATCGTAATCATTGCCGAAAACGGAGAGCTTTTCGCGTCTTCCTATTGCAACCTGTGATATATACGGCATAAGGTTGTTCGGAATCCCTTTCGGATCTTCGCCGATCCTGCCGCTTTCGTGCGCGCCTATCGGATTGAAGTAGCGGAGAAGAACTATCGAAAGTTTCGGATTTGCCGCACAAACATCCCGCATAATTTGTTCGCTCATGTATTTTGTCCAACCGTAAGGGTTGGTGCACCATGTGGGCTGCTTTTCGTCAATCGGAACGACTTTTGGCACGCCGTAAACTGTCGCAGATGAGCTGAAGATAAGCTTGTTTACATCATGACGCTGCATAACCTCAAGCAGATTCATTGTTGCATCAAGATTGTTTTTGTAATACATTAACGGCTTCGCAACCGATTCCCCGACTGCCTTTTTCCCCGCAAAATGGATCACGGCATCAATATCATTTTCTGAAAAAACCTGTTTGAGCGCATCCTCGCTGCACACATCAATTTCATAGAAACGAACAGTTTTTTTGCCCAATTCCTCAATACGTTTCACAACTTCGCGGCAAGAGTTTGATAAATCATCTGCAATAACAACATCACAGCCTGCGTTCATCAATTCAACTGCGGTGTGCGAACCGATATATCCCGCACCGCCGGTAAGCAATACTTTCATATTTCCTCCGTTTCCGTTTCGGGCATTATAGCTCCGAATTATCAATTTTTTGTTAATTATAAATCAATTTCCGTTGTATTTCGGAAAAACCGGGCAAGCTGTTCGATAAAAACGAAATGCCCGGCTGCTTCAATGCTTAATCAGCGTGAACCTCGTCCTTAAGAACACCAACAAAAGGCAGGTTTCGATATGTGCCGGCATAGTCAAGACCGTATCCCACGACAAATTCATTAGGAACGACAAATCCGTAATAATCCGGAGTAATGGCGCATTCACGGCGTTCAGGTTTATCAAGCAGGGCAACGATTTTGAGGCTTGCAGGTTCGCGGGCACGAAGCATGCTCGTGAGATGATTCAGGGTCAGCCCGGAATCCATTATATCTTCAACGATTATGACGTGCCGTCCGGTAATACTCATGTCGAGATCCTTGTTGATGCGAACTATTCCGGAAGTTTTTCTTGCATTGCCGTAACTTGAAATTGCAAGAAAATCAATCTCGCAATAATCATCGAATTGGCGAACAAGATCGCTGAAAAAATGCACTGAACCCTTAAGAATGCAAAGAAAAACAGGGTTTTTGCCGCGGTAATCGTTTGTAAGCTTCTCCGCAAGCTCGTGAACCCTCCGCTGCAGTGTTTCCTGATCCAAAAGCACATAATCGATATCGTTGTGCAATCCGGTTTTATTAATCATTTTATTCCTCCGTAATTTTGTTGTTTTTATATTTGCGAACCAAAGAGTTTTTTTCAACTTGATCGCAGCTGTTTTTCTGAAATACGAAGCCTTTATCCGAGGAAGGATTCCTCCGTTTCAAATTCAACGCAAACAATACATTTTGTTTCGTTTGAAATTTTGACATCATCGGATATTCCGACTCCGTATACATATACTATTTTGCCGCAGCATTCGAGCAGCGGCAGTCTGTCGCGCCGTTCGGAATCAATTTTTTGAGCAATCAAATACTTTTTCAACTTTGTTTTTCCGGGCGCATTTACCGGAAAAAACATGTCTCCGGCGTGTCTGAACCTGATGTTCAGGCTCAGAGCTTCTACGTTATTTTTTATTTTCAGTCCGTCAGCCGGTGTATCGTTTACTTCGTTTTCAAAAAGCCCTATAAGCTTTTCGAGATCCATCATTGCTCGAGTTTTATTATACACCCGTTCGTGTGAAAATTCCAGACCGCCGTCCGCGACGGAAGCTTTTACCCTTCCGAATGAAGTTTTAATCCATTTTCCGTTGAGGGGCAGGGGAGTGCTGCGGGTCTGCGGGCACAATTGAGCATCCGATTGAAAGTCTGTCTGTTTTTTTTCTGAGTCGGAAACACAATTAATTTCACACTCATGTTTCGTGCAGCTTTTGTTTTCAACGAGCAGTCTTCCGAAACTTTTTCGAATTATAACTGTAGACATTTCAATTTTTGCGCCCGACTGCATTTCAAGCAGTTTCATCAAAGCTTCTATATGCGGCTGAAAAACATCGTTTTGCACTCCGTTTTCCCGAAGCATGTGCATTACGGCGCGCGACTTAATCGGCACCGGCAAGTGAATCAGCTTTTCCGCATCAACCCCGTTTTCTGTTTTTGCGTTCAGATAGGCCTCTTTTGCAACGCCGTTTAGGTATTTTTCATCTTCATTCAAAAGTTTTGCATTTCTGCATATAACTTTTTCGCAGCTTGAATTAATACCGTTTCGTATTTCCGGAATTATTTTCAGTCTCAGCAAATTTCGTGCCGTATCCGGAACAAAATTTGTTTCATCCGTTTGAAACTGCTCGCCGTTTTGCAGTAAATACTCGACCAATTCTTTTTTCTCAAACTCCAGAAGAGGATGAATGATTTTTCCGCTGCAATATTTCATTCCGCACAGCCCGTTAAGCCCGCTTCCGCGTAAAAAATGCAGCAGTATGCTTTCCGCATTGTCCGACAAATGATGAGCTGTTGCAATAAATCCCATGCCGCTTTGAATCCTTGCACGTTCAAGAAAGTCATAACGCAATTCCCGAGCCGCTGTTTCTGTCGAAAAGCTGTTTTCATCGGCATATGCCGGAACATCCGCCTTTTCGCTCAGAAGTTTAAGCGCATGTTTCTCACAAAAAGCGCGAACGAAATTCTCATCCTCGTGCGCCGCTTCGCCGCGTATGCAATGATTGAAATGGGCACAACATAATCTGAAATTTGTGTGCTTTTCAACGATTTTGCAGGAGAGATTCTTTAGAAGGAGAGCAAGCGCACATGAATCCGCGCCTCCGCTGAGCGCAACCAAAATTCCGCTTTCAAGGGCGTCGGCACAGTTTTTTTCAAGGATATGGAGCATTTTTTCTTCCGTTTTCATAACGCCCGCCTTCCTTCAAAGAACATTGCTGCAAATCAAAGTTTTTCTCTGTGCAAAGGATTATAAACAAGCTTGCCTTTTTCTTTAACGCTTTCAAAAAGGGTTATTTCCGAGGCAGTGAAGCTTGTTTTAAACTCCGTCTCCTGCAATTGTGCATAAATCAGTTCGTCGAATTCAACACTCCGTCCGAGAGTTATATGCGGAACAAAGCGTCTGTATTCGCGTGCAAACCCGTTATCAGCCAATGCGGTTTGAAGTGACTCATGCAAAATTGCCAATTCGCCTGTATTTCCGCCGACCTCGATAAAAGCCGTGCGGCTGCCGCTCCTTTCAAAACTTGAGAATCCGGCAGGATGCAGTTCAAACGGACGAATTCCGCGCACGGCAGATTGCATTGCTTTTACCGCGCCGGCAAGATCGTTGCTTTCGCCTATAAAATGCAATGTTATATGCAGGTTATTTTCCTGAACAAATCTGCCTCCGCTCGAAAGCATCTTAAGCTCTTTGAGCGCAGCACCAACTTCGTTTCTGACAGCTTTGGGCAGTTCAACGGCAATAAACAGACGCATGGCATTTACCCTACTTTAAATCATAGATTTTATTATACTTTTCTGTGAGGTATTCAATGTAATAATCTGCATTGAATTCCTCTCCGCAGGCATTCTCGATCAGCTGCGCCGGGGTCAGCAGCATTCCGTATTTATGTATTTTTTCAGTCAGCCATGCGGTAACTTCGTCGATCCTGTTTTCCGAAACAAGTTTATCAATATCAATATCCTGTTTCATTTTGTGAAGGAATTGCGCTCCGTAAGCAGAGCCGAGGGAATAGCTTGGGAAATAACCCAGCGCACCGCCGCTCCAATGAGAATCCTGAAGGCAGCCCATGCTGTCGCAGGGAACATCGATTCCGAGATATTCCTTATACAATCTGTTCCATTCATTCGGCAGATCCTTAGTTGAAAGCGAACCGTCCATAAGCCTTTTTTCAATTTCATATCGTACCATTATATGCATTGAATAAGTCAGTTCATCCGCCTCGGTCCTGATAAGAGAGGGCTCGGCCTTGTTTACGGCAAGATAGAAATCATGCGCGGAAACATTTTCAAACTGCTCGGGGAAAAGCTCTTTAATTTTCGGGAAAATCAAAGAAATAAACGCTTCACTCCTGCCGATGATGTTTTCATAAAAACGAGACTGAGATTCGTGAATGCCCATTGAAGCTCCGCCTGCCATCGTTGTTCCGATAAGATCATCGCCGGTGTTCAGCTCATAGATCGCATGTCCGCCCTCATGTATCACCGAATACATGCTGCTTGCAACCATATTTTCATAATAATGCGTGGTAATTCGAACGTCATGCTTGTTGAATTCGGTTGTAAACGGATGCTCCGTTTCCCCGATTGAACAATCGTCGCGGTTAATTTTCATAACGTCCATTATATAATCCGACAGTTTTCGCTGCGTTTCGATCGGGCAGGACTTTTCAAGGAACGAAGTATTGATAACATCACCTTTTTCGCAAATTGCATGAATCAACGGAACAAGTGCGCTGCGGAGCTTTTCAAAATATACATCAAGCATTTTTTTCGATGCACCGCGCTCAAATTCATTAAGCCAGTAATCATATGCATCCGTTTCCGGTGAGACATATGCCGCTATTTTTCTGTTGTATTCGACAATTTGCGCAAGATACGGTTCAAAAACGGAATAATTGTCCGTATTTTTTGCTTCAACCCAAGCATTATGGGCTTCTGTCAGGAGCACCTGGAACGCGGTGTATTCGTCCATGGGGATTTTGCGCATTTGATTAAGCTCGCGCGCTTTTTCCTCGACTTCACGGCGAGTTATAAAGTCCAATTTATCAAGATTTGACATCATGGTGTCTATAACTTCAAACTGCTCCTCATTTACGGTCAGTTTGTAGATAATTTCACTTAAGACGCCGTAAGTTCTGCCGAGGCCTTCCGCCGAATTTTTCGGTGCAGCCGTTTCGGAATCATAGCTCAGAACACCCATCGCATGACTGTAGGCTGCCATGGTTTCTGTGTTTTTCTTAAATAATTCCTTTGCCTTTTCAAATTCCATATTTTTCTCCTTTTGGGTTGTTCGTTTTATTTTTACGCTCCCGTAAAAAGTCTTACGGGAAGAATCATGTAATAGAATGCTTCGCCCTCGACCGGAACGATTACGCAGGGCGTAACGGCATTGTTCATGTTCAGGTAAACGCATTCGTCATCAAGAACACGCATTACATCCTGAATATAGGTTGCGTTGAACGCAATTTCCAGATCCTTTCCGACAAGTTGAATTTCAATCTCGTCGTTTATATTTCCCTTTTCACTGTTTGCCGTTATGGTGAGGGTGTTGTTTGCAAACATCAGCTTGATGCGGTTCGATTTCGATTCGCGCGCCATGAGCAAAGCGCGCTCGGTGCTGTTCTTCAACTCTTCGCAATTGATCAAAACTCTTGTTGCAAAGTTTTTGGGCAGAATGCCCTTATAATTTACATATTCGCCGTCCAGAAGGCGCGAAATGACCTTTGTTCCGCCGAAATCGATTTTTATATGCGTGCTTGAAAAAATAAGCTTAACTTCCGAATCGTCGGAAGAAAGAACGGCGGCAATTTCCTGCATTGCGCGTTTGGGAATTACGACGGATTTTTTGCCGGTGCAGTTATTGATTTTTTCTTTTCTCATTGCAATGCGGAAGCCGTCGAGTGCAACCATTACAAGCGTGTTGTCGCTGTCGAATTCAAGGCAGACGCCGTTGAGGATTGCCTTTGTTTCATCATTGGAAACCGAAAATATGACCTGTTTTATCATGCTCTTCAGCTTGTTTTGAGGTATATCCGCCGAAAACTCATCGTCAACGCGCATCATTTCGGGGTATTCATCCGCATTTTGAATCTGTATTGAAGACTTGACCCTGCGCGAGCGAATGTTCATTGTGTTCCCGTCGCTTTCGAAATCGATTGTGTCGCCGCTGAATTTCTTTACAAGATCGGAAAACAGCTTGCCCGGAAGGACCGCGCTGCCCTCATCGTCGATAATTGCGGGAATTTCGGTTTCAATTTGGAGTGACAGATCCGTGCATTTTATGAACAGAGTGTCATTCGCTGCATACATATATATGCCCTCAAGGATCGGAAGTGTTGCGTTTGAGGGCATTGCCTTCGTAACGACGGAAACCGCCTCGTTGAGTTCTCTTGTGTTTACGCTGAAGCGCATGGGTGCATCTCCTTTGCTGTTGTTTATTACTAAGGTAGCGGCGGCAGTAGTAGTGCGGAAACTGCGGATAAGTCATGTTTTGCCTTTGCTGTCAAATAAAAACAGTGTTTATAAAAGGCGCAAAACTCTGTTGATAAATCCGGCTGTTATTAACAGTTTCCGTGTTGTTCGCATTATCCTCAGCAAATTAATTCTTTTCCTTGTGGAAAAAGCGGATAACAAGGAAAAAAATCCCTGTTTGTTCTGCCGCTTTTTGATACGGTAAAAAACACCGTGAAAGCTGTTTTTGAAAAACAAAAGCGTTCTGCATAATGCAGATCCGTGAGGCTTAAGCCTTCGCCGATGTATACTCCGCCTGTATACATTATAAGGTAAAACGGCCTTGCGGTCAATACGGAAAACGGTCTTGCGGTCAATACGGACGGGGCAGAGAATTGATTCCGAAACAGCACGAAAAGTCGAAATTTTGCGACTGATATTGACAAATGACAGCAACTTGCGTTATTATACAATCGAGTATTCATATCCGCAGATTGAGTTTGCGGGTGCGGGCTTGCCATACCCAAAGAATTTTGCACTGTTTTTTGACTGTACACAAAATTCATTGCAGGGTTTTTTGAGTAATTTCGGAGGAAATATAATGGATAGAATGTTTTTTATCGTTAACCCTGTGGCCGGAAGCGGTAAATGCAATGCTTTGTTTTCGAAATGTGAAACCATACTTCGCGAACGCGGCATTGAATACATCGTTAAAAAAACGGAGTACAAGGGACATGCGGTCAAAATTGCAGAGGAAGCGATAAAAAACGGAGAAAAGTTCATTATTGCGGCAGGCGGCGACGGAACAGTGAACGAAATTTCCTCCGTCATATGTCAAAACCCGAATGTTAAACTCGGGATCCTTCCTTTCGGAACAGGAAACGATCTTTCCGGAGTGATGAATCTTCCGAGCGAACCTGGAGCGGCGATAGACCTGCTTCTGAGCGGAGAAGCAAAGTATATCGACATGGGCATTGCAAACGGAACAAAATTCACAAATGTCTGCGGAATCGGTTTCGATGTTGATGTTTTGATAAATACCGAGCGGCATAAAAAGGGCAGGAAGGGGATGCTTCCGTATTTTTTGGGCATTGTTGACTCGCTTTTTCATCGAAAAAAGGTATATGCCAAAATAAAAACAGACAGCATTCAATATGAAGGCGATATTATTATTTCGGTTGCCGGAAACGGAAAGCGTTTCGGCGGAGGAATGCTTGTGAATCCGGATGCGGAGGTTGACGACGGTCTGTTTGATCTTTGCATCGTGCGTTGGGTGAGCCTTTTTACCTTTTTGCGGCTTTTACCGCTTTTCATAAAAGGTAAACACAAAAACAAAGCTCCTGTCACTAATATTCGAACGCAAAGCTTCACGATCGAAACGGACAGTGAATGTATTGTTGAGCTTGACGGTGAGCTTATTGAAAAAACGCCGTTGACTTGCAGCATTATAAAAAATGCATTAAGAGTGGTTCGACCGTGAAGCATGCAACACAAAATGACGGGTCCCGACGGACACGACGGTTGAAACTTATTTCCGATAAAGGAATTTTTCGGAAGACTTTTGCATAAAATCCAAGAATGGAGGTTTAACCGTGGACAAAACAAAAAAAACACAACACGGTGCAGCAAAAAAAAGAAAAGCCGCACACAGAGTTTTTGCGTTGTTGATTTCCGCGCTTGTTGTCATCGGCATTGCTTTTGCCGCTGTGCTGATAATTAAACGGATAAATACTGTTGCACGGAAAAAATCGCTCCCGATTCGTCCGGAAACCGAATATGCATACACAGGCGACGGTTTTGTATATATTGAAGGAAAGACGTTGAATTTTTACAGCGTAAAAAACGAAGATAAAAACTATTCAATGTCTGTTGAAGCTGATAATGTCAAACTCGTAGGAACGGATAAAATTAAAGTTATATACAACTCCTCTTCGATTCAAATTATCGGCACAAGGTTCGACAACATGTTGAACGGTGAATTAAAAAAGATAGTTTGCGGAGATAAATACGTTGCTGTTTACCTCAAAAACGAAAACGGAACGCACTCTTTGCGCGCTTTCAATTCATCCGGAACGCAATGCTGGCAGCGGGATTTCAGCACGACTTGCATTACCGATTTCGGTTTTGAGAGTTCGGATTCTCCTGTTTTGTGGATGTCGGAGCTTTCAACAGTCGGAAATTCATTTTCAACATCGATTTCGCTGTATGATTTAAGCCGTGAAAGCGTTATCGGAATTATTTCGGTTCAACAACAGATTGTTAAAAATGTTTTCATCACAAAAAAGAGTATTTTTGCATTCTGCACCGATTATTTGATTCGTTTTGACAGGGGGGCGAATGCAGAGGCATATCGCGTTCTCTGCTATGGATACGATTGCCTTTCCGCCGATTTGAGCGGCGGAAGAATGTATTTGCTTCTTGACAAAACCCCATTGGAAAACTCATCCGACAGCAGCTCGGAAACAAAGGGGGTCGGTGAGTACAGAATCCTTTCGGTCAGCGAATCACGGCTTGCGGAGGAGGCGAGCTGCACTATCACAAAGCCCGAGAATGTTGTTTATGCCTGTATGATGCGGGACAGAATCTCGATTATCAAAAATAACCAAATTGATTTTTACGGTATTAACGGAAAACTGCAAAAATCATATTTCTTTGATTCGCCTGTTGACAGTGCTGTAAAACTTGATAATAAAAATATATTAACGGTGAGCGGCAGTGAAACTGCTCTTTATAACATAAGGTGAAAATGCCTTACATCCATGTGATTAAGGCGTTATATCGGAGGTATTATTATTGAATATAATTGATTTTTTGATTATCTTTATGATTGGATTGTACTTCGTATCGGGCATGTACAAGGGCTTTGTATGGAGTGCATCAACTTTGGGGGTATCAATCGTGGCCTGTTTGTTGGCTTTTTTGCTCATGGGGACGGTTTCGAACTCGATAATTAAGAATGAAAAGCTCTACAATTCAATGTTGAGCTACACGGAAGGTTCGGAAGCCATTTACGACGTTGAACTTGTCAAATCTGACATAAAGAGTTTATCTAATTCCGAAATTGACGAGGTCATGAGCAGGTCAAACCTTGCTTATCCGCTTAAAGAGCGTGTTTATGAAAACATAATGACGGAGGCCTTCAAAGCGGAGGGAATAACAACGCTCGGCGATTATTTCAACGAGAGTATTGTTCGCGTGATAATAAATATTGTTGCATTTATTGTTGTTTATTTGGCTGTGCGTGTTTTATTCACATTTGTGATCTGCTGGCTGGATTACGCATTTATTTTCCCGCAGCTTCGCAAAGTTGATTTCATTATCGGCGGAGCGGTCGGGCTTGCAAGGTCAATCATCGGGATCTGCGTAATATTTATGCTGATGCCGATTATTTTGACGGTGCTTCCGTTTGATGCAATTGAAAAACTTGTTTCGTCGAGTGCGATTGCGTCATTCTTCTATCAGTCAAACATCCTCCTTAAACTGATTCCGGGTGTGTAATCCGCATAGCTTGTATGCAAAATTCGAATTATCTTTCGAACGAAAAAGGGAGCGGCGCTGTTTGTTCTTCAAAAGAAACGTTGCATTCGGCCGAACTCGCTCCGGGCGAGCGGATTGATGATTTGCAGCTTAACGGACTAAGCTTGATTCAGTCTGCGGACGCGTTTCGATTCGGCACGGATTCTGTTCTGCTTGCGCATTTCGCGCATGTTAATGCGAAGGAATACTGTGTTGACCTTGGCGCGGGCGCAGGTGCGCTGAGTTTTTTGCTTCACGGCAGAACAGGCTGCCGAATTCTTGGAATTGAAATTGACGCACGGCAAGCGGATCGTTTTTTGCGTTCCGTTCGTTTAAACGGTTTGAACGAAGCTGAGATTACTGCAGTTAATGCTGATTATATAGATTATTCATCAAAATCGAAAATAAAGTTTGATTGTGCAATTTGCAACCCGCCTTATCATCAGCATGATTGCGGCGCGATTTCCCAAAAAGGTGCTGCAACGCATGACATTGCCGCTCCCATAAAAGAAATTACAAAAGCTGCTGCGAAACTTCTTAAATATGGCGGTAAATTTTTCATGTGTTTTCCCGCAAGACGGCTGTGCGATGCTTTTACTGCGCTTTCGTCCGCCGGGCTTGAGCCTAAACGGCTGCGTCTTGTTGCAGGCAAGCCGGAAGCCGCGCCTTATCTTGCGTTGATTGAAGCAAAAAGCGGGGCAAAAAGCGGATTGATTATTGAAAACAATTTAATAATTTATGATGAAAACGGGGAGTATTCACCCGAGGTGGCTGAGTTCTATGGAAAATAAAAAGATACCCGCAAAGCTTTATCTTTGCGCAACCCCTATAGGTAATCTTGAGGATATAACGCTGCGTTGTCTGCGCATTTTGCGCGGCGCGGCTGCGGTGTATTGTGAAGATACGCGAAACACCCTCAAGCTTATGAATCATTTTGAAATTAAAAAAACTCTTATAAGCTGCCACGAACACAATGAGGAACAGCGCGCGAATGAGATTGCCGAACGTGTGCGCGGCGGCGAGGCGATAGCTTTTGTCAGTGACGCGGGAATGCCGGGGGTCAGTGATCCGGGCAGCCGTCTTGTCAGGTTTTTTGTTGAAAACAATCTCCAGTTTGAGGTGCTCCCGGGCGCAAATGCCGTTTTGACGGCGTGGGTAATGAGCGGGCTTCCGACGGAGTCGTTATATTTCTGCGGCTTTATTCCCCGCAGCGGTGCTGAACGCAGCGAAGCCGTTGAAAGGATAAAGAACAGCGAAGCAACGGTTGTTCTTTATGAAAGCCCACATCGTGTTGCTGCAACTTTTGCTGATTTTTCCGAACTTTTTCCGAATCGTGAATGCGCATTGGTACGGGAAATCACAAAGACTTTTGAACAGGTCATACGCGGAACGGCGGCAGAGCTTGCCGCACGGTTTGCGGAAAACGAACCCAAAGGGGAGTGCGTTATTGTAATTTCTCCATGTGATAATAATATTGCAGCCTATAATACAAAACTGCGCGAAACTGTCGGTATTCTTCTGAATGCCGGAATCGGTGCAAAAAACACGGCAAAAATCGCCTCAAGCATTTTGAACGTTCCGAAAAACGAGGCGTACAGGCTCGCTCTTGAATTATCGGATGAATAAGCGTTCCCGTATGCAGCATTGAAAATTAATACACAATGCAAATAAAAAGCAGTGCCGCGATTTGAAGCGCGAGGAAAAGCGGCATAAAAATCACAAATTTCATGTGCTTCGTTTTATGCTTGAATATACGCATACCGAGTACGGAACCGGCTGCACCGCCGAGGAACGCAATGATAAACAGCGTTTTTTCAGGGATGCGCCATTTTTTATTGATTGCTCGTTTTTTATCGATTCCCATGGACACAAAACCGATTACCGACATTATGATCATGTAAATAATTACAATTATCTTGTAATTGAAATTAGGCATTTTAATTCTTTCCTTTGTTTTCTCTTCCGAAGAATTTATCGGCGTCACCCGCACGCGGCCGCCTGTAGCGGCAGCCGGCGGTGGTGTCAAAACAGCAGATACTTATATACGGACAGTATTTACATGCTGTTTTCCCGTGATACTCCGTCGGACTGACCTCTATCCGTCCGCGCATAATTGCACGAAGCGTTTTTCCTGCAATTTTTTTTGCAAATTCAAGGGTTTCTTCCATTTCATCCTCATCTGCAAGGCTGCCCTTAAACATGCCTTCCTTTTTTGAGTAACGTACACCGTACAGCACATCGGAGCTTCCCGGAAAAGCGGAATCCATTGCTTCGAGTATGTTTTCATCATTTAATGTCAAACCGTTCATCCTGAAACTGCGTTGAATTTCATTTTCCACTTTGTCTTCGCTGATGCCCTCACTTGCCTGTGCATCGCCGATATGCAAATAATACATTCCTGCTGTGAAGAGCGGGTTATTGGTTTCTTTCCGCATTGCGTTCTGCATTGCGGAAGCGTACAGCGGCAATTGAATGCGCAGCCCGTTTGCAAGTTCGGTATAGTCAAATGTTTGACCATATGTTTTATAGTCAATTATGCGAATAAACTCTTCGTTTGCCGGTGAAACGTATTTGTCAACGCGGTCGGCAATGCCCGTGATGCTGTAGGTCACGCCGTTTTCCGCTTGAATGCGTAGCGGCGGATAGGCATCGTTGTCGTGGCCGAAATTGACTTCACTTGCAAACGGTCGAAATTTGCCTGCGTTGATTTGTTTCACGACAGCAAGGGCGGCAGTTTCAACAAGCTCGGCAATGCGCTGAAATTCCGCCCGCATTCTGGCAGAATCAAGCAAAATTCCGTTATTGTGTTCGATCATCATGGGCGGAAGAATCCGTTCAAGCTTTTCGTGGATATCCGCTGCGGAAATCGTTGTAAAATCGCAGTTGCTGTTCAAATATTCCTTTATCAATTTATCAAACGCTTCGTGAATGAAGCTGCCGCGGTCATTCGCTTTTTCCGTTCGCTGCGGCCGCTCCTTTAGACGCATTCCGAACTGTATCAGATAACGGAACGGACATTGATTGAATGTTTCAAGCCGTGTTGCGGTGCCCATCAGCTGCCTTCCGTAGAGCCGCATGGCCGTTTCACTTCCGAGCGCAGCGGGGGAGTTATCATTGAAAAACATTTTATCGAGCATATCGAGACGCGAAAAATAGCTTTCACTGCCCGAAAAATGTGAGTACAGACTGTTCAGGCTTTCATTGATTTCGCCGCTGTCAATCATGTTTCTTATGCCCGATGCAAGTTCGGCAAATGCCGCCGCGTCCGTTTCACCGGCATGGTTTAATGAAGCGGTTGATGTTTGCTTTGCATTGGGAAAGATCCTGCGCAGGCGGCTGATCATCCCGGAGGGTGCGGCGGCGGTTGAACCGATTTCATTGCTGTACGAAAAACGAAGCATGTCCGTTGCTTTTGATATTACTGAATATACACGTAAATTTTCAGAGCCGTTCATGCTTTTTGTGCTGTCCCAAACGGTAATGCCGGCATTTTTCATGCGCAGAAGGTCACTGTCGTTCAGTATTGCATTATCGGCTTTTGCTTTCGGAACAAGCCCCTCATTCATGCCGAGTATCAACAAGAATCTGCACTTTGAAACATGAATTTTATCCATATCACCGATGATTACCTGATCAAGCGTGGTGGGGATAATGCCGATTGAATAGCTCATCAATCCTTCTTCAATGATTGACGAAAATTTGCTTAAACTTATCACCTCATCATCAAGAATTGCAAACAATTGATTGAACATTTCAATAATTGTATCATAAATTTGCCGATTTTCGACGGCGGAATCCAACTGCCCCGCTTCGGCAAGCTCTTCACAGTATTGCTGAAGTTTTTCTGCAATACCTAATTTTGTAAGATAGTTAAAAAGCGCTTTGATTCTTGTGCGTGCATCTTTGCCCGCCGAAAGCTCCGCTTTAAGTTCAACCAGGGGTTTTGCAACTGTTCTTCTTGACTCTTCGATGCTTTCATCGATTTCCACATTTAAAAACTCACTCAGCGGCGCATCATCATAAAGCCTGCTTCCGTTCAATCCGAATTTCAGGATATGATTTTCGAGTCTGTCGCATTCGTCATTTGACAGGGTGGTGAGCCCTGTTTTAAAAACGCGAATAAAATCTTCGCTGCGAAAATTCTTTTCCGCGCAGCGGAGCGCGGCAAGCAGCAATTCGGAAATCGGATGGGATGAAATCGGGCGCTTTGAATCCATAAAATAGGGGATTGAATATGCATCAAAAATACGCCGTATTGTTGTTGAATATCCGTCGGGATCGCCAAGCACAACCGCAATATCGCGAAAACGCATACCGGCTTTGACGGCGTTCCGAATCGCTTCTGCGGCGGCGCGAACTTCCTGTCGTCGGTCCGATGCGGAGTGAATTTCGATGGAATTCGCTGTTTCGTCGGGATAAGATTCAGTGAAAATTCGGTAGGGAAAAGCGAATAAATTTTTTTCAAGATGAAGAAGCGCCCAGGTTTGGTGCAGCATTTTGTCCTGCATTCGAATAACATTTGTTTCGCATTTCATTTCGCCCGCAATTGCCGTTAACTTGCGGTATGCGTCAAAATCCGACTCGAATATTCTTCTGTCGGGCGCACTTCCTGTTATGTCAATTCGAAATGTTATTGTGACTGATGCCGCAACGGAAAACAACACTTTAATTATGCCGATTATCTGCGAATTCAGCATATCCGGCGCATCAATAAAAACGTCCGTACCGACTGCGGAGGAGCGGGGAAGTCGTTCTATCAGAGAATTCACCAAATCTTCGCCGTCAATATATCTGCCTTCGGTATATTCATTTGTTTTTCTGTAAATCAAGGCGAAATCCGATAGTTTTTCACGCAAACGCGCAGGAAGATTGTCTGCGGATAATAAATCATCCGGCGTAATCGAAAATCGCTTGCATTTAAGTATTATTTCATCACATTCCTTTGAAAAGCCCCTGTGTTTTGAAACGCGTGAAAATGCGGTGAGTTCGCTGCTTGCCTCGTCAACAATGCGGCGAACGAGCATTTGCCGTCCCTGCGAGGACAGAAAGGTTTTTCGGTTTCCCGTTTCGGTCAGTACACGGCGTGCAAGCGTTGTGAACGACAGAACGGATGTATAAAGAATGCCGCCTCCGATGTATTCGGAAAGCGAACGTTCGGTTTCGAACGTTGCCCTGTCGGGAACTATGAGAACAGAACGTTTTGCTGCTTTTTCGTTGCGGGCAATATGTGAATATATACTGTGTGTTTTTCCCGTTCCGGCGCGTCCGATGATGAAATTGACTTTTGCAGGCATATTTCCCTCCTGTGTGCAAAACTTTGAAAATTATCCACATTTTATTGCGAAACTGTGGATAATTTCGCCCAAAAACGAGCTGACCGTTAAAATCAATAAGTGGTTTGCGAATAACCTCAGAGCGGATTTTTTGCGGCAACACCCGGGCGTCGCGGGTATTTTTTTGGCATTATTCCGTGCTTTTCTATCAGAACGAGTGAGCGCGCTCCCCATTCAGTGTCAATTTCTCGAATTTCGGCTGTTCCGTTAAGGCATTTCAGTGCGGACTCGGCCGCTTTGAGCTCTTCGGCGGCCCCGGGGCCTTTGTACATCAGCGAATATCCTCCGTTTTTCAGAAATGGGAGCGTCCATTCGGCGATTGTGCCGATGTTTGCAACAGCACGGGTCAGCGCAATATCGAATTTTTCGCGCAGTTCAACACTTTGAGCGGCATCCTCTGCGCGCGCATGAACGGCAGAGCAGGGGAGGGACAGTTCCGCGGCGACGTCATTTAAAAAAGCAACGCGTTTATTAAGCGAATCAAGCAGGGTAAGCTCTATATCGGGGCGCATTATAAGCAGCGGGATGCCGGGAAAACCCGCCCCTGTGCCGACGTCAATGCATTTTGAGCCGTCCGGAATCAGCTTTTCGCCGAGAAGACTGTCGGCAAAATGACGCTGAACAATTCCGAACGGATCGGTAATGGCGGTCAGATTCATTCGGTTGTTGTAATCGATAAGGAGTTCGTAATAGCGAACAAACTGATTCTGACAGTGCTCGTTTGCCTGCGGGATATACTCCCGAATCAGTTTTCTCATAAGCGGGCTGTCGGTTTCAACTTGTTGTTTCATATTTTTTTGTCCTCCGTAACTGTTTCATTTTCGGAATATGCCGTGTTTTGTCCGTTCTGTTTCAGTTTTATCATCAGAACCGCAATATCTGCGGGCGAGACTCCGGAAATTCGGCTTGCCTGACCAAGGTTTGCCGGGCGCATTGCCGTCAGTTTCTGGCGCGCTTCAAGGCGAAGACCGTTTATTGACTCATAGTCGAAATCAGGTGGAAGCAGCATGTTTTCCTGATTTTCAAAACGCCGAATATGCTCATTTTGCTTTTCGATGTATCCGCCGTAATGCGCATCAATTTCAATCTGTTCGCGTGCCTCATCGGAAAGCGGCGGCAAATCGGGACAGAGTTCAAGCAGATCGGTGTAGCAGATGTTTTTGCGTTTTAAGAGCGTACCGAGCCGCACTCCGGTGATAACGGGACTTTCATTGCGCGAGGCAAGCAGGAGGTTCAGCGTTTCGGTCGGAGGAACGGTAGCTTCAAGTGCACGTTTTGCAGCTGCAATTTCCTCTTTTTTTCGCATCAAACGCGCATATCGTTCGTCACTGATGAGCCCTGTTCGCCGTCCGAGCTCGGTTAGCCGCAGATCGGCGTTATCCTGCCGCAGAAGCAGGCGGTACTCAGCGCGGCTTGTCATCATTCGGTATGGTTCGTTTGTTCCTTTTGTTGATAAGTCATCCGCAAGCACTCCGATATAGGCATCGGAACGGCGAAGAATAAGCGGCGGTTCCTCCGAAACATACAGCGCAGCATTAATTCCGGCAAGCAGACCCTGTGCCGCTGCTTCTTCATAACCGCTTGAACCGTTCAATTGACCCGCAAAAAACAGTCCCGGAACATCCTTTGCACCGAGTGTCAGAGTAAGTGCGGTCGGGTCGATACAGTCATATTCAATCGCATAGCCGTAACGCATGATTTCACAGTTTTCAAACCCGGGAAGGGTGCGCAGCGACAGCTGCTGAACATCGCGGGGAAGGCTTGTCGAAAAACCCTGAACGTACATTTCGTTCGTTTGATTTCCTTCGGGTTCAATAAAAAGCTGATGCCTGTCCTTGTTTGGAAAACGAACGAGCTTATCCTCGATTGACGGACAATAACGCGTTGGAGAGGCGTGTATTTTTCCGCTGAACATCGGCGAACGTTCAAGGTTATCAAGGATAATCCGGTGTGTTTCGGCATTCGTATAGGTCAGATAACAGCACTGTTGTTCCTTTTTTTGTTCTTCCGTCAGAAAGGAAAAATGCGGAATCGGAACATCGCCGAACTGCTCTTCCATTTTCGTGAAATCAAGGCTGTTTCTGCTGACGCGCGGGGGAGTACCTGTTTTGAATCGGCGAAGGTTAAAGCCCAGTTCTTGGAGTGAGCTTGAAAGGCTGTTTGAACGCGCGAGCCCGGAAGGCCCCTGTTCGACGCTTTGCTCTCCGATATGAATTAGGCTGCGCAGATACACACCGGTACAAATTATGACTGCACGGCAGGAGTATTCTGTTCCGCCCGAGCAGACAACTCCGGCAATTTTTCCGTTCTTTTCAATTATTTCGGCGCATTCATCCTGTCTGAGCGTCAGATTGGGTTCGCTTTCGAGTACCTGTTTCATTCGCATATGATAACGGTTTTTGTCAATCTGCGCGCGAAGCGAATGAACAGCAGCCCCTTTTCCAAGGTTCAGCATACGCATTTGAATAAAAGTTTCATCCGCCGCAAGTCCCATTTCGCCGCCGAGTGCATCAATTTCGCGCACAAGGTGTCCCTTACTCGTTCCGCCGATGGCGGGGTTGCAGGCACAAAGTGCCACGGAATCAAGGTTCAGGCAGAGACACAGTGTTTTTTTGCCCATTCGTGCGGATGCAAGCGCGGCCTCGACGCCTGCGTGGCCTGCTCCCGCAACAATTATATCATAATCACCGGAGTAAAAATTCATAATATTCCTCTTTTCGCTGTCGAAATTGCTGTTCCGATAATGTTTCACGTGAAACAATGCTTTTGTGAAACAGCGGATTTAGACATTTCAACAGTCCTAAAGCTGATTTTTTATAAATTGTGTGTTGTACGGCGGTTCAATTTCAATTGATTTGCCGCATAAGTATTCAAGCCCGTCAAGCTTATTCGGAAAAACGATGCGCGTTGCTGTCAGCCGCAGACCGGCGGGGAAGCTGCGGTTCCCG
>FR879680.1:21269-67010 GCA_000435055.1 Clostridium sp. CAG:138 | reverse complement strand
CGGCGGGGAAGCTGCGGTTCCCGACACGATCGCCGTATTTGTCGTCTCCGATGATCGGGCAGCCGATATGCGCAAGACTGGCGCGAATCTGGTGCGTTTTACCCGTAATCAGCAGCAGTTCAAGTGTACTCGTTCCGCCGTTCGATGAAAGCAGCCTGTAATCGGTATTCATTTCGAATGAATTTGAAACAGGTTTGGTAAATACCTGAACAAATGCGCGTTCCGAATCCTTTCTGCCGAAAAGCCGCAGGCTCCCCGATGCGGCAGGAGGAGCGCCGAAAACTTCGGCCTGATAAAACTTTTTGATTTTATGCTGACGTATTGCTTCTCCGAGGACAGCAGCTGTTTTCGCGTTTCTTGCAAAAAGCACCAATCCGCTCGTCGGCGCATCAAGGCGGTGCAAAGGGTAGACTTTGCCGAATGCGGAATTCAGCCGAGCTTCAAGGGTATCATTGCCGCCATCCTCAACAGTGCATGAGATACCTGAACTTTTATTAACACAAATCAGGTTATTATCGATATAGGCACAGCGCACGCCGGCCACAAGCGCGGCGCATTCATCGGAGAATTCATCAAATTTTGCTCCGTGAGGTATGCAGGTGAAAGTCATACTTTCGCGCAGGGTAGGGTGTTCAATTGTCAGACTGTAAGCATAGAGTGCAATCTGCTGACCGACACGCGCGGCGCGATTGTAGCGTTGGTCACCGAAAATCGGACAGCCGCTCCACGCCAATTGTGCCCGAATCTGGTGGTGCCGACCGGTATGAAGCAGGACATCAAGCAACGTGAAACCATTTTTTGTAACTGTCGAAACATATTCGAGACTTGCGGCTTTTGCGCCGGGTGTGTTCGGCCGAACCACTCTTGATATGTTGTTTTGTTCATCGCGCAACAAGTCGCATTCCAGTTCCGCACTGCTGCACGGAGAACCTGAAACTATAGCCGCATAACGTTTTTTTGTTTTTCGATTTTTAAAGCTTTCGGTAAGGCGCGCAGCTGCTTTGCTTGTTCGCGCAAAAACCATTACGCCGCCTACGGGTCGGTCAAGCCGATGAACAAGCCCGAGATAGACCTCGCCGGGTTTGCTGTACTTTTCTTTGATGTACGCTTTAACGGTCGAAAGCAAATCCTCATCGCCTGATGAATCCGCCTGGACGGGCATGTTCACAGGTTTTTCGCAGACAAGAAGATGGTTGTCCTCATAGATAATTTTAATTTTGTTTTTCATTGCGGTATGCAAAAAATAACGGTGAACTCTATACTTCGCGGTACCATCTGCCCGTGCAGCCGCAGGGGAGGACGAGGCCGCCGTGCGTTATCGGCAAGCCGATCTCCTGTGCGTCGCAGACTCCGCCGCGCCCGTCAAGCGCAGTCGTCAGAACGTTTTTGATTACCGCAGGAGCAAGACCTGTCGTGTATGAATTGATTAGGAAAAAACCTGCATCGGGACTGAGTAGAGATACGCATTCGCGAACCAACGGATAGAGGTTGGCTTCAATGCGCCACATTTCGCCGTCGGGTCCTCTGCCGTAGCTGGGCGGATCCATGAGGATACCTTCGTAGAAACGCCCCCGCCGCTGCTCACGGAGAACAAATTTCATTACATCATCAACGATAAACCGAACAGGTTTGTCGGCAAGTCCTGATTGAGCAAGATTATTTTTTGCCCATGCTACAATACCTTTTGCAGCGTCAACGTGAACAACTTCCGCTCCTGCGGCTGCCAAGGCACATGTTGCGCCGCCTGTGTATGCAAAAAGATTCAGCACGCGGAATGGGCGGCCGGTCTTTTTCACATATTTATCCACATAATTGTGCATAAAATCCCAGTTAACCGCTTGTTCGGGGAAAAGACCGGTATGCTTAAAACCCGTCGGGCGAACGATAAAACTGAGGTTGCGGTAATTGATGACCCAACTTTCCGGCAATGTGCGATTGAAGTTCCACGCACCGCCGCCTGTTGAGGACCGAATATAATGTGCATCGCAATAGCCGGCGGATTTCATCGGCCAAATTGCCTGCGGATCGGGGCGCAGCAGTATGACTTTGCCCCAGCGTTCGAGTTTTTCGTCATTCCCGGCATCAATTATTTCATAGTCTTTCCAACCATCTGCAAGATACATTCCGATTTCCTCTCAGTTGCCCATAATTCTGTCATAAATGCCCGCAAGCTCGTCTTTGCTGTAGTATTCAATGACTATTTTACCCTTGTTCTCATCGCCGCGGAAGCGTACTTTCGTTCCGAGATGCTCGCGCAGGCTGTCCTGTGCGGATTTCATGTCGGTTGACAGCTTTTCGCGTTTCGGCTGGCGTTTTTCAAGTTTTTTTGCATCCAGTGCATCGGCAACTCGGCGTTCTGTTTCGCGCACGGACCAACCTTCTGCCGCAGCAAGTCCGGCGAGTTTAATCATCAGCTCCTCGTCCGGCACTGAGGCAAGCACGCGGCAATGCCCGGCGGAGAGCTTGTCTTCAAGCACAAGTGCCTGCAATTCCTCCGGAAGACTGAGCAGGCGAACCGCATTTGCAATGGCGGGGCGGGATTTTCCGAGACGCTTTGCAACTTCATCCTGCGTCAGGTCATGTTCATCCATAAGTGTTCGGATGGCTGCGGCCTCTTCAAGTGCGTTCAGATTTTCACGCTGAAGATTTTCAATCAGAGATACTTCCAAAACCTGCTGTTCGTCCATTTCGCGGACGATCACGGGAACTTCATTCAGTCCTGCGCGGCGTGCGGCACGGAAACGGCGTTCACCTGCAATGATTGAATATCTCTCGCCGACTTTGCGAACGATTATGGGCTGAACGATACCATGCTGCGCTATGCTGTTTGCAAGCTCGACAAGCTTCGCTTCGTCGAATTTTTTTCGAGGCTGATCCGAATTATTATCTATCAGATACACGGACAGAGTGCTGACGGCGGTTTCATTGGGAGCTTCATATCCGCCGAGAAGTGCATCAAGCCCTTTTCCGAGTCCTTTCATAACGTTAATTTTCTCCGTTTCTCATTATTTTGCATTATCTGTTTAATTGCCGATTATCCATTGTCACACTCGATAAGCTCTTCCGCAAGGCTGATATAGGCTTTTGCTGCATTGCATTTTGCATCATAGAGCGTTATCGGAAGGCCGAAACTCGGGGCTTCGCCGAGGCGAACGGAACGGGGAATAATCGTTTCATACACCTTATTTCTGAAGAATTTTTTAACTTCGCCTACGACCTGTCCGGACAGATTTGTTCGCTTATCGTACATGGTCATAACAACGCCCTCAACATCAAGCACTGGGTTCAGGTTCATGCGAACCAAACGAACAGTGTTCATAAGCTGAGAAAGTCCCTCCAAAGCGTAGTATTCACACTGAATGGGAACAAGCAGCGTGTCTGCTGCCGTAAGAGCGTTAAGCGTTAACAGACCCAGCGAGGGAGGGCAGTCCGCAAAGATATAATCAAACTCATGCTGGATTCCGCGCAGCGAATTTTTAAGTTTTTGTTCACGCGCCATAAGACTCACAAGCTCAACTTCCGCGCCTGCAAGCTCGATTCGGGACGGGATAACTTTGAGAGTCGGAATTTTTGTGTTTACAATTATTTTTTCGGCATTAACACCGTTGATAAGCATATCGTAGACGCTGTACTCACATGCGTCCTTGTCAATACCAACGCCGCTTGTTGCATTGCCCTGTGGGTCGATGTCAACAAGAAGTACGCGCTTTCCCTGCTGTGCAACGCAGGCAGCAAGATTAACGGCGGTTGTTGTTTTGCCGACGCCGCCTTTTTGATTTGCGATGGCTATGAATTTTGCCATTATGAACCTCCGCACATGTTGTTTTAAGCATATTATACACATTTTTTGCCGGTAATTCAATGCCGAATACGGTTTTTTTAATTGAAATTGTCGGCTTTTTCTCCCGAACTATCGGATTTGCCGATTCGTTATATGCAGCGGTCGGAATGTTTCACGGGAAACAAATGCCTCAAACAGGGCATTGGACGAAAGGAGTACCGGAAAGGTATGTTTCACGGGAAACATATGTTTCGCAGGGAACGTTTTCGCTTTGTACAGCGGCATTGTTCGACTGCAAAAAAACGCCGCATAAAGCGACGTTTACGGAGAGTGAAATTAAAACAGAAATTATTTAATTATTATTCCGTTTGCATAGACGGGGACACAGTCCGTTGAGTCCTCCGAAAGACAGTAATCAACATCGCGCTCAAATCCGAGAGAAATCAGACGGGCGCAGTGGAACGTTTTGCGCAAATCGAAAGTTCCGCTTTTAAAGCTGTTGTAAAGATGCTCACAGATAAGTGCAATATCCGTAAGCTCGAGTTCGCTGCAAAGCGAACGCAAACGATTGATAATTGCACCGGCAGCACAAAGATCATCGGCGGAAATCATGCGGTTTGTTCCGGAACAGACAATCAGAATGTCGTCCATGAAACCGGCAGCCTTTCTTGCAGCCGCAGAACAGTTGCTGAGTGCACCGAGAAAAATATGCCGCGCGTTGCGAACTCCGCAGATAGCGGCCGTGCCGTTTGAAGTGCTGATAATGACGGTTTTGCCGCCGACAGTCTCGCGGTTGTATTCGAACGGAGAGTTGCCGACGTTGAATCCGGGCAGAATCATACACCCGCGTTCACCGCCGAGGATACAGTCCTTGATACCGATGCGGCTTGCGTATGCCGTGGCATCGCCGGGTTCGACCGCGGGAATGATTTTGGCGGCGCCGTTGTCAAGCGCGGCGATAATCGCACTTGTGCAGCGGAGAACATCGATAACAATAACCGTGTGTCCGTTCAGCATATTGTCGTACAGTTTGTCTCGATAAGTTATAACATCAATTTTCATCAGAATCACCATCCTTTTCGGAATCGGATACATTATAACATACTTGTGCAGAATTTCAAGTGCTCTGAATGACTTCGGCTGCATTAACCCGTTACATTATTCGAACAAGAAGTATTCCGGAAACAACACCAGCCGTGCAGCCCGCAAGCGCGGCAGGAAGGGCATGACGGGTTTTGGAGATGCCGACGGAACCGCAATACAGAGCCAGTGTGTAGAATATGGTTTCCGTTGAACCGACGCAGACCGAAGCAGCACGACCGACAAAACTGTCCGCACCGTACCGTGTAAGCGTGTCACCGAGAAGCGCAAGGGAAGCGCTTCCGGAAAAAGGACGAAGCAAAATCAGCGGCGTGAGTTCGGAGGCAATGCCGATTTTTTCGAAAACGGGCGAAAGCCAATTGCCGAGAGCGTCAAGCGCACCGCATCCGCGAAGAAGCGTTATTGCGCCGAGCATTGCGGCAAGGGCGGGCAAAACGCGAAGAAGCGTCGGCACGGCATCGGCCGCACCGCGGATAAAGGCCTCATATGGGTTCACACGGCGAATCAGGGCATATGCAAGCAGCGCAGCAACGAGTATCGGAATCACATATTTCATTTCACACCCGCTCCCGATTCGAAAAATTTGCAGGCAAGAATTGCAGCGGCAGCAGAAAAAACCGAGGAAATAAACGTTGGAAGAACAATGTCATAGGCATTTGCGGATCCGCATGCAATACGAACAGCAATGACACCGGTCGGCATAAGCTCAATTGCAGAGGCATTGAGTGCAAGAAACATGCAGATCGCATTGCTTGCACTCTGCTTATCGGGATTTACGGCGTTAAGGCGCTTCATTGCATCAAGTCCGAAAGGTGTTGCGGCGTTGCCGAGTCCGAAAAAATTCGCCGCAAGGTTCAGCGTCACGGAGGCGGAGGCGTCACCTGCATCGGGCATTAAAAGGCGGAGCGGCTTGTGCATTCGCGCCGCAAGCTTTTCGATAAGTCCTGCTTCGGAAGCAACATTGATAAGCCCCATCCACAACAGATACGCGCCCGCAAGCGATATTGAAAGCTCAACCGCGGAATCCGCGCCCGCAAGCAGACAGTCCAATGCTGTGCTGCCGCTGCCGCCGAAACAGCAAAGAACTATGCCGATAATACAGCTTACTGCAAAAAAGAATCCCATCATGGTAAACTATATGCATGAAAAAAGCCGCATAGCTCAATTCGTTCGAACATGCGGCAAAAAAAGCCGGCTCAGCATTCAAATCATCAATTCAATTGCAGCTTATGCAGCTTGATCAATAGAAACAGTTCAGTTCGTTTCTGTTCAATTCATAATCCACGGAGGATTGCAAATCACCGAGCTGATTTACCCATGAATTGACGTTAACGCGAAGCCTGCGGAAACCGAGGCGCTCATAAACATGCTGAGCACGTTTGTTGCGCAGGTTCGTGTCCAAAACGATTTTTGCATAGCCAAGGCGAAAGAGTTCGCTTATCAGCATTGTCAGAAAGATTTTTCCCAGACCCTGTTCCTGTTTTGTAAAGTCGCAAATTTTGATTCCGATTTCGGCAGCGGCGGCAGAGGAGCCGGGCTGTTGTTCGGATTCGTCGGCCTCGGCGGGGACGGTACGATAACTTGCTTCGCCTATCGGCTTTCCGTATTGTTCCAAAATCAGCCTGTGGCACCCGGTGCTGTTTGAAATGTCGGAAGCTATTTTTTCGGCGGTTGTTTTGAGCCCGTTCGGGAAACCTGCGTGCGCCATAATACGCCCGCTGTTCCACCAGGCGGCGAGCTGAACACTGTCCGCAGCGGTCGCATCGCGGATAGTCAGCGATTTATAACGAATATTCATATCAAAAACTCTTATCAAACTTGAGCGGCAGCCGCAGCCGAATGCAGCGCTTAACGCACCGAAAATGCCGCAGCGGCCGAACTGCTTCGGTTTATGCGAAATAACCTCATTGCAATCGGCGGATTATTCCCATTCAACGGCGTCAATGGACACAAGGTATTGCTCCATGAAATCCATATAATCGTCCACAAGGCGCATCAGATAAGTCTGATACCTGCTGAATTTCGACGAAACGGATTTGAGCATATGTTCGTAAACATATTCCTCATCATAGGGCGAATCGTCTTCAGCAATCTTTCTGAGATATTCGTCGTCAATGGCAACAAGCGCAGAGATGATTTCCTCCAGCTGTTCATCGGGAATAAAATCGAAATCTCCCGCGTTGCGGAATTTGCCCGCGATAAAATCTTTTGCGGCAATAATATCGAGTTCCATGTTGTTTTTGTCCTTTCGGTTAGTAAATTCAGTGATCGCCCGGAATGCGGATCGGCGGTCGCATAAATTTCATTTTTTTGTTTCGCCGCATGTTTTTGCTTCACAAGCTTTTATGCAGCAGGAGGGTCTCTTTTTCGGAGACAGAATAAAGAAGGAGAAAGTGTATTTCATTGCAGTCACCACCTATATTATTAAGATATAATAATTTTTAATTCCGTATATCGATTATCGATCGCGGGCAGCACGCACAACATCCAGCTCAACATCCGGAAGGCGGAGCGCAAGCTTGTCCGCAAAACTGTCTGCGCCGTCCTGCGGAGATGCCCCGAGAACGATAACAGAAACGTTGTGTTCAACGGCAAAATCGACCAATGCATCCATAACGCTGTCGGCACGAAGAATCGTAAGTTCCGCGTTCACGAGCAAGGCGCAGGTGAACAGGTATTCGATTGCATCAGCCTCAAAGGTCGTGTTCATGAAATTGTGTCCCGTCTGTACGCAGTGGACGATGAAAAGCTTTTGATCATCCTTTTTGCGTTTTGCACCGTGGTTAATGAGTCGTTCGCATGAACGCTGGCCGGTCACACAAACCATCACGCCGCCGGAGGAGGGAACCTCGGTTTGAATATCAGTCATAAATAATCCCTGTACAAAACATTAAATTAATGAATCCGCAAACACTTAATCGAATTATCAAGCATCGGGACTCGGCTGCCGCCGCGCGGCATCTTTTTCGGAATCGGAAAGCACACTTTGAATCTTGTCCGGCATTTCGCGGGGCGGAAGGGCAAGAGCCTCTGCAACCGCCTCGATTGAGGTGACGGAACAAAAAAGATTCATGAAATGCTTATCGGTAAAACCTTCCGCAACACAACGCTCGAATTGAGCAATCAACGGATCGTAAAACCCGTTGATGTTGACAATAATTACGGGCAGGTTGTGATAGCCGAGCTGTTTCAGCGTCAAAACCTCCAAAAGTTCTTCAAGCGTTCCGAAACCGCCGCTGAGAGCAACAAAAGCATCACTTCGGCTTTCCATAAGCTGTTTGCGTTCGTGCATTGTTGCGGTTTGAATGCGTTCAGTGCAGTGTTCAAAATAAATCCCCGGAATATTGAGCTTTTCGGGAATTACGCCGATAATCTTTCCGCCTGCGGAATATGCGCCGCGTGCAGCCGCACCCATCAGCCCGGTTCGCCCTGCGCCGAAAACTATACCGTGACCGTCAGATGCAAGACGATGCCCGAGCTTTTCGGCAAATTCGATATAACACTCGGGAATATTGCTGCTTGACGCGCCGAATATGCAAACATTCATTATGATGACACCGGTACTCCGCGGGGTGATGCCCGTATGCGAAAGTCCTTTCGTTTAAGTAATAAATCAATGCGGAAAGCTTTGCCGCACAAGCGGTGCGGTGAAATTCTCTCCGTATACATTATAACATCAAATTCGCGAAAAGGGAAACAAAAAAATTGAAAATTTGGGGGCGAAACGTTGATATTTTTTCACAAAAACGGGATAAAGTGTAATTTTGTGAAAAAATGAAACCGTGCAGGCGGTGAATTGCCGTATAGGCTGAATAGTTTGGGCAGAGTGCGGTCACGATTGAAAAAGACAAGAAAAGATATATTTTGCAGAAAAGGCAAAAATGTGACTTCGGCGGTTGTAATCAGCCCATTTGTTTGCTACAATGACCGAAACAGAGTAGGTGGCAGTGAGTTGGCAAGTGCCGGGGATACAGGGAGTTGATTCCCGGACGAAAACTCATGTGCGTTCGGTAAATACAAAGAATGCTGTGCCGTGCGCAGAATGTTTGTTGCTGTGCTGTCGCCGCATCCCGCTGTTACATAGGCTTTCGGCTTTCGAAAACGGATTCAAAAATTTTGTTTTCACGGCTGCTCCGGGGCGAGCGGCAGGCTGCCGCGCCGGTAACAACGAATGCTCGGTTCAAAACACGGAGGATTCGATTTTTTTATGCAAAAATTAAAACCGGTTGAACAGCAGTTCAACAAAAACAACAGACCTTACAACACAAAAGCAATCTTCAGTCACCCGTTCTGCCCGGAATTCTGGCGCTGCGCGGCCGGCGAATTCAAAAATTGGCGAATGCTTGTTTTTGCTGCCGTCATCATTGCAATGCGCATTGCGGTAAAGGCCGTGAAAATTGTTATCATACCCGGGGCGCTGAATTTCGGCTTTGATTTCATCGTCAACTCGGCGGGTTCAATGATCTACGGCCCGCTTGTGGGCCTTTTGGTAGGCGCGGTAAGCGACACGATCGGAGCGGTTCTTTTCCCGACGGGAGCTTATTTTTTTCCGTTTATCTTTGTCGAAATGCTCAGCAGCTTCATTTTCGGCCTTTTCCTTTATCGCGCAAAGCTGTCAAGCTGGCGCGTAATAGCCTCGCGATTTGCGGTCGTTGTTGTTTGCAACTTCATCGTAAATCCGCTTGTTATGACACTGTATAATGCGGTCACGGGTGCGGACCCGTACAAATTCATCACGATTGCACGCGTCATTAAGAACGCCGCAATGTTCCCGCTGGAATCCGTTGTGCTTGTGATTTGGCTTGGTGCAATTTCAATGGCACTTTACAAGCTGCATCTGCTTACCGAAAAGCCGCCGATGATTAAGGTCAGCGCCGCCAACATTATTGCGCTTGTTTGCGCCGCGGTTATTTCGGCACTGGCAATTTTCGGTTATGTTAAATGGAAAAAATCAAACACAAAGCCGAAGCCGGAATCAACTCCCGCCCCGATAACGGAAACGGCCGCACCGACGGGAGACGTGCCGAATACGCCGTAAAAAGTGAATATCCGCACCGCAAATAATGCTGTGATCACCTCCGTCCGCTTTCCAACAGCGCGCCCCGTCGGAGGTGATTTTGGTTGTTGATTTTTTATTAAAAATAAAGTATACTGTGCATGAAATCTGCGCTTAAACGTCCGAATCCCGTTCACGGGTCAATTCTGTCGGCGGCGCACAATTTAACGGTGGAAAGGTTGATTTCTCCAAATGAAAAAAAACGTCAGAGTGATCTCACTCGCCCTTGCTGCTCTGCTTCTTGTTTCGGCATGTTTTTGCATTACGGGCTGCAAAAAGCATGAAGTTAAAATGACAGAAAAGAATAACGGACTCTACGACTATGAAGAGGTTCGCCAGATTAACGAAACGCTGCGGATGCCCTACCCGCTCGGCACCAGGGAAGCGGCATTCGGTTCGGAGTTCGAATCCTACGGCGGCATTCCCGACCATGCGGAGATTTTCCGTTCAAAGGATAATCTTGATATTACGTACACTCTGAGCACTCTTGAACTGAAGTACGGAGAACCGGATAAAAACACGGAGCTTATCGCAACCGGGTTCACGATTCGCGCCGCAAACAAGACCATCATTCGCAATGCGGACGGTTCAACGACGCCGCTCTACACCACCGACCGTGCGGTTCTCGGAATAAGCGTCGGCAACAGCATCGACAAAGCCAAAGAAAAGCTGCTGGATGCCGGCTATGAACAGATTTATGAGGAAACTCCCGTTGACGACGGTTTGCCGCACAGCCGAGAGTTTTCATTCCGCAAGGGCATAGTCATTGTTTCGTTTGCCGTCGAAACAGAGAACGATATTTCAAGCATACGCGTTTGGATTCCTTACCGCGATAAAGACATTGACGCGTTGAACAAAAAGAGTCATCTTCCTGCGGATCTCGGATTGTTCTACTCTGTTATGATTAATCCGAATTTTAAATATTCCGGCAAGAACACAACGTCAAGACGCTATGAAAGCGAGGATGGCTGCATTGCGATCATGCGCGGCTTCCCTGATGTTAAGGATGCGGCAATGACGGCGGAGGTCAGCTTTACTTCAACCGAATACGATGCTCTCGGCGTTAAAGTCGGAATGACACTTGACGAGGCGGAAAACATCCTCACCGAAGCGGGCTGCACAAAAGATTCGGATGGATTGTACGTATTCGGCAATGTTGCCGCAATTCGGCTCACCGTTGAAAACGGCACCGTTGCAAGGATTGCAGCAACACTGCGCCCTTCAACCAATCTTACGGATACTGCTGTTTCGGGCGATGAAGCAGCTCCTTCGCCTGTGCTCGATGAAAACGCAAGGAAGGCAAACGACTGAGTTTTCAAAGCGACGGCTTATTAAATTGAATCAGTAAACAGTGAACGATCTTTCGGTGCGGGTGTGCCGAGGGATCGTTTTTTGCGGAAAAGGCGAGGATATTAATGTGCAATTGCCCTTAACAGGGAATTCTGCGCCTTTTTTGTCAGTTCAATTTAAACGAAAAAAAACACTTGCATATGTCATGAAAATGTGCTAAAATATCATATATGTAACAGCGGGTGACGAGAGAGATACTGCGGGTCTGCCAAACGCGGTTCTTCCGTGACAGGGCAGGCGGCATTGCAGCCCTCCGGCCGTTTATAAAGAAAAGGAGGCGATCGAATGAATAAAATCATCACTATAGGCAGGGAATTCGGCAGCGGCGGACGTGAGCTTGGGCGAAGGCTTGCAGAAGAGCTTGGAATTGCATACTATGATCGCGAAATAATTGCCGAAATCGCAAAGCGCACGGAGCTTTCGGAGCAGTATGTGCAGCAAATTGTTGAACATCGTCCGTTGAATTTGATGCCGATAACAATCGGACACAGCATTTGTCCCGTTCCGCATCCGCTTATGGAGCAGAACCAGGAGATTTATCGTCAGCAGGCACAGATTTTGACGGAAATGAGCGAAAAATCCGACTGTGTGCTTGTCGGCCGCTGCGCGGACTATATTTTAAAAGATAAAAACCCGCTCAAAATCTTTGTTTATGCGGATATGGCAAGCAAAATTGCGCGCTGCCGACTGAAAGCACCCGAAAACGAACATTTAAGCGACCATGAAATGCGCAAACAAATCAAACGAATCGACCGCAACCGCGCAAAATATTATGAGTTCTACACGGGAAGAAAATGGGGAGACAAGCTCAATTACGACCTGTGCATAAACACAACCAACACCGAAATCAAAAAAATAGTTCCGCGAATTGCAAAACTTTTTTGATTTAAAACTGGAAAACGGGAGGCCTCGGTCACTTGACAAAATTAATTCTGCGCAGTTTGAGTTTTGAAAAGACCGAAGCCGTTAAATATCGCCGAGCCGGGGGAACGGACTCAGAACTTCTTTCCCCTCGGCTCTTTTTTGCTTTCGGAGCATGACGCACGCTGCGAACATTGCGAAGCGGGCAGCTTCGGCGCGGTTGACACATATGCGGACAGATGATAGAATTCTGTAAGGACTATTAAAAACATTTCGGCTTTTGCAAAAGGAATTCGGGTTCTTTTTTTAAGCCGATTTAAAACAGCACGGAGGATGAGTCCATGTTTGAAGCTCCCGTACCTATGCCGCGCCTCGCGCCGCACCCGCCGATATACTTTTGCCCGAAAGCGGCGGGCGAATTGGTGCTTGACGGAAATATTAATAAACCGTTCTGGAATAATGTGCCGTTTACCGAGGATTTTGTTGATATCAGCGGCGGTGACTTTCCGACGCCGCGTTTCCGCACCCGAGCAAAAATCTGCTGGGATGAGCGGAACCTCTATATTGCTGCCCTGCTGGAAGGCAATGAAATCTGGGCAACGATAAAACAGCGCGACAGTGTCATGTATTACGATAATGATTTCGAGGTTTTTATTGACCCGAGCGGATCGACGCATAATTACATGGAACTTGAAATGAATGCGTTCAACACGCAATGGGATTTGCTCCTTACAATGCCGTACAGAAACGGAGGAAGATCCGTCACTGCGTGGAACATGCCCGGGGTTGAAACCGCCTGCATGATTTCCGGAGAGGTAAACAATCCCGCGGCAGACAACAAATTTTGGTCGGTTGAAATTAAAATTCCGTTCGCCGGATTGACGGAGACCTACTCGAAAGAAAAAAATCCTCCCGAACTTGAACGCTGCTATCCTGTGCGCAATGCACCAACGACGGGTGAAGTTTGGCGGATGAATTTCTCGCGCGTGCAATGGACGGTTGACGTTGCCGACGGAAAATATGCAAAACGCACAGGCACGGACGGAAAACCCCTGCCCGAAGATAACTGGGTTTGGGCAGCAACGGGACTTATCGATATACATTACCCGGAAACATGGGCATATGTCTTTTTTACCGAAAACGGTGAAAGCTGCCCGATGCCGGAGGAAGAGAAGATAAAGCTCGAAATGTACAAAATTTATTATGCGCAGCATGAATACTATCGCCGTTTCGGATGCTTTGCAAAAACGGCGGAGGAAGCGGCGGCCTGCCTTCCGACGGGGTTCGCATACGATGCGGATGCTGCGAAAAAAACAATCGTTGAAACAACATCACGGTATTTTGAACTGAGCCGCAAACTGACGTGCGGAAAAACAATGGTTGTCCAATGCGACGGATTTAATTACATTGAGTAAAGGAGAAAAGTATGAAACGGGTTTTCACTGCATCGATGCACCATGAATCAAATTCGTTCAACCCGATTATTGCGGGCGAAAGCGAATTTACGGTCATTCGCGGGGCGGAAATTTTCAACAGATTCAAGGAAAACGATGCCGCAACGGGAATAATCAAGACCCTGCTTGCGGCAGGATACGAGGTTGTGCCTTCCGTTTTTACAAGCGCGGTGCCGAACGGTGAGGTTGATATTGATTTTTATAACAAAATAAAAAAAGAGATTATCGAAACCGCTGTTGCGGAAAACAAAAGGCAGCCGCTTGATGCGGCGGCACTTGCATTGCACGGCTCAATGTATATTCACGGTTTGGGCGATGCGGAGGGCTTTCTTCTGGAGGAGCTTCGCGTCGCGCTGCCCGAAATTCCGATTTTCTGTTCGCTCGACACGCACACAACAATGACGCAGCGTATGCACGATAATGCCGACGGATTTGCGGCATTTAAATGTGCACCGCATACGGACAGATACGAAACGGGTGTTAAAGCGGCCGAGATGACGATTGCAGCCCTTGAACGCGGAGTGAAAGCGAAATCCGCCTGGGTGCGCGTTCCTTTCCTTGTTGCGGGCGAAAAATCCTCTTCAACGGTGGAACCCATGCGCTCGCTTGCCGAAAAAACGAGGGCGGCGGAGCGTGAGCCGGGCATTCTTGCGGCATCGTATTTAATGGGTTTTCCGTGGTGCGACAATGAAAACAGCTCTGCCGCAGTGTACGTCACGGCAGAAAATCAGGCTCTTGCGGATGAATGTGCAATTCGCCTTGCCGAGGAGCTGTGGGCGCGCCGCGATGATTTTTGTTTTCAAACGGAAACATATTCCGAAGCGGAAGCTCTGGATGCGGCATTCGAAGGGGTTCGAACCGGCGGTCCGTTTCCGATTTATCTTTCGGATTCGGGGGATAACCCCACCGCGGGTTCAACATCGGACTGCACGGGCTTCCTGCGCCGCATAATGGAAGATCCACGTACCGACGAGCTTGAAACGCCTGTGGTATTCGGCGGAATCTACGACCCGGAAGCAACCCTTCTTTGCAGGGACAAGGTCGGGCAGGAGCTGACGTTGACTTTCGGAGCAAAGTTCGACAGAAGCTCTTCGGTTCCGATTACGGCAAAGGGAACGGTTCTCGCCTATATCAAAGGCTGGAATAAATTTCACGGAGTCGGCGATATTGCTCTTTTCCGCTCATGCGGCGTTGATATTGTGCTGAGCGAAAACCATATCGGTTACGGCTTGCCTGCCGTGTTCGGCGATTTGGGAAGGAATCCTGCCGATATGCAGCTTGTGGTATGCAAACTGGGTTATCTCACCGCGCAGCAGGCAGCATATGCAAAACGCAGCATTATGGCACTTTCAAAGGGCAGCACGAACGAGGATTTGACAAGCCTTGATTACAGGCATATTCCGCGTCCGATTTTTCCACTGGATAAGGATTTTTCGTTCGAGCCCGCCGAAAACCTTATTCGCAAAACAAAATAACATGCTCCGGAACGCGGGAACACAGTGTTTACGAACACAGTGTTTGCGAAACACAGTGTTTGCGAAATCGGATTTTTTGAACGGAGACGGAAATGAATCGGGAAATTTACGAAAGAACAAGGAAATTCTGCGCGATGCGCTTCGGAATGTTCATCCACTGGGGCCTTTATGCAATTCCCGCAAGGGGCGAATGGGTGATGTCCAATGAAAAAATGAGCGTTTCGCAATACAAAAAATACTTTGATGAGTTTAACCCGACTGATTTTGATGCAAAACGCTGGGCATCGGTTTGCAGGCAGGCGGGAATGAAATACGCTGTTTTAACGGCGAAGCATCACGACGGTTTCTGTCTTTTTGACAGCAAATTGACGGAATATAAATCCACAAACACGCGTTTCGGGCGGGATATTGTGCGTGAGTTTCTGGAAGCATTCCGTGCGGAAGGCATTGCCGTCGGGCTGTATTTTTCGCTGCTTGATTGGAGCCATCCGGATTTCCCGAAATATGCGGACAGGCATCATCCGATGCGCGGCCGCGAAGAATATTGCGGCGAACAAATTGATTTTGACAACTATCTTAACTTCATGCACGGGCAGGTAAAGGAACTCGTTACCGGCTACGGCAAACTTGACCTGCTTTGGTTCGATTTTTCCTATGATGATATGGCGGGCGAAAAATGGCGGGCTTCCGACCTCATTTCAATGGTGCGTAAATATCAGCCGAATGTCTGCATTGACAACAGGCTTGAAGGTTCCGGCGAAAAATACGGAAGCATTGCAACCGCCTCGCCGCTGCCGTACAGCGGAGATTTTGTAAGCCCGGAGCAGATAATTCCGCCGCAGGGCATATTCGATGAACGTGGGGAGCGCATTCCGTGGGAACTTTGCGCAACGCTGAACGATCACTGGGGTTATTGCGAAAGCGACAAAAACTATAAATCAGCAGCACTCGTAATAAAAAAGCTCGTTGAGTGCGTTTCAAAGGGCGGAAACATGATTTTGAACGTCGGCCCGGATGCACGGGGGAATTTCCCCGAAACGGCGGTTGAAGAGCTTCGGAAAGTCGGCGCGTGGCTTTCGAAAAACGGAGGCAGCATTTACAACTGCGGACACAGCGAAATCGAAAAACCCGAATGGGGAAGGTATACGGAGCCGCTTGAAATGCGGGAGGATGAACAATTCCGAACGGTTTTTGCGCATGTTTTCGAACCGTCCCTCGGTGCGCTGCCGCTTTTCGGGATACGGGCGGATGCGCTTGAGTCGGTGCGGCTTGCGGCAACGGGCAGCGAGCTTCGCCGCGGGGAGGCATGGAATTCGGTGCTGTATCGGGAAACACCGCTTGTAAGTTTCGGCGCAAACCCGGTTTATACTTACGCATTGCCGGATGAAGTTGACACTGTTCTCGTGTTGAAAATCCGAAAAGATACCGGAAATTGAAAACAATAACAAAAAACGGAGAGCGAACAGGCAGCCCGCTCCCCGGGAGTGAGCAGGCTGTCTGAACCTGCTCACTCTTTATCTGAGTTACCACACAGCTTAATTCATTTTGGTTTGCGCTCAATTGTTCGGCACACGGCTCAAAGCGGTTTAAAAACCGCGGCTTGCCGTCAGCAGCGCAGAATGCCCTTCAGTTCGTCAAGCAATTGGTTGATACTGTAATAATTCCGGTTGCGGTCAATTCGTGTGTTCACAAACTTTGCCTGCACAAGCTTGCCCATATGATGATAAATGTTCGGGGTTGTCATTGTCCGGGGGCGAGATTGCCGATAAATTCGGATTGACGAGACAAAAAGTCTTTTATCATATGTCAAAACTTTTAACGCTTGGACTTGTGGAATGCAATGCAGAAAGCGGACGACCGTACTACTCGCTGAAAAAACAGTCGTTGGAAGAAGTCATAGCTGCAATAAGTATGCTTGTGAACGAGGACTGAAAAAGCAACATAAATGATTGGTGTTTTTCTGCGGATCCCGTGTTTGCGTGTTCCGCGAGCTGCACCGGCTGTCGGCGCTGAGCCGAAAAAATCCCCCGCGTATGCCTCCCTTGCACGCGGGGGATTTCTTTTTTCTTCGTAATGAAAAATCGGGATGAAAAAATCGGAATTCGGAAATTCGGGAACCGATGGGTTGACAAGGGAGAAATTCATACGGTTCCCGCCGCGCTTCCGTTATTGCTTTTGCCCGATAATGAAGCTGCCTTTTTCATCCGCATCAACGGTCAGGGTTGAACCTTCCTCGGGCGAATTTTCAATGATGAACCGCGCAAGCAGGGATTCAATATGCCCCTGAATGTATCTCTTGAGCGGACGGGCACCGAACAGCGGATCGGCACCGTTTTTGATGATGGCGGCTTTTGCACTTTCGGAAACGCTGAGATTCAGGCGGTTTGCCTGCAAACGCTTTGCAAGGTCTGCAATAAGCAGGTCAACAATGCCGTGCATATCCGCATCCGAAAGGGCGTTGAAGAACACGATTTCATCCAGCCTGTTGATAAATTCGGGGCGGAATTTTGTGCGCAGCAGCTTGTGCAGCAGCTCCTCGGTTTCGGTCGTTATCCTGCCGTCCTTTGCCATGCTGTTCAGGATCAAATCGCTGCCGATGTTGCTCGTCAAAATGATGATCGTATTCTTAAAGTCAACGGTGCGGCCCTGTCCGTCCGTAATTCTGCCGTCGTCAAGCACCTGGAGCAGAACGTTCAGAACGTCCGGATGCGCCTTTTCAACTTCATCAAACAGAAGCACTGCATAGGGTTTCCTGCGAACGGCTTCGGTGAGCTGGCCGCCCTCGTCATAGCCGACATATCCCGGAGGGGCACCGATAAGACGGGAGACGGAGTATTGCTCCATGTATTCGCTCATATCGATACGAACCATACTGCGCTCATCGTCAAACAGCGCCTCGGCAAGCGCTTTGCACAGCTCCGTTTTGCCGACACCGGTGGGGCCAAGGAACAGGAACGAACCTATCGGACGATTGGGGTTCTGTATGCCTGCACGGGATCTTAAAATTGCATCGCAAACGCGCTGAACGGCGTCATCCTGTCCGACAATGCGTTTATGCAGCTGGGAGTCAAGCCGCAGAAGTTTCTTGCGCTCGCTTTCCATGAGCTTTGAAACCGGGATGCCCGTCCACCGCGCAACGATTTTTGCAATCTCCTCGGAGGAAACATGGTCGCGGAGCAGACTGTTTTCACGGTTTGCGGCAAGGGCCTCTTCCTTTTGCAGCTCTTTTTGCAGGCCGGGCAGCTCGCCGTATTTCAGCTGAGCGGCACGGTTAAGATCGTATTCGTTTTCTGCGCGGGCAATATCCGCGTTAACCTGTTCAATACGTTCACGGAGCTGCTGAACCTTGGAAATTGCATTGCGCTCGTTGTCCCAGCGCGCTTTCATGTTGTTGAACTTGTCGCGCTTTTCGGCAAGCTCGCGGCGAATTTCGACAAGGTGTTCCTGCGTGTGTTCGTCATTGTCGCCGGTAAGAGCGGTTTCTTCAATCTCCAAACGCATTATTTCCCGGGAAATTTCGTCCATTTCGGAAGGCATGGAGTTCATTTCCGTCTTGATGAGCGCACATGCCTCGTCAACAAGGTCGATAGCCTTGTCGGGAAGGAACCTGTCGGAAATATAACGGTCGGAAAGCGTTGCGGCGGCGATAAGTGCCGAGTCGTGAATCTTGACGCCGTGATAAACCTCGTAACGTTCCTTCAAACCGCGAAGGATGGCAATCGTGTCCTCAACGGAGGGTTCGGCAACGGTCACGGGCTGGAAACGGCGCTCGAGTGCAGCATCCTTTTCGATGTATTTGCGGTATTCGTCAAGCGTTGTTGCGCCGATGCAGTGCAGCTCGCCGCGTGCAAGCATGGGCTTCAGAATGTTGCCCGCATCCATTGCGCCGTCGGTCTTGCCGGCGCCGACAATGGTGTGAAGTTCGTCGATGAACATGATGATCCTGCCTTCGCTGCGCTTGATTTCGTTAAGCACAGCTTTCAGCCTTTCTTCAAATTCACCGCGATATTTTGCGCCCGCAACAAGGGAACCCATGTCCAGCGCAAAGAGTCTGCGATCCTTCAGATTGTCGGGGACGTCGCCGCGCACGATACGGAGAGCAAGCCCCTCGGCAATTGCGGTTTTGCCGACGCCGGGTTCACCGATAAGGCAGGGGTTGTTCTTTGTTTTTCGTGAAAGAATGCGGATAACGCTGCGGATTTCGTTATCACGGCCGATAACGGGGTCAAGCTTCTGCGCCCGGGCAAGTTCGGTCAGATCCTGTCCGTATTTGTTAAGAACATCATAGGTGCTTTCAGGATTATCGGAATTCACCCTGCTGTTGCCGCGGACGGCTTTCAACGCTTCAAGGTATTTGTCGCGGACGATTCCGAACCGTTTGAGCAGGGGTTTCACAACATAGTCGGCGCGTTCGATAAGGCCGAGCATGATATGCTCAACGGAAACGAAGCTGTCGCCCATGCGCTTTGCTTCCTCTTCGGCGCGGGTGAGCACGGAGTTCAGCTCCGGAGTCATATAAACCTGCCCGCCGCCGCTGCTTCCGAAGGTTGCCTGTTTGTCAAGCTCCGTGTCGATTGCGGCGCGGAGTTCATCCGTGGAAATACCCATGGATGCCATAAGCTGGGCGTTCAAATCATCCGGATCGTCAAGAAGCGCATGAAAAACGTGGATCTGCCCGACTTGGGTATTCCTGCGCTCCTCGGCAAGCGATTGCGCCTGCTGAAGGGTTTCAAGGGTTTTTTGGGTCATTTTATTAGCGTTCATAAGGTAAACCTCCTTGAGGTATTGTTTCCGTAACGGTGTTCCTTTTAATCAGAAACATTGTCCCGTGCAAACGGGGCTGCATCAAACTGCTGCCCGAATGAAACGGGGCGTTATCAGAGAGGCACGGGAAGGTGCTTCCCCGTCCGCCGAGGGGCTGAGGTTCGGCGGTTCAAATCGGGTTATTAGCACTCGTTCTCTTTGAGTGCTAATATTATATAACGCTCCGACACGAAAAGCAACAGCAAACAAATAATGTTTCAATTTTGTCACATTAATGCCAAAAATCGAGCGGCAGTTGCTCATTATTGATTGCCGATTCCCAATTGAACATTGCCCGCCCTATACAAATATGGTATAATAACCGCATACGAAAGGCATTTGCTGCCGAGCAAAAAACAAGGCAGCCTTTCGGAATAATTCCTTTGGAGGGAAAATACCCGTGAAAATTCTGAAGCACATTGTGATGTGGAAATTTCTTGACAATGCGGAAGGCAAAACAAAAGCGGAGAACATGCGCTTTGCGGCGGAAAATCTTCGTGCACTTGTCGGCGTTGCGCCGACGCTTCTGAAGCTCAGCATCGGCGAGGATGTTCTCGGCAGCCCCGCAAGCTTTGATATGGCTCTTGTTGCCGACTTCAAAAGCGTTGAGGATATGCTTGCGTACCGCGATTTTCCCCGTCATGCGGAGATATCAAATTATATCCGCCGTGTGATTTCCGACAGGAAAGTTGTGGATTTTTTTATTGAAACCGACGAGAACTGAACAAAAGCTTCGAGTGTTGAAAACGATGCGGAAAGACTGCATCAAAATAATCCACATTATCCACAGGTTCGTGTGGATAACACGTCCGAACAGTGTAAAAATGTGGATAACTTGCCCGAATCGGGGAGTTTTTTGCAAAAAATGCCTGTTAAACGCGGCTTTGAATGTGGATAAGTTGAGGATATAACGGAGTCATAACAGTTTGCACCGAAAGGGAACCGGGAAAAAATTTGAACATTAAACTTTAAATCCGAACCTCGGGCAGCTTTCCGACAGGGATTTTACAACGAAGCCGGCCGTGGCCGGCTGCAAAATGCAAAGAAAAGAAAGGAGATTTTCGCCGAAGCGAAAGTCATGGTCATAAAAATGAATTACAACGTTAAACTTTCTGATGAAGTTCGCGAGGCACTTGCGCTGGGAAGACCCGTTATTGCGCTTGAAAGCACGATTATTGCGCACGGAATGCCTTATCCGCAGAACGTCAAAACGGCTCTTGCGTGCGAACGTCTGGCACGTACGCACGGCGCGGTTCCCGCAACGATTGCGATCATCGGAGGTCAGCTTTGCGCGGGCCTTACCGAGGAACAGATAGAGTATCTCGGCAGGGAAGGACGGAATGTTGCAAAAGTCAGCCGCCGCGATATTCCTTATATCATGGCAAAGGGTGCGGACGGTGCAACGACGGTTGCCGCAACGATGTTCATTGCAAGCCTTGCGGGCATAAAAGTGTTTGCAACGGGCGGCATCGGCGGCGTGCATCGCGGCGCGGAAACAACCATGGATATTTCCGCCGACCTTACGGAGCTTGGAAGAACGCCTGTTGCAGTCGTTTGCGCGGGGGCAAAGAGTGTGCTTGATATCGGCTTGACGCTTGAGTATCTTGAAACGCAGGGTGTGCCCGTTGTCGGCTTCCGCACGAACAAAATGCCCGCATTTTACACGCGGGACAGCGGTTATAACACCCCTTGCAGATGCGATTCGGTTGAGGAGCTTTCGGATATGGTCGGCGCAATGGCAAATATTCCCATGCGCAGCGGCATGGTTATTGTGAACCCGATTCCGAAAGAATTCGAAGCCGACGAGGACATGATCGACCGTGCAACCACGAAGGCTTTGCGTGAGGCCGAAAAGAACGGCATCACGGGCAGGGATGTTACCCCCTTCCTGCTTGCGCGCATTGCGGAGCTTACGGAGGGCGCAAGCCTGAAGGCGAATATCGCGCTTGTTTATAACAACGTGCGCCTTGCCGCTTCCGTTGCGGCGGGAGTGATTCAGCCGGATTGAAGGCAGAACGGCAAAAGCCGTCCGCGCCCGTCCGCGTGACGGTGCCGCACAGGAAACGCTTTTTATTGCCTGTCCGAGGCAATACGGCAAACTGTTCTCGGGCAGGCTTGTTTAATTTGCTGTCGGCTTGTTTCTCGGGAAACATTCCCGAGGGGAACAAGCCCGAAAGACATCCCCGTGACCGAAGTTCTCGCGGGGGAGAGTTAACCTGCCGCTGCCGCAATTGCTTTTTTCGGGGCGAAGCCGAGCGTCGGCGCACTTTATTGAGGAGACAGATAATGAAGAAAAAATTGCTGCGGTTCGCCGCACTGATGATTGCTTTGGCTTTTGTTTTTGCAGGCACCGCCTGCCGCGGAGGCGATGTTGTTGTTGATATAGGCCATGACACGCCTGCACCGACAGCACAGCTGACAACGTCGCCGACGGCCGAACCGACACCGGAGCCGACGTCCGAACCGACGCCGGAGCCCACCCCTGCGCCCGTTCACGCAACGCTCATGTTTGTGGGCGATTTGATGTGCCTTTCAAGCCAGCAGCGCGGCGCGAAACAGCAGGCGGGCGGCAGCGGCTATGACTTTTCTCCGTCATTTGCATATGTCAGGGAAGTTTTTAACAATGCGGACTGCGTCATCGGCAATCTTGAAACATCGCTTTCGCATTCGTGGCCCTATGCAACGGAGCAGCGCAATATCGGCGGAATGCCCAACTGCAACGGACCCAAGCAATATTTGGGAGCATTGAAATTTGCGGGCTTTGACGCGCTTGTGCTTGCAAACAACCATTGCTGCGATGCGGGAGTTCAGGGTATTATCGAAACCACTCAGGCTGTTGAGGAATACGGCTTTCCCTACACCGGACTTTTCCGCGAAAAGGACGCGCAGCGGTTCGTAATCCTTGATGTTAAGGGGATAAAAGTCGGCCTCCTTTCCTATGCCGAATTCTATAATTCAAAAGATAAAGCCGTTCGCGAAGCGGGCTGTGAATACATGATAAACACCTATTCAAAGGAACGCATTGCCGAGGACATTGCGGCGGCGCGGGCTGCCGGTGCGGAGCTTATCGTGGCCTATAATCATTGGGGCGCGGAACATACGCACCAACCCACACCGAAGGTCGTGACTCACGCTCAGGAGATGGCGGATGCAGGCGTTGATATCATAATCGGCTCACACTCCCATGCGGTTCAGCCCGTTGTTTGGCTCACGGCGGCGGACGGACGGCAGGTGCTTTGTGCATATTCAATGGGCAATTTTGTGTCCAGCATGGGCAGAAGCACCGCGAACGACACTTTTATTGCGGAGATCGGCATCGTTCGCGAGGGGGGAAGTGTGCGCGTGGAAAGCGAGAAATATCATCCCTGCCGCGTGTTCCCGCAGCTTAAAGGCTATTGGTATGTTGTTGTGCCGACGAACGTGACGATTGTTAATAGCATCATTCCGCAGCTTAAGGCGGCGGAAGAAAGGATAACGGCAATTGTAAACCCGGAGGGAAGATAAAATATTAGCATGAAGCTGCTTTCAAAAATCCTTGCATATGCTGCCGTGCCGTGCCTTGCTGCCGCGCTGCTGATAAGTTTTATCGACCGGCTTTCGGGAGATAAGGTTTGGATCAAAAGGGAGTATGAAAAACTTGATATAAACGATTACACCGGCATGAGCACGGACGAGATGTGCACCGTGTATCTTCGCATGGTTGATTATATGAAGGGCGGGACGGATGAGCTTCAAACGGAAGTCACGGTGTTCGGCGAACGCACCGAAATGTTCGGCGAGCGGGAAATTTCACACATGAGCGATGTCCGAAAGCTCTGGTTCGGGGTTGAAACAGCGAAATACATTCTGTTCGCCTTTGCAGCAATTGCGGCTGCGCTTGCTTTGTATGTTTACAGGCGGAGAGCCGCCGCCGTGCTTGCCCGCTGCTGGCTTATCGGGATTTGCGTCATTGCCTTCATTGCGGCTGCGCTTGCAATTTGGGCTGCCGTGGATTTTTATTCGTTCTGGATACTGTTTCACGCAGTATTTCTGGATGTTCCGTCTGCAATATTTGACCCGGCGGAAAGTTTGATGATTCGCATTTGCGTTCAGCAGCTTTTCAGCGATCTGATACTTCGCATTGCAGTTTACACCGTGAGTGCCTGTGCGGTTATAAGCATTCTCGCGGGGATTGTGTGCAAAACCTCGGGAGCAGGCAAGGGAACCGTGAAAACAGACTTAGGGATGCCAAAGACTAATTTCACTTAATCAAATCAATCGTTCCGGTTACTGCCTGCGGAAGCGGGAGTCGGCTTGGAAAGTGAAAAGCGGTTTGGAAAGGAAAATCAATTTGAATTGGTCCGAAAGATGTGAACCCGCGCTGAAACGCTTTATGAGCGGGGAAAATGAACTTGTACTCGGGATTGAATCCTCCTGCGACGAAACAGCCGCCGCCGTTCTGTACGGCGGACGCAAAGTGCTGAGCATGGCGGTGCATACGCAAATTCCCGTTCACAGGCTGTACGGCGGCGTTGTGCCGGAAATTGCTTCCCGCAGCCATACGGAGCGTATAGGTGCCGTTGCGGATGAGGCATTAAAAACTGCCGGTGTCGGTTTGAATGACATCGGTGCAATTGCCGTAACCTGCACGCCCGGGCTGATCGGCGCACTGCTTGTGGGCGTCAGCTATGCAAAAGGCCTCGCATACGCCGCAAACATTCCTTTGGTCGGCGTGAACCATATTGCGGGGCATATCGCCGCAAACTATCTCACTTATCCGGATCTTGAACCGCCGTTTGTCTGCATTGTGGCTTCCGGCGGACACAGCCATATTGTTCGCGTGGTCGATTACAATCGCTTTGAACTTATCGGCAGAACGCGCGATGATGCGGCGGGTGAAGCTTTTGACAAGGCAGCGCGTGCGCTCGGCTTGCCGTACCCCGGCGGCCCGGAGATAGAGAAGCTTGCAAAATGCGGGAACCCGAACGCATTCCGCTTCCATGCACCGTTTAACGAGGGCGAAAGCAATGATTTCAGTTTTTCGGGAATCAAAACGGCCGTTGTCAACCTGCTCCATAATGCGGAGCAGAAGGGGGAAGTTCTGAATAAGGCCGATGTCGCCGCCTCCTTCCAACGTGCCGTTGCGGATACCCTGACGATGAAATCCGTTCGCGCGGCTCTGCGCGAAAAAAGCTCCGTGCTTGCCCTTGCCGGAGGAGTGAGTGCGAACAATGTGCTTCGCACCCGGCTGCAAACCGAGTGCGACAGGAACGGCATCCGTTTTTGCCGCCCGGATATGCGGTTCTGCACCGATAATGCGGCAATGATAGCCTGTCAGGGTTATTATATGCTGCGCAGCGGGGAGGTTTCCGGGCTGGATTTGAATCCTTCGGCGGCTGAGTTCCTGTCGGAGGGAAGGTAGAGGGATGAAGCTGACAAAAAGGAAACAAAATGTAATCATATTTTCTGCGGGTGAGTCAATTAGAAACGGCACTGTTGAGTATATTCAAAATAAACTTGGCGACAGAGGCATACTGTGCTTTGATTGGCGCTCTCTGTTCAGTCGTGCGCATAACATGGAACAAATTGCACTTTTGCCTGCATTGATGAAGAAGATACCGACTTTTGACTTTGCGTTGATAGTTGCGGAAGGCGTTGACACCGTCAAACTCAGGGGCAGCGAAGAACGCAGTGCGATTCGCGACAATGTCATATTCGAATTGGGACTTTGTACTATGGCTCTCGGCGCAGAACGTGTTATTCTACTTGCGGAAGAAAACGTCCGCATTCCTGAAGATTTGATCGGCGTTGGAAAAATGGGCATCGAATATGTTACTTTCAGTTCCGTCGACAGAGAAGCGACAATCGGCAAAGTCGGCGAAATAATCGACAAAAAAGCTGATGTTTTGAAGGAAAGGTTCATGCGGCAGCTGAGCGAAATCATTGAACATATAAATAAAAACTCAGAGCAGGTCTCTCCGGTGTTTGTCGGAGCGGCGGTGTCATCGGCTGAAGCGTATTTTATCAATTTTATTGTGAGACTGTTTGAAAACATAGATAAAGGGTTTTCAAGCAGGGAGCATCCCGAAAAAGTATATCCGTGTCCGGACAGAATCAAACTCTGCATTTGCCTGCCGTCAGCCGTCAGCATGTCTACACGTTCAATGATTTCTGTTTACTTTAAAAAACATGGATACGAGGATTTTTTTATCGGGAATGCGGGCATACGAGGACTGTTTTTTAACGGAAGGCTTGATGAGAGCGACAGCTCATTGCTTATCGTTGATGTTCCGACATCGATAACGGCGTCCTATGTGCTGGTCAATTCAGTGCTGAGTATTGATTCCGACGCAGATTATGATGCCTCAGCTGAGGAACGTTTTGTTACAAAAGAAATGGATATTTACGCCTTTGCACTGAACAAGCTGCTTTCGCCGGAGGTTGCGCGCAAACGACTGTTGTTCATCCACGACAGCGAAAAGATTGAAAGAATTTTGAACCAGCTGCAAAATGTATCAATTGAATTTATGGATATAACAATATGAAACATCAGAAACGTGGCTAGCCGCAAATGCAGGAGAATAATAAGCAAACTCACTCAACAAAATTCGAATACAATAACAAAACAGGACTGCTGCCTTTTACGGTGCAGTCCTGTTATTTGTCAGCGGTGGCGGGGATACCGAGCCCGCTGATGCAGTTTGCGGTTTACTGAAAGCAATGCTTATTTCGTGTAGCGTACAACGGGCTTTCTTGCCGCGGTGACCTCATCGGGACGGCCGACGGGGGTGGTGATGGGGCAGGCATGTACGGCCTCGGGGTTTTCTTTGGCTTCACGGGCAATGGCTTTCATTGCTTCAATGAACTCATCGAGAGTCTCACGGCTTTCGGTTTCGGTGGGTTCGATCATCATTGCTTCATGAACGATAAGCGGGAAGTAGATGGTCGGGGGATGGTAACCGCGATCGATAAGGGCTTTTGCGATATCGGTTGTGTGAACGCCGAGATCGAGCAGTTCGCCCGGAGCAATGACGCATTCATGCATACAGATGCGGTCGTGGGGAATCTCATAGGTGCCGCGCAGTGCGTTCATGATGTAGTTTGCATTCAGAACGGCATTTTCGCTTGCTTCCTTGAGACCCTTGCCGCCAAGAGAGCGGATATAGGCATATGCCTTGACGATAACACCGAAGTTGCCGTAGAAGCTCTTGACCCTGCCGAAGGATTCGGGGCGATCGTAATCGAGTTCGATCATGCCGTTGCGTTCAACAAGCACGGGAACAGGCATAAAGGGCATGAGGTGTTTTTTAACACCGACGGGACCGCTGCCGGGACCACCGCCGCCGTGCGGGGTGGAGAAAGTTTTATGCAGGTTGATATGCATAACGTCAAAGCCCATATCGCCGGGGCGAACAATGCCCATTATCGCGTTCAGGTTTGCGCCGTCGTAATAGAGCAGACCGCCTGCCTCGTGAACGATGTCGGCAATTTCCTTAATGTTGCGCTCAAACAGACCGAGGGTGGAGGGGTTGGTGAGCATCAGACCCGCAGTGTCGGGGCCGACTGCCGCACGCAGCGCGTCAAGATCAACGCCGCCGTCGGGAGCGGATTTGATTTCTTTAACTTTGAAGCCGCACATAACCGCACTTGCGGGGTTGGTGCCGTGCGCTGCATCGGGAACGATGATGGTTGTGCGGGCGGTGTCGCCGCGATGTTCGTGATAGGCGCGGATATGCATAAGTCCGGTCAATTCACCGTGCGCACCGGCAGCGGGTTGGAGCGTGAAAGCATCCATGCCGCAGATTTCGCACAGGCATTTTTCCATGTCATACATCAGGCGCAGAGAACCCTGGCACATATCTGCATCGAGCAGAGGATGCACATCGTTAAACAGTTGGGCGACTTCTTCGTTGATTTTGGGGTTGTATTTCATCGTGCAGGAGCCGAGAGGATAGAACCCGTTGTCAACGCCGAAATTGCGGCGGGAAAGGTTTGTGTAGTGGCGAACAAGATCGACTTCACCCAGTTCGGGAAGGTCGAGTTTTGATTCGGCACGCATATTTTCGGGGATTGCGCAGTTTGCGGCGGGCACATCCAGTGCGGGCAGGTCATACGCGCGGCGTCCCTCGCGGGAACGTTCAAAAATCAGCTTGTAGGATTGCCTCATGCTTCGGTACCTCCGTCGGTTTCGTTCTCACCGTCCTGCTCAAAGAACATGATGTTGAGCATTTCGATAAGGTAATCAATATCTTCTTTGGTTGTCATTTCGGTTGCGCACCAGAGCATTCCGCCGTCTGCAAGCACAAGGCCGGAAACTATGCCGGCATCCTTGAGCGCGGTGGAAATCTCGTCGGCGGGAATCTCGCTGTCGATGACGAACTCGTTGAAGAACGGGGTGTTGAAACGGAGTTTGAAGCCGGGAAGCTCGGTGAGCTTTTGAGCCAGATAGTGCGCCTTTGCAATGTTCGCTTCGGCAACTTCTTTCATGCCGCAGGGACCCATCGTGCAGGCATACATGGTTGCCATGATTGCGCAGAGCATCTGGTTGGAGCAGATGTTGCTGGAAGCCTTTTCGCGGCGAATGTGCTGCTCGCGTGCCTGAAGGGTGAGAACGAATACGCGGTTGCCGTCGGCATCAACGGTTTCACCGACGATTCTGCCGGGCAGATTGCGGATGAGTTTGCCGCCTGCTGCCATAAAGCCCGCATACGGGCCGCCGAAGCACATGGGAATGCCGAGAGGCTGTGCATCGCCGACAGCAATATCCGCACCGTAGTCCGCAGGGCGTTTGACAGCGCCGAGGCTGATGGGGTTGACATAGCTGACGAGCAGTGCCTTTGCGCCGTGAACGAGGGCTGAAATCACGTCCATGTTTTCAATGCAGCCGAAATAGTTGGGCTGTGCGGCGATGAAACCGGCAGAGCCTTCAAGGTTTGCCTTCAGGCAGTCGATATCGGTAATGCCGTTTTCGTTGAGACCGATTTCAACAAGCTCAAGACCGTGGCAGTGGCCGTAAGTTTTGACAGTGCCGATAACATCGGGGTGAAGACCTGCACTGTAGAGGATCTTGTTCTTGCGCTTTGAGTCACGCAGCATCAGCAGGGATTCGGCCGCAGCGGTCGCACCGTCGTAAACGGAAGCGTTGGCGGCATCCATGCCGGTAAGATTGCAGATGACTGTTTGCCATTCGAAAATACCCTGAAGCATACCCTGGCTCATTTCCGCCTGATAGGGGGTGTATGCGGTGTAGAATTCGCTGCGGGAGATGAGCTGAGGAATCAGCGCGGGAATGTAGTGATGATATGCGCCCGCGCCGCGGAAAAGCAGGCAGGCTTCGTCGTTCTGAAGAACATAGCCGGTGATGAGCTGACGCAGCTCCATCTCGCTCATCGGAGCGGGAAGATCCAGCTCGCGGTTGAGCTTAAGATCCGCCGGAATATCGGCAAACAGCTCGTCCATTTCGGAAAGGCCGAGTGTTTTCAGCATTTCGCGGCGTTCTTCAACGGTGTTGGGAACATAGCTTCTCATGTTGTGGAATACTTCCTTTATAAATATAAAATCTTGATGAATCGGAATTTTGCCCGATTCGAAAAAAAGCTTATTCAAGGTAAAAACGCATAACCCGCGGCGGCGGAAAACCGTGGGCGCGGAGCTATGCGTTTTTTTATCGCGGAACCGTGCCGAAAAGCACAGGCTTGGGCGGGGCCGCGACAGGTACGGGTTGATTAAGCCTCTTCAAGCAGCTTTTCGTATTCTTCTGCGGTGAGCAGGCTTGCTTCGTCGATTTCGGTAACTTTGATCTTTGCGATGAACTGACCGAAAGCATCCTCGTTAAGAAGCTCGGGCTGTGCGTCCAGCTCTTCGTTGACTTCGATGACGGTGCCGGCAACGGGGCTGTTGACGGGGGAAGCTGCCTTTACGGATTCAACGGTGGTGTAGGATTCGCCGAGATTGATCTCGCTGTCAACTTCGGGAAGCTCAACATAAACGATGTCGCCAAGCTCGCTCTGTGCGTGATCGGTGATGCCGAGGGTGGCAACGCCGTCTTCGATAAGTACCCAGTCATGTTCACGGGTGTATTTGCGGTCGGTGGGAACCATGATATAATCCTCCGGATTTATAAGTTTTGTATGTATTTTCGTTTAAATTCCCGCGGCGGAACCGTGCCGAGAGCCGATACGCACCGCCGGGGAAGGGAACGCAGTTTTGTGCGCATTTGTGCGGCGCCGACGGGTGAGCCGCATAAATTATGTTTATTTCCTCTTGTAGAAGGGCATGGGTGCAAACTCGCAGTCGATGACTCTGCCGCGAACGGAAACAGCCCAAGTGCCGTTTTCATCGGCATCGACGGAAACGAGTGCCATTGCATAATTGCCGCCGACAGCGGGTGCGGGGCCGCCCGAGGTGACGATGCCGACTTTTTCACCGTTGCAGAGAACATCCGCATCGGGGCGGGCAATGCCCTTTCCGACGAGCTTCAGACCGATGCGTTTGCGGGTCTGGGGCTTGAGCAAAGCTTCTTTGCCGATGAAATCGGGCTTGTTGAATTTGATTGCAAAGCCGAGGCCGCACTCAACGGGGTTGATGTCCGCACTCATTTCATGACCGTAAAGGGGCATGGAAGCTTCAAAACGGAGTGTGTCGCGTGCGCCGAGGCCGCAGGGCAGCATGTCAACGCCTTTGCCCGCTTCAAGCAGAGCCTCAAACAGGCGAACGGTATCTTCCGCCGCACAGTAAAGCTCAACGCCGTCTTCTCCGGTGTAGCCGGTGCGGGAGACGAGGCAGGGAATGCCGGCAACGGTCATTTTATCGTTGAAAGTGTAATATTTCTGAGGGATCTCGCCTTCAAAACCCGCCGCATCAAGAACTGCCTGATGAAGCGGACCCTGCAAAGCGAGCTGACCCCATTTTGCGCTGTTGTTGATGACCCGAACATCACCGAATGCATGTTCGGAAAGCCATGCAAAGTCCTTGTCGGTATTGCCGGCGTTGACGATGAGCATGTAGTGATCGTCGGCGAATTTGTAGATAAGAACGTCGTCCACTGCGCCGCCGTTATCATAGCACATAACGGCATAGCGGCACCTGCCGGGCGTCATTGAAGTGACGTCGTTGGTGACCATTTTCTGCATGTAGGCATAGGCATCATTGCCGATAATGTCAACTTCACCCATGTGTGAAACATCAAAAAGGCCTGCGCGTTCGCGAACGGCTTTGCACTCATCCAAAATGGAGGTGTACTGCACGGGCAGAGCCCAGCCGCCGAAATCGACGATTTTGCCGCCGAGAGCACAATGCTTCTCAAACAGCGGAGTTTTTTTAAGGTTATCGAAATTTTCCATTGCGATCCTCCCAAAGGTAACGTTAAAAAAGAAAAATCGCCCGAATCCGTCCGAAAATCGAACCGAACGATTCCTGCCTCCTATTATATAACTCTTCAGCCTATATTGTAAGGGGGAAAAAGGATATATTTGCAAAGGAACAGGGATTTTTTTGCCGAAAATCGGGGTCGGAAGTGCACATCGAAGAAAAAACAAAAATCGTACAGCCTTGGAAGAAGCGGGAGAAAGCGGTGGCTTTGGCTGAATACGTCTTTATTCAAAATACGAGTGACTTTTTTCGCAGTCGGATCAACTGAGGAAAATGTGGAGCACGGCTGACTTGCCGGCAAGTTAACAGCAAGTTGCCGGCAAGTTAACAGCAGCATCGGCATCTGATTAAAATCAAATGCATACGGCTAAAAACAGATTACAAACAGAACAAAAATATCCGACTCGGCAAATTACCGGCAAGTTAAAACGATCATGCCCATATCGGAATGTATCTCATGTAGCGCGGAGCGGTTTCAGGGTCAAAAGGCTTTATGTATCCTTGGTTTACCGCTTCTTTAATCAGTCTTGAGATACTGCCGGAGGAGGAGTCCTTCAGCCCGAAGCGTGCACGGAGGGACGAATTAGTCATCTGTTCACCCTGGACCTGTTTAATGCAGGCATGAAGATAACAGGCTCTCAATTTGTCGGCAGACGATATGCTCGCAAAGGGAGCATGGGCATAAAGCGTTACGCGCGTACTGTCGGTGAAAGTTTGGATAAGGGGAGCGGGAAGCTGTTCGGACTCACATTTTATAACTATTTTATCCCAACCGGTTCCGAGCTCTTCGCACAGCCCGAGACGGCGCATTAACGATGCTAATTTCTCGTTTCGCGAACGCGGGGGGTTATCGATGATTCGATCGATGTCAACCAAAGGCGTGCCGGGGTTTGTGACTTCAATGCGGTCGCGGAATACTTCAATCACAGGCCCGGCGCCGGATACGGAAAAGTCTTGATGAATAAGAGCATTTGCGATAACCTCTCTTAATGCAAGCTTGGGATAAACAGTCATTGTTTTGCGAACAGCATCAATTATTACTTCTTTCGACGGAAGGAGCGCGTCCAAATAGCCGAAAAGTCCCTCGAATGCGGAAACATAACCGCTTTCGATAGTGTATTTATTCAGCATCTCAAAACGACTGTTGTCGTTGTATCGGGTAATACGAATGCTTTTCCGAAAAAGCCTTGGAAAAAGCGAAAGCTGCTTGGCAAACAAAATTGCACCGAGGTTTGTAATTGAATACAACCCATCATCCTGCTTTGCGAGAATTGCTTCCTGCAGCAGATAATGTGCAATTCCGGCCGCATCGGCGGGCTGCGGAATTCCCGCAAGGTCAAAGTAGGAAGTGTGGTTTAGAAGACTCAACGCCTCAATCAGATCCAAATCCGATTTTGCATACTGCTCTTCAAACTTTAAATCACGCATTTTGCTCCAAAGCTGAGCTTCAAGTATGGGAAAGTCACTCAATTTTTTTGTATAGCTCCCGACACGGATATAGGCAACCTTTTCAAAAGTCACGGTCTGATTGGCTGCCTTATGTATTATGAGCAGTCCAACGGTTTTGTTATTCGTTTTAACTGAATGAAATTCGAAATCAGCGTTCTTCGAAAGGAGGGATCGCAGCCAGTTTTCAAGCTCCTGATTCCCCTTTTTTAAGGTTTGAAGATTATGCTCGGTTCCGACAATATCATGTGTAACGTCGTCTATTCCCCAGATCATGTATGCACACTCCCGGTCATAAAGTGCTGCACTGTTTGCAAGAGCACTGATATCCTGTCCGATCATTTCCGGGGTATAGTTGTTGTGCTTGAATTCGAGCCATTGGGTTTCAACGGGGTATTTGCGTAATTCATCAATAAGTTTCTTCAGATCAGCCAAGAACGGGTTCTCCTTATTAATTTGCCGAAGCAGATTCAACGAACTTTCGACAGAGTAGTGCGCCGCTGTCGGCACGATGGTATTATACCGCGATAACAGGCGGAGCGCAACAAATAAGAAATATGCGGATTATGTTTCGAAACGATAAACTTATCCGCTCTTTCCCCGTTGCATTTTTTCGGTGAGTGTTGTATCATGTTATATGTGAAGGAATACATTTTTCGCGGCCGCAGACGGGCGCGCGGAAAGGAACGGAGAATAACATTGTTGGTTACACTTTGCGCAGCGGTTATTTTGCTTGTTGCGGCGGATTTAATATCAAAGGCGGCAGCCGTGAGCGTGCTTTCGCAAACGGGCGGCGCACTTGAGTTTATCCCGGGGCTGATACGCTTCGAGTATCATAAAAACACGGGAATGGCGTGGGGGCTTTTCAGCAATGCAACGTGGGTTTTTGTTGTGATAACGATAGTCACGGGCGGATTGATAGTTTTCGTTCTGTTGAAAACGCTGAAAACAATGCCGCGCAATTTGCAGCTCGGGCTTGCGCTCGTGCTTTCGGGTGCGATAGGCAATCTTATTGACCGCGTTGCGCTTGGCTATGTGCGCGATTTCATTGCTTTTGACTTTATTAATTTTCCCGTGTTCAATTTTGCGGACAGCTGCATAACCGTGGGCGCGGTGCTGCTTATTGTGAGCGTTCTGTTCACAAAGAGCGGCAGAGCGTATTTTGCCGCATTGGACGAAAAAAAGCAGAAACCCGAAAAAACGGACGGCGAAAAAAACGCGGGCTGCGCAGCGGGCAACGGCGGAGAAGCGGGTGCCGAACCCGACGTAAAACAGGCGGAAAGCAAATGAATTCTGACTCGGAACGGATGAACGGACATCTCCCCGAAAAAGACAGCGGGGAATGCGCGGAAAAGGCCTGCGAAAATGCAGATGACCGAGACTTCGGCAGTGAGTTTGTTTCGGATGAAATTCTTTGCGGCGAGACGGAAGATGACTGCCGAAACGGCGGAAAAATTGTTATTGCGGCACAAAAAAACGGAGGCAGGCTGGATGCTTTTGCCGCGGAACACACGGAGCTTACGCGTTCGGCGGTGCAAAGGCTGCTTCTTTGCGGTGCGGTAACGGTCAACGGTCGTTCCGAAAAAGCAAAGTATGCCGTGCGCATGGGTGATATTATCGAAATTCAGCTTCCGCCGCCCGTGCCGACGGAGCTTGTTCCGCAGGATATTCCGATAGACATTGTGTATCAGGATGCGGATATTGCCGTTATAAACAAGCCTGTCGGAATGGTCGTGCATCCCGCGCCGGGCAATCCGGACGGGACGCTTTGCAACGCGCTGATGTTTCACCTTAAGGATTTGTCGGGCATAGGCGGAGCAATGCGCCCGGGGCTTGTGCATCGAATCGACAAGAACACATCCGGACTGCTGGTCATTGCAAAGAATGACGATGCTCACAATTTTCTTGCGAACGAGCTGAAGACCCATTCGGTGGCAAGAACCTACTGCGCTTTGTGCGAGGGCAATTTCAGACAGGACAGCGGAACCGTTGATGCGCCGCTTGCAAGGCACAAAACGGACAGAAAACGCATGGCGGTGTACCCCGCCGGAACGGCCGGTGCGCGTGAAGCGGTCACACATTGGTTCGTTCGCGAACGTTTCCCGAACAGCGGCGCGGGCGGAAGAACGCTTTTGCGGGTTGAACTCGAAACGGGAAGGACACACCAAATCCGCGTTCATATGGCCTATATCAATCACCCGCTTGTCGGCGACGATGTATACGGCACGGGTGCGGCATCGGCAGTGCGCGGCAGGAACGATCTCGGGTTCGCCGGGCAGGCTCTCCATGCGGAAAGGCTGCGCCTGATTCACCCGCGAACTCACGAACAAATGGAATTTTTTGCTCCTCTGCCGGAGCATTTTAAGGCTGCTCTCGAAAAACTGCGCGGAGCAAACGGATAAACCCGATTAAACAGAATTTTAATATCAAAACTGCGCGGAGCTTTTGCGGAGCAAACGGAACGAAGTGCCCCCGAAAGGCTCTGCTGCACGAAAACAGGGAAGGAACACAATGAAAAGATTGACCCGCAGCGAAATTAAAGCGGAACTGGAAAAGCCGAACGGTTCGGCGGAAATAATGAATGATTCCACCATCGACAAAATCAGCCTTTGCGATGAAACCACGGCAATGTTCATTGAGGAAAACATCGGCTCGGCGCTGATGATACGCCTTGCAAAAAGCCGCGCAATGCTGCTCCGCATGAGCGGCAACCCTGCTCTTCTGCCGGCGATGCGCAAAGCCCTTGCAAGCGATGCCTCCCCGAAGCTCCGCCGCAATGCAGCAAGGCTTATCGGCCTTTTCACAAAGGATGAAGCGGATGCTCAGCTTCTTATCGCGCGGCTGAAATGCGAAGATACGCGTTTTGTTCGTCCGTCCCTGCTTTTTGCATTGGGAGCCGTCGGCGGCGAAAGTGCTCAGCGCGCTCTTGACGAATACACTCCCGCCCCGCCTGCGGATGAAACGGAGCAGAAGCATTATCTTGAGGAATGCGAGGCGTTGAAACAAGCGCGCACAGCCGCAATGAAGCACGAAAAGCATATTTTCCGCGGACTTGACAAAGTTTATGAAATTGAGTTGACCGCTCCCGACCGCCTGACGGAGCAGCTTAAAGCCGAACTGGAAGATTTTGACATTGAGGCGTTTGACGTTCGCCGAAACAGCCTGAAGGTCAATACGGATGATTACATCGGCCTGTTTGAAGCACGCTGCTTTTCGGAGGCTCTGATTCCGATCGATATGAAAGTCGATTTGACGGCGGAAGCGATTTCTTCCTGCGCAAAACCCTTTATGCTTGATTTCATGCGGAAGACGCATGAGGGAGAGCCGCCGTACCGCTATCGCATTGAAATAACGGGAGACCTGCCGGGGGATATTAACAGAAGCGAGCTTAAAAAGGCAATTCGCGATCTTACGGACGATAAAACGCTTGTGAATGCGCCTGCGGATTACGAAATCGAACTTCGCATCGCCGCTTCGGTGAGCTCCGCAAGGCTGTACCTGAAGCTTTTCACCGTCAGGGATGAGCGTTTCCCCTACCGAAAGGAGATGCTGCCGGCTTCGATGAATCCTGCGGCTGCGGCTGCCGTGCTGCGGTTTGCAAGCGATTATCTGACGGTCAATGCCCGCGTTATCGACCCGTGCTGCGGGAGCGGCACTCTGCTTTTTGAGCGCGGAATGCTCTCGCCCTGCGCTTCTTTGACGGGTGTTGATATTTCCCACAAGGCGATCGACTGCGCAAGGGTGAATGCGGAGGCGGCGGTGAAAACCTGCGGAATAACCCAGGCAAAATTCATATGCAACGACATAATGCGGTTCGAAAGCAAAAGACCGTATGATGAGCTCATCTGCAACCTGCCTTTCGGCAACCGCGTGGGGAATCATTCCTCTTGCGAAAGGCTTTACGAAGGGCTGCTCGACCGCATGGGGCTGCTTGTCAAAAAAGGCGGCATTGCAGTGCTTTACACAATGGAATTTACCCTGCTCAAGAACCTTATTCGGGAAAGACGCAATATCGAAATCCTGAAGCAGGAGCGCACCGAGGCGGGCGGACTGACTCCGATGATATTCATACTCCGAGTGAAAGAATGAGAAACCGGGAGCCGGGATGAAAATCAAAAATCGGGAACCGGAAGACGGAGATTGATTTCGAATTGCAAAATCAAAAATCGGGAACCGGAAGACGGAGATTGAGACGGCAGCGAGAACAGGACGGCAGCGAGAACAGGACGGCAGCGATATGATATTTAAGGCAAAATTGCTTTCGGAAGATGACATCGGCAGAACGCTTGTTCGGATGGCACATCAGATAATCGAAAAAAACCACGGCACGGACGGCATATGTCTTGTCGGGATCCGCACCCGCGGCGTTCCGCTTGCGTTCCGCCTTGCGGAAAACATCGAAAGGATAACCGGCGCAAAAATTCCCGTCGGCGAACTTGACATAACCCTTTACCGCGACGATCTTTCGACTGTTGCGCCCGACCCCGTGGTAAGCACGACGGAAGTGGATTTTTCGCTTATCGGAAAAACGGTTATCCTTGTGGATGATGTTATTTATACCTGCCGAACGGCAAGGGCTGCGCTCGATGCGGTAATGGCTTTGGGTCGTCCGGCACGGGTTCAGCTTGCGGTGCTTATCGACAGGGGGCATTCGGAGCTTCCGATTCGCCCGAATTTTGTCGGAAAAAACATTCCGACGGCAAAAAACGAGATAATTTCCGTTCGCCTTGAAGAAATCGACGGCGAAAACTGCGTGGAGCTGTATACGGCGGGCGGGGAACAGTGAGCGGCGGACGGCGAACCGCAAAAATGCGAAATTTTTGCTTGCATAGCCGCGCTTCCTCGTGTAAAATACAATAAAGAGACAGAATACCTGCAAAGGGGGCAGATTTTTCATGTTTCACCGCCGAAAAGCGGGGTTTTTGCCGCTTTCCGCGTGAAATGCCGCACGAATCGACAGTTCTGCCGGTGCGTGCCCTCTGTGCGGAACAGATATGACCTGATTATGACCTGATACAGAAAGGATTGTCACAGCCGTGAGTCTTTCATTGGAAGTTAAAAAATTCATCAACTCCGAGCATACCGGAGAATTTGTCAACGTCACCCTTCCCAGCGAGCTGCCGGTTCGCAGAGAGGAGGTTCGCACCGTTCATCGCGATACTGCCGCTGCCGAAAGCGCAAAGCGCAGGGCGCGTGATCTTGCAAATGCACGGGAAAGCGCGAAACGCGCCGCACAATCCGCCGAAGAGGCCCTTTCGGATGCACACAGGGATGAGCGCGCCGCCGAAAAAGAATTGCGCGAAAGGCAAAGCCGCCGAAGTGCGCTGACACCCGAATACGACGAAAAGAACGGCATTGCCGCAGCTGCGCAAAGCCTTTTTAACCAGCGCAAGGCGGAGAGCGACCGCTGCTATGCCGTGTATTCCGAGTTTGAAAAGGCTCTGCGCAAGGCGGAGACGGACAGCAACGCCGCCCACACCGCTGCCGCAGGCTGCCGCGCCGCGCTTGAGAACGCCGAAACAGCGCACCGAAATGCCGTTGAAACCGAAATGCGCCTTCATAAGCAGCTTGAAGAGCTTCGAAACGACAGCGCACAGACGGAAGTGCTTGCCGCGAAAACCGACCGCGAATCGGAGGAATTTCGAAAAGCAGAGAGCGAAAAAGCAAGTATTGTTGCGGAACTGAACGCCGAGTCGGTGCGCCTTGCGGGCGAAAAGCGCGCGCTTGAAAAACAGATTGCGGATGCCGAACGAAGCCTTGCAAAGCTCGGCCGCGATCTCCAGAAAACAAAAAGCGACCGAACCGCGCTGACTCAGCAGCTCGATGCACTTAAAACCGCCGCAAACGGCAAAAAGGGCGCGGACAAGGACGCGGCAATGCAGAAAGTCAATGCCGCAAAGACAAAAGCCGATGCTGCGGCGGAGACCGAAAAGCAGCAGACCTCGGAACATTCCGCACTTGCGTCGGAGTGTGCCGCACTTCGCGAAAAACTGACCGAATGTGAACGCTGCGTTGCCGAAAACGACGAAAAACTGCGTTCCGCACGGCATGAATACGACACGGCAAAGGCGCAAACCGCTGCAATGAATGAAGAAAGCACCGGAAGAAAAGCTGCGCTTGCAGGAAAAAATGCAACGCTTGACGCGCTTGCGGCTCAGCTTGAAAATGCAAAGCTGCGCATTGTCGAAACCGAAAAAGCCGAAACCGCCGCCCGTTCGGCCGCCGCAGCCGCCGAGGTTGAAGCCGCAAGGCTCAAAACCGCACTTGACACAGCGAATGAGCGCGCCGCCGAAAAGAAAAAAATCTATGCCGACGCAAAGGCGCTTACCGATGCTGCCGAAGCCGACTACGATTCAAAGCGTTCCGATTTTGATGCGGCGGATGTTGTCGTTCGTAATGCGGACAAGAACGTTTCGGCCGCAAAGAATGCACACGATACTGCTGTTGAAAAGCTCCGAAATGCCGAAACCCGCCTTGAAACGGCGCGTGCAAAACTTGAAGATGCAATCAAAAACAGTGAATTTGCCGATTCGGAAGCGGTGCGCCTGCGCAACTCGGTGCATGTTATCGAAACGCGCTATGAAACGGCAAGAATTCATTATATGGAAAGCGGCAAGGGCGAGCCGCTGATCTTGGTTCATTCGGCGGGGCAGTCCCTGTACACCTTCCGCCGGCTGTTTTACAAGCTTGCAATGTATTACCGCGTTATTGCCGTTGACCTTGTGGGGCACGGCTATTCGGACAGACCCGATTTCTTTGATTATACCATCGGCGACCATGCCGAAAGTCTTGCGCGCTTCATGGATTCAATGGGAATCGAATCCGCGCATATTCTCGGTTTTTCCTTCGGTGCGGGGTACGCGCTTGAGCTTGCGCACAAGCATCCTGAGCGTGTCGGAAAGATTGTCGCAATCTGCCCCGGCGGTGTAACGAGTGAAATGCCGCTCACCGTCCGAATGATGGAAAGCGGACTGTTCGGCGGAATTGCCTCCAGAATGTATAACCTTAAATCCGTTAAAAAAATGCTTAACGAATGCGTCTTTGACCATACTGTAATAAACGAACACGATGCTGCGGAGTATTTCAAGCCCGTTGCGGACAGTTCAAGCCGTTATGCCGTTCGCCGAACTTTGGCTGAGTTTGACGAAAACGCGCTGATTTCATCTCTGCGTGAAATTCAGGCTCCCGTTCTGCTGCTTTGGGGAGAGGATGACAAGTGGCACCCCGCAGGCGAAGTTGACGAATACCGCTCCTCCCTGCGCAGCTGCTCGTGCACCGTCATTCGCAATGCGGGGCACCTTGTTCATGAGGAAAAACCCGACAGGATCGCCGAACTTGTCCGCGGCTTCATTCCGGCGGGATACGATAATTAATATTGTTTTGCAAAAAACGGGTTCAAAACTCGGTTTTTGAAATCATTTCAAAAAGCGGCTCGGAGCAAATCGGCTCCGGGCCGCCGCTGTTTCGGAACGGGAGTTTCGGATGATGTTTCCGAGTTTCAGATATGAATTGAATATGAATTGAATCACGGAATCTGCGCATACTTCCTTTGGGCGGAATGCCGTCCGAAAAACATTTTGTTTAAAGGAGAACAGAAACCATGACACAGAATCAGGTTGGCTGCCAGACCGTCGGCTGCCGCGTCACAAGCTGCCGATACAACGACAAAGGCGCATATTGCGAACTTTCAAGGATTCAGATCGAACCCTGCTGCTGCAAAAACAGCGGAAACGGCGATCCCGCCGATGAGAGCCTTTGCGGAAGTTACCGCAGAAAATAAAACAAAAAGCTGACGCGGGGCTTAACCGCTTCAAGTCAGCGTCTGCATGATCCGTCCTGCGGCACGGTGCCGTGCCGTTCCGAAAACGCGGCTGCATTCAAAGCCGGGTTTCGTTTTGTACGTCTCGGTGCAGCATATCGCACGCGAGCTTTTTCAGCCGTGCGGGTGTGTTGTCCGCAGGATAAACGGCGCAATGCGCAAGCAGAGCCGCTTTGATTTTTCCGACGGCGGGTGAAGCGGGAAGGCTGAGCCAATTCATGATGTCCGCACCGCTGCAATTGAGCGCATGTGCGGAGAACGGGACGCCTTCCTGCTGCATTTTTTGAAGCAATATGCGCCAGCGTGCAGCCGATTCAACTTCTCCGGTGATGATTCCGGAACCGTGAACATCGGCTTCACGGATATCCGCAATTTCAAGGCTTCGTTCAACGCCCCAGCGGGCAAATGTTCGGCGCAGCGTTTTGTCCTTTGCGGTGTTGTTAAGATCGTACATATGATGACGGACGATGAAACAGACTTCGTCCGTCGTTTTGTTGTCATAACGGAGCCGCTGCATTATTTCTCGGGAAATAATTTCACCTTCCGCATCGTGTCCGTGCATATTGCCGTTTTTTTCCAGAACAACGGGTTTTGCAACATCGTGCAGCAGCCCGGCAAGGCGGGGAACAAGCATGGGTTTGGATTCCGCAGCGGTATGAAGTGCGTGGTCAAGCACGTCATAGCGGTGATGTGTGGGCTTTTGCGCAATGCCGCGTCCGCGGGACAGCTCGGGAAGAATGACTGCAAGTGCGCCGATGTCGCGCAGCAGCAGCAGTCCGTTCAGCACCTGTTCCGTGTTTCGCGAACCGTATTTTATATCACAGAGAAGGAGTTTATTCAATTCATCGCGAATGCGTTCGGCGGAAATATCGCGCAGATTGCCGCAAAGCCTTGATGCACATGCGAAGGTGGCAGGGTCGATTTTAAATTGAAGCTCCGCCGCAAAACGAACAAGCCGAAGAATACGCAGTCCGTCATCCGCAAGCACGATTTCAGGGTCAATGCTTGATGTTCTCAAGACCCTGTTTTCAAGATCGGGCAGACCGCCGGAGGGGTCAAGTATTTCACGCGTCAGAATATCGCAATACAGTGCATTTACCGAAAAGTCGCGCCGACGTGAATCCTCCTCGGGTGTTTTTGAAAACTGTATGCTCGTCGGGCGGTGCGCGCCGCCGGCGGAGTATTTGTCGGCACGGAAAGTTGTGTGTTCAAACTTTTGTCCGTCGGCGTGAATTTCGACCATGCCGAAAGCAATTCCCTTCGGAACAACTTTGAATCCCATTTCGTGCACAAGCTCAATTGTTTCGTCCGGAGTGAGGGCGGAACATATGTCAATATCGCTGACGGGCAGCCCGAGAAGCGTATTGCGCACAAGCCCGCCGACGGCAAAAAGACGGCAGCCCCGCGCCGAAATGCGCTCCGCAATGCGGATAAGCGATTCGGGTAAACTGACGGAAGAGGGAAGGGTGCGAACTCCGTCCGCATTCGGTTTACGCGTTGATTTGCTTTCGGTCATGATAAAGCCCTCTCTTTTTTAAACTTTTACGGGGTGCCGGGAAAGGGGCAGGCCCGCTCTGAAACGCATCGAAACCCAAGCTCAAAAATCAGTCCGAAACCTCATCGCGGAATCGGCGGACAAGCTCCGAAAGCTCCGCGGTGCTGCCGCAATTGTTTACGCGGCGGCGCAGTTCGGTGCTGCCGTACATGCCCTTTGTGTACCATGCAATATGCTTGCGCATATCGGCAAATGCGCCGTCCCCGTGAGCGGCAATGTATTCCGAAATATGCCGAAGCGCAGCGTCAAGCCTTGCGCGGGCGGAAGGGGGAACGTAATCTTCTCCGCGCAGCGCGGCGCGGATTTCCGCAAAAAGGAAGGGATTCCCCTGTGCGCCCCTTGCGGCCATGATGCCCGCGCAGCCCGTTTTTGCAGCGAGTGCGGCAGCATCCGTTCCGCTGAAAACATCCCCGTTGCCGATGACGGGAATGTGCACGGCATTCACAACCTCCGCAATCTTATCCCAATCCGCAGTTCCCGAATACATCTGCATTCGGGTTCGGCCGTGAACGGTGACAAAAGCAGCACCGGAGGACTCGGCCATCTTTGCAAATTCAACCGCATTGATTGAATCCGCATCCCAGCCGAGGCGGAATTTGACGCTTACGGGAATGCTGACCGCACGAACGGCGGCTTCAATAATGCGTGCGGCAAGCGCGGGGGAGCGCATGAGTGCGGAGCCGTCCCCGTTGCCGGTGATTTTCGGCGCGGGGCAGCCCATATTGATGTCGAAAACCGCAATCTGCTTTTGATTCACGGAGGATGCGGAATCGGCATTCAGTTCCTCCGAAAGCCGTTTTGCGGTGTCGGCGATAATCTCGGGTTCGTGCCCGAAAAGCTGCACCCCGCAGGGCCGCTCGACGGGGGATATGTCGATAAGTTCCTTTGTTTTTTTGTTGTTGTAATGCAAACCCTTTGCACTGACCATTTCCGTGAAGGTGAAATCGCAGCCCTGTTCAATGCAGAGGCGGCGGAAGGCGGGATCTGTTATGCCTGCCATCGGCGCAAGCAGCACGGGTATGCAGCCGCACGTATCGCGGCAAAGTATTTTTGAAAGCACCGCCGAAGCGGGCGGAGGGGTCGGTATTTGCATTTTGCAGCGGGTTCAAAAGCGGTAAACGCTTTGCCTTCCGTTTTTTAATGGTTCTCAAAATAAAATTTCGCCGCAAATTCAAGCGGACAGCGGAATTCTGCGGCAGGAGCAATCATGCGTGACGACAATTACTCATAATGATAAACACCCTCGCAGACGGTCGCGGCGGGGCCGGACATATAGAGAGTGTTATCGGGCAGCCATTCGATGCCGAGCGTGCCGATTTCAACATGCACATTCACGCGGCGTTCGGTATGCTTTGCAAGGATGCACGCCGCAGCGGAGGCACACGCGCCCGTTCCGCAGCACATCGTGCTTCCGCATCCGCGTTCCCATGTGCGCATGATGATATTCTCCCTGTCGATAACCTGAACAAAATCAACATTCGTGCGCTTCGGGAAAATCGGACTGTGCTCAATATCCCTGCCGTAGTATTCAACATCGGTAAGATCAACATCATCAACGAACACAACCGTGTGCGGAATGCCCGTGTTCACACAGGAAACTACAAAACGCCGCCCGTGGGAGTAAAGGCTTTTTTGAAGGAAATCACCCTCTGCCGAAACGGGAATGTCCGCACAATCCAGCTTCGGTTCACCCATGTTGACGCCGATGCGAACAACTGCGCCGTCCGAAAGTTCCGCATGAGTCTTTTTAATGCCCGAAAGCGTTTCAACGGACACATCCGGGGCGGGGACAATGCCCTTTTCAATTATGAATTTCACAAAGCAGCGGATACCGTTGCCGCACATCTCCGCCTCACTGCCGTCATTGTTTAAAATCAGCATACGAACGTCCGCACCGGGGAGGGAGGGCTTGCGAACGATTAAAAGATTGTCTGCGCCCACGCCCGTGTTGCGGTGCAGGATTCGGCGGGCAAATTCGTTGATGTTGCGGATTTTTTCTTCACGGTCGTCGATAAGAATCATATCGTTGCCCAAACCGTGCATTTTTGTAAAATTAAAAAGCATAGAAACCTCTTCGATGAATTAATCAAACTAATCGGAAAACAGTGCGGATGCAAGCCGTTTTCGGATGCAGTACGTAAAATATGTATTCGGATTCATCAACCCTGACGCTGCGTTTCAAGCAGCAGCCCGACCGGGCAATGATCACTGCCCATGACATCGGGGCGAATGAAGGCATCCTTAACGGACGGGACAAGCCTTGCGCTGACAAGAAAGTAGTCTATGCGCCAGCCGGTGTTCCGCTCACGTGCTTTGAACATATAGCTCCACCATGTGTAGGCATCCGCCCTGTCGGGATAAAGCATACGGAAACTGTCCGCAAAGCCGCTTTCAAGCAGCACGGTGAATTTCTGTCTTTCTTCATCGGTGAATCCTGCATTGCCGCGGTTGCTCTTCGGGTTTTTAAGGTCAATTTCGTTATGCGCAACGTTCATATCGCCGCAGACGATAACGGGTTTTTTCTTATCAAGTCCGATGAGATAGGCGCGGAAAGCATCCTCCCATTCGCAGCGGAAAGCAAGCCGTGTAAGCTCGCGCTGCGCATTCGGGGTGTATACCGTTACAAAATAATAATCGGGAAATTCAAGGGTTATGACGCGTCCCTCGGTTTCGAATTTTTCATCCGCATCCATGCCGTAAGCAACGGAAAGCGGTTCTTTTTTTGTGAAGACGGCCGTTCCGGAATAACCTTTTTTTTCGGCATAATTCCAGAAGCCCATGTACCCTTCGGGGGCGAAATCTATCTGCCCTTCCTGCAATTTTGTTTCCTGAAGAGCAAAAATGTCGGCATCGGTTTCATCAAAAAAGTTTTTGAACCCTTTGCCCATGCAGGCGCGCAGCCCGTTAACGTTCCATGAAATAAATTTTTCGGTCACAGCAGCATATCCTTTCGGAACAGTTATTAAATCACAGAAAATCAAAGGAGGAAATTGCGCAGGAGCAGGTCCTCCGTGTCAAACTCCGAATACTCGATGCGCCAAAGCGTCAGCCCGTGCGCGGGAGCGGTGTCGCCGGCATTTTCGCGGCGCGGGCATTCGAGCGCGTGACGGAGTTTGGAGATGTCGTCATAGCCCTGCCCGATGCGGAGCATGGTGCCGACCATGATGCGAACCATGTTGTAAAGAAAACCGCTGCCCGCAACATCGTAAACGATACAGTCCCCGTCGCGGCTCCAGCGGGAGAGAAAAATCGTGCGAACAGTCGTTTCGGCTTTGCTTCCCGCGGCTTTGAAAGCCGCAAAATCATGTGTGCCGAGAAAAAGCTCCGCCGCGGCATTGAGCTTTTCAATGCTGAGCGGGGTATGAATATGCAGCGCCGTGCTGCGCAAAAAAGCGGAGGCATGGCGGCTGTTGAGCACACGGTAGCGGTAGTGCTTCTTTTGAACGGAAAAGCGTGCGTGAAACTCCGCCTCGCCTTCACGCGGCATTTCAAGGCTTGCTTTAATGCGAATGTCGGGCGGCAGATATGTGTTCAGTGCAAATGCGAATTTTTCGGCGGGAATTCGGCTTTCGGTATCAAAATGCGCTGCCTGCGCCCGCGCGTGAACGCCGCTGTCCGTGCGGCCGGAGGCATGGAGAGTGAGATTTTCGCCCGTGATTTTTTTGAGTGCATTGCCGATGACCTGCTGAAC
>FR879680.1:0-21242 GCA_000435055.1 Clostridium sp. CAG:138 | reverse complement strand
CTGCTGAACGGCAATTCCGTTGGGCTGAATCTGCCAGCCGACGTAGTTTGTTCCGTCGTATTCGATTATAAGTACGATTCGCTTCATGCTGCCAATTATACAGGAATAATGTGCACGGTGTCAATTCAATTAGGAATGAGAAATGAGAAAAGAGGAATCGGAACCGTGTATTTGCCGCCCCTGCAAGGGCGGGGGAGGGGTTGTTTGCGAATGCGGAATTTGCAAGGGCGGACAAACAAAATATATCTTCGCGGCAAACTGTTTCCGAGAAGCCGAACAATCACGAAAAAATATACATATTCGGCAAAAAATGCATAATTTCAGCATTTTTTCTTCAGCTTTCCGCAAAAAAAAACAACAAAGATTATATCAAAACTCTTGACACGGAACAAAATGCAGATTATACTATAATGGATTGGGTGTATTGGCTTTTCAATGCATCACTATCAAAATACCATCAGGAGGAAAAAACATGAAGAAATCATTCAAAGGCTTTCTTGCGTGCCTGCTCGCGCTGATCATGGTCATCCCCATGTTCACCGTTGCAAATGCGGACCAAATGTCCACCTTTAACGGCACCCTTCAGGCCCGAGAAACCGCTTCCGTTGATGTTTCCCGCATCAGGAACAGCGGCATCGATATGACTGCGGACGTTGCAGTCAAGGAACAGCGCAATCCCGAGGATATCGTTACCATTCTGGTCGAACTCGAAGCCGCTCCCGCAGCGGAGGTTTGCGAAGATCTCAAAGCAGCAGGCGATTATCGTGAGCAGCTCAACGCTTCCCACAAGACCGCAGCCGCTATGATCAACGAAAAGCTCGGCACCGAAATCGTTATTAAGCACAACTACTCCGTTGTGTTCAACGGTTTCGCATTCGAAGGCGAATATCGCCTCATCGACGAGATCAACAAGCTCGACGGTGTTCGTGCATTCGTTGATATGGAATGGGAAAGCCCCAACCTCTTCAACACCACCACCCAGGTCGGTGCGGTTGATGCATGGGCTCTCGACTACTCCGGTGAGGGCACCGTTGTTGCTATCCTCGACACCGGCTGCAAAGTCGATCACCCCGCTTTCTCCGTTGAACCTTCCAACGTAAAGTTCACCCGCGACAACATTGCTTCCATCATCGCAAGCGGCGAGCTCCAGGGCTCCGGTTCCCAGATGAATGTTAACAGCGTCTATGTCAGCGGCAAGATCCCCTTCCGTTGGAACTACTACGGCAACAATGCAGACGTAAGCCATAAGTCCAGTGACCACGGCACCCACGTTTCAGGTATCGCAGCAGGTAACGGCGGCGAGATCCAGGGCGTTGCAAAGGATGCACAGCTCGCAGCAATGCAGGTCTTCGCACCCACCGGCGGCGCAAGCTGGTCCACCATCATCCTTGCAGTTGAAGACTGCGCGGTTCTCGGCGTTGATTCCGCAAACCTGTCCCTTGGTTCTCCCTGCGGTCAGGAAAGCTACTATGACGCTTCCTATGCAGAAGTTTTCGAGCGCGTAACCGCTCTCGGCGTTAACTTTGCAATGGCAGCCGGCAACGACTACGATGCTTCCATGAACAACGCATGGGGCAGCAGCGACATCACCACCGGCACCTGGGGCATGGACGGCTACAACCTCGTTTCCAACCCCGATTACGGTGTTGTAGGTTCCCCCTCCACCTGGCCCGCAAGTCTCTCCGTTGCTTCCGTAAAGAACAGCAAGACCCAGGGTTACTACATCAGCGTTGAAGGCGTTAACTACGGCTATACCGAAAACGCAGACAACCCCGTTAAGATGCGTCAGGCTCTCGGCGGACAGACCGTTGAATACGTTATGGTTCCCGGCGTCGGCACCGTTGAAGATTTCGCACAGGTCAACGTACAGGGCAAGATCGCTCTCGTACAGCGCGGCGAAATCAACTTCACCGACAAGGCTGCAAACGCAGAAGCTGCCGGTGCGGTTGCCTGTGTTGTTTACAACAACAAGGACGACGCGGTTAACATGGTTGCTTACGAAGGCGGCCATATCCCCCATGTCTTCATCAGCAAAGAAGCAGGTGCAGCTCTTGCGGCAGCATCCGATAAGCACGCATTTGTCGGCAGCGAAATGGGCATTTCAGATTCTGTCGGCGGCAACATGCCTTCCGACTTCTCCAGCCGCGGTGTAACTTCCACCTTCGGCATCAAGCCCGAGATCACCGCCCCCGGCGGCCAGATCTACTCCGCAACCGATCCCAGCATCTCCGGTGCTCTCTACCAGGCATGGGACGGCACCTCCATGGCAACTCCCCATGTTGCAGGCGGTATGGCAATCGTAACTCAGTATGTTGAGGACAACTTCCCCGGTCTCAGCACCAGGGAGCGTCAGGCAATGGTCGATCGCATCCTCATGAGCACCGCAACCCCCGTTATCGAAGCAGGCGGCACCTATGCTGCCGTTATGGATCAGGGCGCAGGCGAAATGAACCTTGCAAAGGCTGTTACCACAAAGGCATACCTCACCGCAGAAGGCACCTACAGCAACCGTCCGAAGCTTGAACTCGGCGACGATCCCGAGAAGACCGGTGTTTACACCCTCACCTTCACCGTTCATAACTTCGGCACCACTGCTCTTAACTACACCATCGATCCTTCCGTCCTCCTTGAAGACATCGGTCTGCTCGGCTACATGGACGAAGCTCAGGAACTCCCCGTCATCATTTACACCGGCGAAAGCTGGGATATCGCTGCTGAAGGCGATGAAGTCCTCCTCGGCGACGTAAACGGCAACGGCACCGTTGAAATTGCAGACGCTGTTAAGATTGCACGTCATGCTCTCGAACTCGAATCCTACGACGAAGCTGTTTGCGACGTAAACGGCAACGGCGTTGTAGAAATCGCAGACGCTCTCCTTGCAATGCGTGTTGCAATGGAGCTTGCGGAACCCACTTACACCTCCGCAGGTTATGTAAGAGTTGACAAGCCCGACGTTGTTACCGTCCCCGCAGGCGGCGAAACCGAAGTCACCGTAACTCTCAACCTGACCGACAACTGCAAAGAATACCTTGATGAGTACTACACCTCCGGCGCAATCGTAAACGGTTTCATCGAGCTGATGCCCGTTTCCGAAGCTGACGGCGTAAGCCTCACCATCCCGTTCCTCACCTACTACGGCGACTGGAACTATGCAGCAACCATTGACCGCGGATATTACTATGACGAATATCCCTTCAACTCCAACAACTACGCCAACACCGTCGGCTTCAAGAAGGGCAGCCAGAAGCTCCAGCGGCTCGGCGAAATCCCCTTCTTCGACAATGAAGATGACAAGCCCGCTCTGTATGAGTACTATCTTGCAGATCGCAACGCTATCAGCCCCAACGGCGACGGCCTCCTCGACACCATCAACCTGATGTACATGGGTCTGCTCCGTAATTCGGAAGTTCGCTACGTCGTTCTCGACACCAACGGCAACGAACTCGGCGTTATCGCTGACTACGGCGTATGCACCAAGGGCTTCTGGGACACCGACACCCGCGACCAGCTCGGCGTCACCTACGGTCAGTTCCCCGGCAACTACAACTTCAGTCAGTACAACAGGTCCGACCTTATCGTACGCATTGAAGCTAAGCTCGACAACAACGGTATGCACACCACCAACGCATTCTCCGAAGAAGCGAGCGAAAACTGGAAGTGGGATATCCCCCTCCATATCGACACTCAGGCTCCTTCCGTAAGCAACTTCAGTGCTGCAAACGGCAAGTTCACCTTCAACGTAACCGATGAGCATTACGTTGCATACGTTGGCGTATTCACCAACAACGACGGCAACCTCGGCAACTGCCAGGGCGAAATCGCTGTTATGGAAACTCAGCGCGGCGCAACCACCGCAATCGAGCTCAGCGGTGAAGCCAACAACTTCGTTGTTACTTACGACTACGCAGGCAACATCGCAGTTTACCTCTGGAACGGCAGCACCCTCAGCCCCGTTCAGGTTGACCCCAACCCCCAGCCTGTCGGCAGCTACTCCGATGCATACATCTACTCCTACGGTCTCAACCTCACGCAGAAGCAGTGGCTCTTCTTCGAGTCCAACGATCCCATGAATGCTGTTTATGAGGGCGAGGAAGCACCCAACGGCGAAAGCATCTCAGCAGCAGGTTATGATGCGAACAACGGCGTTGTTTACGGCCTTGAAGCGTCCGGCAAACTCTATCGCTACAGCGGATTCAACTCCCAGGGTAAGCTCACCGGCAGGACCCAGGTTGCAACCGTTGCAGGCGCAGACGGCATCAACGAAATGGCATTCAACAATGCAGACGGTCAGCTCTACGCAATCAGCGGTGCAGCAAACCTGATGACTGTTGATGTCAACACCGGTGCAGTTACCGAAATCGGTCAGTTCGGCAGCGGCGTTGTCGCAATGGACTTTGATTCCAACGGCACCCTCTGGATCGTTGACCTCTACGGCGCACTTTGCAGCGTAAACCTCAACACCGGCTCTGTCACTCAGGTTGCAGAAACCGGCATCAGCGCACTCGCAGGCCAGAACTTCTACAATCAGAGCGGCTGCCTGTTTGAGAACACCTTCTATTGGGCAGCAATTCCCGGCGCGGGCGCAAACGCAAAGACCCTTGTCAGGTTTGATGTTACCAACGGTGCTTTCGAAGAACTCGGCAAGATCGCGGACGGCACCTACGGTCTCCAGGCTGTTGGCATGTTTGCACTCCCCAAGAGCAACGCAAGCATTGCAGCTGACAAGCTCAACAACGTTTCCATCGCTGACTGAGTTTAAACTCAGCCGGACTGAGCACGGCTCGGTCCGAATGCAAACCCATTAACAAGGGGCGGCACTGCTTCGGCGGCGCCGCCTTTTTGATAACCCGAACCCGCTGTCGATGTGAACATTGACTTGAAACATGAAATGTGCATGAAACAAGGCAAATCGGCTCGAATTGCGGCAGAATTATGCCTTTGCCCCAAAAAATCAACATAATGTTCATTTTTTTACACGAAAACACGGTTGACAAAACGCTCTGCGTGCATTAAAATAATAACTGTCATCAAAACATCTAAGAAGCTTGTTGATTCTTAAATGTGTAACCCTCCTATATTTTTTCTGTGAAGCGGAGCAGCTCCCCAAGCTCCGCTTCAAACTTTTTTATTCGAACACGGAGAAGTCATCGGGCGGAGCTCGCTCCGCTTCAAACTTTTATTTAACCGAGAGTAATTCTGCGGCGGAGCTCGCTCCGCTTCATGCTTTTTTCCGAAATAAAAAAGTGCAATTACGGCGGAGCTCGCTCCGCTTCATACTTTTATTTAACCGAAAGTAACTCTGCGGCGGAGCTCGCTCCGCTTCAAACTTTTATTTAATCGAAAGGCAATTCTGCGGCGGAGTTCGCTCCGCTTCAAACTTTTATTTAATCGAAAGTAATTCTGCGGCGGAGCTCGCTCCGCTTCAAACTTTTATTTAATCGAAAGGTAATTCTGCGGCGGAGCTCGCTCCGCTTCATGCTTTTATTTAACCGAAAGGCAATTCTGCGGCGGAGCTCGCTTCGCTTCATACTTTTATTAGGCCGATAAATATTTCGACAGAAAAAATGCTTCGATTTGATAATTGCCCCTTGCTGTTTCTCCGAATATATGGTAAAATGATAATAACAAATATATTTGAACCGCATTCAAAGGGTGCAGCTGCATTCCAATAATGCGGGACAATCCATTTGCAGCAGGAGGTTGATTGTATATGCCCGCGAAAAAAATCGTTGCGATGCTGCTTGCAGGCGGTCAGGGAAGCCGCTTGGGTGAGCTTACAAAAAGCATGGCAAAACCCGCCGTTCCGTTCGGCGGGAAATACAGAATTATAGACTTTCCGCTCTCAAACTGTGTGAATTCGGATATCGACACCGTTGGTGTGCTGACGCAATATGAGCCGCTTGCGCTGAACGCGTATCTTGGGAATGGACAAGCATGGGATTTGGACAGAAATAACGGCGGCGTGTTTGTTCTGCCTCCTTATGCAAGCAACAGCGGCGGCAGGTGGTATTCCGGCACGGCGGATGCGATTTATCAAAACACACCTTTCATTGACCAATACAACCCCGAATATGTCCTTATTCTTTCGGGCGACCATATTTACAAGATGAATTATGCGCAGATGCTTCGCAATCACATAAAAAACAATGCAGATGCAACCATTGCCGTTTTGACCGTTCCGATCGCAGAAGCTTCCCGCTTCGGCATTATGAACACCGATGAGGAAGGCAGAATCACCGAATTTGAAGAAAAACCCAAAGTTCCGCGCAGCAATAAAGCGTCCATGGGCATTTATATCTTCAATTGGAGCATTCTGAAAAAGTTTCTGGCAGAGGACGTCGCAAACCCGGATTCCTCCAACGACTTCGGAAAGAACGTCATTCCGGCAATGATAGACAGCGGCTGCCGCATGTTTGCATGGAACTTTTCCGGATACTGGAAGGATGTCGGAACGATTGCAAGCCTTTGGGAGGCAAACATGGATTTGCTCGGCACAAATCCTGTTTTCAATCTGTACGATAAGGAATGGCGTATATATTCAAAAAGTCCGATTATGCCGCCGCATTATGCGGGCGCGGATGCAGTCATTTCAAACAGCCTTGTTACCGAGGGCTGCGTTGTGCACGGCCTTGTGCGGCACAGCGTGCTTTATGCGGGCGTTCGCATCGAACCCGGCGCGGTCGTGGAGGATTCAATTATAATGCCCAACTCCGTGATTGAGCGCGGTGCGGTCGTTCAAAAAACAATTGTGGGTGAAAATGCGATTGTCGGCGCAAAAGCTCGGGTCGGCTGCGAAAAACTTGATACCGATGCCGACTACGACACAAAACTTACCGGCGACATAACCCTTGTTGCAAGTGCCGTTCGTGTTGCGGACGGGCTGCGGATTCCAAAGGGCATGGTCTACAACTGCGGAAAAGGGGGCGGATTCAATGAATAACAGCATGTTCGGCTTGATTTACACGGGCGAGGCGAATGCGCAGCTTCGCGAATTGACGTTTTCGCGCTCGGTTGCAGCCGTTCCGTTCGGCGGACGTTACCGTGCCATCGATTTTATGCTTTCCGATATTGTGAACACGGGCATTTCAAACGTCGGCATAATCACTCAAAGAAATTATCACTCTCTGATGGATCACCTCGGCAGCGGAAAGGAATGGGATCTCCACCGCAAAAGGGACGGTCTGTTTATCCTTCCGCCCTTTGTAACGCGGGATAATACCGGCGTTTACAGGGGAACGGTCGATGCAATTCGTTCCGTAATGGGCTATATTCGCCGCAGTGCGCAGAAATATGTCATTCTGACCGGGAGCCACACTCTCTACAACACAACATATGACAAAATGCTCCGACAGCACATTGAAACGGGTGCGGATATAACGATTATGTATAACGAGGAGCATGAGTTCAACAGAGCGGAACAATACGATGACCTGCGCCTAACGATTAACGAAAACAGCAGGATCACCGACCTTGCGCTCAATCCTTATATGCCGGACAGCCCGTTTATGGGCTGTGATGCATACATAATGGAAAAGACTCTGCTGGAATACCTTGTTGAGGATGCGGCCGCACACGGCGAGTTTGATTTCATGCAGGATGTTCTTATCAAAAATGTGAATAAATACAGGTTCTGCGGCTGGAAGTACAACGGCTATGTTGCAAGATTGAACTCCGTCGATGCATTTTATAAGCATAATCTTGCGCTGCTTCAGCCCGCTGTGCAGCAGGATTTGTTCAATTCCGCGCACCCGATTTATACAAAAGTCAAGGATGAGGTGCCCGCGAATTACTGCGGCAGCGGCAGTGCGCGCAACAGCGTTATTGCGGACGGCTGCATTATCGAGGGTGAAGTCGAAAATTCCGTGCTTTTCCGCGGAGTTCATGTCGGCAAGGGTGCAAAAGTCAAAAACTGCATACTGATGCAAGCCACCTATATCGGGGATAACAGTGAGCTGTCTTATATGGTGCTTGATAAGGGCGTTATAGTTTTGAACGGCAGGCGTTTGAGCGGGCATGAGAATTATCCCGTCATTCTGCGAAAAGGCGTCACTGTATAATGCCGCGAACAAAGCGGGCGGGGCAAAAGCTTCCCAAAGCGGGGGCGTCGGAGCAAAGTTTTGCGTTCGGTCGGAGCAGAACGGATACAGACGTGAAAAATGCTTATTTCCAAAGTATATTTTCAAATAAGTGTTGACAATATTTGCCTGTGGATTTATGATACAACTGAGCGGAGGGAGAAAAGCCTCCCGAGCCGCCTGTTACCAAAGCCGCAGCGGATGCGGTGCGCCCAATGTGGCTGCACATGCGTTTTCGGCACCACGCCGGCGGCATGAACTCGCCGCCTGTGCGGTAATTAAAAAAACATTATTTTTTGGAGGATTTTATAGAATGAACGCTTACATTCAGGAAATTCTTGCGAAGGTTCAGCAGCGCGATGCGCACGAACCCGAGTTTCTTCAGACTGTTGAAGAGGTTCTCAAATCCCTTGAACCCGTTATCGAAAAGCATCCCGAGTATCAGGAAGCCGGTCTTCTTGAGCGTCTCGTAGAGCCGGAGCGCGTTATCGAATTCCGCGTACCTTGGACCGACCGTGACGGCAAAGTTCAGGTAAACCGTGGCTTCCGCGTTCAGTTCAACAGCGCGATCGGACCCTACAAGGGCGGTCTCCGTTTCCAGGGCAATGTTAACCTTTCCATCATGAAGTTCCTCGGCTTTGAGCAGACCTTCAAAAACAGCCTCACCAGCCTTCCCATGGGCGGCGGTAAGGGCGGTTCCGACTTCGATCCCAAAGGCAAGACCGATAAGGAAATCATGGATTTCTGCCAGAGCTTCATGACCGAGCTCTGCCGTCATATCGGACCCAGCATCGACGTTCCCGCAGGTGATATGGGTGTCGGCGGCCGTGAAATCGGTTATCTCTTCGGCCAGTACAAGAGGATCCGCGGCGCATACGAAAACGGCGTTCTCACCGGCAAAGGTCTCTCCTTCGGCGGTTCCCTCATCCGTCCCGAAGCAACCGGTTTCGGTGCTGTTTACTACCTCTGCGAAGTTCTCAAGCATGAGAACGACACCATCGAAGGCAAGACCGTTGCAGTATCCGGCTTCGGTAATGTTGCTTGGGGTGTTACCAAGAAGGTTGCGGAACTCGGCGGCAAGGTTGTTACCCTCTCCGGCCCCGATGGCTACATCTACGATCCCGACGGCGTTGTAACCGAAGAAAAGATCAACTACATGCTCGAAATGAATGCAAGCCGCCGCAATCGCGTACAGGACTATGCAGACAAGTTCGGTGTTGAATTCTTCCCCGGCGAAAAGCCCTTCGGCCGCAAGGTCGATATCGTCATGCCCTGCGCAATGCAGAATGACGTTCATATGGAATCCGCAGAGAAGATCGTTGCAAACGGCATCAAGTACTATATCGAAGTTGCTAACATGCCCACCACCAACGATGCTCTCTACTTCATGATGGATCAGCCCGGCATGATCGTTGCTCCCTCCAAGGCAGTTAACGCAGGCGGCGTTGCAGTTTCCGGCCTCGAAATGAGCCAGAACGCAGAGCGTCTTGCTTGGACCGCAGAGGAAGTTGACGCAAAGCTCAGGCACATCATGGTCAACATCCACAAGGCATCCATGGAAGCAGCAGAAGAGTGCGGCCTTGGCTACAACCTCGTAGCAGGCGCAAACATCGCAGGCTTCAAGAAGGTTGCTGATGCTATGATGGCTCAGGGCATCTGCTAATCATTGATTAACATTTGTTGATTAACCTCAAATAAAGGTCGGGGGATCGCTTCGCAGCGATTCCCCGATTGTTCAATTTCGGTATTGCTGCCGAAACAACTCAAATTCACTTTACTGCGTTTAAATTTAATCCGCCGCATTTTCCGCTGCCGGCAGCAGCTTTCAAACGCGGAAAGTTTTGACAACCGGCACAAGCGTAAAACAGGAGTTACCCATGGACTTGATGAAACTTATAAAGGGCACCGATATAGGCGACTGCGTTGCTCGGCTTCTTTTCACTTGGAACGCCGATCACCCCGATGCGGAGAAGGCTAAGGAAACTTTTATCAGCGCAATAAAAGCAAGAATGCCGCAGCAGGCAAGGCTGAATTTGTCGAGTGCGGAAAAACTTTCGGACAGCATTGACAGATACCTGATAAAAAACGATACCGAGATGTATGCGGCGGTGAAAATCGGCAGCGCAATGATGTTTGCGGCCCTTGCCAACCGCGAAACGGAAAACGCCGCTCTTGTGCGGTCGGCGGCCGAGAGTTTCATTTCGGATATTCCGGACGGAATTGCGGACGACCGCGAGGCACTCAGCGAAATCATCTTTTCCGAAAAACAGGGCAGGGAAAAATTGATTGAGATTTTCAAATTGCTGCGAGATTGAGAAACAACAAAATATATCTGCATTTTTTGCCTAAAATCAGTGAAAAACTATTGACAGGCTCAAAACAAGCGGTTATAATTATTCGGCAAATGAATATCCGCCATAGACAGTAGGTGCGCGGGCAAGATGCTTTTGCATCGTATCCAAAGCTTAATTTCCTGCCGAGGTAGAGCAAAATAGTTTTTCCCGATTGTTTCGGCAGCGATTCAGCGGCGCAGACTGCCTGTGCTGCACCGAATCAAAGCTTATAATGATTGTTCGACTATCCTCTGTCCCCCTGTCCTATGGCATGGGGGATATTTGTTTGAAACTGTGACAAGGAGGAATTTTCCATGGCAAATGCTTCTATTCTTGCAATGAAGGAGCAGCACGTTGCGGAGATCAAAGATCGTCTCACAAGGGCTCAGTCCGTTGTTATGTTCGATTACCGCGGTCTTACCGTTGACGAGGTGACTGCACTCCGTGTCGAAATGCGCAAAGCAGGTGTTGAGTACATCGTTCTCAAAAACACCATGGTCGAAAGAGCCTGCCGCGAACTCAATATCGATGAGTCCGTTCACGCAATGCTCAAAGGACCGTCCGCTTTCGCTTTCGGTTACGACGATGCGGTTGCACCCGCAAAAATCCTTAAGGATTCAATCAAAAAGTTCAAAAAATGCACCATCAAGGGCGGCATTGTGGACGGCGTTGTTACCGATGCTCAGGGCATCGATGCTCTCGCTGATCTGCCCCCCAGAGAGGTTCTCATCGCCCGTATGCTGGGCAGCATGATGAGTCCCATCACCGGCCTTGCCATCGCTCTCGACCAGCTCGCAAAGAAGCTCGGCGGCGGCGAAGCAGCCGAAGAAGCAGCGGCAGAATAACTTTCGCTGCGTAACCGTTTCAAACAAAAATTTTTAATCGGAGGAAATTAAAATGACTAAGCAGGAATTTATCGATTACATTAAGTCCCTCACCGTTCTCGAACTCGCAGACCTCGTTCATGCGGTCGAAGAAGAATTCGGCGTATCCGCAGCAGCAACCGCAGTTGCAGTTACAGGCCCCGCAGCAGCAGCAGAACCCGTTGAAGAGAAGACCGAATTTGACGTTATCCTCAAGGGCTTCGGCGCACAGAAACTCAACGTTATCAAGGTTGTCCGCGCAGAACTCGGCCTCGGCCTGAAGGAAGCAAAGGAAGCTGTTGAAGGCGCACCCACCACCCTCAAGGAAGGCCTCTCCAAGGAAGACGCAGAGAAGCTCGCAAAGGCATTCACCGATGCAGGCGCAGAAATCGAAATCAAATAATCATTTTCCCTGTCACAAACAAAACCCCGTCCGCCGCAGCTGCTCGCAGCCGCGGCGGGCTTTTTTTGCTTTTTGAATAATAACGACGGAACGGGTTAGATGTCAACATTTGAGTCAACGTAAGAACCGGGAAAAAGAGATTTGTAAAGAAACAGAATTACATCAAAACTCCGTTGGCCGGCACTTCATCAACCCATACCAACGGTAGATAAATTAAAATCCAAACAATATGAGCGGTGTGTTCCGTGCACCGCTCTTTTTTGCTATAATGGGGCAAAGAAAACGGCAGGACGAAAGCCTGACGGCGGTTGTTAAGGGCGCAGTGCGAAAATGCCGCCGAAAAAAGGAGGAAAGCGGAGCAAATGGAGAATAAGCTTGCAGAGAATATCCGAACGTTCAGAAAACAGCGCGCATTGACGCAGGAACAGCTTGCGGAAGTGCTGGGCGTTACTGTCGGTGCGGTGTACAAATGGGAAGCGCGGCTGTCCCAACCGGAATTGAGCACAATAATGGAGCTTGCGGACTTTTTTGACACATCGGTGGATGTACTTCTCGGCTACGAGCTGAAGGATAACCGCCTTCGGACAACGGCGGCACGATTGAAAAAGTATCAGTCCGACAAGGATGAAGCCGGCCTTGCCGAGGCGGAAAAAGCATTAAAAAAATATCCGAATTCCTTTGAAATTGTGTTTAATGCCGCAGGGCTTTTCAGTGTGTTCGGAACGGAGCGCGGCGAAAAAAGGCTTATGCGGCGCGCATTGGAGCTTTTGGAAAAAAGCAGGCAGCTTATTGCGCAGAATACGAACCCGCAGATAAACGAAAGCACACTGTGCGGAAACATAGCGGAGGTGCTGCGCATAATGGGCGAAGCCGAACGCGCCGTTGAGATGCTGAAAGCGAATAATGCGGGCGGAATGTACAGCGACATAATCGGATTGACACTTGCGGAAGCGTGCGGCCGCCCGGAGGAGGCAATGCCCTTCCTTTCGGAATCGCTCGTTGAAAATACGGTCAGAATCATTCGAACCGTGTTTGGTTATATCAATGTGTTTTTTCAAAAAAAGGATTATGCGTCTGCAAAGGCGGTGCTGAATTTCGGCCTTGCTCTTTCGAACGGACTGCGGCGGGACGGGGAAACGAATTTTACGGACAAAACATCGGGAATGCTTTACGCATGTTTGGCTTATTCGGAGTTGATGGCCGGCAATGCGGTCGGCGCGGAAAAAGCGTTGCTTCAGGCAAAGCTGACAGCGGAACGCTTCGATGCAAACCCGAATTACAGCGCGGCAGCGATCCGCTTTGTTTCGTGTGACGAATCGGCAAGCGCATATGACGACATCGGCGCAACGGCAGCGGAGGGAGTGCGGAACACGGTCTGTTCTCTTGAAAGTGCCGAACTTACGAAAATATGGGAAAGGGTGAGCAACGATGAAAAACGGTCGAACAAAGAATGACAGCAGCGGGAATTGTGCTGCCGAAAACGAAAAAGCAAATGCAGCAAAAGAAAACATGGGCGCACTTTGTAAAAAACCGCTTGAAAAACAGCTGCGGGGTCAGTTCTTTTATAAAAATATTCCGATTTTTTGCCTTGCGGTGTTTGCGGCTTTGGCAGCCGGCTCGCTGAATCTGATTCTTTCGTGGATAATTCAACAGCTGATGGACACGGCAGCGGGAAAGTCCGGGGCGTTAAGCTTTCGCACTTTGCTTTTGATAAGCGCGGGCTTTGTTCTGCTTTGTGCGGGGCTTTCCCTATTGAACTATGCGTCGCAGCCTCGTTTTTTGGAACGGGCAATGCGGCAATACAAGGATTTTGCATTCAAAAAACTGATAGGAAAGAGCATTTCGTCTTTTCGTGATGAAAGCGCGGCAGGCTATCTTTCCGCATTGACGAACGATGCAGCAAGCATTGAAACCAATTATCTTGCGCAGATGCTTGCAATGATAACCAAGGCGGTCACTTTCATCGGTGCGCTGCTGCTGATGTGCAGGTATTCACTGCTCATGACGGCGATTGCGGCAGGGCTGACGGTGCTTCCGCTGATAGCATCCCTTTTGACGGGCAACAGACTGCAAGCCGTTGAAAGCAGGGTTTCCGAACGGAACGGAGAATTCACCGCCGCACTCAGCGATTGTCTCGCAGGGTTTACCGTTGTTAAAAACTTCAAAGCGGAGCGGGAGATTTTTCGCCTGTTCGCGCAGAGCAACAAAGCCCTTGAGCATGAAAAATTCACGGGACGGCGCATTAAAACGCTCGTTGGAATGATCGGCGCGGTCACGGGGATTTTCGCTCAGCTCGGAGTGTTCATTGCAGGCGTGTACCTTTCGATGAAGGGCGGCAGCATGACGCCCGGTGCAGTTGTTCTGTTTGTTAACCTTATGAATTTTATCATTTCGCCCATTGCGGAGCTTCCCGGATTGCTTGCCTGCCGCAAAGCGGCGTTGGGGCTTGTGGATAAACTTGCGGCCGCGCTGGAACGCAGCTCTTCCCGCGAGGGGAGTGAAACGCTCAACAGGCTTGAACACGGGATTCGGCTTGAAAACGTCTCTTTCGCATATGAACCGGGGAAGACGGTGCTGCACGGAATAAATGCCGAGTTTGAGGCAGGCAGGGCATATGCGCTTGTCGGCGGCAGCGGCAGCGGAAAATCTACCCTGCTGAATTTGCTCATGGCGGCGGAAACAAACTACAGCGGGCATATCCTTGCGGACGGAATCGAGCTGTCGGATATTTCAACGGAGTCGCTCTACGGAACGATGGCGGCAATTCAGCAGAATGTTTTTGTTTTTAATGCCTCGATAAAGGACAATGTTTCAATGTTCCGTGATTTTCCGAAGACGGAGATGGATGAAGCGATTGCCCGTGCGCACCTTGGCGCGCTGATTCGCGAACGCGGGGAGGATTACCTTTGCGGGGAAAACGGCAGCGGGCTCTCCGGCGGCGAGAAACAAAGAATCTCCATTGCGCGGAGTCTGCTCAAAAAATCCTCCGTTCTGCTTGCGGATGAGGTGACGGCGGCACTGGATGCGCAAACGGCGCACCGTGTTTCAAGCGATATTCTCGATTTGCAGGGAATCACACGAATTGTTGTTACGCATACTCTTGAAGAATCGCTCCTGCGCAGATACGATAAAATCTTTGTGCTTCGCGGCGGCAGGATTGAAGAGGCGGGCAGCTTTGCGGATTTGATGGCGAACAAGGGATATTTTTACGCATTGTTCACCGTTGCGCAATAAAACGAAACGGCATGTTCAGGCTTCGTGCCGAAAGAAACCGTATGAATACCAATGTAAATGTGTAAATGCATAATGCGGAAGATTCCCGGTATTTTTCGGGGAGTCTTCCGCAGCGTTATGTCGGAGCGGGGCGGCAAAAATTATTTCAGCCCGAATTCACGCAGAACTTCAATGGCGGAATTCCGCGCACGCTCGGATTTTATGTTGCGGCGAACATCGGAAATATCGACGTAATCGCCTTTGCGGGCACATTCACACAATGCTTCCGCAACATATGCATCGCGAAAGCGTTCCTCTTTAAAAATCAGCTCAATGGAGCTGTTCATCTTTTTGTCAAGCGCGTCGATCATGGTTCGATACATGAAATGATCCTCGCCCAAAAGCTCGCGGAGGCGTTGAATGCACGAGATGGCTTCGCTCATTCGTTCAACGGTCACACGGCGGCGGTAACGCCAGCCGCATGAGCCTGCACCGAGAAGCTCATCCGCAGAGGTGTCCAATATCAGAGCAAGGTCCTGCAAAAGTCCCGTATCCGGCATAGTTTCGCCGCGTTCCCAATTTGAAACGGATTGTGCGGTTATGCCCAAGCGTTCGCCCAATTCCGCCTGCGTCAGCCCGACGGTCTTCCTGCGGGCAGCGATATAGGCTCCTATTTGTTCCTGGTTAAGCATTGTTTTTTCTCCTTTGCTTTTTTGATGAAACAATTATAGCACGCGGAACGGAGGCGGAAAAGCGAGTGATGCTTTATTTTTTTCGCTGATTGTTAAGCCGGCGTTCAGAAAGAGCGCAGGCGGTCGGCGACAGAAGAAACATGAAAAATTGCGCTGTTTCCATGCGGGTGCAAATGTGATATATTTCTTTGTGATGCGTTTCAAATTGATTAAATAATCAATAACTCATACTGATTCACAAAAACGTCAATCAAGCTTCGGCAAAAGTACGAACAATTCGACTGAAAAATCCGGATTCAATTGCGAAAGTTTATAACAATGCTGCCGAAAAACTCGGGAACTCCGCATATAAGCTTTGATACGGATTTCGGGCAGGTTCCGCATTCTCGAATCCGAATTAACTTTCAGTCATTCTTATTCGTTGTTCGGGTTCTGGGTTACATGAATCGTGATGTCAACGCCGTCCGCCCTGTCGGATTGGGACACGTCAACATTCATGCCGCCGGAGCGCAGGTGTTCACAGGCGGAATTCACCGTGTTCATGAACATGCGGTAGTCCTTTACAATTCGCATAATGACGGGGCGGGGCTTTGCACCGTCCTTTTTGCTGTCAAACAGTGAGTTGAGCTTTTTTTCAACAAGGCGTTCGGTGTCCTTAACGCTCAGGCCGTCCTCGCCGGCTTTTTTGATTATTGCAAGCTTGTCCGCATCGTCCGAAAGGCGCAGCACGGCGCGGGCGTGGCGTTCACTCAGCCCGTAAAGACCGACAGCTTCGCGAATTTCAGGGGAAAGTTTGAGAATACGGAGCTTATTTGCAATGAAACTCTGGCTTTTGCCGAGACGGGAGGCAAGCTCCTCCTGTGTGAGCTTCAGCTCGTCCAAAAGGGCTTTATAACATTCGGCCTCTTCAAAATAATTCAAATCCTCACGCTGAAGGTTTTCAACAACGGCCATCAGTGCGGAATCGGCGTCAACCGCGGAGTTGTCAACTATACAGAGCGCTTTTTCCGACCCAAGGCTCCGCAGCGCACGCAGACGGCGTTCACCGGCGATAAGCTCGTATGTTTCGCCGTTTTTGCGAACGACAAGGGGCTGAATCAATCCGACCTGCCGAATGGATTGTGCAAGCTCGGATATGCTTTCGTCATCAAAGGTTTTTCGCGGCTGAGCAGGGTTCGGAACGATGGAATCCAGTGCCAGTTCAACAAGCTGGCGTTTTGCCTCGGCAGACTGTGCGCCTGCTGTTCCGCTTTTTTTGTCTTTCAGAAAATCAAACAGTGCCATATTGAATAAAACTCCGTTGCCGCTCTGCCGTTCGGACAGGTAAAAACTGCCTTTTCGGGCAAGCGGATATTTCGGTTGTGCGGAGAATGAGCTCCGCATGTAGATTATACATTATTACCCGGTATTTCCGCAAGCGGGAATATCGTTTTGTTTTGTCGAAACCGGATGAAACATGAAAGCACGGAGCGGGAAATACCTCGCTGTGCATCTGCGCGGGGTGAAACCCGCTCGGACGGGGCGGTTCAAGGGCTTGAATCAAAGTCCGTATTTTTTAAGCAATGCATCAAGCTCACCGCTTTTTTGCAGGTCATAGATGAACAGTTCCGCAAGCTGAGCAACGGCGGGTTCATCCGCAGCTGAGGCGATTGCATATTCGACATTGCCGAGACTTGTTTCATGGCGGATAAATCCGTGTGCAGATATATCTTCCGCATATCTTGTGCAGTAAGCACCGGTGACGACCGCACCGGCAACGGTGCCGCGCGCAAGCGCATCGAAAAGCTCCGGATAGGAGGCGAAAGCTTTTGTTGTGAACACGATTGCATCGGCGGGAAGCTCCGGTGTGCGTCCCTTAAGCCGGTCAATGAGAGTGCGTTCAACTTTTGTTTCGTGTGCATCAATGTATTTCTTAAGCCTTGTTTCACCTGCCGTGCCCTGAACAAAACCGATAACAAGTTCGTTCAGCGGAGTTGTTTCGCTGCCGCTTTTAACAAGCACGGAGCATGTATCCGTATAATACGGATAGGAGTAGACATATTTTGAACTTGCGCCGCGCGGCATCAACGCAACGGCGGCATCGATTGTGCCGTCCGAAAGCTTTGTTGAAGCGGTTTTGCCGTTCACGGTGATGAGTTTTGCCGCCGCATCCCCGGCGGTGTCGGGAAGCAGATACGCAGCGAATTTTTGTGCAAGCTCGATTTCAAACCCTTCGCCGCCTTCGGCAAAAAGCGGCATATCGTCCCGCACGCCGACGGCAAGCACGCCGCGTTCGCGTATGCGCTGAATTTCCGGGGTGTTCATAAGCTGCGTTCGCGGCTTTAAGAGCGCTGCAAGAAGAACGAGCAGAACCAGCCCCGCCGCACAGCAGAGTGCGATGCGGACGGGTTTGCCCTTTTCGCCGCGAAGAGTAAAATTGAGCCGAAGCTTTTTATGCTGTTTTCCGTCGCGGAGGAAACTCCGCCGCGGGTGATGATGTCGATTTTTCATGATTAATATTATATCAGTAAAGACGCACATTGACAAGAGCGGCATGTTGACAGTATAATGTATAATTGGGTAAACGTTGATTAATTCGGAACATGCCTTTCGTGAATGCACCTGCCTTAACCGCAGCCTGTCCGAAACCGATTCGGGCATTCGGGTGTTTCGAAACCGCGATTTGCCCAAAGCGGCCGCCGAATTAAGTTTTTGCGAAAACAAATTATTCGGAACGAACCTGACATTAAGCAATCAAGCCCCGCAAGGGGAGAAAGGTTTACAAATAGAATGAAATCATTAACAACAACCGAACTTCGGGCACTCTTTCTTCGCTTTTTCAGCGAAAGAGGACACACGATAATCCCTTCGGCTTCCCTTATTCCCGAAAACGATCCCACGGTTCTTTTCACAACGGCAGGTATGCATCCGCTCATGCCCTATCTTATGGGCGCGGCGCATCCGGCGGGAGTTCGCCTTGCCGATGTCCAAAAATGCGTTCGTACGGGTGATATCGATGAAGTCGGCGATGCAAGCCACCTGACATTTTTTGAAATGCTCGGCAACTGGTCCCTCGGCGACTACTTCAAAAAGGAGTCGATCGCATGGAGTTGGGAATTCCTGACCGATGAAAAATGGCTCGGCATCGATCCGGACAGGCTTTATTTCACATGTTTTGAGGGCGATGAGCGCGCCCCGCGCGATGAGGTTTCACGCGATCGCTGGGTTGAAATGGGTGCTGATCCGAGTCACATCTTCTTCCTGAACGCAAAACATAACTGGTGGATTCCCGGAACGAGCGGCCCCTGCGGCCCCGATACCGAAATTTTCTTTGATACAGGCAAAGAGAAATGCTGCGATGAATGCAGCCCCGCATGCGATTGCGGCAAATATCTTGAAATCTGGAACAATGTTTTCATGCAGTACTTCCAGCCCGCAAACGGCGAGATTCGCATGCTTGAAAAGAAAAACGTTGACACGGGCATGGGCCTTGAACGCACGATTGCAACGCTTCAGGGCGCGGAGAGCGTCTATGACACGGATGCCTTTGCGCACATACTTGCGCGCATCAGCGAGCTTTCCGGCAAGAACTATCGTGATAATGCCGAAACAACACGTGCGTTCCGCATCGTTGCCGACCACATCCGCACAAGTGCGTTCATGCTGGGCGACCCGCGCAGCGTAACCCCGAGCAATGTCGATCAGGGCTATATTCTCCGCCGGCTTATTCGCCGTGCGCTTCGCTATGCAATGCAGCTGGGCATGCCCGAAAACTCACTCGGCAAAATTGCCGAAACCGTTATTTCGGATTACGGCGAGGTCTATCCCGAACTGCGCGAAAACGAAGCCCGAATCATTCGCGAGCTTGACACGGAGGAGGCAAGATTCCAGCGCACTCTCACCAACGGTATGCGCGAATTTGAGCGCATCAAAGGCAAGTTTGAAAACGGTATAATTGACGGAAAGAATGCGTTCCGCCTGTTCGACACATTCGGTTTCCCCATTGAGTTCACCGAGGAAATGGCGCGCGAAAACGGCCTCACCGTTGATGTTGAGGGGTTCCGTGCGGCATTCGAAGAGCACCAGCAAAAGTCCAAAGCGGGCGCGGAGCATAAGTTCAAAGGCGGCCTTGCGGAAGCAACCGACGAAACGGCAAAACTGCACACTGCGACGCATCTGCTTCAGGCAGCACTGCGCAAGGTTCTTGATGAGTCCGTTGCACAGCGCGGCTCGAACATCACGGCCGAACGGCTGCGCTTTGACTTCTCCTTCCCGCGTAAAGTGACTCCCGAGGAGCTGCGCGAGGTCGAAAAACTTGTCAACGAAGCAATTGATGCCGGTGTTGACATTACCTGCGAAGAAATGACCGTTCCCGAAGCGCGTGCGCGCGGCGCGATCGGCCTGTTCGGCGATAAATACGGCGAACGTGTAAAGGTTTATACAATGGGTGACTACAGCTGCGAAATCTGCGGCGGACCCCATGCCGCAAACACCGGTGATCTCGGCACGTTCAAAATCAAAAAAGAAGAGGCTTCAAGTGCGGGCGTGAGAAGAATCAAGGCCGTTCTGATTCCGAAAGAGGAAAAGAAAGACTGATTTTATCTCGATAAAACTTCAATTCCCGATACTTTGGCGCATTGAGCCGCGGCCCGCATTCGACTTGGATTTCGAGCGGAGGCCGGCTGCGGTTCAAACGGCGAATGCAAATGCGAGGAGGATATGCAATGACGAAAACGAGCAAAAATGCTTGGCTTGAATACGATTGGAAGTTGGACGGCGGTGATGCGCGGTTCCGCGTTGATATGTCGCTGTATACAAATGCACCGATCGAGGGCTGCGCGGAGCTTGTTTTCATCTACTGCGCAAGCCTTTCGGAACAGCCGCTCAAGGCAGGCGAGCTGCGCAGAATTGACAGCCTTATTGCCCGATGCATAAAGAAACTCGGCAAAGAATATGTCGGCTGCATCGAATCCGCCGCAATGCACCAGTATTATTTCTATATTGACAGCGAAGAAAAGTATTCGGCACTTCAGCAGCTGCTTCAAAAAGAACGCAAGCTGACGGTGAAACTCGGCTGCAAGTCCGAACCGAAGTGGACGACATATTTTAAACTTCTTTATCCCGATGCTGCAAAGCTGCAAACCGTTCGGAATAAGGAGAACATCGAAAAACTTTATTCGAACGGGGATTCCGAGGCGGCACGGAGGCTGAATCTTCACATGTATTTCCGCTCTTAACCGCTCCGTCTGCAATTTGAAGAGGCGGCAAGACGGGAAGGCTTTGCGATCGGCAGCGCGGTGGACAGAGAGATGAGTGAGCTTCCGTACGGCGTGATTCTTCACATAATTTGTCCGCTGAAAAAACGCAGCGTTGATGAGGTCACGGTGCTTGCGATACGCATTGCGGAGCAGTTCGGCGGCAGATTGATGTTTTGGGATTGTCCGCTTGCGCCGCAGTCGCTGAAGTGATGCGGCGGAATGAATAAAATCAATATAATGACGGCGCAGTGCGTGGAACCCGACTCCGCACTGCGCCTTTTTTATCAGCCAACGGGGTCAAAAAGGGGGGGCGAATTTGCAAAAAAAAGCGGAATTTACGAATATACTTTTTAATATAATGAGCGAAAAGAGGACAAAAAGGGGTTATAAACGTCGAAAGGGAATTGCAGCATTCCGGGAGGGGTA
>FR879679.1 GCA_000435055.1 Clostridium sp. CAG:138 | reverse complement strand
CGACAGGCCCGACAGGTCCGACAGGCCCGACAGGCCCTGCTGCCGAACCTGCCCGGTCGGCAGCGTTGATGTCTGCAGTTCAACCGACAGGAGAAGGAACGACTGTACCGAATGGGGGAGTGCTGCCGTTGACAAACCTTCGCAGCAGCGGTGAAGAACTCAGTGCGGATGCGGCAAATAATGCGGTGCGTTCCAATGATGAAAAACTGTATCATATTGTATGGAACGTAAATGCGGCGGAAGAGCAGGGCTCCGGAGCTTCGGGTGATATTGTGATTGCACTTGAATCGCTTACCGGGGATGTGTATGGTTATTCTTCGGCAAACACGACCGCAGCCGCCGGAAATCCTGTGTCCGTTTCAGGCTCGGCATATGGGCAGATTCCCGCAGGAACGGAGCTTGTGCTTCGAAACAGAAGCGGAAGAACCATAGCGCTGCATGCGGCTGCAACTCCCAACGGCGACTATGCAGGCGGGATCACGGTGATTAAAGCATAGATAATGCGGCGGTAAACGAGCCGGAAATGTGCCTTCGAAAAAGAGACGGTGCAGGTAAACTCCGCCTGCCGCGTGCGGGCGGAGCAGGCTTTCTGCAAAACAGAATCGTGAAAACAGGGGGAGCGATATGGAAGGTTATAAAGTGTGTGTTTATGCAATTGCAAAGGATGAAGCGAAATTTGCCGCGCGCTGGGCTGAGTCGATGGGCGAAGCGGATGCTGTATATGTTCTTGACACAGGGTCAAGCGATGATACTGTAAAAATACTTCAGGCGCACGGGGTAAACGTTCGGAGTGAAATAATAACCCCATGGCGGTTCGATGCGGCGCGGAACAGGTCGCTTGAACTTGTGCCGGAGGATGCCGACATCTGTGTTTGTACAGATATTGATGAGGTTCTGCATCCCGGATGGCGTGCAGCGGCAGAAAAAGCGTGGTCAAACGGCGCGGATATGCTGCGCTATCGTTATACATGGAATTTCAACGAGGACGGAAGCGAAGGTACGGTGTTCTATATAGATAAGATACATGCACGGCATGGTTTCAAATGGGTAAACCCTGTACATGAGGTTCTTGAATATGAGGGAGAAGGCAGTTTCAGACATATCATTGCAGAAGGCATTCAGCTTGATCATCTTGCCGATGCATCAAAATCACGCGCACAATACCTGCCTCTGCTGGAAATGAGTGTGCGGGAAAATCCGGAAAACGACAGAAATATGCATTATCTCGGCAGAGAATACATGTTTTACGGCAGATGGAACGATTGTATTGCGACCTTAAAGAGGCACCTTGAAATGAAATCCGCTGTCTGGCGGGATGAGCGGAGCGCATCGATGCGCTTTATTGCACGTGCCTGCACGGCACTGAATGATATTGCGGAAGCGGAAAGCTGGCTCTATCGCGCAGCGGCGGAAGCACCGTACCTACGCGAACCGTGGATCGAACTCGCGGGCAATGCATATGCACGGCAGGATTTTGAAGGTACGCTGTATTTTGCACTTAAAGCACTTGCAATTGAAACCCGCCCGAAAACATACATAACGGAACCCGCAGCATGGGGTGCCGCTCCGTATGATTATGCTTCTCTGGGGTATTTTTATACGGGCAGAAAAAAAGAAGCACTGATAATGGCCGAAAAAGCCGTTGAAAAAGAACCGCAGAACGAAAGATTAAAAGCAAACAGAGATATTATTGCACAACTTTCGGAAACGCTTTGATTCATTATTTTTGTCGGAGAGGCTCGATTCGAACCTTTCCGACAAAAAATGAATCGGCAAGCATTTTGATAACAACTTATCATACAGCAGGAGCAGGATTATAACAGCTGACAATATATAATGCAGCTAACCGATCAATTCAGGTTGCATGTTCGGCGGATTTGCGCTATAATAATACTGTTATGCGAAATGATTCGCCTAAATACGGAGACGTATCGAAGTGGTCATAACGGGACTGACTCGAAATCAGTTGATCCGCAAGGGTC
>FR879678.1:16025-20297 GCA_000435055.1 Clostridium sp. CAG:138 | reverse complement strand
GCCGACTCGCGGAGCGAGTCGGCGCATTTTATTACTTTGTTTCAAACGGCGTTCGTTTTTGCCGCCCGTTTATATCCTTTCGGAATTATCTTTTGCCCTCTTCGGGAATGAGTCCCTTGCGGGTAAGGTCAATCTTGCCGTCGGGTTTGATTTCGATTACGCGAACAAGAATTTCATCGCCGATGCTGACAACATCCTCAACGCGCTCAACACGCTTGTTGGAGAGCTTCGAAATATGAACAAGACCCTTCTTTCCGGGTTTCAGTTCAACCTGTGCGCCGATGGGAAGAATATTCACAACCTTGCCGAGAATCACATCACCGACCTGAATATCGCGAACGATATTGTCGATAATGTTCTTTGCTTTTTCAGCCGCTGCCGCATCGGTGCTTGCGATGAACACTCTGCCGTCATCCTCGATATCGATCTTGACACCGGTTTCGGCAATGATGCCGTTGATGGTCTTGCCGCCGCTGCCGATAACTTCGCGAATCTTATCGGGGTTGATGCTGAACTGCAGGATACGCGGTGCAAACGGGGAAAGCTCGGGGCGCGGAGTGTGAATGGTTTCCATCATTCTGTCAAGAATGAACAGCCTGCCCTGACGCGCCTGTTCAAGCGCACGGGTGAGGATCTGCTTATCGATACCCTTGATTTTGATGTCCATTTGGATTGCGGTGATGCCGCTCTGGGTGCCCGCAACCTTAAAGTCCATATCGCCCATGAAGTCCTCAAGGCCCTGAATATCGGTGAGTATTGCAATGTTGCCGGTGCTGTCGTCCTTGATAAGACCCATTGCACAGCCTGCAACGGGAGCCTTGATGGGAACGCCTGCATCCATAAGCGCGAGCGTGCTGCCGCAGATGGAAGCCTGGGAAGTTGAACCGTTGCTGGATACAACCTCGGAAACAAGGCGGATCGCATACGGAAATTCGTTTTCATCGGGAATGACGGGCAGGAGAGCGCGCTCCGCAAGTGCGCCGTGGCCGATTTCGCGCCTGCCGGGGCTGCCGAGACGCTTTACCTCGCCGGTGCTGTAGGGGGGCATGTTGTAATGATGAATATAGCGTTTAAATTCCTCTTCACCGATGCCGTCGATCGTCTGTCCGTCGCCGAGAGTGCCGAGAGTCGCAATCGTCATGACCTGAGTCTGGCCGCGGGTGAACACCGCCGAACCGTGAGTGCGGGGCAGGATGCCGACTTCGCTCCAAATGGGGCGGATCTGCGTGTGGGTTCTGCCGTCGGGACGGATACCCTTGTTGATTATCTTGTCACGCAGGATCTCCTTCATGAGATTGTAAAGAACGGCGTCAATATCCGCTGCGCTGTCGGGATATTCCTCGGCAAAATGCGCAATGGTCTCAGCCTTGACCTGTTCGGTGCGAACCTCGCGTTCCTTACGGTCAAATGTGTCAAGCTGCCATTCGACCTTTGCACGCGCAAATTCAACGACCTTTGCCTTCAGCTCCTCATCGGGAGTGTGAATAACGGGAACGATTTTTTCCTTGCCGACTTCCGCCTGAATCGTTTTGATCCATTCAACGATCTGCTTGATGTATTCATGGCCGAAAAGGATCGCATCGAGCATTTCCTGTTCGGAAATCTCGTTTGCGCCCGCTTCAACCATCATAACTGCGTCCGCCGTGCCCGCAACGGTAAGGTGCAGGCGGCTGCGGCTGCGCTGCTCAAAATCGGGATTGATGACATACTGCCCGTCAACATAGCCGACGCTGACCGCGCCTATGGGGCCGGCAAAGGGAGCTTCGCTGATGGACAGCGCAATTGAAGCACCGTTCATTGCAAGCACATCGGGAGTAACATCGCGCTCGACGCTCATTGCGGTCGCAACAACCTGAACGTCGTTATAGAACCCCTTCGGGAAAAGGGGACGAATGGGTCGGTCGATAAGGCGGCTTGTCAAAATCGCCTTTTCGGACGGACGGCCTTCACGTTTTATAAAACCGCCGGGAATTTTGCCTGCGGCATACATTTTTTCTTCATAGTCACAGCTGAGGGGAAGAAAATCCGCACCCTCGCGTGCCTGCTTTGCAACGGTTGCGCAAACCAGCAGTGCGGTATAACCGCAGCTGATAAGTATCGCACCGCCCGCCTGCTCGGCGTACTTGCCCGTTTCAACGGTGATCGTGCGCCCTGCAAGCTCAAATGTAAATTTCTTTTGCATTATTATTTATATCCTTTCAATTATAGCTCTCAATTGCAGCGTGTCCGCTGTTCCGCCGCGTCTCCGGAATGATTTTCGCAATAAACAGTTTTAACGCTTCTGTATGCGGCGCATACGTTTTTTGCAAACAAAATTTTTAACCGTCACACGCAATGCACGAAAATTCCGCCCCGAAGCACTTATCCGTGCCGTTATGACCCCTAAAAATTTTGCTTGCTCCGCAATCCGCCGCCGCAAATTTGCAAAGAAAGGCGGGTAACTCCGCCCCGCCCTTCCGTTTTTGTTGTATAAAATTATTTCCTGATGCCCAGGGATGCAATGATCGTCCTGTAACGCTCGATGTCAACTTCCTTAAGGTAGTTGAGCAGACCGCGACGCTTACCGACCATCTTCAGCAGACCGCGACGGGAATGGTTATCCTTCTGGTGAGTCTTGAGGTGCTCGGTGAGGTGGTTGATGCGCTGTGTGAGCAGAGCAATCTGAACCTCGGGAGAACCGGTGTCGCCTTCGTGAAGGGCATACTTTGCAATGATTTCGTTTTTGAGTTCCTTTTCCATTTGAAACCTCCGTAATTCAGAATGTGCCGAATGATCGGCAGTTATTAAATCCCTGTCTGCTGCGTGACGCGTCGGAGCTTCGCGAAACGAAGCGGACAGATTGCCGCAGAGAACGCAAAATTCATTTTGAACATGCAATTCTCCGAACATAGCAATTTATTCTAACATACCTGCGGACTGTTGTAAAGGGCGGAAAAGTGAATTTGAACAGCTGTGAAGCAATATATTTGAACTCGCTGCATAGCTGCATAATAGAAACTCAACCCGCGCGAACATCCCCGATTGAACCGCATAGGAAACAAACTGTTTGTATGTCAAATAAAATATATTTATTCGGGGGGGAATTGTATTGAGGATTTGTCGCACGGGTGATATAATATCATTAAACAAAAAGACAATGCAGCAGGCCTAATCGATGTCGGCCGCATTGACAGGCAACCCAAAGCTTCCCGCATACGACTCGTTTTCGTAATTTGTTCTTGCGGCGGGCAGCACCCGCAAACCCGGTTACTACGGCACACGGCAGCCGCTGATGCCGTTCAAATAAGAAAAGGAGTAAATTGTTATGTTTCTGAAATCCAAACGCTTTCTTTCCCTCTTTCTCTGCGCCGTGCTGACTCTGGCTGCGTTTTCTCCTGTTTTCGGCGAAATATCTTCCGAAAGTACGGGAACAAAGTTCTTCAGCGATATTGATACCGAAAAGGTGATCGCTTTTTTACAGCAGCCGGCGGGCGATACCGGCTATTGCAACGGTGAAATGCTGTGTCTTGCTTACGGTTACGGACCCGTAACGTATAACGGAGAATTTAATGATTCCTTTTTTCAGGTCGAATATGCGGATCCGCAAGATCCGAATGCAACCGACAGGTTACTGTACACGAATTTCGCTATACGCAGGGTACCTTTCGACAGGGCGTCCGGAGAAAAGAGTTATTTTGAAGATGTTATAGTTGATTTCTACGGTACGTTTGATCTTTCCGGTTCAACGCTGGTAAGTCTCGGAACTCCTTTTTCCACTACTCATATTACCGAAATCGAACTCAGCAGCTGCGAAAGACTTCGGATTTTAAGTTTTTCGAACCAGCCTTACTGCACGCAGGCACGCGCACTGAATTGCCCGAACCTGCGCGGAGTCAACCTTTCCGGCGTGTATACAGACATTGAAGTTCAACCCCGGCTGTTTTCCCGCCCCGTCAGGCTTAACACCCTCGGCAGCGGTACGGTAAGCTTCGTTTACGGCGAAAGCGGAACCGAAATCGGCGGCGAAAACGAAACAGGCAGCGTCGGCGCACAGGGCGAAAACTTCCTCGGCTGGTATTCGGAGGGCAGCATTCACAGTGCGGAAGCCGATTTCGAAATTACCGACGGTATTTCGGCAACAGCCTGCTTTGCGGGCGATATCAACGCGGACGGAAGCATCACAATGCAGGATGCAATTGCCGCTCTGCGTGCGGCTGTCGGTGTTACGGATCTGAACAGCATCGACTTTGCAATGGCTGATGTCGATTGCAGCGGAAACATCGGCATTCCCGA
>FR879678.1:9548-16002 GCA_000435055.1 Clostridium sp. CAG:138 | reverse complement strand
GGCATTCCCGATGCGCTTGCAATTGCAAGGCTCTGCATGGGCGTGCTTTGATAAAAGCTTTGACAAAAATCTGAATAAACGCTGATTCGGCAAACAGACGAACGGGCGAAATCGGCAGCTTCCCGAGTTATTATTAAAAAACCTCCTGCTTTTTCGGGCGGTGTTCGTAAAACAGTAAAACAGGAAAGGCGTGACCGCGAAAGTCACGCCTTTTCATTATGGGTACAGCTGCTTTCGCGGCGCAAGGGGTGCAGCCCCTTGTTCGGAACGAAGTGACGCAAAACAGCCCGGACATTCAAATGTCCGGGCTGTTCGCCTCGCAGAGCGCACTTCTATACAGAGCTTGCCTCTGTATAGAAGTGCGCTCTTTATCAGTTCAACAAATTGGAATTTATGGGTGCAAAACAAATACTTGATTGGGGTACCCAAATTCTTCTGTCAATTCGCCTTCCTGAAATCCAAATTTTCTGTACAGTGCCCTTGGTGCAATCCCTTTTTCATCATTTTCACGAAACGTTGACACCGTGATTTCCCGGCTTCTATCCAATTCATTCAGTGCTTTTCTCAAAAGGATCGAAGCAATACCCTGCTTTCGATACTCAGGGTCCACAGCCATACAACAAATCATGTTCTTTTTGTGCGAAAAAAGAAGAACACCAATGATTGTTCCCCGGCTTTTGACGCATAATGCCTGTTTCTTATTCATGAATTTCAGTACGGTTTGTTCATGCTCATATATACACTCTTCCGTTTCAAGTCCTGGAAAATTCCAACTTACCTTTCTAACAAGCTGCATCCACGAATCGATACAGGAGCTTTCCCCAAACACGGCTTCCATCTCATTACCTCGCAAATTCCAGTTTATCGGCCTGTTTAATCATATCATACGGCTACAATATATGCAAGAATAGTCCCGGCAGACATTACTGCCGGGACTGAAACTGTTTTACGGACACCCGGCTTTATCGGGAGGTTTTTTGTGCGGCAAAACAGGCGGCAGAATAAATTGAACCGATGCCCGCAAAGAAGAGCTGCGCGTCCTGCGGATTTTGCGGTAGACAAGCTGAATTTAAAGTGGTAAAATAGACGCATGACTATGGACAGGTTAAATATACTCGAAGTACGGTGCTCCTTTGCGCCGAACGGGCAGGAGTGAACGAATGTCAGGAAGCAGATCCAAATTACCGATTGCGGCACTTGCCGCACTTCTTCTCGCAACGGCGGGCTTTTTTACATACCTTTTGCGTGAAGCGGCGGCGAAGGACGACGCCGCACCCGTTATCGTTTGCTCTTCCTCCGAAATTCACGTCAGCGTTGATGCTTCCGAAGAGGAGCTGCTTTTCGGCGTTACGGCAATGGACGCGGAGGACGGCGACATTACTTCATCGGTCGTTATCGAGAGCATTTCATCGTTTGTTGAGCCGGGCAAGAGCATCATAACATATGCCGCGTTTGATTCGCATAACCATGTTGCAACGGCCTCACGCACTCTTTATTACACCGATTATCATTCGCCGCGGTTTCGCATCACCGATTCGCTGCAATTTTTATCCGGAACGGTTATCAATCCTCTGCTGTATATCACGGCCGAGGACTGCATTGACGGCGATATTTCCAACAAAATTTCAATGACGCTGCTCGAATCCGGCGACTACATATCAGCAATCGGCGTTCATCCGGTTGAGTTCCGCGTTACCAACAGCCTCGGCGACGTTTCGTCGCTGCAAACCGAAATCGTCGTTTATGAGCGTTCATCCTATAACGCACCCTCAATAGTTCTTTCCGACTACCTTGTTTACACCGAGCCCGGCGAAAGAATCAATCCCATCGACTATGTTCGTGAGATCGCATTTTTGCGTGAAAGCTACACGGTTGAGCAATACGGTGCGGAAAACCTTGTTATTGACGATTCTGAGCTTAACATTGCAAAGCCCGGAATATACAAGGTGACGATTTACTGCGAGCGCGGGGATGCGACCGGTTCGGCGACGCTGCTTGTTGCCGTGACCGATTCGGTTTCAGCCTCATAAAAAGGGAGAGCAACAAACTATGTCAATATTTTCAAAAAACGATCTTCCCGCGGCTGAGGAGCGGCAGATTCGCCCGGATGCAGGCATTGTTGCCGCCGAGCTTATCCGCTGCCGTTGGCTGCTGCTCATCGGGCTGCTCATATCCGCCATGCTGTCCTATGTTTTTGTTACGGAGACTTACAAAGAAGAGTATTCATCCACCGCAACCTTTTTCGTAACGAGCAAGGGGTCGGTGACTTCAACCGTTTTTACAAATATCGAAACCGCAAAAAGCCTTACCGAAGCATTCCAGTATCTGCTTGAAAGCGATGCAATGCGCCGAACGGTGCTTGATGCAATCGGCGAAACGGAGTTTTCCGGCACGATAACAACATCCCAGCTTCCGGAAACCAACATCATGTCGCTCACAGTGACATCGGACTCGCCCGGGCTGACATTCAAAATAATCCGCGCCGTTATAAACAACCATCATCTTATAACGGACAATGTCATGTCCAACGCCGCGATGGATGTGCTTATGCAGCCCACCGTTCCGAAAGCTCCGACTCACGCGCTCAACCGCCGCAGCGGCGTTATTAAGTACACCGCAATTTTGTTTGCCGTCATTGTTTCGGCAACCGTTGTTTATATCATCTTTTCCGACAAAGTCCGCAGTGAAAGAGATCTTTCCGCACTTTTGCCGAGCTGTGAACGGCTTTCGACTTTCGGCTGCGAAAAACACAGGCGCACCCTTCGCAGCCGCCTCCGCCGCGGCCGCAGCGCAAAAAAAGCCGCTTCCGAAAGCCTGCTTGTCAGCAATCCCACAACGAGCTTCGGCTATGCGGAAACCTTCCGCCTGCTCCGCACGCGTGTTGAATACCTTTTGAACAAAAACGGGCAGAAAACCCTGCTTATTGCAAGTGTTGCCGAAGGCGAGGGCAAAACAATTACCGCAGCAAATCTTGCCGTCATGCTTTCATATGCGGGCAACAAAGTTTTGCTGATTGACGGAAATTGCGACACCAACGGCAACCCCGGGCTTTCAAAACTTTTCGACATCACGCCGAAAGATGAGGACTGCCTCTGCGCCCGCCTTGAAACGGGCAATGTTTCGGGTCTGCCTTCTCCGGAGGGCGCAAAGCACCTTCGGCTGCTTCCGAACAACGATTTTTCGGGCGATGCGGCCGATATTATCGTTTCCGAAAAAATGAACAAGCTCATTCGAGCCGCCCGCGAACAATATGATTTCATAATCATCGACACTCCCGCACTATGCCGCTCCGGGCTTGCGGAATACTATGCGGAGCTTTCGGACTGCGCTGTCATGGTTGTTCGGCAGGGCGTCGCTTCCGGCGGAAGCATACGCGATGCGGTTGACACGCTTTCCGGCAGCACGCAGATACTCGGCTGCATTTTAAACGATGTCCGCAAGGTCGGATTCCTGAGCGGGCTTTTGTCCGGCGGCTACGGCAGGCAGTACGGTTACGGAAAATATTACGGCAAATATGGGTACGGCGACTACGGCAAATACGGCTACGGCGGCTACGGCAGCCGCGGTTCATCCGAAAATAACGGGGGAGGGAAACGTCAATGAGCGAATACGACTGCCGCGCAGGTTTCGGCACACATGCACACGGAAGAGAAAGCTCTGCCGATGCGGCGGATTCATCATTTGATCTTTCGGTGTTTGCAAAGGATTCCCTGCGGATGCTTCTTCGGCTTTTCTGGCTTCCGCTTTTGCTTGCCGTTGTGTTCAGCGCGCTCTTCTGTTACAACGCAAAACGTTCGTATCGGCCGATGTACAAAGCCTCCGCAACGTTTACTGTCAACGTTGTGGGCATGTCCGGTGCAAGTGCTTCTTATTATTCAAAATCAACTGCCGAGCAGTTTGCGCGAACCTTTCCGTACATACTCACAAGCGGCGTGCTTCGCAACCTTATATGCGAGGATCTGAAGCTTAAAACGCTTCCCGCCTCCATCAATGCCTATGTTGAAGGAACGACCACGCTCTTCACCCTTGAAACAACCGCTGCCGATCCCGAGCTTGCGTACAAAGTTCTTGTATCTGCAATCGACAAATATCCGCAGGTTGCAAACTATGTTGTCGGCAACACGGAGCTCACGCTCATCAGCCCTCCCGCAGTTCCCTCTGCACCCTATAACAGCCTCAGTTACGCAAGCTGTATCAAAAAGGGTGCCGCACTCGGGATTCTTCTCGGCATTGCAGTGGCCGTTATCGCTGCCGCAACGCGAAAAACCGTTCGCAGCACAGCCGAACTCAAATCGATTCTCAACCTTCGCTGCATCGGCACGCTGCCCTATGAGCGCGTGAATCGCCGCCTGCGCAACAAGGACTCCGTCTCGCTTCGCGATGACGATGTTACAAAAAACTTCGGCGATTCAATAAAGCTTATCCGCAGCAGGATTCAAAAATCCGCCGAGGAACACGGCGACAAAGTCATTTTGTTTGCGAGCTCCGTTCCCGGCGAGGGTAAAACCACCGTTGCGCTGAACACCGCCGTTGCACTTGCACAGGAAGGCAAATGCACCGTGCTTATCGATTGCGACGTGCGCAAGCCTGCAACTATCGGCGATTTCCGCGGACTTAAACCGGCCGGATTGGTTGAATACCTTAACGGCACGGCGGAGCTTGCGGACATTATCAGCCAGCCTGTGGATAATCTTTTTGTAATCAACGGCAATACCACTGCGGACAATGCCGCCGAGCTTTTCCGCACCGATAAAATGGCAGAGCTCATCAACGCTCTGCGCGAGGTTGCGGAGCTTATCATTTTGGATTCCCCGCCCTGCGCCATCCTTGCGGATGCACAGGTGCTTGCGGGATATTCCGATTGTGCGGTGTATGTTGTTTGCCGTGAATACACGCGCAAAAGCAGCCTTGTCAACGGCATCGGCAACCTTTCGCACACGGGCATAAGGTTCATCGGCTATGTTCTGAACAATGCTCAAAGCTCCGCTTCCGGTTTGAATTACGGAAGATATTCCCGCTACGGAAGGTATTCCGACAGGTATGGAAGGTACGGAAGATACGGAAAATACGGAAGGTACGGAAAAAGCAAATAAAGCGGAAAGACCGGCAGCTGAAAAAAGCCGCATGTTCCGTTGATTGCTCCGCACGTTTTTAACCCGCAAAATACAAAGGAGGATCGAAATGCAGGATTATAAAACAGAATATCAGCGTTGGCTTAACAGCAGCGCGATCGATGAAAAAACCCGCGCCGAGCTTCTTTCCGTTAAGGATAACGAAAAAGAGCAGGAAGACAGATTTTATACCGAGCTTGAATTCGGAACGGCCGGTCTGCGCGGCATTCTCGGTGCTGGCACAAACAGAATGAACGTATATGTCGTTCGCAGAGCGACTGCGGGGCTTGCCGCCGTCATTTCCAAAATATCCCCGGCACTGGCGGCGCGCGGAGTTGCCATTGCGTATGATTCGCGCCGCTGCTCAAAGGAATTTGCTTATGAAGCTGCGCGAACGCTTGCCGTCTGCGGCATTCGCAGTTTTGTTTTTTCTTCCATTCACAGCGTTCCCCAGCTTTCGTTTGCCGTGCGGGAATTATGGTGCGCAGCGGGCATCGTAATCACCGCAAGCCACAATCCGCCGCAGTACAACGGTTATAAAGTCTACTGGTCGCACGGCGGACAGGTCGGCCCCGAGCTTGCGGAAAAGATTTTTGAAAGCATCCGCCGCGCAGATTATTTCGACATCGACACGAGCTCACTCGCTTCGGTGAACGAAAGCCAGATGATCTGCACCGTCAGCGATCTTGTTGATGAAGCATACTATAAAAAAGCTCTTTCTCTCCGCCTCAATCCCGAATTGATGCAGGAGCGCGGCGCAAACTTTCGCGTGGTTTACACTCCGCTGCACGGCGCGGGGCTTGTTCCCGTGACGGAGATTTTAAAGCGGGCAGGGCTTAAAAAACTGCGCGTTGTTGAAGAACAGGCGCAGCCCGACGGCGATTTTCCGACCGTTGCGGCACCGAATCCCGAAGATCCGAACGCATTTACACTCGCCTTGCAGCTTGCGAAAAAAACCGATGCACAACTTCTTCTTGCAACGGACCCGGATTCCGACAGGCTTGGCGTCATTTGCCGCTCAAAGGGCGGAAAATATCGTCCCCTTACCGGGAACCAGATCGGCTGCCTTCTGATTTACTATATTTTGACCATGCGACGCGAACGCGGAGAGCTGCCCGATGATGCCTTCGTTGTTAAATCCCTCGTCAGCACCGGGCTTGCGGATGCGATATGCGCTTCTTTCGGGGTTGAAATGCGCACCGTTCCGACGGGATTCCGCTTTATTGCAGAGCAAATCGATCTTGCCGCAAAGCAGCACAAGGGCACTTTCATGTTCGGTTTTGAGGAGAGTTACGGCTTCCTTGCCGGCGATTTCGTTCACGATAAGGATGCAATCTCAACCG
>FR879678.1:4564-9526 GCA_000435055.1 Clostridium sp. CAG:138 | reverse complement strand
CTCACCCGCTCTTCTCGTTTGCGAAGCGGCAATTTACTGCGAGAGCAAAGGGTCAACTCTTTGGAACATGCTGCAGGAGATTTACCAAAAATTCGGCTGCTATTTTGAAAAAACAAAATCCTACACCCTTGCGGGCCGTGAGGGCATGGAACGCATTTGCCGCGCAATGAGCGACCTCCGCAGCAAAACGCCGCAGCAGTTCGGTGCGCACAAGGTTAAAGTTTTTGAGGATTATTCCAACGGAACAACAAAGGATTTCGAGTTTAATCTTTCTTTTGCTGCTCAGCTGCCGCAATGCAATGTTCTTCGTTTTACTTTCAGCGAAGGCGGAAACTCCTCCGTTATTGTCCGCCCGAGCGGAACAGAACCCAAGCTGAAGCTTTACATCAGTGCTTCCGCAAAAAAACCTGAGGAAGCCGAGCAGAAAGCCAATGAGCTGCTTTCGGCGGCGAATGCCTTTATTGAGGAAAGCATCAAAAGCTGACACTGACACTGCGCCGGCGCACCGTGCCTCGCCGCAGAAAGCTGCCGGACATAAAAGCATATAATTCAGCATACGAAAACCACCCGCCGTTCGGCAGGTGGTTTTCGTGCACTTTGTTTTTCCCAATCGTGCGGAGTGAGTTCCAAGCACTCCGCAAAAGAAAATTGCATTAAGAATGTGTGAGTTGCTCCGTTTCACCCGCTTTTGCGGAAAGGAGCCTGAACCGTGCCGCTTTATGCACCGATTCCGAGTGCAGCGCGAAGGATGAGCAGTGCATCCGCCTGATCAACGGTACCGCTGCCGTCGAAATCCGCCGCTGCAAGCTGTTCCTCCGTAAGAGTTTCCACGCCGAGCATATAGCGGAGAACGAGGAGTGCATCCCCTGTTTCAATCGCGCCGCTGCCGTTTACATCGCCGGGAACCGGTTCGGGGGTTTCGCCGCCCGCGCCGATGACCGTTACGGTATCAAGCAGGAGGGACATAACATCCGTGCAATTGCAGTGATGCCACGCAAGGTAAATTGTCTGTCCTTTATATGCGGAGAGATCGATAACGCGTGCCTCATATGAAGTGTTGGAGAGTGTTTCGCTCAAAAGCACCTCGGTGAAGCTCGTATTCAAATTATCGGTCGTGCTGAGTCTGAGTTCGTAATGTTCACCGGCAAATCCGTCGCAGGAGACGAAATATTGAAGAGTATAGACCGCACTGTCTCCGGAAAGCTCAATGGCGGGGGAGATGAGCCAGTTGTCGGGGCTTGCGGAATAGTCTTCATCAAAGGAGTCGGATGCCGCAAAACCGCCCGAACCGCCATGTGCCTTTGCACCGTTTGAGAAATACCAATAGGTATCGCTTGCAGCACCCGTTCGGCGAACCCATCTGTCGTTGGGGCTGTTGTCAAACGTTTCTTCGAACAGAACCGTGCGGTTCACAACGTTGACGGTAATCGTGTCGGTAAATCCGCCCTCTTCGGTGGTTACGGTGATAATTGCCGAACCGACTCCAACGCCGGATGCAATACCGTTCTCGCTGACGGTCACAACGGACTCATCGGAGGAAGTGAACGTTACGTTTTGGTTTGTTGCATTTGCGGGAATAAGGCTGTAAACAAGCCGCTCCGTTCCGCCGATGGGGAGTTCCGTGCTGTCCGCCGCAAACTCAACGCCGGTCGGCACAATGTACGGATGTTCCGCAACGCGGAGACCGTATTCGCCGACACCGTAATAATGATAAGCGGAAACAAGCACGCGATATGTGCCGCTCATCGGTGCAGTAACATCAAGTTTCTGTCCGAATCCGAGCCCTGCGGATTCATCGTCGCAAACAAGATAGCTGCCGTCGGGTGCGATAACGTTGAGATATGTGTCGAAGCGCAGCCCGTTAGGCGAATAAGTCAGGAAATCGTATGTTTTGCCTTCAACAAGCTCAAATTCGTATCCGACAGCGTTGGTGGTTGACAGGTAGCTTGTTGTTGCCGTTGACCTTGGGAAGCGCAGGTGGGGAACAACGTTCCACGCAATGACGCCGGTGTAGTCGGTGTCCACTTCAGCGGGAGTGAACGGAAAATCCGCAAGCCCGGGCATATCATCGGGCGCGATAACGTTGACGGTGATTGAAGCCGAAAGGCCGTTCGCTGTCGTTGCAGTGACAACAACGGTGCCGCTTACATTGCTCATTGCGGAGATTTTGCCCTCGGAGGTAACGGTCACAAGACTTGTGTCGGAAGATTCCCAAGTTACCGTTTTATCGTATGCATTTTCCGGAAGTACTGTTGCAAAAACATTGGTAACGTAGCTGCCCGCCGCGAGATCGCCCTCGGTGAAATTCAGTTCAACGGATTCCGGCGATACGGGCGCAGGAACGGTTATATGAGTTGTTGCGGTGAATCCGCCGTCGGCAGTTGTTGCCGTGATATTGCATTCACCCTGCGCAACAGCGGTAACAACGCCTGCCGCGTTGACGGTTGCAACCTCTTCGTTGTCCGTTGCCCATGCAACAGTTTGAATCGTTGCGTTTTCGGGAGAGATAACGGGAATAAGCGTGAGCGGCGTGCCGATATAGACGGTTTCATTTGCGGGAAGTTCGATTCCCGTCACGGAAACAGGCTCTTCAAAGCGGATATTGTCCAACCAGACGGTATCCTCGTTCCTGTCAACGGAAGAATCCTTGGTATAACCGAAAACGAAAGTGAAGTCGCCTGTCTCTGTCACGATATAGGACTTTTCCGTCCAATCGTTTATGCCATGCATTGTGTGCGCTGCAATCACGGCACCGTTCACGGTGAGCGTGAATTTGTCGTAGGTAGGTTCCGTGCTGGTTTTGATGTCGTATTTCAAAACCGTGCCCGCCGCAACACTTGCAGTCAGCGTTACAGAGGAGGTTGCCCTGCCGACGGTTTGGTTTGTTGTCTTTGCGCAGACACGCTCATCAACTGTGACAGCCTGCATGGGATATTCTGTTCCGCCATCGGAAAAGCTGAGTGTTCCGCCCGGAACATTCAATGCGTCGTCAAGCTCGGTTCGAACGGGGCCGGCTTCTGCAAAGCCGCAAAAAGGAATGATTGCCATCAGCAAGGCCACAAGCAATGCGATGGGTTTGCGAAATGCTTTCATGTTGGACTCTCCTTCGGATGTAGATAATTAATGCACAAATATGTTGTACACATATATTGTAGCACCATTGTTTCCGAATTGCAACATTATTTTAAAGATTTGTCACAGTTTTTTCACATAAGTTTCTTATACGCCCCTGATTCCGGATTGTATATGATTATTCAGAAAACCGTGCAGTGAAACAGGCTTCACGCAGAAAAATTCAGGTTTAATATCGGCAGCGGCGGCAGAACTCAAAACAAAACGTGAGCCGAGAGGGTATTTCTTCCCACCGACTCACGTTGACTGCGCATTGCGCATTGAAAACTGGTTTGCACTATGCATCAAAATTTCCATCCTGAAGCACATCGGGGATCCCATCCCCGTTTGCATCACCTGCCGCGCCCATCATTTCATTATAGCGGACGCGATAGGCGATTTTCGCTTTTTCGACCTGTTGATGAAGCATTTCTTTAACTTCACGGGGACGCTTAATATCGCGCATAACAAGCACAGGCATTGTCTGATCGGAAGAGTTGACCGTTACCGTGCCGACGCCCGTAAGGCGCTGCCAAAATGAGATTTTTACACTTATATCCCGAACTCTGTACAGCAGGATATCGTCAACCGTAGTACTTAAAAAGCCCTTTTCATAAAACAACCTGTCCTCGCCCAGACGGTAACGCTGAAAACTCAGGGGCATTCCGAGCCTGCGCCGCCGATCCTTCCAAAGGATATTGACCGTGTATTTATTTTTCTTTTTCTTTGCCATTGCAGCATCCTCCCTGTTAATAGTCAGCAAACGCTGCGGAACGAATGTTCCCCTGAAATAAGTATAGCAAACCGCCCGGAAAAATGCAACCTGTACATGTGTACAGTCTCAGCCTCATACGGCATTGAACCGAAAAAGCGGCACACCCCGCTTTTGGGGGTGCGCCGCCGTGATTTGGGTCATATCAAAGGTGAAATCAGAACTTCATGCCGTTGAACTTGACGCCGGGGCCCATGGTGGTGGAGAGTACGAGGCTCTTAATATAGGTACCCTTCGCCGCTGCGGGCTTTGCCTTAATGATAGCGTCCATCAAAGTGTTGAGGTTCTCGCCGATCTTTTCTTTGCCGAAGCTGACCTTACCGACGGGGCAGTGGCAGATGTTGGTCTTATCAACGCGGTATTCAACTTTACCTGCTTTGATATCGGTGATTGCCTTTGCAACATCCATGGTGACGGTGCCGCTCTTGGGGTTGGGCATCAAGCCCTTCGGGCCGAGAACGCGGCCGATTCGACCGACAACGCCCATCATATCGGGAGTTGCAACGCAGACATCAAAACCGAACCAGTTTTCGGTCTGAATCTTTTTGACCATATCTTCATCGCCGACGAAATCCGCGCCCGCTTCCTGTGCTTCGCGAGCCTTGTCGCCCTTTGCGAAAACGAGAACGCGAACGACCTTACCGGTGCCGTGGGGCAGAACGACTGCGCCGCGAACCTGCTGGTCTGCGTGACGGGAGTCAACGCCCAGACGGATATGCGCTTCAATGGTTTCGTCGAACTTTGCCTTTGCGGTGGAAAGGACTACGGAAATACCCTCTTCGGGATCATAGAGCTTCTGATTGTCGAAAGACTTTGCGCTTTCGATATACTTTTTGCCATGCTTCATAGTTGTTTAATCCTCCTTGTGGTGATAACGGCTGATGCCTCCCACGCTGTTTCCTCAGTCAACAACGACAACGCCCATGCTGCGTGCGGTGCCGGCTACCATGCTCATTGCCGCTTCAAGGCTTGCTGCGTTGAGGTCGGGCATTTTGAGCTCAGCAATTTCTTTAACCTGTGCTTTGGTGATGTTCGCAACCTTGGTCTTGTTGGGCACACCGGCACCGCTCTCGATTCCG
>FR879678.1:0-4558 GCA_000435055.1 Clostridium sp. CAG:138 | reverse complement strand
CGGAACCGCTCTCGATTCCGCAAGCCTTCTTGATGAGAACGGCTGCGGGAGGGGTCTTGGTGATGAAGGTGAACGAACGATCCTGGTAAACCGTGATGACAACGGGAATGATGAGACCCGCCTGCTTTGAGGTGCGCTCGTTGAACTCCTTGCAGAAGCCCATGATGTTAACGCCGTGCTGGCCGAGTGCGGGGCCTACGGGCGGTGCAGGGGTCGCTTTGCCTGCGGGGATTTGCAGCTTGACAAAGCCTGTAATCTTCTTTGCCATTTTGATATTCCTCCTAAAAATAATGTGGTGCGAGCGGAACGGCGGAACGTTATCCGGCGCGCTGCTCCGTGCTGTTGAGCAAGCGGCGCAAGCTGTCCGCTTTTCCTCCCACTATGCAAATCCGTTTAATTTAAAACGGAAAAACATACGGGGTTACGGTGTTTGAAAAAAATCAGAGTTTTTGAACCTCGACAAAATCCAGCTCGATCGGCGTTTCCTTGCCGAAAAGGGAAATTATGAGGCGAATCCGCTGCGTTTCGGGGTCGATTGCCTGAACCGTACCGATGAAATTCGCAAACGGGTCGGAAACAACACGGACGTGTTCGCCGACTTTGATATCCAGCTCAAGCTGCATACGTTCAACGCCCATTGCCGTGACCTCCTCATCGGTGAGGGGAATCGGCTTGCTTCCCGGGCCTACAAAGCCGGTAACGCCGCGGGTGTTGCGAACAATATACCATGTGTTGTCGTTCATGACCATTTTGACCATGACATAACCGGGGTACACCTTGCGAAGCACCGTCTTGGGCTTCTTTGAACCCTCCTTGAGCTCCGTGACCTGCTCTGTGGGATACTTAACCTCGAGAATCAAATCCTGAAGATTGCGGTTCTCAATTGTTTTTTCAAGGTCTTCCTTGACTTTGTTTTCGTATCCGGAGTAGGTATGGACGACGTACCACCGGGCATCAAGCGGGGTGTCATCCCCGTAATGAGTCCTTACTTCGTCCGTCATTGGCAATCCTTATTTAACAACGATTTTGGCAAGTGCGCCGATGCCTTTGCTGAAGCCGAGATCCAGCACCCACATGATAGCTGCCATCAGTGCAACAAAGCCGATAACAGCAAGGGTATATCCGACAAGTTCTTTTTTGCCGGGCCAGCTGAGCTTTTTGGTTTCAGCAAAAACTTCTTTGAAATAAGTTCCGATGCGGGAGAAAAATCCGCCGACTTTTTTGAAAAAGCCCGGCTTCTTTTCGCCTGTCTGTTTTACTTCTTTTTTCATAGCGTTCTCCTTGTTCCTTATTTGGATTCCTTGTGGAGAGTATGCTTACGGCAGAAACGGCAATACTTTTTGAACTCGAGCCTGTCAGGATCGTTCTTCTTGTTTTTGAACGTATTGTAGTTCCTCTGCTTGCATTCGGAGCAAGCGAGTGTGATCTTTACGCGCATGGTAGAGCCTCCTTGTAGTCTGCCTGAGCCCGCGCCGCCGCTGAACCCGCTTCCCCCAGCACAAGGCAAGCCGCAATTCGGGCAAACGATATGAACTCAAGCTAAATAAAGCCCCCTCGAGGGGACGTCTTTGGTACTTTAGCACATCAAATCCCGTTTGTCAATAAGGTTTTTTAAAAAAATGCTCCGCAAAGAGGAAAAAGCAGCAATATATTTTCAATGAGCAATTAGCAGTGAGCAATGAGTAATTAAAGGTGCACCCGCACCCCTCTGTTCAACCGAGAAAAATAATTCCTAATTCCTAATTCCTAATTCCTAATTCCTCATTCCCAATTCCTCATTCCCTTGTGGATAACCTGTTGACTTTCTGCGGGTTATTCTGCGGCGAAGAATGTGGAAATTGCGGAAAACCCTGTCAAAAGCGGGCGAAATTTGATATATTTGCAGGGTTTTTCGAAACTGTCAACAGGGTTTTCCACATTATCCACAGACTTATCCACACATAAACAGGCCTGTACACCGCCAAATTTCGGAGTTTTCCGCATTTTGCGGCTGTTTTGCTCACGAAGGTTGAGGATAACTCCCTCTCTTGCGGATAACTCTGTGGAAAACGGGGTCTGATTGTGGAAAACTCATGTGGATAACCCTGCCGGGCGGCACAATATCTTGGGGCAAATGCGGAAAAGTTCAGTCGGCCGAACAGATTATGCACAATCGGTGCGGCACCATATCTTGCGGTGCATATTGGAACGAAGCACAGGCGAATAAAAAGGGGAGACGCGGTTCGGTCTGCGTTCTCCCTTTTCTTTTAACTCAATATTAAATCTGATATGTTTCGGCTTTCCGGTTCCCCCGGCTTATGCCTGCGGTGCATCCGCAGTGCTTTCGACGGCAGCAGCTGTCTTTTTCTTTTTTCCGAGATTTTCAGCCGAAATTTCACCTGCTTTTGCAAGCGCAAGCTTTGTCAGCACGGGGCCCGCAAGTTCATAAACAAGTGTTGCAAACAGTGCAACCGTCACAACCTGCGCGGAAAGCGTTTGCGGAAGGTCGCTTGCGGCAACCATCTGCGCCATGCCGATTGCAACACCTGCCTGCGGAAGCAGCGTGATGCCGAGGTATTTGCGCACCTTTGGATCGGCATGGGACATTGCCGCTCCGGTGAACGCGCCGAAATACTTGCCGGCGGAACGTGCAATGATATAGATAATGCCCGGAATCCCGACCGTCAGCAGGATTGAAAAATCAAGCTCCGCACCCGAAAGCACGAAGAAAAGCATGAACAATGCAGGCGTCCAGCCCTCGCAAAGCTCCATCGCAATGACAGAGTCGCTGCGCATGTTTGCAAACACCGCGCCAAGCATCATGCAGGTCAGCAGTGAAGAAAGCTCCCACATTTCCGAAAGTGCAACGCAGGCAAAAACCGCCGCAAGCATCAGGCAGAGACGGTTTGCTTTGGACTTGAAAAAGCGCATTACAAACGCAAGCACGGCACCCATAACGCCGCCCGTAAGCAGGGAAAGGCCGATTTCGCGCAGCGGATCAAGCACGATTGCCTGAACCGTCAGCGCATCGCCGGAGGCAAATGCCTGTGCAAGTGCAAAGCAGAGGGAGAAGATCATCAGGCCGACCGCATCATCAAACGCCGTAACGGGCAGGAGCGTGTCCGTAACGGGGCCCTTTGCCTTGTATTGGCGAACAACAAGCAGTGTTGCGGCAGGTGCGGTTGCAGCCGCAATTGCACCGAGAAGCAGCGCACGAGGAACGCGGTATTCACCCGGCACAAGCAAAAGCGCAAGCAGCACAAGAAGCACGGTCATAACAGCCTGCACAACGGTGATAACGACTATTTTGCCGCCGAGTTTTTTCAGCAGGGACAGCTTAAATTCGCCGCCGATCGAAAAAGCAATGAAACCCAATGCGGTGGTTGTGATAATCTTTGCGCTTTTAATATCAACGTTTGTGACAAGTTTCAGCACAAAGGGACCTATCAGAATGCCTGCAATAAGGTAGCCCGTGACATTGGGCAGGTTGAGCAGCTTCATAAGGCGGGACAGGGCAAGGCCGCCCGCCATAGCGATTGCAAGAATCAGCAGAATTTTCATGTTGTTTTTCCTTTCAGTTCGAATTCCGCCTTTTATCCGGCGGTGCGAATTTTCGACAAATTTCGCGCACACCGGCGCGGTGGAACATGCGCCGCTTTTCTGCCGCGTACCAATGAACACGCTGTCGGTATCTTTCAGCGCGCTTATTCTTCGGAATGCCGCCGAACGGCGGTTTCTGTTTTATATTTACTTAAGTCGGTTTTCGATTATCGTTCCGCGTGCGTTATTCCGCATCGATTCCTTCGAACGAAAGCACGGGCAGCGTGAACATGACGCCTTTTTTGCCCAATCCGTGCGTGTTGCGGCGGATAACGCGCTTTGCGTGCTCAAGTTGATCATCGTTCAGCAGCAAAAACGCAGTGTGACTGGATTCAAAATCATGGCTCATGATTTTGCTGACTCGACCGAAAATCGGCGGTGCGTCAACGTTGCTGTTCAGCAATGCGTGTTTAAGGCTTGTGGACTGAAAAACAATGCCGTTCATTCCGTGTGCGCGAAGCCCTTCAAGCGTTGCAAGAAATTCATCGCAATCGTCGATCGTGATAACAAGAAGCTGCATGGATTAACCCTCCTTCAGACTCTTTTTTATATGCAATGATTATAGAACCGATTCGGTGAAAAGTCAAGGGCACGCAAAAGACCCGCATGTCCCTTTAAGCAAATTAAGCATAAAGCAAATTAAAAAAGCCCTTGCAAAACAAGGACTTTTTGTTGGTACACCTTCAGGGGCTCGAACCCTGGACACCCTGATTAAGAGTCAGGTGCTCTACCAGCTGAGCTAAAGGTGCATTCACTCTTTCAAGTGCATATCACATTATACTCGGATTTTGTACAAAGTCAAGACCGTTTTGGACAGGATTGAAGATATATTTTTAATTCCGTCTTCAACCGTATTTGTGCCGCACCGATAGGGCGTATTTAAAGAGTTGAAGAGAGAAGAAACGCCATCCGTACAATACGCCTGAGGCACATGCATTCCGCATTCGGTGCGGGTTCAGCACATCGGTAAGTGGAAAAG
>FR879677.1:29794-66794 GCA_000435055.1 Clostridium sp. CAG:138 | reverse complement strand
TACCCCTCCCGGAATGCTGCAATTCCCTTTCGACATTTATAACCCCTTTTTGCCCTCTTTTCGTTCATTATATTAAAAAGTATATTCGCAAATTCCGCTTTTTTTTGCAAATTCGGCACAGTCGGCAGCTCTCAAAAGGCGCATTTTTATCCCCCCGAATCTTGCGCTGCAATGAAGTTTTTTACACATTCGGCCGCCTCACCCCTCTTGTTGCTGTATGTTATTCCGTGCTTCGCACCCGAAAAAAACACAGCTTCCGCAATTTTGGCTGATTCTGCACTCCGAAGAATCCGTTCCGCGCTGCCGTGTGCAACCTTATTATCCTCTCGCGACTGAATTACGAGCAGCGGTGCAGTTATTTTCGAAACCGCTTTGTTTGCACGGCGGCGTATTTTATTCAAATCGGAAATTCTTGCTGTGGCCATGCCCATATAAGTTTGCGCTTCCTCATCCTCCTGCCAGTGAGGTTCACCCGTTATAATATAAGGCACCGCAAGCGAAATAAATCTGCAAATATGCAGATAAAGCTTCATCTTCGCCGGTGCGCAGATCATAATTACGCCGTCAACTCGTCTTTCGGAAGCAACAATTGCAGCAAGCAGTCCGCCCATGCTTAACCCGGCAACATAGATTTTTTCGCATCCCGCCGCAGTCAATCGGTCATAGGCTTTTAACGCGTCATCTATCCATTCCCGTGCGCATGATTTCCGCATGTTCCGCAGATTTGTCCCATGACCCGACAGCAACGGAGCGTAAATTGTGTATCCGTTTTCATTTTCGACCGCTGTATTCAAGCGGCATTCCTGTTCGTCGGCTTCAAGACATTTCCAAATTGAATGCATGTTTGCGGGAGTGCCTGTGAAGCCATGCAGAAGCAGCACTCCCGTTTTTCCGCCGCGATGAAAGTATTCATGTGTAAGCGGTGTAAAATTCCAATCCTTATCAGCAATTCTTTCTTTCATGATTAGTATCGCCGCGGTTGCCGGCGCAGATATTATTGCAGAGCAGCTCTGTCCTTATCCGTATGTTTCTTATTTCTTTTCGATTATTTCAAGCACCTCACCCATATACATCGTGTGCGGTGCTTCGGTCTGATAATAAGCCTCAATCACCGACTTCGGCATGTTTGCGGTATCAAAATCCTGTTTATATATTTTTCTGCAAACTATTGTTGTGTCCGCTTCCCTGAAGCCGACACTGCCGCCAACCGCAATCGGAGTGAGTGACGTTTTTGCAACTTTATCGCCGTCGCGTCCGGACTCTCTGCCGAGAATACCAAGATCGGGCTTATATTTCTTATCAAAGAATGTGACCGTAAAAATTTCGTTTTTTTCAATGAAATCATGCGTATAGCGGCAGGGTTTGACATAAACGGAAACTATCGGGCGCGCCGAATCCTCACCGTTCCATATGCAGCCGAGACTGCCCCAGCTTATCGTCATCGTGTTGTAATGCGTCAGGCTGCCCGCTGTGACAAGTGCCCAATTATCGTTAAAAAGCATGAAGTTTTCTTTGGCTAATTTCATTTCGGAATTACCTCCGTCCGAGTATTTTCTGTTCTTTATATTATACCATTCAAGTTGTTTTTTCAACCCCCGTCTTCATCAAAAATGCAAAAAAGGACAGCGAACTGTCCCTTCTGCTCTGTTTATTATTTTACATTACCCTGAAAGTTCGTTTCAGCACTTCTAACTCACGAATTCCGGTATCATCGAGCAGAATAAGAACTTTAAGCAGCCCGTTTCTCATAAAAAGCTCACTCCGGGCAATAAATTCACTCCGTCCGAAATCAAATCCGGACGGAGTGAAAGTCTGTTTCTATGAAAAGTCAATTTCTGTGAAAGTTAATTTCTGTGAAATTCACTTCCTCTGTTACCGACTCATGCGCAAACCGTGCACAATGACTCAGTTATGTTTATAGTGAACGTGGAGCATCTCATGGTTCCTGCCCTTGACATAATCGGCATAGAGCTTATCCATGAGGGGGTTGGTGTCGGAAGTCTTAAGCGTGTTGGTCATATCGGAAGAATACAGACCGTCCGCCCTGACTTTCTTTGCATTTTCGAGGGTAACAGGCTGACCGCCGCCGTTTACGCAGCCGCCCGGGCACGCCATAACTTCAACAAAGTCAAAGCTGACTTCTTTTGCAAGAAGCTGCTTGATAAGCTTCTCGGCATTGCCGAGACCGCTTACGACCGCAATGCGCAGTTCGCCGCCGTTGAAGGGAACGGTGAATTCCTTCACGCCTTCGGTGCCGCGAACGCCGCAATTGCCGATGCTGCGGATTGCATTGATGGACTTGTCATCGGAAACCCTGCGGAGAACAGCCTCGGTAACGCCGCCGGTTGCGCCGAAAATGACGCCTGCACCGGAGAACATGCCGAAAGGTGCATCGATAGCTTCGGGAACAACGGTATCGAATTCGATGCCGGCAGTCCTGATCATGTGGATGAGCTCCTGAGTTGTGATAACAGCATCAACATCGGGCTTGCCGTCATGGGTGAATTCGCTGCGTGCAGCCTCGAATTTTTTGCCGGTGCAAGGCATTACGGCGATGTTGAAATGTTTCTTTTCGCAATCCTTCTGCTGCTCGACGATGAGCGCGGAAAGCATCTGCATCGGGGATTTGCAGGTGGAGATATAGGGCATGATTTCGGGATGCTTCTTCTCTGCAAACTGGATCCAGCCGGGGCAGCAGGAAGTGAACAGGGGCATTCCGGTATTTTTGCCGAGATGTTCAACAAATTCTGCGGTTTCTTCAAGGATGGTGAGGTCGGCACTGACGGATGTGTCGTATACCTTGTCGATACCCATGCGATGCATTGCGGCAACGAGTTTGCCCATGACATCGGTTCCTTCGGGCATGTTGAGTTCCTTGCCGATCGCAACGCGGACGGCGGGAGCAACCTGTGCCGTTACAACAAGGTTCTTATCGGCGATCGCCTTCCAAACCTTTGCGGTATCCTGCTTGATGGTGATTGCACCGACGGGGCAGACTGCCGCGCACTGACCGCAGCCGACGCATACGGTTTCGGCAATGGGACGTTCAAAAGCGGTGCTGATGAGCATATGAGAACCGCGGTGCGCATAGTGGATCGCGCCGACGGACTGAATCTCGTTGCACATACGGACGCACTGACCGCAGAGGATGCACTTGCTTGCATCGCGGGTGATGCTTACGGAAGAATCGTCAACATAGGTCTTTGCGGTGTTGGGGAAACGAACGGTGCGAACATCGTAACGCTTTGCAAGCTGCTGAAGTTTGCAGTTTCCGTTCTTTTCGCAGGTGTTGCAGTCGCGGCAATGGTTTGCAAGCAGCAGCTCGATGATATTCTTGCGATACTTGCGGAGCCTTTCGGTGTTTGTATAAACCTTCATGCCGGCACGGGGCTGTGCGGAACATGCAGCATCAAGACCGCCGCGCTCATTTTCAAACATGCACATACGGCATGCGCCGTAGATGGACAGTTCGGGGTGGTAGCAAAGTGTGGGCATGTCGATGCCCGCCTTGCGGATAACTTCAAGGACGTTCTTCTCGCCGTTAAGCTCAACGGCGATGTCGTCAACATACATAAATTTCTTTTCCATTGTTTATTCCTCCCTGATTGCGTGGAACGGGCAGGCGGTGATACATGCGCCGCAGCGGAGACACTTTGTAAGGTCAATATGGAACGGGCTCTTAAGCTCGCCGCTGATCGCGCCTGCGGGGCACTGCCTTGCGCACTTGGAGCAGCCTTTGCAGACTGCGGGATCGATCACGATTCTCTTCAGCCTTGCGCAGTTGCCGGTGGGGCAGCGTTTTTCGAAAATATGCGCTTCGTATTCGTCGCGGAAGTTTTTAATCGTGCTGACGACGGGGTTGGGTGCGGATTTTCCGAGACCGCAAAGAGCGGTGGAAGATACGGTGTCCGCAAGTTCGAGCAGCAGCTCGATGTCGCCTTCTTCGCCCTTGCCGTGAACGATGCGCTCAAGGATCTCAAGCATACGCTTGGTGCCTTCACGGCAGGGGGTGCACTTGCCGCAGGATTCGTTCTGGGTGAAGTGCATGAAGAAGCGTGCAACTTCGACCATGCAGGTTTTGTCGTTCATGACGACAAGGCCGCCGGAACCGATCATTGCGCCGACTTTCTTGAGGGAGTCGAAATCAAGGGGCAGGTCAAGATCTTTTTCGGTCAGACAGCCGCCGGAAGGACCGCCGATCTGAACGGCTTTGAATTGACCTTCGCCGCGCATACCGCCGCCGACAGTATAGACGACTTCGCGCAGAGTGGTGCCCATGGGGACTTCGATAAGACCGGTGTTTGCAATATTGCCGGTGATTGCGAACGCCTTCGTGCCGGGGCTGGATTCGGTACCGATGGTGCAGAACCACTTTGCGCCCTTGGAGATGATGGAAGGAACGTTTGCATAGGTTTCAACGTTGTTGAGAACGGTGGGCATTTCGAACAGACCGTGTTCAACGGTGCGCGGGGGCTTGGTGCGGGGCATACCGCGCTTGCCTTCGATGGAAGCGGTCAATGCGGAACCTTCGCCGCAAACGAATGCGCCTGCGCCCTGGTTGATATGGAGATCGAAATCAAAGCCGCTGCCGAGAATGTTCTTGCCGAGCAGGCCGATTTCCTTTGCCTGTTCGATTGCGGTGCGGAGTCTGAATACCGCAAGGGGGTATTCGGCACGGACATAGATATAACCTTCGGTTGCGCCGCAGGCAACTGCTGCGATCATCATACCTTCGAGCATACGGTGCGGGTCGCCTTCCATGATGCTCCTGTCCATGAATGCGCCGGGGTCGCCCTCGTCGCCGTTGCAGACAACGTATTTCTGTTCGGCTTTTTGTGCTTTGACCTGTGCCCACTTTTTGCCGGTGGGGAAGCCGCCGCCGCCTCTGCCGCGGAGCTTTGACTCGGAGATTTCGTTAACGATATCATCGGGAGTCATGTCGAACAGAGCCTTTTCAAAAGCGGTGTAACCGCCGATGCTGAGATATTCCTTGACGGAAAGTGCATCAATGTGGCCGCAGTGTTCAAGAACGATGCGGGTCTGGTTTTTGTAGAAGGGAATTTCTTCCTGTTTCCTGTAGATTTCGCCGTTGCGCTTATATGCAAGCCTGTCGATGGGCTCGTTGTTGAGAATCGTTTTTTCAACGATTTCTTCGCAATCGGAAAGCTGAACCTTGGTGTAGAGGTATCCCTCGGGTTCGATGCGAACAAGGGGACCCATTTCGCAGAAGCCGTGGCAGCCGCTCTTTTTCATTGCGATGCTGTTATCGGCATTTTCTGCCTGAGCGTGACATGCGCACTCGCCGCCATGGATGCCGGGTTCATGGGGTTCAACCTTGAGTTCGACGGGGCAGCTGATGCCGTTTGCTTCGATGAGTTCTTTGAGCCTGTCAAAGATCTTCAGTGAGCCGCTGGATACGCAGCCCGTGCCGGCGCAAACAAGAATCCTTCTTTTCTGGAGCTGAGCCGCAGCCATGCAGCCCTCGCGAAGCGCGATAAGATCCTGCCTGTTTTTAAGCATGTTAATTCTCCTCCCTGAGTTCCTTAAGGACTTCGGCTGCCTTTTCCTTTGTCATCTGGGAATAGACTTTGCCGTTTACGGTGATGACCGGTGCAAGACCGCATGCGCCGAGACATGAAACTGTTTCAACGGTGAATTTAAGGTCATCCGTTGTTCTCTTCGTTGCGGAAAGGCCGAGTTCCTTGCGCAGATAGTCAAGAACTTCGGTGGAATGGCGAACGTGGCAGGCCGTGCCGTCGCAGCAGCGAATGATATTCGTGCCCTTGGGTTCAAGGGAGAAATTCTCATAGAATGTTGCAACGCCGTAAATCTTTGCCTCGGGTACGCCGAGCTTTTCCGCAAGATAAGGGAAAGCTTCCTTGGGCAGGTAGCTGTAGTGTGCCTGAACTTCCTGAAGAATGGTAACGGTGTGGGATTCATCGTAATTGTGTTCTTTCAGAATTTCATCGAGCACGTTGTAATCGAACTCTTTGTTCATGTTCCGTCTCCTTATTAAAATAGATATTTTGAAATCGTTGTTTCCTCGTAATTTCGGAAACTGCCGATTTTGTTTTGAAACAAATCGGGGAGCCGCATCAGCGGCTGAGTGTTCTCCGAACTCCGGAAACTGCCGATTTTGTTTTGAAACAAATTTGTTTTTAAATCCCTTTGAAAAACAAAAGCCCGGAAAGTCCCTGCAGGTCTCCCGAGCCGAACCGATGCCGCACGCATGATGCGCGCGCAAAGCTTTTCGGTCGGCAGAGATTTAATCTGCAAATTGTTTTTGTTCGGTTTTGTTTTTCCGCGCTCCGCCGCCGTATTTCGGACAGCGGAGCGTATTTGATACGGTATCAAATTGATACTGTGCCAAGTATCTTTTTCATTGCCGAATTTCGGTTTTTATGCCGAAACAGCGGCTTTAAATCGATTATTTATTGCTGAGATACTCGTCGATCGCCTTTGCAGCCGCCTTACCCGCACCCATTGCGGAAATAACGGTTGCGGCACCGGTAACGGCATCACCGCCGGCGTAAACGCCTTCGCGGCTTGTGAGACCTGTTCCTTCTTCAACAACAATTCCGCCCTTTTTGTTTACCTCAAGGCCCTTGGTGGTGGACTTGATGAGCGGGTTGGGGCTGGTGCCGATTGCGATGATAACGGTGTTGACATCAAGCACAAACTCGCTGCCGGGCACGGGAACGGGACGGCGGCGGCCCTTTTCATCGGGTTCGCCGAGTTCCATGCGGATGCACTTCATGCCGGTGACGAAACCGTTCTTGGGATCGCGCTTGTCATCGGGGTTGTTGTAACCGAGAATCTCAACGGGATTGTTGAGCAGTTTGAATTCAATGCCCTCTTCCATTGCGTGTTCAACTTCCTCACGGCGAGCGGGAAGTTCCTCAAGGGAGCGGCGATAAACGATATAGACCTTGTCCGCACCGAGGCGCAGCGCAGTCCTTGCAGCATCCATTGCAACATTGCCGCCGCCGACGACCGCAACGTTTCCGCCCTTCATGATGGGGGTCACGGGATCAGCCTTGTATGCCTTCATGAGGTTGCTGCGGGTCAGGAATTCGTTTGCGGAGTAAACGCCTTTGTATGCCTCACCGGGGATGTTCATGAAGTTGGGAAGGCCTGCACCGGAACCGACAAAAACAGCTTCAAAGCCCTGTTCGAACAGCTCGTCAATGGTGAGAGTCTTGCCGATAACGGTGTTGGTTTCCATATCAACGCCCATGGCGGTCAGGTTGTCAACTTCCTTCTGAACAATTGCCTTGGGCAGACGGAATTCGGGAATACCGTAAACAAGAACACCGCCTGCGGTGTGCAAAGCTTCGTAAACGGTGACTTTATAGCCCTTCTTGGCAAGGTCGCCCGCGCAGGTAAGGCCGGAGGGGCCGGAACCTACAACTGCAACGCGGTGGCCGTTGGAAGGCGCAGCTTTGGGAGCTTCGGTGGAATGAGCGTTATGCCAATCTGCAACAAAGCGTTCAAGTCTGCCGATGCCGACGGGTTCGCCTTTGATGCCGCGAACGCACTTGCTTTCGCACTGGAGTTCCTGAGGACATACCCTGCCGCAGACTGCGGGCAAAGAGGAGGTCTGCTGAATGACCTGATATGCGCCCTCGAAATCGTTCTCGCGAATCTTTGCGATAAACTCGGGGATATGGATGTTGACCGGGCAGCCGCTGACGCAGGGCATCTTCGGGCAGTTGAGACAGCGGAGCGCCTCGTCAAGCGCGGTCTCTTCGGAATAGCCGGTTGCAACCTCGTTGAAGTTGTGCGCGCGTACTTCGGGTGCCTGGGTGGGCATTTCGTTCTTTTTGGGGCTCATGTTAGGCATATTATTTTACCTCCTTGTTGAGAAGATTGCAGGTTTCTTCGAGCGCATGGCGTTCGAAATCGCGATACATCGCACCTCTGCTCATTGCTTCGTCAAAATCAACTTCATAGCCGTTGAAGTCGGGGCCGTCAACACATGCGAACTTTGTAATGCGCTCGCCGTCCCTGTGCAGGGTGAGGCGGCAGCCGCCGCACATGCCTGTGCCGTCGATCATTATCGGGTTCATTGAAACCGTGCAGGGAATGCCCGTGGGCTTGACGGCTGCAACAACGAATTTCATCATGATCAACGGGCCGATGGTGATAACTTCATCGAATTTTTCGCCGTTTGCGAACATTTCGTTGAGAGGTACGCAAACATTGCCGTGCCTGCCGTAAGAACCGTCGTCTGTCATAACAAAGAGCCTGTCGGAAGCAGCTTTGAACTCATCTTCAAGAATCAGCAGATCCTTGCTGCGGAAACCGATAACGCTTGTTACCTCGCAGCCCATTTCGTGCAGCTTCTGTGCAATGGGCAGAGCGATTGCGCAGCCCACGCCGCCGCCGACGATGCAAACACGCTTCAGCCCTTCGATATGGGTTGCAACGCCAAGGGGACCGACGAAATCCTGAATGTATTCGCCTTCTTTTTTTGCATTGAGCAGAGTTGTTGTTGCACCGACAATCTGGAAAATGATTCTTACTGTGCCCTTTTCTCTGTCATAACCCGCAATGGTCAGGGGGATTCTCTCGCCGTCTTCGTTGACGCGCAGAATGATGAACTGACCGGGTTCTGCCTTTTTCGCCACGAGGGGAGCTTCGATTTCCATCATGGTGACGGTCGGATTGAGTTCTTTTCTCAGCGTAATCTTATACATTGACTGTGATTGCTCCTTTCGAATCTATACTCATTCATTGTATGACTTCGATATAAATCGGCACGAACGGCAAATACTTTCATTTTTTGCATTCGCCTATGCCAATTGTGATTATAACACGCAACCATGCTTTTTGCAAGCAGGCGAAAGAAATATCGATATTATACTTTTTATAATTCGAGCTTGTTCGCGTGCGTGTTTTTCCCGAAAATTTGCCCGCTGCGGCAAAAAACGGGCTTCAAATGCCCGAAATTCAGACAAAAAAACCGCAAATCGGCATTTGCCGTTCTGCGGGGTTCAATAATATATTTATTTTTTGTCCTGTTTGTAGTTTAAAATACCGCGCCTCCTTAAATTCCGAGTATTTTGGTATGTTTTTCCTTTTTCGTTTTCTCGAAATAAATTCGGCGTAAATTTTCACATTGTTATAATTTCCGCCCGCACATCGCCGTTCTCGATTTCGAGCAGAGCAAACGAGGGACTTCTGCCTCCGCGCGGACAGGACGGGCTGCCCGGATTCACCGCAAGCACTCTCCCGTCATTGTTCACGATTGAAATATGCGTGTGTCCGAACAGCAGCACGGAGCAATGCAGTTCCTCCGCCCTGTATGCAGCTTTGTCATACGAATACGGGCTGACTCCGTGCGTATGGCCGTGCATCATCAGGATTCTTGCTCCGCCAAGCTCAACAACGGCTTCGCTCTCGTATCTTTGCGCCGAACCTCCGAAATAATCGCAATTCCCGCGCACCGCATAAACCTTCGCATTCGTTCTGCTCATGAGCGCTTCGGCATCCGAAGTCAAATCCCCCAAATGACACCACACATCAACCTGGCCTGCGAGTTTAATGCACCTGTCAAGCATGGACAGGCAGCCGTGTGTATCGCTGACAACTGCAACTTTCATCTTTCGTACGCTCTCCCCGAGTCCGCCGCATTCCGCGGAGGCATTTGTTTTTTGCTTTGTTTTTTACCCTGTATCTTCTGCTGAAACGATTACTGTTTTTTCAGCGCATCGAGCACCAGTTCCAACGCTCTGCGCCTGTGGCTGACGCCGTTCTTGCGTTCGGCATCGATTTCCGCAAAACTCAGGCCGAACGGTTCATACAAAAACATATTATCATATCCGAAACCGTTTTCACCGCGCTCTTCGAACAGAATGCGGCCGTCAACCCTTCCGACAACCTCAATATTGGGCTCTCCCGGACGCACAAGCACCATTGCACATGCAAAATGCGCAGTTCTTCTTTCGGCGGGAACATCCCGAAGTTCGACAAAAAGCTTTGCCCTGTTTGCGGCGTCATCATGCCCCTCCCCGGCGAATCTTGCCGAATACACTCCCGGTGCGCCGTTCAGAGCATCGACACAAAGCCCCGAATCATCCGCAAGCACGGCATCCTGCGGGCAAAGTTTCGCTGTTTCCTCCGCCTTTTTGCGTGCATTGCCGATGAACGAATCCGCATCCTCTTCAACATCGAGTTCAATGCCCGCTTCCCTCATTGAAACAATTTCTTCAAATCTGTCGCCGAGTATCTCTTTAATCTCGCGAATCTTATTTTTATTGTTTGACGCTATAATCAGCCTCATTATTTAATCCTCCTCAAGCAATGCTTTTCTTTTCTGTTTTCGCTTATTTTTCGGCACAACCTTCGGCAGTTTCCGTCAGAGCAAATGCTCCGTCACATACTGCATGTACCCGTCCAATCCGTCGCAATCACGGGCATGAACCTCTTCAATCCCGAACAGTTCCATTGCATGTGCCAGAACAGCCGCCCCGTACATTATGATGTCATGCCTTTCTCTGAGCAGCGGGTTCAGTTTTCTTTCCGCACCCATTGAGTTCAATCCTACAATCAGCTGTTCAACCTCTGACTTGTTAAGAACAGCCTTTTCAATTTCATCGCGGTCATATTCACGCATACCGAGTGAAAGAGCAGCAAGAGTGGTTATTGTTCCGCCGATTCCCACACATTTTCCGAGTCGTCGGTTCGGCGTGCCGATAATTTCATCCATATATTGGTTTATTGCGGTACGCTGCGTCTCAAAATCATCATCGCAGTCCGTTTTGCCGCTGTTTTGCAGCGCAATATCTTTTCCGCGAACGCAGCCTATCGGATAACTCACCTTACTTTTTGCCTCCGCAATCTGCATTGACGCGCCGCCGATATCAATGAGTGCGCTGCACCCGTCGGAAGAATTACATGCCGCTTCAAACGCATACTGTGCCTCTCTTTCTCCGCTTAAAACATCGACCGTGATACCGCATTTTTGCTTTAATCTGTTTACAAATTCAGCTTTGTTCGATGCATCGCGGACCGCACTTGTCGCATAGGCGAAAGGAATATATCCCGAATGACGGGCATTCGATGCCAAAGCTGAAATTACGGAAATGCTCTTTTCCATTCGTTCCTCATCAAGCCGCCCGGTTTGTGCAAGGCCTGAGCCGAGACGCGTTGTTATTACGAGTTTTTTTCCGTTCCTGCCCGCCGCATATCTGATTGAGTTTGAACCTATATCAATAACCGCAGCGGAATCCGCTCCACCGACAATGTCTTTTTTTATGTAGGTATCCGTCATTTTTTACTCCTTTGCAGGTTGTATTCGCAGATTGCGCCTCTTCAGGGTTCTGCTGTCGGCTCCGCCGGTTCCGGCGTATCGTAAGCGTCGGCAGAGACCGGTGCGCTTGAAATCGGCACCGATGTTGTGATAATTGCATTCGGATCATCAACATCAAACCTTATATCTCCGTCCAGCATATATCCTTGCGTTTCGCGCATGTATCTTATCAGGAATTCACTGCTCGAAATGTATGCATTCAGCTCTTCAAGCCCCTCCTGCTGAGTTTCGGCTTCCTGACCCCTCCTGCTGAATTTCGGCTTCCTGAAGTTTGCGCTGCTGTTCCTCCCTTTCCGCCCGAAGCCTGCTCATGGTTGAGTTTTGTTTGCCCGTCATCGCAAAAAGCACAGCAAGCAAAGCAAAACCCGCCGCTGTGAAAACAATGCCGAAATAAACCGTTTTTTTTGAAATATTGCGTCTGCTTTCTTTTTTCATAGTCATTCGCTGTCCGTTCTTTTTTGCATCGGCATATGCCGTCGGCACTTATATGTCGTTGCCTTTATGCACCGTCGGCTGCTTCATGCCTTTTTGTGTTGTTTCTTTGCGCTTTTCATTATGCAGCATTCGAAGGATAATTGCAAGTGTTTTTTTGCCGCAAAAGAAATCGGCGGAGCAATGCATTCACCGCTCCGCCTTATGAAGTTAAATTTTCTGTTCGACTGCTTTTCCGATATTATCTGAATATGCGGAATGAGCAGATGAAGTTGCGGTGCCAATAGTTGGAATTGAACGAGCGTTCAACGATCCTGCCGTTGGACTGCGATGCATCGATCATTGTCCACTTGCCGCTGCATATTGCAACGTGACCGTAATAAACGATTACATCTCCACGTTTGACGTTGTTGATATTGTTGTTGCGCTGATAGCGGGTGCAGCTGCGCCACATGTAACTCGTCATGTAGCCCTGCGAAATGCCTGCCTTGTTGATGCACCAGTATACAAAACCGGAGCAGTCAAACACGTTCGGCCCTTTTCCGCCGCGAACGTAGCGACAACCGAGTTTGCTCCGCGCAATGCGGATAAACCTGTCGATACGCTCACTTGCGCCTTCACCGGGATCGGGATCCGGATCGGGATCGGAAGGCTTGGGCGTAGGATTGCTTCCGCCGCCGCCGCCACCGCCGCCGCCGGTTCCGCCATCCGTTACCGGGGAGGAGGCGCGCACCGCATCATCGGAAAACAGAACGTTCATGGTGTGCCTTCCGACTTTGCCGTCAACGGTAAGTCCATTATTTTTTTGGAAAAGCTTCACGGCTTTTTCGGTAAGGCTTGTGTAGTAGCTGTTGATATTCTTTGCGCGGAGATAGTTAAGCTCATACAGTCTCTGCTGAACATTTTTAACATCCGACCCGTGCATGGAGTAGCTGAGCGCATTGCCGACTGCATCATCGCTCATCAGCGTATCCCTCGTGATAGGTCCGAGATAGCCGTCCGCAATAAGCGAATTCTGCTCTTGGAACCTGCGAACCGCCATCTGAGTATCGGTTCCGTAGATGCCGTCGGGCTCCGTTGTGAGATAACCGAGTTTTTGAAGCCTGTTCTGATAGAGCAGGATGTTGTCGCCCGAATCACCGATATTAAACGCTTTCGGCACACATTCCGGGTTATAAAGAGCTTCTTTTGTGTTTCTTCCGACTTTTCCGTCAACGGAAAGATTGTTTGCCGCCTGGAATTCCTTTACGCCGGCTTCCATAGCTTCGTCAAACCCGCCGTCCTCCGTATCGACATAGCCGAGTTCGTAAAGTCTTTGCTTGACAGCAACAACATCCTGTCCCGAATCGCCGATCATGCAGAGGTATGCCTTTGCATCATTCGACATAAGCAGTTCGTATGTTGCGGGATCAAGCCTGCCCGTGACCTCAAGTTCGTTCCTGCGCTGGAATGTGCGCAATGCATTTTTTGTTATATTTCCGAAATAATCCGTGGGTTCATCCTGATCCATGTACCAAAGGATCATGAGCCTTTCCTGAACATCCGGAATCACATCGTTGTGTTCTCCTGCTTTCGCAACATCCTTTGTTTCGTCAACGGGACGCATTGAAACGATCGGCACGGGAGTGATATAGATGTTATGCGTTGTCTGGGGTGTCGTGGTTTCGGCCGGGTCGGTCTCGCCGGGCTGCTCCGTCGCTGCACCGGGGTCATCGGTGGATCCCGGTTCGGTGTTCTGAGGGGATTGGGTGACCGCCGCCGGGTTGTCACTCGAGTGCAGAGCCTGCTGATCGCCCTTGAAAGTTTTTGAAGATTTGCCGCCCAGCGCAACGCCGATAACGATTGCACCGATTATGACGACCATGATACATGATACTGCAAGCCTGTATTTCACTGCAAGAGCAGGCAGTCTCTTAAAGAATGAAAGCACCTTGCCTCCTGCGGCGGAAACATGTTTGCCCGCTCCTCCCGCGGAGCTTTTGTTGTTGAGTGAATACGTTGTTTTTGCTTCAGCGTTTTTGCTCTTTCGGAATGTTGAAAGAACCTTTGCCCACAATGTGCTGAAGAATGATGCGATTGCAAGAAAAATACGTTTTGCACGAATTGCTGCTTCCGATAACAGCTTTTTCATACTGCCTCCTTCCCATCTGTCTTTCTAACAAATGCATTTGGTTTGCCGTTTGCACCGTGCGCCCGATGCCTGCGGCTCCCCGCCCGATCGCACAAAAGCGGGGACTTCGTTTTCGGCGGCGACTCAGCCGTCAGCCGTTTGTGCTTTTTGATGCGCTGCTCCGTGCCCCTGATCGCACCCCTTACTCAACGCATCGTATACATTATAACACATATCTCAAAAAATGCAACCCGAATCGCAAAATTTGTTGATTTCACCGCATTTTCAATCCGGTTGCAGCGGGATAAAACGACAGTGTTTTCCGTTTCGATTTTACTATTTATTCTCGTATTGCAATATTAATTTTGTTTTTACTCTGTTAGTTTTCGTTTTCAACTCGGCTTAGCAATTGCTTTTTGATTGTGTTTGTTTTTCGCCATTTGCAAATTTGGCAAAAAATGGCGGTACGGGACGAATTTTGTGGAATAAAGTGTTATAAACGTGACTTAATCAAAAATCCGCACAGTTTTTTCTGCGCGGATTTTTCGTGATTCTTTCTCATTTCAGCAATATCTGCATTACAGGGCTCAATTGTCGGAGTTAAAGAACTTTTCAACACCGTCTGCGACCGCCTGAGCAAGCTTTTCCTGATAATTTGGATTTGCGAGCAAACGCTCCTCGTTTGCATTGGAAATGAATCCGCATTCAACGAGTGCGCTCGGCGCGACAGGCTCGCGTACAACCATCAAATCTCCGCTGTTTGTCCCGCGATTGCGCTGCCCCGTTGCTTTGCAGATTTCGTCAAGGATAATTGTTGCAAGCGTCTGTCCTTTCGTGCCCTCTTTGTAGTAGAAGAGCCGTGTGCCGTCAACGCTGCGATCGTCCGGGTACGAATTCATGTGAATACTGATTGCAGCATCGAAAATATCGAGTTTCATGAACTCTTTGCGCAGGCGCATATCCTCGTTTTTGGTTTCCGCAACGGCATATGAGCCCATGCGCGTCATAAAGACATAGTAACCTTTTTCGCCTAATTTTTGTGCAACGAACCGTGCAACCTGAAGGTTCAGTTCATCTTCATGAACTCCCGTATCAAGTCCGATCGAACCGGGGTCAAATCCGCCGTGTCCAACGTCAAGCAGGATGATCGTTTTGTCCGAAGGAAGTGTTTTAAGCTGCTCCAGTCTTGCCATGACGGCACTCATGTCGCCTTCCGTAACGACGAGCGGGATTCCGTCGGAAGGAGCCGGGGTTTCTGCCGCTTGAGTTGCGGTGGGTGTCTCCGGCTGCGGCGTAAATGTGCTCACTGCGGACGGCGTCGCGCTCACCGGGCCGTGCGAATCGCCGTGGTTTGCACATGTTCCGCGGCAGGCGAGCGATATGCACACAACAATAATTGAAAGCAGCAGAACAAAAATAACAAGGCAGAGTATCCGTCTCGTTCTGTATACGCTGTCATTTTTGAATCCCATTGTTTTTCTCCGTTCCATCTTGTTTTTCTTTTTGTTTTAACTTTTTGCCGCAGCTGCACGGCAGAAGACCCGCTCACCGTCATTCGGACGTCAAAACCGCCGATCTTTACCTTATTATGCCAAACCTATGCGCAAAAATCAACGATAATTCCGCTCAATTTATGTACAAAATGTGAATATTTTCAGTAAAATCCAAAATCGAACCGAGTGACGCTCTGCCGCAGAAATTCGGGAATTTTCGGCTCAAAGTCATTCATTCCGAAAACTCCCGAACTTATACTTTTAATTTTGTGTAATTGAATGCATTTTTCAACGTTCCTCACGGAAATAAGACAGGCCGAGGGCTGCCGGGGGCTGGTCCTCCTTTTTCCTGCGCAGCGAAACAATAATGAGTACGATTATTGTAACGATATAGGGCAGCATCCTGAACAACTCCTGTGACCGCCTTGTCAATCCGGAAGCGATCAGAAGGTATGCCCAGAAAAAGATTCCGAAAAGGTAGGAGCCCCATATTGCACGGGTGGGTTTCCATGTTGCAAAAATAACGAGCGCAACCGCAAGCCAGCCAAGGTTTTCAATCGTTCCGTCGTTTGCCCATGTTCCCTTGATGTAATCCATAACATAGTAAACGCCGCCGAGCCCGGTTATTCCGCCGCCGATACAGGTTGCAAGATACTTGTAACGGGTGACATTTATACCGGCAGCATCCGCTGTTGCAGGGCTTTCACCAACGGACCTGAGATTGAGTCCGCGATTGGTGCGTTTGAGGAAGATTTGAACAAGTATTGCGATTATGATTGCGGCGTAAACCATAAAACCGTAATCAAAGAACATCTGCTTCAAAGTTTCGGGAAGCGGCAGCCAACCGAAAACCTCTGCGCGGAAGAGTCTGCTGGTTCTTTCAACGCTTATCTGACCGACACCGCCTGCAAGCTTGTTGAGGGAACCTCCGAAGAAATTTGCAATGCCCGCTCCGAAAATCGAAAGCGTCAAACCCGTGACGTTTTGATTCGTGCGCAGCGATGTTGTGAGAAAGCTGAAAATGAATCCGCCCGCTGCTGCCGCTGCAAAGGCACATATAAGCGCGATCAGAATCAGCATGAACGAACTCGGAACTTTGCCTGCTGCATCACAGGCACGTTCATAGAAAAACGAACCCGCAAGGCTTGCAATGCCGCCGAGATACATCATGCCCGGAACACCAAGATTAAGGTTGCCGGATTTTTCCGTCAGAATCTCGCCTGCGGAGCCGAACATTATGACCGTGCCGAACGATACGGCCGCCTGGATTAGCATAATCAATTGTTTCATTTTGTTTTGCCCTTTCAGTTTTTATTGCCGTGTCTGCTCCGCGCGGCTCATTCCGCCGACTGCTTTGCGCCGTCCTTCTCACGCAAAGCAACCTTGTAATTGATGAAAAATTCACTTCCGAGGATGAAGAAAAGGATGATACCCGTGCTGACCTGCGAAAGATTATCGCTGATGTTGAACTTTGACGCTATTTCGCGTGCGCCCATTTCGAGGAAAACGATAAGGAAGGAAACAAGAATCATCACAAGCGTGTTGAACTTTGCAAGCCATGCAACGATAATTGCCACATAGCCGCGTCCGCCCGCCGTGTTCGTTGAAATCGTGTGTCCCTGTCCCGCAACCGCAAGAAAACCGGCAATGCCGCATACTGCGCCGGAAAGTGTGACCGTGCGGACGGTTACGGCAGGAACATTGATTGCAGCATACCGCGCCGTGTCGTGGCTCTCGCCGACAACAGCAATTTCAAACCCGTGCTTTGTGCTTTTAAGATAGAAGTACATTGTTACGGCAAGAACCGCAACGATAATGACATTAAGTCCGTACATCTGCCCGAAAACGTCCGGGAACCATCCCTTGTGTGATTCAAGGTTGATCGTTCCGACGATGTTGGAACCATAGGAATTCTCCCAAAAAGTAACGAAGAATGACGTAAGCTGAATTGCAATATAGTTCATCATCAGTGTGAACAGAGTTTCGTTTGTGTTCAGCTTTGCTTTTGAAATTCCCGGAATGAACGCCCAGAATCCGCCCGCCGCTGCCGCCGCAAGGAACATCACAACAAGCAGCAGTCCGTTCGGCAGACTGTCAAAATACATCATGCACGCCGCAGCCGCAATGCCGCCGAGCAAGATCTGACCCTCTGCGCCGATATTCCAGAATTTCATTTTAAATGCGGGGGCAAGTCCGATTCCGATGCACAGCAGCATTGAAATATCGCGAATCGTGTTCCAGATTCTTCTTTCAGTGCCGAAAACACCGTTGAACATTGTGGCATACACCTTCACAGGGTTCATTTTTGTAAGCCCGTAAATAAGCACGCCGTTAAGAACGAGCGCGATAATTATTGCAATCGCACGAATAAGCCAACTCTTCCAAACCGGCAGCGCGGTTCTCTTTTGAATACGGAGCATTCTGTTTTCCTGCCTTTCGTTATCTTTTTGCCCGGATCACTCGGCTGAGCTGTCGGCCGAGCCAAGGTTTGTCATCAAAAGTCCGACTTCGTTCTTTTGAGTCTTTCTTGCATCAACAATTCCGCTGACCCTGCCGCCGCAAAGCACAAGTATCCTGTCGCAAAGCTCAAGCAAAACGTCGAGGTCTTCACCGACAAAAATGACTGCGCCGCCCTTTTTCTTAAGATCGTTCAGCAGCCCGTAGATTGCATAGGACGTGTTAATATCCAGTCCGCGAACAACATAAGCCGCCATAAGGAGCGACGGGTTAAACGAAAGTTCGCGCCCGACAAGAATTTTTTGCACGTTGCCGCCGGAAAGCTTTCTTATCGGTGTATCAAGATCCGGAGTCAGAACGCCAAGTTCGTCAACGACCTTCTGCGCAAGCTCACGCGGTTTTTTTCTGTCCGCAAAGCAGCTTTTTCCGTCCTTATAACTGCGCAGCATCATGTTGTCGGGTATATTCATGCTGCCGACAAGACCCATTCCGAGCCTGTCCTCCGGCACGAATGCAAGGCTCACCCCGAGGTCGCGAATAAGTTCCGGCGACAGACCGCAGAGTTCCTCCTCTTCATCGTTGCGCGGATTAACATACATAACGGAAGAACCGGGTTCAGTCCTGCAAAGTCCCGCAATTGCTTCAAGCAGTTCCTTTTGCCCGCTTCCGCTGATGCCCGCAACACCAAGAATTTCGCCGCTGTTGGCCGTAAAACTTACATTGTCGAGTCTCGTGACTCCGAGATTATCCTTAACGGTCAGATTCTTTACAAAGAGACGCGGGACAGAATAGCCGACTTCAGGACGATCGATATTCAATGTTACGGCATGACCGACCATCATATCCGAAAGGCTTTGAGCATCGGTTTTTGAAGTTTCAACCTCGCCTATGTATTCGCCCTTGCGCAAAACGGCAACTCTATCCGAAATTTCCAAGACTTCGTGTAATTTATGTGTGATGATAACAATGCTTTTTCCGTCCGCCTTCATTGCACGCATAACTTTAAACAACGCCTCGGTTTCCTGCGGCGTCAGAACGGCAGTCGGTTCGTCGAGAATAAGAATATCCGCTCCGCGATAAAGCACCTTAACGATTTCAAGTGTTTGTTTTTCCGAAACGGACATTTCATAGACCTTTTTGTCCGGATCGACTGCAAATGAGTATTTTTTGCAGATTTCAACAATGCTTTTGCGCACAGCGGATATACTGTCTTTTAGGCCCAGTTTAACGTTTTCCGTTGCCGTAAAAACGTCAACAAGCTTAAAATGCTGATGAATCATGCCGATATGAAGCTTGAACGCATCCTTTGGAGAGCGAATATCAACACGCGTTCCGTTCACATAGATACTGCCGCCGTCCGGGTAATAAATGCCGGAAAGCATATTCATCAGAGTCGTTTTGCCGCTTCCGTTTTCACCCAAAAGGGATAGAATCTCTCCCTTGCGAATGTCCAAAGAAACGTTTTTGTTTGCAGTTATTGTGCCGAAATGCTTGGTTATGTCAACCATGCGGACTGCGAATTCGGTATCCACTTGCTCTTTCCTTTCTGTGCTGTGCTTTATACTCCGCCGATGCAGCCGTATGCTGCACGACAGCCAAAAACGCACACCTGCTCTTGCATGTGCAGTAAGTTATTTATGTCGCACCTTTTATTTTAACAGATTGAATCGTGTATGTAAAGCAAAAGCAGCGGCTTTTTGACACGGTTTTCAAAAAAATTTGTTTATTTCAAAATCGGGACGCCGACTGCATATGCATTGAATTGTATGCATAAACGAAAAGAGGATGCCGGACAAAAGCCCGGCATCCCGCCGAATTCACGGAAAACGTACAATCACATTCCCCGCAAATATTCAATTGAACAGAGTGTAACCCAAACGATTATTTGAGCTCGAGCATGCAAACTTCCGCACCATCGCCGCGACGGGGTCCGAGCTTGTAAATGCGAACATAGCCGCCATTTACACCGTCATATTTGGGAGCGAGCTCACGGAAGAGCTTCTCAACAACGGGATGAGGAGTTTCACGAACGCGTTTGCGGAAATCCTTTGCACTTTCCTTGGACTCCCTGGTGAGGGGAATGTCATAAAGGTAAGCCATGATCTGCCTGCGGGCGTGGAGCTTTGAGGGCTTATCGATAACCTTCTCGACTTCGGTTCGAGTGGTTTGCTCTTTGTCGTTGGTTTCAATCTTCGTCTTGGTGACGGTTTCGGTATTTTTATATTCGGACACTGCCAGGGTGATGAGCTTCTCCGCAATGGGACGAACTTCCTTTGCGCGCGATTCGGTGGTCACGAGCTTGCCGTTCCAAAGGAATGCAGTTACCATGTTGCGAAGCATTGCGTCACGCTGGTCGGTGGCTTTATTAAGCTTACGGTTAGGCATATTATTTCCTCCTATTAAAATCGCTGATGCTATCGTTGATCATATCAGCTTGCGAATTATTCTTCGCTTTCGCGCAGAGAGAGACCCAGCGCAGCAAGTTTGAGCTGCACTTCCTCAAGAGATTTTCTGCCGAGGTTGCGCACCTTCATCATTTCCTCCTCGTCGCGTTCAACGAGCTCCGCAACGGTGTTGATGCCGGCACGTTTGAGGCAGTTATACGAACGAACCGAGAGATCGAGTTCTTCGATCGCCATGTCGTATATCTTTTCTTTGCCGTCAGGCTCTTCATCGCCGACAATTTCAATGTTCTGCACACCTTCGGTAAGGTTCGTGAACAGTGAAAGGTGGTCGAACATGATCCTTGAAGAAATGCCGACTGCCTCTTCGGGGCGGATGCTTCCGTCTGTCCAGACCTGAAGCGTGAGCTTGTCGTAGTCGGTAACCTGACCGACACGAGTATCTTCAACGCGGAAGTTGACTTTGGTGATGGGGGTGAATATGGAGTCAATCGCGATCACGCCGATGGGCATGTTCGGTTTTTTGTTCTTTTCGGCAGAAACATAGCCTTTGCCTTTTTCAAGAACAATGTCCATATAGAGGTTTGCACCCTCGGAAAGCGTTGCGATGTGCAAATCGGGATTGATGATTTCAACATCGGCATCGTGGATAATATCTCCTGCAAAAACTTTGCCTTCGCCCTTGGCGTCGATGACTACATGCACGCTGCTGCTTTCGCCGAGCAATCTCACACGAAGTTCCTTAATGTTAAGGATGATTTCCGTAACGTCTTCCTTAACGCCGGGAATGGTCGAAAACTCGTGAAGCACACCGTCAATCTTGACGGAAGAAGCAGCCGCGCCCGGCATTGAGCTCAAAAGAACTCTGCGCAGGCAATTGCCGAGAGTTGTGCCGAAACCGCGCTCAAGCGGTTCAACAACGAAGCATCCGTAGTAGTCGTTCAGCTCCTTGCACTCGATCTTAGGTCTTTCAATTTCAAACATCAAATCTCTCCCCTCTCTTGAAAAAAAGTAACTGATAGATCAGGGTAGCCGTGATGATTACCTTGAATAGAACTCAACAATGAGGTGTTCCTCAATGGTGAGGTCGATATCATCACGCTGGGGCATTGCTGCCACTGTACCGCTGAGGTTTGCCGCATCAAGCTCAAGCCACTTGGGAATGGGCTTATCGGCACCCTGTTCCCTCACGCCCTTGAAGAATTCAACATCAAAGCTCTTTGAAAGAACGCTGATCTTCTGGCCGGGCTTTACGAGGTAAGAGGGGATGTCAACCTTATGGCCGTCAACGAGGATGTGACCATGGGTGATCCACTGGCGAGCCTGTGCACGGCTTGCGCCGAGACCGAGGCGATAAACAACATTGTCAAGGCGACGCTCAAGCAGGCACAGCATATTTTCGCCGGTAACGCCCTGCATGTTCGTTGCCATATCATAGTACTTGCGGAACTGGGACTCGAGAACACCGTATGCTCTGCGGCATTTCTGCTTTTCACGGAGCTGGGTGCCGTATTCGGAAGCCTTGCGAGCCCTTGCCTGACCGTGCTGTCCCGGAGGAGTGTGACGCTTCATAACAGCGCACTTTGCTTCGTTGTAGCAGCGATCGCCTTTAAGAAACAGTTTGGTGCCTTCCCTGCGGCACTGTCTGCAAACGGAATCAGTATATCTTGCCATAATCGTTTGCTCTCCTTATACTCTTCTACGCTTGGGAGGACGGCAGCCATTATGAGGAATGGGGGTGACGTCCTTGATCATGTTGACTTCAAGACCTGCAGCCTGGAGCGCGCGGATTGCAGATTCACGACCTGCGCCGGGGCCCTTGACGTAAACTTCAACGATACGCATGCCGTGTTCCATTGAAGCTTTTGCTGCGGTTTCCGCTGCCATCTGTGCGGCAAACGGAGTGCTCTTACGGGAACCGCGGAAGCCGAGGCCGCCTGCGGATGCCCAAGAGATTGCGTTGCCGTTAAGATCGGTAACGGTTACGAGGGTGTTATTGAAGGAAGAACGAATGTGAACCTGACCGCGCTCAATGTTCTTGCGTTCACGACGCTTGCGGGAAGCAAGCTTCTTTGTAGTCTTTGTTGACCTTGCCATTGCTCAATTCTCCTCCTTGATTATTTCTTAGCCTTACCGGCGGAACGCTTGGGACCCTTACGGGTGCGTGCGTTCTGCTTCGTGCTCTGACCGCGAACGGGCAAGCCCTTGCGGTGACGAACGCCGCGATAGCAGCCGACTTCGATGAGCCTCTTGATGTTCATGGAGACTTCACGCCTGAGGTCGCCCTCTACCTTGCAGTGATGATCAATGTACTCTCTCAATTTGTTAACATCCGATTCGGACAGATCCTTGACCCTGATGTCGGGGTTAACGCCGGTCTCGCGAAGGATGTTCTGAGCGGTGCTGCGACCGATACCGTAGATATAGGTCAGCCCGATCTCAACTCTTTTTTCCCTGGGCAGGTCTACGCCGCTTATACGCGCCATATAGAATGTTTACCTCCGTAGTTTGGTTTTTTAGGGGTTATTCTTTGTGTCTGCCGGTTCCCAATCTCAACTGCAGCCAACGCAACCTTGGCTTCATTTGAGATTGGGCAGCCGCACCGGCAGTGATCCGGTGACGGTTTGCCTGATGCTGATAGGCAAGAACCATACTGCTGTTTCGCCGGAGCCTCCTGAATGTTTCCGCCGCTGCCGCATGTGATGAACTTCACAAAGCGGGCAGCGTCTTTCGGAAGCGCTTTCCGTGCATTTGTTTAGGGACTTCAGCGAACGCCTGCATTCGCTTTACCCTTCGGGCTGCGGCGGGTTGGTTCCGCAGACCGGCTGCATTTCGGGGATTCCGCATTCATCGAGCTTTTGCGTTCCGAGCCTTCGCGGCGCATTGCCGCCGCAGTCAGCGTTCGTGTTGCCGCTCCGCTCAATTCAAGCCAAATCAGCCCTGCTTTTGCTTGTGACGAGGATTCTCGCAGATGACCATAACGCGACCCTTGCGCTTAATGATCTTGCACTTCTCGCACATCGGTTTTACTGAAGGCCTTACTTTCATTGTTGCTTCCTCCTGTGAAAATTTGGCATTTTAGCTGCACACAGAACGTCAGTTCTTTGCGCGCCATGTGATGCGACCTCTCGTCAGGTCATAGGGCGAAAGCTCAACGGTTACCTTGTCGCCCGTCAGGACTCGAATGTAATTCATCCTGAGCTTGCCGGATATGGTCGCCAAAATTTTGTGACCGTTTTCGAGAGTAACCTCAAACATCGCATTCGGGTATGAATCCGTGACAACACCCGCAACTTCGATTACGTCCTGCTTAGACATTCAAATCCTCCTTGCAAAATGCGGTACTCATTTCGGCAAATTCTTGTTTGCTGCGGTTTGTGAAGAGCATTATCCGCATTCATTCCGCCGCACCTGATTCGCCGCCTGCCGACTGTTTAAACTCGGCAATGATTTTCCTCAGCTCCGCATTCGTCACGGGCATGCCCTGCAAAATCTTTTTTGAGATTTTCGGGGAATATATATCTGTCCGCGAAACGTGCCTGAGCTTCTTCCTTTTGGGCTTTTCAACCGTTCGCAGCCTGCCGTCGGCAACGAAAACGAAATTTTCGCCCTCGTGTCCTATGACAACAAGATGACTATCCCTGTCATGCCCTGCGTTCGAAATTACTATTTGACCGAGAATAATCTCATCCCTCGCAATGCATTTCTGCAAGGCGGGAATGTCATTCTCAGTCATACTGCCCCGGGTCGCTGTTTCACTTTCGGAGGACAAAACGTCCTCTTCGGCGAATTTACAGAATTCTTCGGGTTTTTCTGTGTTTCGACACCCTTTTTTATCCATAAGTCGCAACCTTAACATTGTAGCACATTATTCTGGGTTTGTCAACACTTCCGGACCGTTTTCCGAAATAAAAATTGTGTTTTCATAATGCGCACTCGGCTTGCCGTCGGCAGTGACGCAGGTCCACCCGTCATCGAGAACATGAATGCGTCTTGTGCCGAGATTTATCATCGGTTCAATCGCAATCGCCATGCCGGGCACGAGTCTTGCTCCCCGTCCGAAATGCGGAATAACATAATTCGGAACCTCGGGAGCTTCATGCATATTCATGCCGATGCCGTGACCGACGAGCTCACGAACGACACCGTAGCCATGTGACTCGGCGTGCTGCTGAATTGCCCGTCCGATATCGGAAATATGATTCCCGACAACGGCCTGTTCAAGGCCCTTAAAGAAACACTCTTTTGTGACCTGAACAAGCTTCGCGACCTCGGGAGCAACATTGCCGACAAGAAAAGTCCTTGCGGCATCCCCATGGAAGCCGTTAAGCAGCGCGCCGCAGTCAACGCTGATAATGTCGCCGTCACGCAGACGGTCATGCCTGCTCGGAATGCCGTGCACGATCCTGTCATTGACCGAAGTGCAGATGCTTGCCGGGAAGCCCTCGTAATTCAGGAATGACGGAACAGCGCCGTGGCTTCGAATAAACTCCTCTGCCGCTTCATCCAATTCCTTTGTTGAAATTCCCGGTTTAATAAGCGCTTCGATATAGTTAAGCGTTCTGCCCGTCAGCTCGCCCGCAGCGCGCATGAGCGTACGCTGGGATTCTGATTTAATTGTAATTTTTCCGTCACTCATTCTTTTCTCCTGAACTCCGAAGCGTCGATTTTCGGAAATATGCAGCAGCCCCTGTCGAGGCATTTCGTCCGTTGGATTTAAGCTTTTTTATTCTTCTCGAATATCGGATCGAGCGCCGCAAAGATCCGGTTCGAAACATCGCCGATGCTCATTGCGCCGTCGATGGGAACGAGAAGACCTTTTTCGCGATAGAAGTTGATAAGCGGGAAGGTTCTGTCATAGTAGACTTCGAGCCTGTGCCGCATACTCTCCGGATTATCATCCGGCCGTCTGATAAGTTCTGCTCCGCACTTTGCACACAATTCCGGTTTGCCGGCGGCAGTATCAGCCGCGCTGACACACTGGGAGTGATTGCATTTCGGGCAGACGCGCCGTGAGGAAACTCTCTCGATAAGGATATCACTGTCAACATTGATGTCAATCACTGCATCGATATTGACCGCACCGGCAAGCGTCTCCGCCTGCGCAATGGTTCGCGGATAACCGTCCAGCAAAAAGCCGATGCTGCAATCCTCGTGCTGTATGCGTGAGAGCACCATTTCATTAATTATCTCGTCCGGAACAAGGTTGCCGTCGTCGATAAGAGCCTTAGCGCGCAAGCCGAGCGGCGTTTTTTTGCTGATTTCGGCGCGGAGCATATCCCCGGTTGAAATATGGGCAAGAGAGTAGCGTTCGGCGATGCATTCCGCCTGTGTTCCTTTGCCGGCGGCGGGCGGACCTAAAAGTATCAGCTTCATAAATATCGGTTTTAAAAACCTCCGTCAATTTGTCTCTAATACGCAGTTTAATCCAAGGGATAGAAGCAACGCAGCCAATATCCCTTGGACAAACATCGGGTCAATATAATCCTGTGAGATTAGTTGAGGAAGCCCTTATGGTTCCTCATGATCATCAGCGAGTCAAGCTGGTCGGCAATTTCGATGGACACACTGATCATAATCAGAATGCTCGTCGGGCCGAAAGCAGACAGCACGGTGATGTTCAGCACCTTCAGGAGCAGAGTGGGGATGATTGCGATAATCATCAGGAAGAGTGCGCCGAACATTGTCAGGCGGCTGCACTTCTTCTGGAGGTAGTCCGAAGTGGGACGACCGGGACGAATACCGGGAATAAATCCGCCGTTCTGCTGGAGATTTTTGGAAATCTCAACAGGGTTGAAGGTGATGGAGGAGTAGAAGTAGGCGAAGCCCACGATCATGATGGCATAAAGCACATAGTAAATGATTATGCCGGCGATATTCGTGGTTGCCGGGCTGAGGTAAGTGCTTACAAAGGTATAGAACTTGCCCTTGGGCCAGAACTGACCGATCATGCCGGGAACCTGAAGAATCGTCATAGCGAAGATCAGGGGCATAACGCCGTTTGCATTCGCCTTGAGAGGGATATGCGTGGACTGTCCGCCGTAGAGTTTCCTGCCGACAACGCGCTTTGCGTACTGAACGGGAATGCGGCGAACCGCCTTTTCAACGGTAACGATACCAACGGTGAGGATAAGAACCACAAGGATAACCACGATTCCGTACCACCACTTGTACGCAAGACCGTTAGTGGTCGGAATAATGTGGAAAGTACCGTTGATAAGGTTGATAACAACATTGGGAACGGAGGAAACAATGGATGCAAAGATCAGAATTGAAACGCCGTTGCCGATGCCCTTTTCGGTGATGCGCTCACCCATCCACATCAGGAACGCAGTACCTGCGGTGCAGCAGATGCCCGTGATAACATAGGGCATAAAGCCGTTCATGAATGTGCCGAAGCCGCTTGTGCCGAAGATGGTGATCTTTTTGATGAGATCGCCGTTTGCGCTGTTGAGACCGACAACAATGCTTACGGACTGGATAAGAGCGAGAACGACGCCCACGATACGGGTGATTTTTTCGATCTTTTCCCTGCCGTCCTCTTCCTTGGAAAGTTTCTCAAGGGAGGGGAATGCAATGGTGAGGAGCTGAAGAATAATCGACGCCGTGATGTAGGGCGAGATACCCATTGCAAAGAGTGAGAAATTGTTCAGAGAACCGCCGGAGAAGAGGTTGAGGAAGCTGAGGAAGTCATAGCTTGCAATCAACTCTCCGAGTTTTTCACCGTTTACACTGGGAACGGGGATGAAGGAGCCGAGTCTGTAGACAACGATCAAGAGCAGAGTGTAGAGCATCTTGGTGCGGATGTCCTTGACTTTCCAAGCATTGATGATAGTCTTAAACATTCGGCACCTCTACAGTTCCGCCCACCGCAACGATAGCTTCACGGGCTGAATTTGATACCTTCGCCGCCTTGACAGTAAGGCGCTGTGTAAGCTCGCCACGGCCCAGAACCTTGAGGCCGTCCTTCTCGATTTTGCTGATGATGCCCTCTGCTTTGAGGAGCTCAGCGGTGATTACAGTGCCATTCTCGAAGCGGTTGAGAGCCTCGATGTTGACAACGGAATAAACTTTCATGAAGTTGTTGTGGAAGCCTCTCTTCGGGAGACGACGGGGCAGAGGCATCTGACCGCCTTCAAAGCCGTTCTTCTTGCTTCCGCTGCGAGCCTTCTGACCCTTGTGACCGTAACCGGCGGTTTTGCCGATACCGGAACCGGAGCCGCGGCCCACACGCTTCCTTGCACTTGTTGAACCCTCGGCGGGTCTTAACTCATGTAGATTCATGCGGTAACCTCCTTATGCGTCTACTTCTTCCACCTTAACAAGGTGCTTCACTTTGAAAATCATGCCACGGATGCAAGCATTATCGGGCTTGATGACCGTGTGATTGAGCTTGTGAAGACCGAGTGCCTTAACGGTCGCCTGCTGGTCTTTCAGTGCTCCGATGGTGCTCTTAACGAGTGTAACTTTCAGGTTTGCCATTATAATTCCCTCCCAATCAGTCAAGAATTTCGGCAACGCTCTTACCGCGCAGATGCGCAACCTGCTCTGCGGTGCGGAGCTGTGCAAGCCCGTCAAGGGTTGCCTTCACGCAGTTTGCGGGGTTGTTGGAACCGTAGCTCTTGGTGCGGATATCTTTGATGCCGACCATTTCGAGAACGCAGCGAACGGGACCGCCCGCGATAACGCCGGTACCGGGTTCTGCGGGGAGCATGCGAACATGACCCTTGGAGAACTTGCCTTCAACAGCGTGGGGGATGGTGGTTCCGACGATGGGAACGTTGATGAGGTGACGCTTTGCGTCCTCAACGCCCTTGCGAACCGCTTCGGGAATTTCGGCAGCTTTGCCCATGCCGACACCGACGCGACCCTTTTCATCGCCGACAACGATGAGCGCGGAGAAGCGGAAAATTTTACCGCCCTTAACAACCTTTGCTACACGGTTGACGGAGACGAGCTTTTCTTTGAATTCCGGTACTTCCGGGGTGTAATTACGCCTGTTTTGCATAGTATACCTCCATTAGAAATCCAAGCCGGCCTTGCGGGCACCGGCTGCCAGCTCGGCAACGCGACCGGTGTAAAGATAACCGCCGCGATCGAAAACGACCTTTGCAACGCCCTTTTCAAGTGCGCGCTTTGCAACGGTTTCACCAACGATGAACGCTGCTTCCTTCTTGTTTTTGCCTTCGATCAATGCCTTTACGGATGCTTCAACGGTGGAAGCTGCCGCAATGGTGTTTCCGATGGAGTCATCGATAACCTGAGCATAGATGTGATTCAGGCTGCGGTAAACATTCAGGCGGGGCCTTGCGGGTGTGCCGATGATATGCCTGCGGGTACGGTAATGACGTGCCTTGCGCTTTGCATTCTTATCAAGCTTACTAATCATACTGCTATACTCCTCCTGTTATTTACCGGTCTTACCTTCCTTGCGGATGATGACTTCATAGTCATACTTGATACCCTTGCCCTTGTAGGGTTCAGGCTCACGAACCGCGCGGACGTCTGCTGCGATCTGACCGACTTTCTGCTTGTCGATGCCCTGAACCGTGATCCGGTTGGGAGCGGGAACGTCGAAAGTAATGCCGTCGCCTTCTTCGAATTCAACAGGGTGTGAATAACCGACATTGAGAACGAGCTTGTTGCCGTTCTTCTGAGCCCTGTAACCGGTGCCGTTGATTTCAAGCTTTTTCTCGAAACCTTTGGTGGTACCGACGACCATATTGTTGATGAGGGTACGGGAAAGTCCGTGCAGAGAACGGTCTTCTTTTTCATCGGTGGGGCGTTCTACCTTGAGGATGCCTGCATCCATGGAAACCTTGATGCGGGGGCTGATCTTCTCGGAGAGCTGACCCTTGGGGCCCTTGACTGTCACGGTATTATCGTCAGAAACCGTAATTGTCACTCCGGCAGGGATAGTGATCGGAAGTTTTCCGATTCGAGACATTGTGCACCTCCAAATATTAATGCATTATCTTGCTTTCGCCCGTGCCCGGCCTGTTTTGTTCCGGGCATAGGCGTTTCAGCTGTGTTATTTGCGTGAATCAAAGCCTGAGTGAATTCAGGTTTGATTCACGTTTGCGGGTTGTTACCAAACGTAGGCGAGAACTTCGCCGCCGACGCCCTGTTTCCTTGCTTCACGATCGGTCATGATGCCACGGGAAGTGGAAATGATGGCGATGCCGAGGCCGTTGAGAACCTTGGGGATGTTATCCTTGCGGGCATAAACGCGCAGGCCGGGCTTGGAAATACGCTTGAGGCCGGTGATAACCTTCTGACGGTTTGCGCCGTACTTAAGGGTGATGGTCATCATCTTCTGAACGCCTTCGCCGCCGACGGTGTAACCCTTGATGTAACCTTCGTTAAGGAGAATGTCAGCGATTGCGAGCTTCATTACGGAAACGGGAACGTCTACGGTGTCATGTTTGACGATGAGAGCGTTGCGAATCCTTGTAAGCATATCGGCAATGGGGTCTGTTACGAGCATTGAAATATCCTCCTTCTTACCAGCTGGCTTTACGAACACCGGGAATCTCACCCTTGTAGGCGAGTTCGCGGAAGCAAACGCGGCAGATTCCGTACTTGCGGAGAACGGAATGGGGCCTACCGCAGAGACGGCAACGGGTGTAAGCCCTGGTGGAATACTTGGGAGTAGCCTGCTGCTTGTTTTTTAATGATGTCTTTGCCATTATGAAATCCTCCCTCAGTCGTTGTTGCCAAAGGGCATGCCCAGAAGCCTGAGAAGCTCTTTTGCTTCTTCATCGGTCTTTGCGGTGGTGACAAAGATAACGTCCATACCACGAACTTTGTCAACATCATCATAGTTGATTTCGGGGAAAATCAGCTGTTCTTTAAGACCCATTGCGTAGTTGCCGCGACCGTCGAAGCTGGTGTCGGAAACACCGCGGAAGTCGCGAACGCGGGGCAGAACGATGTTCATGAGCTTGTCGGCAAAGTAGTACATGCGATCACCGCGGAGGGTAACCTTTGCGCCGACGTTCATGCCCTGACGGACTTTGAAGTTTGCAACGGACTTCTTAGCCTTGGTGATGACGGGCTTCTGACCGGCGATGATGCCGAGTTCCTCAACTGCCGCATCGATACCCTTGGGGTTGTCCTTATCGGAGCCGAGACCCATGTTGAGAACGATCTTCTCAAGCTTGGGAACCTGCATGGGGTTTTCATAACCGAATTTTTCAACGAGCTGGGGAATGATCTCCTTATATTTCAGGCGGAGACGGGCGGGCTCGGTGAACGGAGCGGCTTCCTGCTTTGCTTTCTTCTTTGCGGGAGCCTGTGCTGTTTCTTTCTTAGCCACTGTAATTTCCTCCTACTCAGTCGATGTTCTTGTTGCACTTTTTGCAGGTGCGAACTTTGATTTTTTTGCCGTCCTTCTCGATGAAGGTGTGACCTACGCGAGTGGGCTTTTTGCAGTTGGGGCAAACGAGCATAACGTTTGAAACGTGAATCGTGCCTTCTTTTTCAAGCCTTCCGCCGGTTTCGCCCTGCTGACGGGGCTTCTGATGGCGGACGATCATTTTCCTGCCCTGGACGACAACGCGCTGTGCTTCGGGATAAACCTTGAGCACTTTGCCGGTTTTACCGCGATCTTTCATTTCGTCGCCGGTGATGACCATAACGGTGTCGCCGGTCCTGATGTTAAGCTTACTGCTCATAGATGTACCTCCTTACAGAACTTCGGGTGCGAGGGACACAATCTTCATGTAGTCCTTCTCACGAAGCTCCCTTGCGACCGGCCCGAAAATACGGGTGCCGCGGGGCTGTTTCTGATCATTGATGATGACTGCTGCATTATCGTCGAAACGGATATGGCTGCCATCTTCACGATGAACGCCGGTGACCGTGCGAACAACAACTGCCTTAACAACATCCTTCTTCTTGACTGCGCCGCCGGGGGATGCGCTCTTTACGGAAGCTACGATAACGTCGCCAACGCTTGCGAATTTCCTTGAGGAACCGCCCAGAACACGGATGCACATAATTTCCTTTGCGCCGCTGTTATCGGCAACTTTTAACCTTGTTTGCGGTTGAATCATGTTTTCCTCCCTCGGGCTTACTTAGCCTTTTCAATAATTTCGACAACACGCCAACGCTTATCCTTGGAAAGCGGGCGGGTCTCCATGATCTTAACGGTATCGCCGATACCGCAAGAATTTTCCTCATCGTGCGCCTTGACTTTGAGGGTACGGTTTACCATCTTGCCGTAAAGGGGATGACGTACCTTGGTCTTGACGGCGACAACAACGGTCTTGTCCATCTTGTCGCTGGTAACGATGCCGATGCGGGTCTTACGATAGCCCCTGACGGGAACGTTTTTAATTTCCATTGAAATGTCCTCCCTTTATTAAGCGCGTGCGTTGATGAGGGTCTTAACCCTTGCGATCTCACGCTTGCATTCCTTCAAGCGCATGGGGTTAGTGAGCTGACCCGTTGCATGCTGGAAGCGGAGATTGAACAGTTCTGCCTTGAGCTCGTTCTCTCTTGCAACAAGCTCTTCAACGGTAAGCTGCTGAAGCTTTTCCCATTCTTTCTTTTTCATGGCTTAGCCCTCCACTTTAACTTCTTCGACGGGTTTTTTAACGAATTTGCACTTGAGCGGCAGCTTGTGCATTGCAAGGCGAAGAGCTTCTCTTGCGGTTGCTTCGTCAACTTCGGCAACCTCGAAAAGGATCCTGCCGGGCTTAACGACTGCTACCCAATATTCGGGGGAACCTTTACCGGAACCCATGCGGGTTTCGGCGGGTTTTTCGGTTACGGGCTTGTCGGGGAAGATGTCCACCCAGACTTTGCCGTTACGCTTCATGTAACGGGTCATGGCAACACGCGCTGCCTCAATCTGGTTGCTGGTGACCCAAGCGGGCTCCATTGCTACAAGACCATATTCGCCGTAAGCGATGATGTTACCGCGCTGAGCGGTGCCCTTCATGCGTCCGCGGTGTACCCTGCGGCGTTTTACTCTTTTAGGCATTAACATGGTTAGTATCCTCCTTAAGCTTTCTTGGCTCTGTTGCGGTTAAGCACTTCGCCCTTGTAGATCCAAACCTTGACGCCGATGCGGCCGTAAGCGGTCTTTGCCTCGGTGAAACCGTACTCAATGTCTGCACGGATGGTCTGGAGGGGAGTTGAGCCTTCGTTGTAACCCTCGGTACGCGCGATTTCCGCGCCGCCGAGACGACCGCCGCACTTGATCTTGATGCCCTTTGCACCGGCCTTCATTGCACGGCCGAGGGACTGTTTCATTGCACGACGGAAGGAAGTCCTCTTTTCGAGTGCCGCTGCGATGTTTTCAGCAACAAGCTGAGCGTTTGCATCGGGGTTGCGCACTTCGATGATGTTGATGTTTACGGACCTGTTGACAAGTGCATTGAGCTCTGCCTTGATGGCGTCAACGCCGACGCCGCCTTTGCCGATGAGCATACCGGGGCGAGCGGTGTGGATGCTGACAGTGACCTTGTTTGCAGCGCGGGCGATATCGATCTTCGCAATGCCTGCCTCAAAGTACTTGTTCTTGAGGTAATCGCGGATTTTCTTATCCTCAACGAGGAAGTTTGCGAAATCCTTCTTGTTGGCGTACCAACGGGTGTTCCAATCTCTGATAACGCCTACTCGGAAGCCATTCGGATTAACTTTCTGTCCCATTGTATGTCCTCCTTATTTCTTCTCGTCCAGGATGATGGTGATATGGCTGGTACGCTTGCGGATGCGGGATGCGCTGCCGCGGGAGCGGGGCCTGTAGCGGCGAAGGGTGGGACCCTGGTTTGCAAAGCACTCTGCAACATAGAGGGTTTCCTTGTCCATATCGAGGTTGTTTACGGCGTTTGCAATCGCGCTCCTGAGAACCTTCAGGGTGGGCTCGGAAGCCGCCTTGGGGGTGTACATAAGGATTGCTTCTGCATCTTCAACGCTCTTGCCGCGGATAAGGTCGATAACTATCTTTACCTTGCGGGAAGAAATGCGGATATGTTTCGCGGTCGCATGGGGACGCCTGTCAGCGTTTTCCTTGCGATACTGTGATTTCATTTTGGATCTGGTTGCCATTTTTACGCCTCCTTATTTACCGCGTGTTGCCTTTTCGGAGCCGCGGTGACCGCGGAAGGTACGGGTGGGTGCGAATTCGCCGAGCTTGTGTCCGACCATATCTTCAGTGATGTATACGGGGACATGCTTCTTACCGTCGTGAACGGCAATGGTGTGACCGATCATTTCGGGGAAGATGGTGGATGCCCTTGACCAAGTCTTGAGTACGGACTTCTTGCCGGATTCGTTCATCGCGATAACACGGTCAAGCAGCCTTTCGCTGACAAAGGGTCCTTTCTTAATTGACCTACTCATGTTTCAATTACTCCCTTCTAAAGATCACTTACCGTCCCTGCGGCGGACGATGTACTTGTCGTTGATGTTCTTGGTCTTCCTGGTCTTATAACCCAGAGCAGGCTTGCCCCAAGGGGTTACAGGGCCCGGACGGCCGATGGGGGATTTGCCCTCACCACCGCCGTGGGGGTGATCGTTGGGGTTCATGACGGAACCGCGAACGGTGGGACGGAAGCCCATGTGACGGGTGCGACCCGCTTTACCGAGCTTGATGTTTACGGAATCGATGTTGCCGACCTGACCGATGGTTGCTTTGCAGCCGAGGGGGATGAGTCGGACTTCACCGCTGGGAAGACGAACCTGTGCGTACTTTGTTTCCTTTGCAAGAAGCTGAGCTGCGTTGCCCGCGCTGCGGACAAGCTGTGCGCCCTTGCCGGGAAGCAGTTCGATGCAGTGGATCATCGTGCCGACGGGGATGTTTTTGAGAGGAAGCGCATTGCCGACTTTGATGTCGCTTGCTTCGCCGGAAACGATGGTTTCGCCGACCTTAAGACCGTAAGGAGCAATGATGTAACGCTTTTCGCCGTCTGCATAGTGCAGAAGAGCGATGTTTGCGGAACGGTTGGGATCGTATTCAACGGTTGCAACCTTTGCGGGGATGTTGTCCTTGTTGCGTTTGAAGTCAATAATACGATACTGACGCTTTGCGCCGCCGCCGCGATGGCGGACGGTGATCCTGCCCTTGTTGTTGCGACCCGCGTTGCTCTTGAGGCTTTCCATAAGGGAACGCTCGGGGGTCGTGCAGGTAATCTCCTCGTAAGTGGAGACGGTCATGAAGCGTTGACCGGGAGTGTTGGGCTTAATCTTTCTGATTGCCATTGTTGTTCCTCCTTACTGAGCCATGTTATCGAAGGCTTCAATGGTCTTGGAATCCTTCGTAAGGGTGATGTAGGCCTTCTTGGTGGAGGGGCGGCGGCCTTCGGTGCGGCCCTGCCTCTTAACCTTGCCGAGACGGTTGATGGTGTTGACGCTTTCAACCTTTACGCCGTCAAAAATGGTTTCAACAGCCTGCTTGATCTCGGTTTTGCCTGCCTTCTTAGCAACGATGAAGACGTAAGTCTTGTTCTGAATGGCTTCGTAGCTCTTCTCGGTGAGTACGGGCTTGATGATGATGTCGTGAGCGTTCATTATGCGTATACCTCCTCGACTTTTTCAACCGCATCCTTGGTGAGGATGAGTGCATCGTACTTGAGAACGTCATAGGTGTTGAGCGTGCCGACGGTTGCGGTTGCAACGCCCTGAATGTTGCGGGCGGTGCGGACAACGGTATCACACACGTCGGAAGTGACGATGAGAGCCTTTTCAACCTTGAGGTTCGCAAGAACCTTTACCATTGCGCGGGTCTTCTGCTCGGGAAGCTCGATGGAATCGAGAACGATGAGCTTCTCGTTTGCAACCTTTGCGGAAAGAGCGGACTTAAGTGCAACCCTCTTGAGCTTCTTGTTGAGGCTCATGCGATAGTCGCGGGGCTTGGGAGCGAATACAACGCCGCCGTGCGTCCACTGGGGGGATCTGGTTGAACCCTGACGGGCACGACCGGTGCCCTTCTGCCTCCAGGGCTTTTTGCCGCCGCCGGAAACTTCCGCGCGGGTCTTAACGCTCTGAGTGCCCTGACGCTGATTTGCAAGATAAGCCTTGACGTAAGCGTGCATTGCGGGAACGTTGAGCTCCTGGCCGAAAATGTTTTCGGAGAGTTCCATTTCGCCGACTTTTGCGCCGGAAATGTTATAAATAGCTACATTAGGCATGATTGTTCCTCCTCTTATTTAACCGTGCTGCGGACAAGAACAAGACCGCCCTTTGCACCGGGGATTGCGCCCTTGATGAGGAGCAGATTGCGTTCTGCATCCGCACGGACGACTTCGAGGTTCTGAACCGTGATGCGCTCATGACCCATATGGCCGGGGAGGTGCTTGGTTTTGAAGACCTCACCGGGGTAGGTGCATGCGCCCATTGAACCGGCAACGCGATAGGAGTGGGAGCCGTGGGTCTTTCTGCCGCGGGCCTGATTCCAACGCTTGATGTTGCCTGCAAATCCTTTACCCTTGCTGGTGCCGGTCACATCGACCTTGTCGCCGGAGGCAAAGGTGTCTGCTTTGATAACGTCGCCGACAGCGTACTTTGCGCAATCGTCGAGTTTGAATTCTTTAACGTAGCGGTGAGCCTCAACGCCTGCCTTCCTGAGGTGACCCATTTGGGGCTTGGTGATGAGTTTTTCGCGGACGGGCTGGAATGCCATCTGAACGGCATCGTAGCCGTCGTGCTCAACCGTTTTAACCTGAGTGACGGGGCAGGGTCCTGCCAGAACAACGGTCACGGGGATCATCGTTCCGTCCTCACGGAAAAGCTGAGTCATGCCGATTTTTTTACCCAGAATTGCCTGTTTCATTGTTTGTACCTCCGAAATCACAGCTTGATCTCGATGTCCACACCGGCGGGAAGATCGAGCTTCATCAGCGCGTCAACGGTTTTTGCCGAAGGCTGAAGGATGTCGATCAGACGCTTGTGGGTACGCATCTCAAACTGCTCTCTTGAGTCCTTATACTTGTGGGGTGCGCGAAGGATAGTGATGATCTCCTTCTCGGTGGGGAGGGGGATGGGTCCCGAAACTCTCGCGCCGGTCCGCCTCGCCGTATCGACGATTTTTGCTGCGCTCTGGTCGATGAGATTGTGCTCATAGGCTTTGAGCTTGATGCGGATTCTTGTGTTTGCCATTTTTATCTCCTCTCGATGTATCGTGCGGTTATCGCCGCACTCGATATTGGGCTGTACACCCTGCCGTGCGTTTTCATAATAAAAATTTACGGCGGGGCGCGTTTCGCCCCTGCTCGCTCTGCCCGGGTCGGCAAAGCGGGCTGCTCGGTCATGCCGAGCCTCCTGCGTGAATTACCCGGATTGGCAACCGGCAACCTCTCGCAGGGAAACGTCCGCGAATTTAAGTCAGCATGTCGGGTGGAGATTATACCTGCGCAGGCATAATACACCCCAAGTCGCGAACATTGCTATTTTAGCCCATCTTCGCACCGTTGTCAAGCGTTTATTCCCGTTTTTTCAAATATATTTAAGCGGAAAACGCACAAAGCGGCGCATTCCGCATTCGGCCTTTATTCCCCATTCTTTTCCCCCTGTCGCTCCCCTGCTTCGACATTGCAGGCGCGCCTTCGGTGTTATCATAGCTTCAGGCGGATACGGAACGCGCACACCCGTCCCCGTCCGCCGCAAGGAGGGAAGGAGGAAGCCCCTGCACCTCGGTCGGTGCGGCTGCACAAAAAACATGTACATTGAGCTTTTTTTGCTTGATAACTTCCTTATGAACCTTTTGACCCTGCGTGCCGCGGCGGCAATGCTTTCCCGAAAAATGAAGGGCAGCCGCGCCGCGCTCGTATCCTTTGCGGGCGCG
>FR879677.1:14849-29755 GCA_000435055.1 Clostridium sp. CAG:138 | reverse complement strand
GCCGCCGCGGGCGGCACAATGTTCATAACCCTTCCCGTAAAACTTGCCTCAACGCTCCTTATGGCACTTGCCTTCCCGCCGCACAGCTTTCGCGAGCTTATGCATTCCGCCGCAGCATTGTTCCTCTCTGCGGCGGTTGCAGGCGGGGCGGTGCTGCTCGCCGCTCTTGCATTCGGCGGAACTCTCCGCGGCGGCGTCATTTACGGAGCAATTCCCCTTCGCGCCGCGCTTTTGGGTGCCGCTGCCGCCGCATTTATGCCGCGCAGCATCAGAAAAATCCTTTCCCGGCGGGTTCGAAACGAGCAAATCGTTCATATTAAATACGAATTCGCCGCTCCGAACTCAAACCGGTGTGAAAAAAACAAATCAAGTCATGAAAGCAAAAGTTCGGGAATAACAATTTTAAAAAGAGACAAGCGCATTTTCTCGGCCGAATGTCTCGGCATTATCGACACGGGCAATGCGCTTTCCGAACCGATTTCCGGGCTGCCGGTCATTGTGTTGGGGGCGAAACGGCATTCGGAGTTTGCGCAGGCGGCAAATGTTCCGATCCCGATGCGTACCGCCGCCGGTGAAAGTCTTCTTTTCGGGTTAAAGCCCAAAAAACTGCTTATTAACGGCTGTCCCGTTGAAGCAATTCTTGCCGTCGGTGCAAAGCTTGATGCCGCGCTTGTTCCCGCTGTTCTGGCGGTTGATGCAGCCCGCCCGCAGCGCAGCGCGAATTTACCGTGAAAGACGTTACGGCTTCTCCGCGGAAGACGCTGCGGCAGGTCGGTGTTTTCGCTTAAACCGCATTTATTCAAAAAGTTCAAAAGTCGAAAAGGAGGACTGAATATGCTGAATTTTATCAGGAAGCTGCTGTCAAAGCTTTACAGAAAACTCGGAATCTCGGCAGATCTCGGGTATATCGGCACGGGCGTTTCTCTGCCGCCGCCGCTTTCGAAAGAAGAAGAGCTGCGGCTGACACTGCTTTTCACAAACGCGGACGACTCCCCCGCTGCCCGCGAAACAGCGGAGCAGGCGAAAAACATGCTGATCGAACATAACCTTCGCCTTGTTGTTTATATTGCGAAAAAATTTGAAAACACAGGTGTTTGCATTGAAGACCTCATCTCGATCGGCACGATCGGACTTATCAAAGCCGTCAACACATTTCGCGCGGACAGGAACATCAAGCTTGCAACCTACGCAAGCCGCTGCATCGAAAATGAAATCCTTATGCATCTGCGCAAAACCGTAAAGCAAAAACTTGAAGTCAGTCTTGACGAACCGTTGAATGTGGATTGGGACGGCAACGAGCTTTTGCTCGGCGACATTCTCGGCACGGACGGCGATGTTGTGGGGCAGGGCATTGAGGATGAAGTTGACCGGCAGCTGCTGCATATTGCGCTTAACAAACTCGGCGCACGGGAAAAGCGCATAATAGAACTTCGCTTCGGGCTGAACGGCTGCCGCGAATACACACAAAAGCAGGTTGCGGATATGCTCGGCATTTCCCAAAGCTATATTTCAAGGTTAGAAAAGAAAATTATCAACGAGTTATATAAGGAAATCACGGCAATGTCATGATGTCTCGCGGCAATTAAAAAAGCGGATTCGGAGTTTATATCCGTCCCGCTTTTTGGCTTTTCAGCTTTTTTCGCTGACCGCATTATTTATTATTGCTCAAGCAGAAGCCTCCGCAGGGCTGAAACGCTTACCGCCGTTTCAGCCGCACCCGCTTCCTCAAGCTCCGCCTTTGTGCCGTAACCGAACAGCACACCGACAGCGGGAATTCCGAACTCCGCCGCGCCCGTCACATCATAGCATCTGTCTCCGACCATAACGGTGCCGCTGGTTTCAAGGGCAGGCCTTCCTTCCGCCGTTCGCAGCGTTCGGCGAATATCCGGAACGCTGTTCAAAATGTGTTCAATGACCTGCCGTTTTTCGGGGCGTGCCTCATCAAGCGTGTTTCCTGCAACAAAATCAAAATATTTCAGCAAATCAAAGTGCTCCAGTATCTCAACCGAAAACTCCTCCGGTTTGCTTGTTGCAAGTATTATCCTGCTGCCCGCAGAGCGAAGCTCCGCAAGCAGCTCTGCAATGCCCGGATAAACCTCGTTTTCGAATTTTCCGCCGTCGGCAAACCTGTCGCGATAATAGTCGAGTGCAAGTTTTGCCTTTTCATCGTCAAAGCCGTAATATGTTTTGAACGAATACATAAGCGGCGGCCCGATAAAGCGGAAGAGCTCCGATCTGTCCGAAACACTGATGCCGAATTTTTTCAATGCATACATCACCGAGTTTGTGATGCCGAGCGCGGGATCGGTCAGCGTGCCGTCAAGGTCAAACAGAACATATTCATATTTTGCAGTCGTTTTTTTCATTTGATTTCTGTCTCCGTCTCCGATTTCCACGTTTTGCGCCGTTCCCGGCTTGTCACGGCGTAACATCGTCGGGCTTCGCAAGCGTTTCCGGCGAACGCGCGTCAAGCTTGCTGAAGTAATAGGTCATTATATCCTCTATTGCACCCGCACTGGACGAGCCCGAGAGTCCGTTCGGAATACAAACGCAGATTGCAATATCGGGATTGTCGTTCGGTGCAAACGAAACGAACCAGCTTGTGTTCTGAATGTCGATGGTAACGTTTCCGACCTGTGCCGAACCCGTTTTGCCGCTTATCTTTGCAAGATAGCCAAGCTGCTCAAATTCCTCGCTGAATGCATCACCCGCCGTGCCGCCGTCCTCCGGTGAAACAACGCCCGCCATGCCGCGGCGGATAGCCGTCCAATATTCCTCGGGAGCATCGATTTTGTTAAAAACGGAAGGTTCGGTTGAAACAAGTGTCTCCCCGCCGGATGAAACAACGTTTTTCACAATATGCGCATTATAAACGGTGCCGCCGTTTGCAATTGCGGAAACATAGCGAACAGCTTCGATCGGAGTCACGAGCAGAATGCTCTGACCGATACCCGTGCGGATTGTGAGGGTTGACTTCCACTGGATTTCGTTCAGAACGGAAGTGATTTCGTTCACCCAATTGCGGGAACGTGAGATTCCGTCCGGAATGCCCAGTTCTTCGCTCAATATGCTTCGAACCGCATCGCCCTTGCCCGCAAGGCTGCCGTCCTGCAGCTGCATAAGCCTTTCGGCACATTTTTCAATCGCGGCTTCGTCAATTTCAACACCGCGAACGGTCTGATAGCCGCGCAGGGTTTTGCAAAGGGAACGGAAAACAAGCCCGGGCATACTCGTGGCCTGTTCATTGTGCAGCTTTGTATTGTCGTAAAGATCCTGCTGCCCGCCGATAGTGCCCTGTGCTTCGCCCGTCAATTCAATCTCCGTGCGGCTTGCAAGCCCGAGCTTTTTCGCCCAGTCCGCAAGTTTGTCTATGCCGAGACGGTTTGCAACTTCGCAGAAATAGTAGTTGCAGGAATTCTTCAACGCTTCGATTATCGTCTGGTTATTGTGCCGCTGCGGATATTTCGTCCAGCACTTGACCGGGTTCTGCATGATGGCTTCGCCCGTTTCCGGATCCTTAACATAATAGGGAGATTCATCGTCGATCGTTTCATCGATTCCGACAACACCCTCCATCAGCCCCGCAAACCCGGTGCACATTTTGAAGATTGAACCCGGCGCAAGTTTCATTGAAATTGCTTTGTTTCGCGCGGGGGTCGTTTCCGCCGCTTCATCGCTCTTCATAAGGTAATCCACCTGTTCCGGCGTCAGTCCGTTGATGAACCAGTTCGGATCGAACGAGGGGTACGATGCCATTGCAAGCACATTGCCCGTGTTAACATCCATAACAACGATTGCACCTGTTTTTGCAAGCTTTATATCGTCATATTCCGCGTATTTCCCGTCGTATCTTCCGTCACCGTCGGCGTCGATCAGCGCCTGCTGCTTTTGGTTGATGTTCTGAATTATGTCTTTCAGTGCATTTTCAACAACAAGCTGCATTGAAAGATCGATGGTCAGCGTAACATCGCTTCCGTCCGTCGGCGGAGTTACCGAAAGAACCTCTATAACGGATTTGTTCGCATTCGTTTTCACAACGGTGCTGCCGTGATGTTCCGTTGAACAACCGGTCAGGTACTTCTCCATGGTTGCTTCAACACCGGACACGCCGATATAGTCGTTGTAATCATAACCCGACGAGATGTATTGTTCGGAATTCTCCTCGCTCATTTTCTGACAATAACCGAGAATATGCGCGGCGGTTTGTCCGTAAGGGTACACTCTGCGCGTGCTCTGCTCGGTTATAATTCCTTCAAGCTTTGCCATTTCAAGCTTTGCAACAACTTCCGTGCCGACATCGCGGGCAATGGTTACCGGTTCGTAGCTCCTGTAGTCGTTCAAAAGCACCTCCTGCCGAATCGAAATGACCTTCACGGCGTCTTCAAACGGCAGTTCCTCCGGAATGAACCACATTTCGCGCAGCTTCAGATATGCATCCTCCGCCGAGATCCATTTTGTGATATCGTCTTCATACTTTTTGGGAATCACGAAGCCGCACACGTTGCAAAAGTTTTTGTAGCGTGATTTTATCGTGCGTTCGTTTTCGCTGCCCCAGTCGTAATACAGCTCACCTTTTTCGTTTTTGCGGATATAGGACGTGTCAATGGTTTCGCTTCCGCCTTCGTTGATTATTTTTATCGCCTCAATAAGTGCCTCAGTGTAAACCGCGCTGTCGTAATCGCTGCGGTTGTCCCCGTCGCGCATAAAGCAGACATTGTAACAGGTTTCATCATACGCAAGCACAAGGCCGTTGCAGTCGTAAATTGTTCCGCGCCTGCCCCGCGTCACAATGGTGTTTGTTGCCTCTTTTTCGGCATTTTCCGTGTAGTAATCGCCGTTTTTTATTGTAAGGCCGTAAAGTGTTGTCAGCAATGTGCCCATCATCATAAGGAGCACAACCGCAAGAATAATGAAACGCCCCAAGGGCTTGCGTGCAATCTTTTCCGCCATGATTTTTCCTTTCCGCCTCAGGCTTTGATTTTATCTTCCCGTTTTACTTGTTCTGTTCTTCAATTCAGCCCGTTTTTTCTGTCCGTTCACGTCCTTTTGCTGCTTTGTTTTTATTCTCTCGAATCGATATCGCGATGCCAAAGCGACTTGAACAGAACTTTTTTGAAAATAACATGTGCAAGAGCTGCAAACCCGCCCGTCAGCACGGCGGACGGCAGGATATGCGTGAGCAAAAGCATAAAATAACTGCTCAAATTTCCGCCCGAAATAAGCAGCGTAAACAGCAGTATATGTTCTTTGACCGTGTATGCAACGGCTGCAACGCCTGCGGGAACAATAACGTTATCCGCATAAAACTTGTTGTAGAACGCTCCGCCGGCAAGTGCCGCAATCAGCAGCGAAAGCGATGTTAATCCGATATATTTGTTGTAAACAACATCAATAACGAAACCGATGCCTATGCCGACCGCCGCAAACGGCGCAGCCCCGCCCATCACACTCAGTGCCGCAATAACCGCAAGCACGGTGTTCGGCCAAAAAACGGGCGAACCGCACACTCCGAAAAGCACCGTGTCAATATAAAATGCCGCTGCAAGGGCAATTGCAATGACGTATTTCCGCATCAGCCTTCCCCGTTCCCGGTGATGATAAACACTTCTTCAATATGAACAAAATCCACAGAGGGCGAAATTATCGCATTTGCCTCGCCGTCCGACGTCAACACTTCACGCACGGAGCCGATTTTTATTCCCTTCGGGTAAATGCCGCCTATGCCGCTTGTGATAACGGTGTCTCCGGGAACAAGGTCCGTTCTGTCCCTCGGCAGGTAGTAAAGCTCCATACCCGCCTCGGAATCCACCGTGTTCAGCACACCGCGAACCATGCAGTTGTCCCGCGTGCGCTCCACCATTACGGGGACGGACGTTTCCGCATCGATCACAGCCGTGACTTTGCTCCATGTCGCGCCGACCTCCGTAACCCTGCCGACAAGCCCGTCCGCACAAATCACGGGCATGTCAACATCAATGCCCTGATTCCGTCCGGCATTAACGGTGAAAACCCGAAAATAAATATCCGTTGACCTCCCCGTGACGGATGCCGCAACACCCGAACACTCGCCGAACGAACCGGAGTATTCCAAAAGGCCGCGCAGCCGCTCGTTCTCTTTTTTAAGCTCCTCAAGCTCCAGCTGCATTTTGTTATAGAGTGCAAGCTCGCTTTTGAGTTTTGCGTTCTCCTTATCCGCATCGGTCGTGTTAAAAACTCCGCGGAAAAAATCGGCAATTGAATTCGAGGCGCGTGCGGCAAACCCCTGCACCGGGGTCAGAACCGCACCCACCGCATTTTCAAACCAATTTGCAGTTCCCCTGCCCGCGCTTGCAAGTATCATTGCCGCAAGCACAACAAGCGCAACGATCGTTATGAGCAAGGGTTTGTTTTTGCCGAAGCCGCCTTTTTTCATTTTTTTATCAGTTCCTTTAATGCAATTAAGCAGCGAATCAAAAAAAATCCGTCGTATACATTATAACCCCTATCCCCGGCTTTTTCAAGAGCGGCGGCCGGCATAGCGGCAGTGTTCACAATATTTGCGGATTTTTTCATTATTTTCCAAATTTTTTGCATTTTCGACCTGTTTTTTGCATTTTACATATATCATACCCGAAAAAACCTTGATAATTGGGTTGACAATTATATAAAATCCCTGTATAATAGGGATGGTTGTAAAGGCAAGCAACTCATTGTACATGTATATATGAAAGAGAGATAACTACTATGCAGCTTAAAGACATTGCAGAAGAAATGCAGCAGCGGTCAATGGCAGCAAGAGACTGGGTTTTCCAGGTACTGCGCACCGCAATCATCCGCGGGGTGCTTCCCGGCGGAATGCCCCTTCGTCAGGACGAAATCTCCGCACAGCTCAGCGTCAGCCATATTCCCGTCAGGGAAGCTTTCCGCCAGCTTGATGCGCAGGGTCTTGTCCGCATTTACCCCAACAGGGGTGCCGTTGTTACAAAGCTCACCCGTGAGGAGCTTGAAAATGCAATGGACACCCGCATCATCCTTGAAATGGGTGCGATTCGTGCCGCGATTCCGCTCATGACGGACGAATGCATTGAAAAGGCTGCCGTCATTCTTCAGGAATGCGAAACCGAAACCGATGCAAACAAGCTTGAGGATCTTAACCTCCAGTTCCATTTCGCTCTCTATGAAGCAACGGGCAACACTTTCCTGCTCCAGCTCATCGAGCAGCTCCATGCGAACGTGGATCGTTATATCCGTCCCTACTATTCCGCAACCGAAGTCAGCGCGCAGTCCAAGGGCGAGCACTACAAGCTCCTTGATGCATGTCGTGCGGGCGACAGCGAATATGCGGCGGCAATCCTCCGCACCCACCTTGAAAAGACCAAGGTGCTTTCACTCAATTCGCCCATCCTTCAGAGCTGATCCCGTCAGCTTTCCCTCACCGGAGTTTTCCGCCTGTTTCCGAATGCGCAGGCTTGCCTTCCGTGCGCTTTCGGATGTTTCGGTTATTCCGCAGGAATCAACAACTATATTTACCGAAAGCGTTTCGAGCCGCAGGCTTCTGCCCCCGGCTCGTTCGTTTTTTTAATCGATTCCCGCCCCCCCTTCAGCTTTAAATCGATAGCTTTAACTCATTGACCGTCTTCAACTTTTATGCCGTTCGAACGGACGCGAAACGTTTCTGTCCTCTCCCGCGGCTTTTGCTGTTTTCTGTTGTTTAATTACCGATTTTATTCTATTCGACTTTCGCTACAATAACGGTCATATCATCCATTCGCCCGCCTTTTTCATCCGCAAAGGCAAGTAGTTCTTCAGCCGCCGCTTTCGGGCTGCCCGCATTTCGTGTTCTGTCCGTCACGGCAGCAACAAGTTCCTTTCCCAGTGCATCCGCAACCCCGTCGCTCATCATAACAACGATATCACCCTTCCGCAGCCGCGCCGTGCACACAGCGGGCCTTGCCTGCGGAAGAATTCCGACCGGCAGTGCCTCCGCATAGAGCGTGCTCAGCCGCCCTTCCCGCAGGATATAACTCGGCGGTGCGCCATGCTTTGCAAGGCTGACGCTCCCGCTCACCGTGTCAAACACAAGCGCATCAAGTGTTGCGTACATATCCTCCCCTTCCCGCAGAAGCAGTCTGTTAAGGCATTCCGCCGCTTCCTCCGGGCGAAACCCGACGCCCGTCAGGGCTGCAAAAAGTTCAACCGTCCGAAGGCTTTCCCTCCGCGCAGGTCCTCCGCTGCCCATGCCGTCGCTGATTGCTGCCATGCGCAGCCCGTCAAACTCACGCACGCAGCAGCTGTCTCCCGTTTCGCTGTTCCCCGCCTTCGGACTTACGGCGCAGCCGAATGAGATGCGGTATTTCCTCCCCCTGCCGTACACTCCGTCCGAAGCAAGTTTTTTTATGCAGTTTGCAACACCCGCAAGCTGGCGGTTGACAAACCCGTCCGCCGCTGCCTGCTCGCCGCTTCCGTTCGGTTCAAACAGCTTGGCCATCTGTCCGAGCACATCCGCAAGCGAATTCAGCTTGTATGTCACTGCCGACAACCGCTGTTCATATTTGCCGTCACGGTATCCGGGACGGTTCGCATCCAGTTTTTCAAAAAAACCATCCGGAACAGCAAGAAATGCAGCGGCGGCAATAAGCGTCTCCGCAATGTTCAGCTTTCCCGCACCGGGTATTAAAACCGCAAAAACGATCGAAGCGGCGGTAAAGCCGCCCCCTATTCCCCATTTTCCGAAAACACGCAGACAGCAGCAGAGCAGTGTGCAGCTGCAAAGCACTGCAACAAAAACAAGATCCCCGCCGCAGCCCATAACCCGCCCGACCGCAGCCGCAGCCGCGCACGAAACCGCAGCAATACCCTTCGAATATGCCGCCAGCATACAGAAAACAGCTGCAGCCACCGCCCCCGGGCTGATTCCGAAAAGCTCAAATTTCCCGAATGCCATGACGGCGACGCCCGCAAGCAATGCGATTGTAACGATCCTTTCGTCCGTAACTTCCCGTCTGCCGAGAATGCTTTCAATCCCGCCGAGCGCATGCCGCATCAGAACCGCCGCCGCAACGGAAACGCATATTCCCCCGAAATACCCCGCCGCGCCCTGTATCGTCAGCGTTCCGAAAACCGGGTAAAGCACCGTCAGCACCGCCGCCGTGTATAAATATCTCATTCCTTCCGGAAGGCGTTTCTTTTTCTTTTGCAAAAATGTGCAGAGCAGGATAAGCATCGCCGCAGCCGCGCCTTGCGGACGCCCGCCTGCGAGACTGCCCAGAACCGTGCCCGCAAACGCCGGGTATATGTTCATTCCCGCGCACCATATCGCGCAAAGGAATGCAATTCCCAACACGGGCAATGCATAACTCCCTCCCGCGCCGAACAATGAGCCCATGCCTGCCGGCATTCCGTATGCCGCAAGCAAAGCCGCTGCCGCAGCTACGGGAAATACCTCCGGCATCGCTGCCCGGAGCAGCCTGCCCGGCTGTATATGCCGAAACAATCCGCCCCGAGCTGCACCGATAATCCTCCTTATTGTTTCCATGACTCTCTCCTCGCTTAATTTGCAATTCGGAATGCAGAACAGAATTAATAATTCATATCAAAATCCGATTGTCCTGATTCTACCACCCCGCCGCACTTTGGGTTGTCGCTTTTCCGCCGCATTTTTTGCTTGCTTTTGGCGGAGAGCTTGCAGGGAAGTGCAGAATCAGGGTTCTTTTGGAAAAAAGCCGCAGATTCGGTTTTTTCGCAAAGTCGAGCCTCGCCGCTGCGTATCTTCCGATAATTCCGCATTAAGTACCGCAAACCGCCTGTTAACATTCAATTGTCGCTTCTCATGCGACCCCTTCCCCCCTCGGCAGCGTTAAAATATGCCCGTAAACAGTAAATCTGACACTTTAAGGAGGATGTTAAAATGAAAAAGAACCTTACCGAAATTGTGTTTATTCTTGACCGAAGCGGCTCAATGAGCGGACTTGAGGCGGACACCGTCGGCGGATTTAACTCAATGCTCCGCAAGCAGCAGCGGGAGGAGGGCGATGCTTTTGTTTCGACAATTCTTTTCGACAATGTAAGCGAAGTCATCCACGATCGCGCAGACATTAAATCCGTCCGACCCATGACCGAAAAAGATTATGTTCCCCGCGGCTGCACTGCGCTTCTTGATGCTGTCGGTGATGCGATTCAACACATCGGGAATATCCATAAATATGCCCGCGAGGAGGATGTTCCCGAGCATACGCTTTTTATCATCACAACCGACGGCATGGAGAACGCAAGCCGTCGGCACAGCATTGACAAAGTAAAGAACATGATCGAGCGGCAAAAAACAAAATACGGTTGGGAATTCCTTTTTCTCGGCGCAAATATGGATGCGGTGGAAACCGCGGGAACATTCGGAATTGCGGCGGAGCGTGCCGTTACCTACCGTGCCGACAGCAGGGGAACACGCCTGAATTACGATGTTCTCAGTGAGGCAATCTCCGACATCCGCTGCGATGCCGCCCTTTCGCCGAGTTGGAAGAGCCGCATTGAGCAAAACGAAGGCAGCAAGCAAGAATAACCGTGCCGTTTTTCATGCAGAGTTGTTCTGCCCTTTTCCGAATAATGCAAAAAGCAGGCAAAGACCTCCTGCCGCGCAAACACTGTTTAAAGGTACTCCGTGAGTACATGTACTCCGTGAGTACGCCCGAATAAGCTCCGTTTGCCCGAGGTCTTTGCCCGCTTTTCAGTTCAGCGTCCGTATTTGGTTCAGAGCTTAAATTGCTCCGTCCAAGCCGCGATTTCGCATCTTATCTGTCCGCACCGTCGCATTCGTCGGTATGTTTATCCCTGCAATCGGCGTTTGCGCACAATTCGGTTTCGATATGCAGTTCGCATTCGTCGACAATCCCGTCAATTCGTCCTGTCAAAAGATCTCCGTCGGACTCAAGCGAAATGTTTCGCATTGTTCCGTCTTTTTGAACAACATATGCTTTCACCTGCCGTGTTTCAAGTTCCGCCGCATCCAGCTGAATCGTGAGCCTTTTCAGCGCGGGGTCAATAACTATGCAGTTGTATGCGTTTTCAACATCTTCAAGCTTTTTAAGGGTTGAACCGCGTGCTGCGCCTCCCCTTCCGCCGACTGCAACCGGCGACCGGAAGATGAATCCCGTGCCAACCTGTTTTATCTGCTGTGCAGCAGCTTCAATTGCATCATGAACCTTTCGGAAAGTTATTGAAATCACCGATTCCGAATTTCTTCCGTCCACCCTTTCCCACTCGGTTTCGGACACACCGCTGAGGGCATTTTTCTGTTCTGCCGCCGTAAAATCGATTCCGAGTTCGGCAAGTTTTCTTTCCGCCTTTTCAAAGTCACCTTTTTCCGCCATGACAGCAAGCGTTTCCGCGTTGATTCCGTCCAATGCGGCAAGGCTTAATGCAGCAGCGCAATACCTTTCATAGCATTCTTCGCATTCAATAAGGTGCTGCAGTTCCTTCTTCTCCTCTTCGCTGTATACCTCCCCCTGCACTTCGATTTCCGCAAGGCGGTACAGCTCATCAAATTCAATATGTTCGTTTTTCATACTCTGCCTCCCGTAAAAGCTTTGTACAGTATGCTCGGCTTAACTTCCCCGTCTCTCGCAAGTATATACTCCGGAATGAAGTCCTCGGCATTTTTTATTATTTCTTTGTTTTGCATTACAATTTCGCTGACTTTTTTGACGCAGCTCTTATGCACGGCGGTTGACCGGTGTTCTGTTTCGCTTGTTGTGAACTTCTCCGTATACACAATTTTTCGCAGCGGCACATTGCCTGTAACGGTCATCATTTCATCGTCAAGATGTGTCCGAAAATACTTGCTCCAGCCGAGAGATTTCAGAAAGGCTTCCTTTATTTCCCGTTCGGATTCATCCGCAAGGGTTTCCACCGTTTTTTTACCCATGACCCTAAACGCCTCACTTACGGATGTGGTTTTGTTATCGTCAACAGAGCCCCGAATATGCGGCAGCAGTCTTGCATAAAACAGTGCAAGACTCGACTGCGGCGGAACCTCAAGGCTCAAAAAGGCTTTAACGTAAATCAGCACTGCCGTCGCAGCAAACTGTCGGCGGGCATCGTCCCACGGTTCATAGTGCGAATCGGATTCTATGTTATCCGCAAGCGTTGTTCCGTCCTCGTTCGGCTTTCCCAATGATATCGGAATATAGCCTTCCCCTGTTTCCGGATCCCTCAGCTTGAACCGCTCCCTCTGCAAATTTGCAAATTGATTCCTGCACACATTGCTGATATAGCCCATTATATTTTCAATATATTCGTTCTCCGACCTATGCTTGTCAAGTCCTTCCAACATAGCCTTGCAGCTTTCGTTAACAACGTCTTCAACATCCTCCGGACTCACCTTGCCCCCTGCATTGTGAGCAAGCCGTCTTACTTTTGTATTGCAAAATACCATTATTGTTTCGTGCAAGACTTTCCGCGTTTCTTCGTCCCCTTTCTCCATGAATTCCTCGTATGCCGACTGAATATCCCGCTCCGTTTCGCGCATTGCATCCGACCGTTTGATAACGGCATTAATGTGCTGTTTGCGTTCCGAATGCTTGTTGTCATTTTGTTCCCGTTGCTCCATCTCTATACCTCCCTCAGTTGCACCGGAAGCAGGTGAACCCTGCCCAGTAAATCTCGTTATTGAAAGGGGCGAACCTCGGAGGCATATTCGAAAGCTCCGAAACGGCTTTCCTCGCCTCCGAGCTCAGCTCCCCGTTCTTCAATGCAATGTCAAACCAGTTTTTCTCCGCAAGCTCTTGTATCGTGACCCGCCGCAGATATTTTTTTGCAGCGCGCAGTGCCGCAGGCGGAGAAAGCTTGCAGCCTTTATATTGGCGGTAGAATTCGGCCATCAGCACCGCCGAAGCAAAATCATCCGCCGTCCACAGGCAGGAAATTACATATTTCACTCCCGCCGCGGCAAAACCGCCCACCATTCCGCAAAAACCCTTTGCCAAAACCGCATCGTTCATTCCGCCGAAACAGGCCGAAAGCACAACAAGCTCAACATTTCGGCAGTCCATTCGACTTATTTCATCGGCGGTAACGATGCCGTTGCCGTATTTTTCCGTTGCATTGCCGTTTTTCAACCAGTTTCCCGCACCGGCAAACAGCAGGCACGATGAATAAAGGGAATTCGTCTCCTCCTCAAGATCAAAAAATCCATGCGTTGCAATATGGATATTTCGCTTTGTTCCGCAGTTCAGCAGATGGTTCTTGCTCGCTTCCGCACCGACAAAACAGCTTTCACCGCAATAAAGGCTCACCATATTCGCCTCAATCTCGCTGAAAGGCAGCGGGCAAATATCCTGATTTCTCAAATCGGCATAAGAAACCATGCGTTCGTTCCCGCCCGATTCGTGTTTTTTATCTTTATCACTATCCTGCTTTGCCTTGGGCGATATCGTTTTTTCGTTGAGCAGGTACTTCGGATTGCCGATGATAAGGCTTCCGCTGCCGTTCGCCGTCCCGTCACTGCCGAACAGGAAGTCCCTTGAGCATTCAATGATAACGAAATTATGTCTATCCCCGGGAATATCCCTTTTGGACCTTCCCAACACGTCAAAAGGCAAATTGACTGCCACAGTATCCGGCGCAAGCCAAACCGTTTCAAACCCCGCCATGAATCCCTCAGCCGGTTCAATCAGGTCATGATAAAGCGATGCACGCAGCCGCTCCTTCTCATCCAAATCATCGGAATCGGCTTCATGCTGCGCTTCTTTTTGAAGAATCATGTTGAATTTTCCTGTCCGTTCGACAATATCCGACGCATTCGGAATAACAACCCGGCGGATGCTGCAATCCGTTTCCGTTTTTTGAATCACAAAAACGTCAAACGCCGCCTTTGTTTCTTCGTTCGGTGAATCCGCCTTCTCCGCCTCAAAATAAAGTGAATACTCAACAACTACCGAATTGCACGGGATCTTTCGTTTGACGGCTTCCGCCGTGATATCCGTAAATACCGTATCTTCGGGAAATTCTTCCGCAAACTCCGCTTCCATCTCACGCAGTTTTTCTCTTTCCGCTTCATAATCCGCGGATGAATCGACAAACACGCCCCGCGCCTCAATCTCTGCAAGCCTGTCCTGCGCGGCACGAATCTTTTTTGCAAGAGAAGTGTCCATCCTGCCGCTCTGAATAACGCGATTCCTCTCCTTGCCCGTCAACGATGCCAACGCTTTGTTGCGGATTACAAATTCATACAGTGCCCAATCGTCTTTGATAACTTCCCGCAGCACGCCGTAGACCGTTAAAAACGCACGCTGAACAAATGTCATTATACCTACCAGACGCTTATCATTGCAGTATTTTACATATTCACAGCGTTGTTTTTCGATACATTCCAATGTTTTTTTCGCACTTTCCGCTGCCCTCTGCTCTTCATTCAGTGCGAACATGATAACCGCTTTGTTTGTATACAAGTCCACAAGTGCTACAGGCATAACCTCCGTACTGTCCGCAAATTCCTCGGCCGCAGTTATATATCCCGATGCCGCACGGTAATCATGACGCAAGCACGCAATCCCGGCTGTCGTTGCGTTGATCGCAGCCACTCTTGAGGGTTCCAATGTCGGAGCATAAATCTCAGTCACATGCTCAATCAGCCGCATATACTCTTCGCGTTCCGCTTCGGTTGCAAAATCGCTTGCAATCAGCAGCTTCGCCGTCATGTATACGCTCACTGCGGCTTCGGCGGCTTGGCGCTTGTCCGATACTTCGTTTTTGATTATGTCTTCTTTCAAAACATCGATGTCTTCCTTGAACTGCTCCGCCGTTTCCTCGTCAAATTCTAAGTAATCCAAATCATATAAGACACAGATGCCAAACTGCATCATGTACCTGCATCTGTCGGTAAATTTCGAATCATCTTCCTCCTTCATTTCTTCAAGCTCCGAAAGAAGGGTCCA
>FR879677.1:4396-14812 GCA_000435055.1 Clostridium sp. CAG:138 | reverse complement strand
CACAGGCGTTCCAGGTCATTCTGCCTTATGGCAACGGTACAAAGATTGAGCTTGATCACGACATCGGAGACGTCATTTTCCGTTCCCGATTCACATTTATCCTCCTCAAGTGCAGTTTTAAACCATTGCTCCGCTTTGAAAAGCTCACCCACCGTCATCCAATACAATCCGAGTGCGTTGAAATAAAACCTTCTGTTAATACAAACTTCGCCTGAATCTTTGCCGAATACGTCGCACAGCTCACCGTACCTGTCCAAATACGGCTTGCATTCCCGGCATTCCTCGCCTTCCACAGCGAAACGAAGGATAACATACAGCGTTTTTGCTTCATAGATCAAAGCAAGCTTTCCATCCATTATTTCGGAGAATTTCCCGTTTTGCAGTTTTTCAAGGAAAATGCGGAGTTTATCGACGTTTTCTTTGATATTCTTCCCAAGCATAATCGCCAGGACTGCACGCTCTCTGCATGCAAGCTGCGTGAACCCGTTATCTTCGCCCAAAAGTTTTTGACGTATTCCGTACGATTTATCGAACGCCTCGTACGCCTCTTCGTTTTTTTCCAACGAAACTGCCGCCAATCCGAGTGCCCAGTAAAAATCCGAATCCTCAACGGTGTATTCATAGTTGGGTTCGGGAACGAATTTTTCATTTTCGGCAGCACAAATATCGTATCTGAATTGCGGATACTTCGTGTCAAGCGCAAGAGCAATCGAAGCTACGATTTCCCGATGCTGCGGACTTCCCTCTCCTGCCCGCCTGCGGCTGCATTCAACCAGATACCGCATCGCGCGGAGCGCGAGCTCCTCTTCTCCCCGTTTCAAAAGATACGATGAGATATTCAAAAGCAGTTCCGGCAGTTCTTCGTTGTTTTCACCGTAAATTGTCCCGTCATTCGGATGTTGTTTCGAGAATACGCCGACAACGTCCTTTTTCGAAATGCCGCCGTCGGACAGCGCAAGAACGCAGTCCGCCGCCTCGAAAACATTGGCTTTATCCGTGTTGAGTCTATATTCGTTAAAGGCGATCATTTTGATAACGTCGTCGCAATCCTTTTTGAGCACTGCGTTTTGTTTCGGCGTTCGAAACCGGAAATATTCAAGCACGATCGCAATTCGCCTGCACCTGAGATAAATCATCTCTATGTCAGATTCATTATTCCGAATACGTATTAACCGCTTTTTGCTGCCCGATGCAATGTCGTCCAGTATTCTGTCTAATTCCGCCTTTTCCGCCTGTTCGATTGCCTCACTTATCTCCGCATATTTTTCCTTTGCTTCCCGTTTCAAACCCAGCCTCCGCAGTGTATTAAGTGCATTATGTGTAAAAATAAAACAGTATTAAAACAGTCCCGTCATGCAGCGTACCGAACACCCGTTCGCTCTTAAAACCGTATGCGTTGGAACAGCAATTTGCCGAATGATTCAATGACCGATATAAGTTTAACTGACTGCTGACATGATTTTACCATACACGAACGCCGATTTCAATTGCTTTGTCGAAAAAAGCCGATTTTTCCCGCAAAGCTTTTTCGCAGGGGAAAACGGCTTTCCGCAGTCCGCAGGCTGTCATTCTGTTATATTCTTCCGGTGCAAAAGTACTGTGTAATTGCCGCACACTCCCGCAGATAGTTGTTCACGATAAGCGGAGAAAAATCCTTTGCGGATACGCCGTTCACATCGTATCCGAGTTTTTTTGCAATGCGGGAAGCGCGGAACACATGGAAGCGGGTTGTGACGAACGCGACCCGAGGATTGCTTTCGGCTGCCGCACCGCTGCCGTTGAACAGCCTGTTGATAATATCAAATGAAAAGATAAAGTTTTCCTCCGTGCTTTGGGACTTGCCTTCCTCAATTATACTGTCGGCGGGTACGCCCGCCGCAACAAGCCATTTTTTCATTACTGAGGCCTCGGTGCTGCTCTCGCCTTCACCCATTCCGCCGCTCACGATTATGAGCAGATCCGGATTCTGCTCATAGCAATCAAGTGCGCGGTCAAGGCGGTTGCGCAGCACAACGGACGGCAAGTCTCCGCGTATGCCCGCACCGAGAACGATCAAAACATCCGCCTTCTCCGGCTCGGCAGTCGTTTTTGAGTTTGCAAGAATAAGCGTTGTTGTCGCCGCAAAAAGCAAAGCAAACAGTACATACGCCGAAATCATTGCGTATTTTAAAATTTTGCCGACGATGCTGACGCTCCACCACGATGAAAGCAGCGGGTAGAATACCCCGACAACAATAAGCGGAATTCCGATAACAAAGGGCATTACAATGCCAAGGTTTAAATTGCTGATGCTTGCTGCAACGATTCCTTCAGCCACAAGCAGAAAGCCTGCAATGCTCAAGATGATACGGAATATCATTTTCTTCAAAGTATTTGTTCCTTTCACATTTTCAGCGTCACAAAAAAGTGCAGCATGAGTATACCATGCAAAGCATTAAAATGCAATTGAACGCACGACAATGCCTCCGAATGTTCTTTTTTTTGTTGACAAGCCCGACCTTGCGGGTGTAAAATGACATCGGAACACGGGAAAGCTTCGGTTTTGCCCGCATATGCTGTATATGCAGGTCGAAGCGTTGCTTCATCGGAGTTCCGACCTTATTTTTTTTGCTGAAAGGAGTGGATTTCATTATGACGATTTCGGTTAAAGATATTTGCTTCGGCTCTTTGCTCGTCCACTCCGTTTTTCTGCCGGTTCCGCATGTTTCTCTGCCGCATAGCGCATGAGGACTTGTGCTGAATACGGTTTTGGTGAGCTGCGCCGACACGGGTCATTCGAACCCGACGAGGGCGGCTTTTTTTGTTCGCATTTTCAACGCCGTACGGCGTGAACCGAAAACCCCGCCGAATAAGTTTTTTTACAGACTATGCCCTTTTCGAATTCACACTCGGAAGCGGCACACAGGTCAGTTTCGCCGATAGCGAACACAGAATGCGGCACAATAATAAAAAATAAGGAAAACAGATAAAATGAACACAAATGACTCTTTTAACCAAACAAAAACCGTCACCGCACGCATTGTCAGCGTGCACAAGAACCGTTTTCAAATCGCATTGGATTCAGCGGAGCGGAAGGCGGCGGAACATGATGCGGTGCTTGCAGGACGGCTGCTTTACCGCGGCGAAATTCCCGTTGTGGGTGATTATATTGAAGCGGAGTTTGAAACATCCCCCGTCGGAAAGCCTGTCGGTGATGCGCGAATTGTTTCGATACTGCCGCGCAAAAGTCTGATCACAAGGCCCGAATACCGCGTCGGAACGCAGAACATGGCGGCAAATGTTGACATTTGTTTCCTCGTTGTTTCGGCAAATGCGGATTTCAGCGTCAACCGCATTGCACGTTACGCTTCCGCTGTTCTTCAGGGCGGTTCAAAGCCCGTGGTTGTGCTCACAAAGGCGGATCTATGTTCCGACCTGAGTGAATACATGCACCGAATCAACGAAATCTGCGGCAATATTCAAATGCACTGTGTAAGTTCAAAAAACGGAGTCGGCATTGATGAATTGCGTCAATACCTCGTTCCCGGAACAACGATCGGGCTGTTCGGTTCATCCGGCGTGGGCAAGTCAACGCTTATCAACACCCTTCTCGGAAGGGAAATTATGCGCACGGGCGATATTCGCGAAAAGGACGACAAGGGGCGGCATACAACAACGCATCGGCAGCTTATCGAGGCGGACGGCGTTTTTCTTGTGGACACTCCGGGCATGCGCGAATTCGGCATTTGCGAGGCGGAAGAGGGGCTTCACGAAGTTTTTCGGGATATTGAAGAAAAAGCACGGCAATGCCGTTTCCGCAACTGCACCCACAAAAACGAGCCGGGCTGCGCCGTGCGGCAGGCGATTGAAGACGGTGTGCTCTCGCAAAAGCAATACGATCTGTATCTTGCTCTGCAAGCCGAGAACAGTGTGCGGACCGCAAGCGAAAAACGGGCGCAAAAGAACAAAAAAATGATCGGAATCTCCAAAAAGCGAAAGGAGCTTCGGAATAATCACTGAGGAACGCCCTCGGCGGAACCCGCCGCGGGACAGACACGGACACCGCCTCGGTTCGCAAACAGCAAACCGCAGCGGTGCCCGATTTTTTTTCGTTTTTCTTTCAGCTTCGATACAATCGTTCACTTTGCCGAGGCCTTTCGCATTTTTCATGCAGCCGTGCCGAATAAACCATTAAGGTTCAGTGTTTGTACCTCCGCACGTCAAAGGTTTCTCCAAGCAGAGTTTCCTTATGCAGGGTTTCGAATTTTTCCGGTTCAAAATCCTTTCGTATCGTGACCGTGTTCAGGCAGTCGTAACCAAGCCTGCGATAAAGCCGAATTGCGCGTTCATTGCGGGCGGCCGCCTCTATATACATCGATTCGGAATACTGTTTGACCGTTGATTCAAGCAGCTTTATTGCTTCCGATCCTATGCCGCGCCCTTGGAACTCAGGCAGGATGAACAGATCTTCAAGCCAATCCGCCGCCGCTCCGCGGCTTCCGAGGTGCGCAAACCCGACCGGGCTTAATTCGGCACCGTCTTTCGGCAGGATAAAAAAGAACCTGTGACCCTCCGCCGTCCATGCGCAAAGATCCGCCCGCGCTTCGGCATCCGTCTGTGTTTCGCCGTTGTGCTCAAGCCAAAATCGCTTTATTAAGCAGCAGGCTTTGCCGGCATCCGTTCCGCCGCCGTCCGCAGCGGGCAAATACTCAAAAAGCCGGATCCCGCAGCATTTTTCGCCGTGCATCGGTTCGGTTTTCTTCTCATTCAAGTCATTTTTTTCCATATTTTTGTCGTCACCGCCGATTCGGCCCGTTTATCTGCAAATCGCTTCGTCCGGAGTTCCCCTTTGCTGAGCCTGCGTGCGAATACTAAGCTTGCGTCCGAATCGAAAAATGTTCCAAATGCATCGATTCGTCCGAAACGATTTCCAACGTGACACCGGGGAAAGCCTGCCGAAGTTCCTCGCGGCTGTGTTCGCGAAGAAGTGCGGCAACCGTCGGGCTTGCGGCAACCGTGAAACGCTGCTGCGCACCGGCTCCCTCGCTCACGCGGGCGATCAGCGCGGAGCGGATTTTAAGCGCAACGGTTTCCGCATTGAGCACTTTGCCCGAGCCTTTGCAGTAGGGGCAGGTCGTTTGCAGCGTGTCCGCAAGGTTTGCGCGGAGCTTCTTACGCGTCAGCTCAACAAATCCGAGTTCCGTCATGCCGAGTATCACCGAACGCATCCTGTCACCGCGCAGTGCTTCGCGTAAAGTTGCAAGCACGGTTTCTTTATCCTCTTTTTCCTCCATATCGATGAAATCGATAATGATTATTCCGCTGAGATCACGCAGGCGCAGCTGGCGGGCAATTTCAACGGCAGCCTCGCAGTTTGTTTCCACAATGGTCTTGCGCAGACTTGCTTTGCCGACATTTTTCCCCGTGTTCACATCAATGCTGACGAGTGCTTCCGTTTGGTCGATAACAAGATACGCACCGCTCTTAAGCCAAACTTTGCGGGAAAGCGCAGCGTTTATATCGTCTTCAATACCGAGAACGTCGAAAAGGTTCGTTTCTCCGTCCCGCAGTTCGATCCTGTTCGCAAGTGCGGGATCGTTGTCCTCCGCGATTTCAAGCAGCCGATAATACTGAGTGCGATCGTTAACCACAAGCGATCGTATATCCGCCTTCAGCAAATCACGAATCGTGCGTGAAAGCAGTGATTCCTCCCTTCGAATCAGCTTTGGTGCGGGGGAAACTTTATAAATGCGTTTCAGCTCCGCCCATTGTTCGGAAAGCATTTGGATGTCTGCCGCAATCTCCGCTTCGCCGCGCCCTTCGGCAGCGGTTCGGACAATTGCGCCCGTGCCCGGCGGGTTGCATTTTTCTATTATGCCGCGCAGGCGTACACGTTCCGCCTCGTTCGTTATCCGCTTGCTGATGCCGATAAAATCAACCATCGGAAGGAACACAAGCAGATGCCCCGGAAGATAAATCTGAGTGCTGACCCTTGCGCCCTTTGTGCCGTGCGGTTCTTTAACAATTTGAACCATTATTTCCTGCCCGGGCTTAACATCCGGACAGACATGCGGATTTTTTTGTTTCGGCAGCACGGCTCCCCCGGGAAGCTGCTCATTCTGCTTGTCGCCGACGTATAAAAACGCATTTTTATCTTCTGATATGTCAACAAATGCCGCCTCCATTCCGGGCAGAACATTGCTGACCCTGCCCTTGTAAATGTTGCCGACGAGCATATCGTTGCTGCGCTGCTCAATGTGAAGCTCGACCGTTTTTCCGTCCTCAAGAAGAGCAACGCGGGTGCGGTACGGGTTTGTGTCAATAACAATTTGCTTATCGACAGTCTGTTTATGCACGGGCTGCGGAATTTCCGGCTCACCGATTATTTTCATGCTATCACCGTCCAATCCATTTCAATGTTTCGGCGGTTGACGCTTGAATTTGCGCTTGTGCCGAGTTTTTTGTAAAATACACCGAGCAAAAGTTCGGGGGAAAGTCCGCCCTCCGCCGTCAGTTTGCCGCGCAAACGGAGCTTTGCGGTCCTGCCGCCGAATTCCGAAACCGAAAGCCCAAGCAGCATCGGGCGAATGTCCACGTCCTTTATTCCGCCTTTTGTCTTTTTGGAAACGATGATTTCGCCTCCGTTCAGAATTTCGTCAACGGCAGCATAAAATGCCTCCCGCGGCACGGACTCATCGAATTCAAGTTCAATATCGTATTCGGCAGAACGCATCAGCGGCGTGAGCGAGGCTTTGAACTCTCCGGCATCAACGGCGTCAACAATGTGCACGCCCTGCGGAAGGACCGCATTCACTCTGCGCTTAAATTCCGCAGGAGAAACGTATTCCGAAAGCATAACATCAAAATACTCGCAGTCGGAAGTATAGCCCACACTTAATGCGGTTGCAAACGAAAGCAGCGGATGCGGGTTAAAACCGTTTGAATACGCAAGCGGAAGATCGGCGCGCCTGAATGCGCGTTGAAAAAGCCGCTGCATGTCCAGATGGGAAACGAACATTACCTGTTCATGTTTATAAAACGACGCAATGATTCTCATTCCGACAGTTCCTCTCCTTCGATATTTTTGCGGGAATCTTCATTTTGAGCATGTTCCGACCCGACAGCCTTTTTGCGGATTTCCCAGACGGAATCGGGCTTGTGCATATCGCAAAGCGTGCCGCACCTGTCCCCGAAACAGCCGTTGCAGTTAAGGCGGCAGTCGCCCGTTACAATGCCTTCCCGTGAACGCAGATATTCACGCCTGAGGTAGTCCATGCCGACGACCGAATCCATATGCTGCCATGCAAGCGGTTCATCGATTCCGATGTGCCTGTTTCCGAACTGTTCCACGGTGAGCCCGTTTTCGGCAAAGGCCTCTTCCCATGCTTCCTTTTTGAATCTTTCGTCCCATGAATCAAACCTTGCACCGCGCTTATATGCTCCGATGATGACCTTTGCAAGGCGGCGGTCTCCGCGTGCAAAACATGCCTCCAAACGGCTGGTTTCCGAAAAATGGCAATTGAACTCAACCCCGCGTATGCCTTTCAGCGCGGAACGCAGCAATGCCTGCCGGCGCAGAACTTCTTCGGTTGAAATCTGGGGCTCCCATTGGAAGGGAGTGAACGGCTTCGGAACAAAAGTTGAAGCCGAAACCGTGCAGCGCAGCCCTTTGCCGCGCTTGTCCTTCGGCATTTGATAGAATAAGCGGCTGACCTTGCGTGCAAGCTCCGCAATGCCGAGAATGTCTTCATCCGTTTCTGTCGGCAATCCTATCATAAAATAGAGTTTCACTCCCTGCCAGCCCGATTCAAACGCATCACCGACGGCGCGGAGCAGATCCTCTTCGCAAACGCCCTTGTTGATAACGTCGCGCAGTCTCTGTGTGCCTGCTTCGGGCGCAAACGTCAGGCCGCCCTTGCGGACGCTCTGCATTTTTTCAAGATCATCCTTAAGGAATGAATCTATGCGGAGACTCGGGAGAGAAACCGAAACGCGGTTTTTTGTGTACCGTTCAAGGATCTCCGGAACCATTGCATGAATCTCGGAGTAATCTCCGCTTGAAAGCGAAAACAGGGAGATTTCGTCATAGCCCGTGCAGCCGAGCTGCCTGTCCGCATAATCAATAAGCGTTTTCGGCTTTCGTTCGCGTATCGGGCGATAAATAAATCCCGCCTGGCAGAACCTGCATCCGCGTGTGCATCCGCGGAAAATCTCAAGCGCAACCCGATCGTGAACGATGTTCATATACGGAACGACAAGATCACCCGTGAATTCCGCAGCATCCAGATTTCGGACGATTCTGCGCGTGATCCTGTCGGGTGCGGACGGTTCCGTCTTTACAATTCGGCTGAAATTGCCGTTTTCGTCATATTCCGCTTTATAGAATGCAGGAACGTAAACGCCTTCGATTTTTGAAAGTTCGATGAGCGTATCGCGCTTGTTCAACCCTCTCCGGCGGCATTCCGCATAAGCATCCATAAAATCATTCACAAGCTCCTCGCCGTCGCCGAAAAACATAACGTCCATGATTTCCGCAACGGGTTCGGGATTGCACACGCAGGGGCCGCCCGCTGCAATAAGCGGCATGTCCTCCCCGCGTTCGCTTGCGAGGAACGGTATGCCGCTCAGTTCAAGCACGGTCAGAATGTTCGTGTAGCACATTTCATACAGCAGCGAAAACCCGATAACATTGAATTCACGCAGCGGTGAACGCGTTTCAAGCGAAAAAAGCGGCTCGTTGTTTTCGCGCAGCTGTTCTTCCATGTCAACCCACGGCGCATATACACGTTCGCAATACGTATCCGCACGCTTGTTAAGAATATTGTAAATTATTCTTGACCCAAGGTGACTCATGCCGATTTCGTATGTGTCGGGGAAGCAGAGTGCAAATCGAAACTCCGCTTCTGCCTTGATACGCATATTCAGCTCGCCGCCCATATAACGCGCGGGTTTTTCAACCTTTGCAATGAGCCTGTTAAGTTTATTTTTGTCCAAAATCTATATCCATCCTTTCGGTAAGGAAAATCAATCAGCGTTTATTCGGTATATTCAGCATGTCCGACATTTGCGGACACGGTCCGCCGTCGGAGCAGATTATTTTTCTTTATGTCGATGCGTACATATACTCAGGCTACATTATACCCTTATCAGCGGGTTTCCGCAAGTTCATACGGCGCATTTTTCTCTTTGCCGAGCAGGAAGGTAATCTAAATTATTAATATATCATATAAAGGCAAAAATTCGTCACATCCTTATAGACATTTGATACCGACGCTGTTAAAATATATATGTTGGCGGGTCTGTTTCACTGTTTTTCGCAAAAATCGTGCATACAAATCTGTTTTGCGAAAAGCGGGGTTATCCGTTCCTGCTTCAATTCTATTTTTACGGAGGTAATTGCATGAAAGCGATTAAAAAGTTCCTTGCCCTGCTGCTCACGGCGGTTATGGCATTCACCGTTGTTCCCGTTTTTGCTGCACAAAGCAGCTCCGTGCCCGAAAAGGCTCTGAGCGCGGGGCGTTTGTACGGCTATCGCGTGTTTGACGATGACGATACGCTGTCCTATGCCTGGATTTCCTTCACGACAGACAATCCCGCCGCCGTGACCGAGGAACAGGTTGAGGAAAATGCGTTCGATGACTATACGGACATGAACTGCGGCGCATATGTAAACGGATATGTTTACGGTTTTGCCGAAAACGGGTATTTTTACCGTGTCAACACCGCCGACTGGAGCCGCGAAAGGCTTTTTGCCGATGCAAGCAGCTATAACGGTTGGAGCGATATGACTTTTGACTACACGACCGGCCGGCTGTATGCCGTTGCATACAACCTCCCGTGGGACTCCGGCGATGATGAAACGGCAATCGAAGCAAGCTTTCTTGTCACCATCGACCTTCTCACATACGAAATCACTCAGGTAGCACAAATCACAACCGGCATTTTGACTCTTGCGGCGGATGCACAGGGCGAGCTTTACGGCATTGCAATGGACGGCTGCCTGTACCATATCAACAAGCAGGACGGCTCAACACGAAACATCGGCAGCACCGGCCAAGTTGTATCCTATGCACAGAGCATGTGCTATGATTACAACACCGGCACCATGTATTGGGCTCTCTGCAACATCTCTCAGGGCGTGCTTTGCAGCGTTAACCTCGAAACCGGCGCCGCCTCGCGTCTCGGCATTATCGGCGGCAACACCGAAGTCGTGTCCCTTTTTGCCGTTCCCGAAAGTGAACCCGTTGTTCACGTTGAAAGCGTTGATATCGAACCCGCCGAAGCAAGCATTGACGTTGGGCTGACACTTCAGCTCTCCGCCTCCGTTTCGCCTGAAAATGCAACCGAAAAACGTGTTTCATGGTCAACTTCCGACGCAGGCATTGCAACAGTCAACGAAAACGGCGTTGTTTACGGCAGCACGGCAGGGACGGCCGC
>FR879677.1:0-4384 GCA_000435055.1 Clostridium sp. CAG:138 | reverse complement strand
GCAGCACGGCAGGCACGGCCGTTATCACCGCAGCAAGCCTTGACGGCGGCATTATCGGAACCTGTACCGTAACAGTCAATGCAGCAGCATCAAGTTCCGATTATCAACGGGTTGACACGCTTGAAAGCGGCGGAGATTACCTTATCGTCACCCGCGTCGGCGGTCAGGCATATGCGCTTGTCAACCGCAACGCTTCCCCGAACAATTTTGCCGCAATGCTCGTTCCTGTCGTTCTCTCGGCGGACGGCGAATATGTTCTTTCCCCGCTGGACAGCTCCGAATCAATGGATAACCTGCTTTGGACGGCAAACGGCGATTATACAAACGGCTTCTCCTTCCGTTCCGTCGGCAGCGGTCTGTATTTTGCCGGTCTCACCTACTGCAACTGGACTGCAATAAACCAAACCGAGGATCTTTGGCTCCCGCTCGAACATACCGACGGAGGAACAGCCAAAACCATCCTCAAATCCGTCCGCGCCGAACAAATCGACCCCACGGCAGTGAAACTCTATGCCGGCATTACGACCGGATATTTCAATTCCGTGATTTTTGATTACGTTCGCATTGCGGATGCAGCCAATGTTGAATTCTACAAATTCGGCAGCTCCGGTTCGGAATATGCCCTCGGCGATGTCAACATGGACGGCAGCGTTTCCGTATCCGATGCACTGATGGTTCTTCGCTTCACAATGGGGCTTGAAACACTTTCCGATGCTCAGCTTGAACTTGCGGATTTCAACGGCGACGGCACGGTAAGCACTGTTGATGCGCTTGACATTCTTCGCGCAGCAATTTGATGTTTGCCCGCTTAATCCTCTGTTCCGATTGATTTTTTAAGCAATTCTCGGCAAAGCCGAACGCAAAAGCTTCCCATGCGGAAGCCTGCCGTTCGGCTTTTTTTGCATTCGTGCTCCGGGAGTGCGGTTTTTTGCTCAGGCAATTGATATTTCTGCAAAAAAATGTTATGATAAGTTTGTGAATGCTGTATTCAAATTCATACAGGACGGATAATGCATATGAAACAAATAACGAAAAAACGCATAAAGTCGCCCATGCCGGCTTATACGGCGGCGGCGTGCATAATCGTTTTCGGGTTGATTTTCCCGCTGTACAGGGTGTACGGCATTGTTCTTGTTGCCGTTATTGCGGCGGCGGCATACTTTTTTTCAAAGAAATGTTTCTTTAAGGATAAGATTATTCAAGAGGAATCCGAACCTGTCTTCCGCACGGGTATCGCGGAGCTTGACGAATCCCTCGAACAGGCGAATGTGCTTATCGAGCAGCTGCGCCGGGCAAATATCAGCATCAAAAACCCCGCCGTCAGTGCGCATATCGACAGAATGACCCGCTCCGGCGACGCAATTCTTGCCGAGCTTAACGCGCATCCCGAAAAGGCAAGGAAGCTGCGCCGATTCCTGACATATTATCTGCCGACTTCCGTAAAATTCATGCAGACCTATGCCGAGCATGAAGCCGCACCCACGGGCGGCGAAAACTCCGCCGAGATCATGCGCGGCATTGAAAACAATTCCGAAACGATCGCCAAGGCGTTCGAAACAAGCCTCGACTCACTTTATGCCGGAGAAGCGTTGGACATTTCGTCCGATATCGACGTTCTTAACGGAATGGTGAACGCAAAAACGAGCATGTTCGAATAATGTTCGGCCGCGAGGCTGCATCCGTAAACGAACAGTAAAAAAACCGACTTAAAAATCAAAGCGCATTCAGCGGAAAGGAAAACAAATGGAAACCAACGACAAAACAACAGCAATGCCCACTCTGACTCTCGACCCGTTCGGCGCACAGGCTGCGGCGGAACAACAGACCGCGGCTGCGGAACCCGTCAAAACCTGCGATGAACTCATGCAGGAGAACTCCAATCTCTCCGCCGACGAGCTTGCCGCCGTTGATGCTTTTGCGAAGCAGATTGACATCACCAATTCGGCGCAAATTATGTGTTACGGCGCGGACGGACAGAAAAAAATGGCTGATTTTTCCGAAGGTGCGCTTGAAAACGTCCGCACAAAGGATCTCGGGCAGACAGGGGACATGATAACGGACCTTATCGGCGAGCTGCGCGGGTTTGATGCAGCTGCGGACGAAAAGGGCTTCTTGGGCTTTTTCCGCAAAAAATCCGCCAAAGTTTCCGCACTCAAAGCAAAATACGACAAGGCCGAAGTCAATGTTGAACGCATTGCCGGCGAGCTTGAAAAGCACCAGATAACCCTGCTTAAGGATGTTTCAATGCTGGATAAAATGTACGAAGAAAACCTGCTTTATTTTAAGCAGCTGACAATGTACATACTTGCGGGCAAAAAAAAGCTTGAAACCGAGCGCGCAACCACCCTCCCCGAACTTGTGCGAAAAGCGGAGCAGAGCGGTTTGCCCGAGGATGCTCAAAAGGCACGCGATTTTGCCGATATGTGCACAAGGTTCGAAAAGAAGATTTATGACCTTGAACTCACCCGAAACATCTCCATTCAAATGGCACCGCAGATTCGCCTGATTCAAAACAACGACACGATGATGGTCGAAAAAATACAAACCACCATTGTGAACACAATTCCCCTTTGGAAGAGCCAGATGGTCATTGCACTCGGGCTTGAGCATTCGCGTCAGGCTGTTGAAGCGCAGCGTGCCGTCACGAATATGACGAATGAGCTTCTGAAAAAGAATGCGGAACTGCTGCATTCCTCCACCGTTGCTGTTGCCGAAGAGAGCGAACGCGGCATTGTGGATATTGAAACGCTCACCGAAACCAACGAAAAGCTTATTGCAACCATGGATGACGTGCTCCGTATTCAGCGTGAAGGTCACGAAAAGCGGGTTGCGGCGGAAGCTCAAATGGCAAAAATCGAATCCGATCTGCGCAAAAAGCTCGTTGACGTCACCGGCCTCGGCGGCAGTGCCGCAAAATAAGCCTGCATTCCAATCAATTGTTTTAAACTGTTTTATTACTGCGGAGTCGAACTCCGGGAAGGCGGAAAGATGAAATCTCTTTTCAAAAAGTTCTCAACGGCTGTCATCGTTCTTGCAGCGGTCGCCCTGCTTTCGGTGCCGCTTCTCGGCGGCGCAAGGCTTGCGGCGGATTGCGGACGAATCGAAAAAAAGTTCAATCATTTTGCGGCCGAAACCGATAAACACGGCAATAATTTCGAGTCCGACATGGTTGTTTTTGCAGCAAATGCCGAGAGCCTTTGCGATGAGGCAGCGCGCATCACGGGGGAGGATTCTCCCGCCGTGCGCAGCCTTCAAAACGATCTTGCCGAATACGAAAAATGCGGTTCCGCATTTGAAAAATTTGATTGCTTCAAACGTTTGCTTGCGGATGCAAAGCGCGTTTATGCCTCCGTTCCGGAGGGAAGTGTTACCGACAGCCTTATGACGGCAATGGACGGCATCGAATCGGCTGATTCGCGAATTTCACGCACCTATGGGGCAAAATACTCCGAATGCATGAAATCGCGTTCCGATCTGCTTTCCGGCGGGCTGTCCTCCGCAATTGCAAAAATCTACGGAATCGGAGGGAAATAACACCGACAAATGAAATCTTCAAAGCTTAAATTGGCATCGATGATCCTTGCCGTTGTGCTGTGCCTGCTTGTGCTTTCCGCTCCTGCCGGCGCCGTCGTTCAGCCGAACAGCGACTTCTATGTTTTGGATAACGAAAACGTGCTTTCGGCAGAAACAGAAAAATACATCATTGACCGCAATCTGAACCTTGTTTCCAACTGCAAAGGTGCGCAGGTTTGTGTTGTTGTGACGGACAGCACGAACGGGCAGGATATCGAGGAATATGCAACGGAGCTCTTCAACGCTTGGGGCATCGGCAGCAAGACCGAGGACAACGGCGTGCTGATTCTGTTCCTGACTGATGACGACAAATATTGGATAACGCCCGGCATCGGGCTTGAAAGAGTCCTTACCGAGCGCGTTCTTCGTCAAATCATAGATGACGACTGCGAACCCTCATTTGCAAAAAAGGATTATGACAGCGCGGCAAAAGCAACGTTCATCGCGATTAATCAGGTTGTCTGCAATTACTACAGTCAAGATCCGAACGGTTCGGGTGATTCGGATAATTTTCCGAACAACAACGGCTATAATTATTATCCGGATGACCACCCCGATTATAACTCCGGCAGTTCCTGTCTTTCATGCGGTTCCTGCCTCGCACTCAGCTGCGCGGCATGCGGGAGCTGCGGCTCGTGTTCGGGAGGAAGTTTTATGGGCATTATTATTGTAATCATCATCGTGTTTGTTTTCTTTAAAATCATCGCTTCCATCGGCAGAGGCGGGCGGCGTCCTCCCCGTCCCCCTCGCGGCGGCGGTTTCGGCGGCGGCTTCGGTCCCCGTCCTCCTCGCGGCGGTGGCTTCGGCGGCG
>FR879676.1 GCA_000435055.1 Clostridium sp. CAG:138 | reverse complement strand
TCACTGCGGCTCCGAACGGGCAAATTTCTGCAAATCATCAATAAGCATCCGGCAAACACACGAATATGAACAGCAAAGAAATATTTAATGGATTTTCGGCGGAAACTTTCCGTTTCCTGCTTGAAATCGGATTTAACAACAATGCAGATTGGTTCGAAGCGAACCGCAAGCGCTATGAGCAATTCGTCCGCGATCCCATGCGGCGGCTTGCCGCTGCGCTGATGCCGACGGCTCTTGATATCGACGGCAATTTTAATCCGAGCATCAATGCTTCCGTTTCGCGCATTCGCCGTGACACCCGCTTCACAAAGGACAAATCCCCCTATCGAGACCACATGTGGATCGGGTTCAGATATCCGCGCACGCGCATAAGCGAAGGCTGCACGCTCTGGTTTGAAATCACGCCGCACCGATACGATTACGGCTGCGGGTTTTATTCATCAACCCCGGCATTCATGGCAGCATATCGAAAAAAGATACTTGCCGCTCCGATGAAATTTCTCGAGCTTGCACATTCGCTTGAAGCGCGCGGATTTATTTACAGCTGCGAAAGCTACAGACGCGACAGATTCCCCGATGCACCCGCTGAGCTGAAACCCTATCTGAACGTTAAGACTTTTGCGTGGATGAAGACAATTCCCGGGGTCGGCGCGCTTATCGCGCCGTCGAACATCCTTGATGTGCTGACGGACGAGTTTTCCGCACTCTCGCCGATGTATCACTTTCTCCGCTCCGTGATAAGCGAAGACGTATGATTAATTTCATTGTTATTTTTATACTTCAATAAACTGAACAACAGGTGAAATATGGCTGATAAACAAAGAAAAATTGAACTCCTTGCCCCGGCGGGCAACTGGGAACGTTTCGTGACCGCAATTCAATTCGGCGCGGACGCCGTGTATCTCGGAACAACCGCATTCTCGCTGCGCAACCTTGCGGATAATTTTACGCTTGAACAGGTTGCGGAGGCCGTTAGATATGCGCACGAACGCAGTGTGAAGGTTTACGTCACCGTGAATGCGTTTATGCGTGATGAAGATTTGGAAAATCTGCCCGAAACGATTGCAGCACTTGATGCAGCAGGCGCGGATGCACTCATCATCAACGACCCGTCCGTTATCCGAATTGCAAAACGTGTTGCACCGAACCTCCCGCTTCATCTGAGCACGCAGGCAAACACCCTCAATTCCGAAGCTGCGCTGTTCTGGCATGAACAGGGCATTGAACGCATTGTGTTGGCGCGCGAACTGACGCTTTCACAAATTGCACAAATGCGCCGTAAACTGCCCGAAACCCTTGAGCTTGAAGCATTTGTTCACGGTGCAATGTGCGTGAGCTACTCCGGAAGATGTCTTTTCAGCAATTATATCGACGGGCGCGACAGCAACCGCGGCGAATGCGTTCAGCCCTGCCGCTGGTCATATGAAATCCGCGAACGCGGAAAGGGCGGCGAATATTTCACCGTTGTTGCGGACAGGAAAGGGAGTTTTATTCTTAATTCACGCGATATGTGCATGGCGGAGCATTTAAGCGAAGTTATCGATTCAGGCATTATCAGCCTCAAAATCGAAGGCAGGATGAAATCCATTCTTTACGTTGCAACTGTCGTGAACGCCTATCGAATGGCACTGGACGGATGCGATATGGAGCTTGTTATGAACGAACTGAACCGAATCAGCCACCGTCCGTACACAACGGGCTTCATGCTTGACAACGATGCAATGGGTTCGAAAGCTCCGCTCATGGCACCGGAATCAGGCGGTTATATTCAGGATTATGCAATTGCCGCTGTTGTGCTTGACTATGATTCGGAACGCAAAATTGCTCATGTTGAACAGCGCAACCGTTTCTTTGACGGCGATGAGCTGCATATTCTTGCACCCAAAGATGTTGCCCGCACATTCCGCGTGAACGGCATACGCAGCGAAGAAGGCGAGATGCAGCAGAGTGCGCCGCATCCTTGTCAAAAGTTGTACATCGGATGCAGCGAACCCGTTGCACCCGGAAGCATTTTAAGAGTTGCAGCGAAAAAGAACCCTGTTTTTTCCGCTTAGTTAAAACGGCAGCCGAATCGCCGCATTCCCCGGCACTGCGCACAATGCGGCGGCTCGGCTTTGTTGTTTAAGTTCAGCTTTATTGCGGCAGCATTCTCCGCTCCGCACCCTTCACATTTCCGTTCAGTATCAGTCTGATTCTTTTCACACTTAAAGCAAGCCTCAGCCCTTCCCCCGCCGCCATTGCGGCAAGGCAGCCGTAAATATGCAGCTGCGGAAGCGCGGCAAACAGATAAATCAAAATCAATTGCAGTCCCTCACTCAAAACGGTGTACGCAAGCACGATTTTCTGCTCCTTTAGGCCGTTCAGTATCGCTGTCGTTACTATTTGAAAATGTATTATGCAGGATTTCAGCGTCAGCAGAATAAACACGCCCCAATCCGGAACGATTCCGAAGAGAAGTGCGGACAGTTTCTTCAAAAACGGCAGAAGCAAAAGATTCGCCGCAACGGCAAAAGTCAGTACACCTACTGATTTTTTGACAATTCTATGCAGATTTTCGTTGTTATTTTGAACCGCCGCAGAAACAGCCGGCATACACACAGCCGCAACCGCACCCGCAAACGCCATCGGCAGCACAACAAGCGGAACCGCAACCGAGTTGAGCACGCCGATTGTTTGCAATGCCGCTTCACGCGAATAGCCGGCAGCATACAGCCGCCCCGGAAGCAGCAGCGCGGCAGCCGATGAAAAAACCGTTCCGAGGACGCTTGTCAATGCAGCCGGCAGCAGTATTTCGCAAAGCTCCGAAAATAAACCCGAAAACCTCCCCGCAGCGGGCCGGGTATCCGCAAACGTTCGATTTTTCTTTACAAATGTTCTGAAATACGATACGGAAAGGAATCCGACGCTGAAAAACTCACTCAGCACCATACCCGTGATTATAAGCTTCACGCTGAAACTCGGTTCGCCCTGCATTGCAAAAGCACCGTTCGCCGCAAAGCTTTTCAACAGCAGCCAAACAAGAAAAAACCGCGCCGTCTGTTCCGTTATCTCGCTGAAAGCGGTCGTGCGAACGCGTCCCGCCGCAATATGCACGGATTTTAGGATGTTCTCCGTTCCCGTCAGGAATATGCATATCAAAACGAGCGGTATCGCACCCTCCGTTTTGCAGTCTCCTATGAGGCGAAGTGCGATCGACCTGCGCAGTATAAACGAAGGAACAGCGGAAAGCAAAAACAGCACGCAGAACGCAAGCAGTGCACAGCGCGTCAGGGTGCGAATGCCCCGACCTCCCGCTGCATTCAGCCGCGCAGCAACGGTGATGACCGCAACATTGAGCCCGGATATGCAGACGGAAACCGCAATTGAATAAATCTGCATCACAAGCGATTGCAGACCGAGTGCGGTTGTTCCCGCACAATCCGTAAGCATCATTCTGTACACAAACCCGAGAGCCTGAAGCGCAATGTTCGACAGCGTCAGCGTTATAACACGGCGGGCGTTTATGCCTATACGCCGTTTTGCATTGTTTACCGATAAGGCTTTTCCGTTCGTTCTTTTCATATCTAAAGTCTATTTCCGCCGCAAATGAAAAAGGACAAACGAACGCAAGGAATTTAATATATTAAACCCTGCGCCCCGCTGCGGTTCGGGGTGCAGGGTTCTTATTTTTCCGCCATCGGAATCGGCTTATCTTCCGGGCTTATAGACCTTGTGGCGGAACCAGAATGAATCATCCTTCGTGAGCACAAGAATGTCTATATCGCCGCCGCATGTTGCGGGCTTCATTTCGAAGCGTTGTGATTTTATCGTTGCATCAACAAGAAAATCCGCAAAGTCAATTGCATCCTTAAGCGGCATAAGCACATGGTTTATCATCATCGGCGGATTGCCGTTGAGAAGCTTTGTTATTGCAGCCTGCTCTCCGGACCAGATGGAAGCGTAGCGCATTCTGCCGTTTTCAATATTGCTGCGCTTAATTTCCTTGTTCACAATGTACACAAACGGTTCGTCGTTCTGATAGCCGCAAACAAAGAAATTGACCTGCGGAAAGTATTTAAATGCATATTTATGCAGCTTTTCGGCAACGCTCGTGACATCATCCGCCGATGTGAGTTCGTTGATTTCAAACGTGCGGATATAATCCGAAACATTTTTTCCGTCAAGAATACCTATGCCGCAGGCAGATATGCCCACCTTGACCTTGCTGAGCAGCATTATTTTTTGTGCGCTGTCCGATTGGGATATGATCGTTCCCGCAGGGAAACCCGGCTGCCCCGGCCGGTCCATTCGGTTCAGAATGCGTGTTTCCGTGCCCTGAGCACCGTTAACGGGCTTCACCGCCGTGATTCCGACCGTTTGCCGGCTGTCCGCTGCCATGACGATTCCGTCCGGCACAAATACAGATACCATGATTGACATATGTTTTCCTCCTCTGGATTAAATTCGTTTGTTTTTTAATTAACGGCTCACCGGTGCGGAGCTGTTTCGGCGCCGAACAGAGCTGCACCCGCAAGCCCGGCATCATTGCCGAGCAGAGCTTTTACGACAGGCGTCGGTTTTTTGAAAAAGCTGCCTTTTGCAACCCGTTCATTCAGCGGAACGATGAGAAAATCCCCCGCACCGCTCACACCGCCGCCGACGGCAATTATTTCGGGGTCAAGAATATTGATAAGGGACACAAGCGCATTCGACAGATCATCAAGATAGCGATTCCACGCCTCTGTGCATTCAATATCCCCCGCCCTTGCCGCTGCAATGAGCGTGCCGGCATCGTGCAGCGTTTCACCGAGCTTATCACCCGCTTGTTTCTTTTTCTCCGCAAGGCGAAGCGCGTCCCGTGTAAGACGCGATGCCGCGCAAAGCGTTTCAATGCACCCGCGCCTGCCGCATGTACACTTTTCACCATGCATATCCATTTGTATATGACCGAGTTCAACTCCGAAACCTCTTCCGCCGCAGAAGATTTCGCCGTTCAGAATTATTCCTCCGCCAAAACCTGTTCCGAGCGTTACAAGCAGTGAATTCCGAGTTCCGCGCAGCACCCCGAGTCTGTGTTCCGCAAGAGCTGCCGCATCCGCATCGTTCAGCATTGCAGCGGGCTTGTTAAATGTTTCTTTAACAATTTGCCGAAACGGAACATTATGGAAGCCGAGGTTATAGGCGTTAACAACCGTTCCGTTCTGCGCATCGATGCTTCCCGGTATGCAGACGCCGACGGTTTCAATCTGTTGAAAATCCGTTCCGCACCGTGCGGCAGTGTTTTTTGCCAATTCCGCCATGCACTGTGCGGTTTTTTCCGCAGATTGACCGCGGAAAAATGCGCAGGCATCCTTTCCGACGATTTCGAATGTTTCATCATTTATTATACCGCAGGCGATATGCGTTCCGCCGATATCAAAGCCGAGCCTGTACATCCTTTTTCTCCCCGCTGTTCCGCATGATGCCGTTTGCATCATCCTTCAAAATATAGTTTTCAATCAGATATGCAACGCCGTCCTCCGCGCAGGCGGGTATTATAACATCCGCTTCACGTTTCACATCGGGGTTGCCGTCCGCAACCACAGCACCGAGTCCTGCCCAGCGAACAAGTTCAAGATCAAGCGTGTTGTCTCCCGCTGCCGCAACTTCATCGCGGCCGAATCCAAGCCGAGATGCAAGCAGCTCTGCGGCTGTACCCTTGTTTGCACCCAGTCTGTTGAATTCTATAAACCCGGGGGACGACGCCGAGACTTCCACTCTGTTTTCAAAATGCTTTTTAAAAAAAGGCAGGAGTTCCGAAACACGCTCGGGTTCCGTAATGATAAGCACCTTGGGCACATTTTGCCAAATCTTCTTTCGAATATCCGAATCTATCGAATACGGCAGGTTAAGCGCCGCGCAGTATGCGCTTGCGTAAGGATGTTCACGCTCATACACAATTCGATCTCCTTGATACAAATGGGCATGGAGGTTCATATCATCCGCCATTGCAAGAATTTCCTGCACGAAACTATTATCCAGCTCCGTCACGAAAATCGGTTTATCCGTTCTTATATCGTTTATCACCGCACCCGCATAATTGATAACGTAGGTATCAAGCCCCAGTTCACGAAAAACATGGGAGGAGCCGTAGTACCCCCTGCCCGTTGCAAGCGTCACATACACGCCTGCCTCACGCGCTTTTTGAATCGCTGCCGCATTTTTCTGCGAGATTCCGCCCCCGCGCGGCACAAGAGTGTCATCAATATCAAGAATCAGCATTTTATACTTCATATTGTTCTCATTCTCCGTTATCGGCATTTCTCTTATTCTCCGCTGCCTGTCCCTGCGCTTTGTTATGTTCCGATTGAACCGCATTCCCCGTTTCGGCCGACGCAGCCGCGCCGGCGGATCCGTCGGGATGGAAAAAATCATAAACGGCCTGTGCCGCGCGGATATTCATCCCCGGAACGGCGCGCAGCTCATCGATTTCGGCTGCCGAAACAGCGTCTATTGTGACGAATTTTTCATACAGAACGCGCTTGCGCTTGTCACCTATGCCCTCGATTTCGTCCAATCGCGAATAAAGCGAATTTTTTGCACGCACGCTGCGGTGATAGGTAATCGCAAATCGGTGCGCCTCATCCCTGATACGCTGCAAAATTTGCAGTGCGGGGCTGCTCCGCGGAAGAACGACGGGTTCCTCCCTGTCGGGCAGAATTATTTCCTCATTTTTTTCGGCAAGACCTATTGCGGGAATATATGACAGTCCGTATTCGTCCAAAACCTCAAGCGCAACATTGAGCTGCCCCCTGCCGCCGTCCACAACCAACAGATCCGGCAGCTCGGCAAACTTTTCGTCACCCGCAAGCGTTCGTTCGAACCGTCTCGAAAGGTGTTCACGCATGGCAAGGTAATCGTCCCCGGCCGTGTCCTGCTTTGTTTTAAAGCGGCGGTACAGGCTTTTTTCCGGTTTTCCGTTGATGAATACAACCATTGAGCCAACGGTGTCCCTGCCCTGAAAATGGGAGTTGTCAAAGCACTCCATGCGATGCGGCAGCATACCGATGCCGATAATGCGGCAAAGCTCGGCCAATGCCCCCTCGGTGCGTTCCCACTCGCGATGCGCAAGTTCACGGCTCCTTGCAAGGGTCTGCGCGGCATTCATCTTTGCAAGCTCACATTGCTTAAGCTTCTCTCCGCGTTTCGGCACACGTATTTTAACGGAATGGCCGCATTTTTGAGAAAGGAAAGCTTCAAGCTGCTCACATTCCTGCGGCTCATCGGCAACATTTATTTCATGCGGCATATCGCCTGCATCATGATAGAACTGAAGCAAAAACTGCTCGATAATCTCTGAAAAACTTTCATCTTCCGCCTCTATTTTGTATCCCTCCGCGCTGATAACGTTCCCTCCGCGAACAAAGAGCCCGTAGGCAAGCGTGCCCAATTCATCCCTTGCAAGAGCAAATACATCATAGCATTTATCTGTTGCGGATGAGGCTATCTGTTTTTCGGAAACGCTTTTTATTGCGCGAATCCTGTCTCGCAGCTGTGCGGCCTTTTCGAAGTTCAGATTTTGGGATTCCTTCTGCATCTGCTCCGTCAGTTTTGCAATATACGGCTTGCAATTGCCTTCAAACAGCGCGGCAACTTCGTTCAACAGCTCATGATACTGTTCCCGCGTGACCTTTCCCGTGCACGGTGCGCAGCATTTGCCAACATGGTACATCAGGCAGGGACGTTCGCCGCGGGCGATCATTCTGCCGATATCGTGTTTGCACTGACGCACCGGAAAGTTCTCGCGAACGGCTTCAATTGATTCGCGCAGCATAAATGAGCTCAGGTACGGGCCGAAATACTTTGCTCCGTCCCTTTTATAGCGTCGGACGATTTCAACCCGCGGGAAATCCTGCCGAAAATCAATTCTGATATACGGAAAATGCTTGTCGTCCTTGAGCAGAATATTATAATAAGGCATGTTCTGCTTTATTAGATTACTCTCAAGATTCAAAGCCTCCGTCTCATTTGTAACGATTACAAAATCAAAGTCACAGATGTTTGAAACCATTGCCCGAACCTTTGCGGAGTGGTTTTTTGGGGATTGAAAATACTGCCGGACGCGGTTTTTCAGGTTCACGGCTTTTCCGACATAAATAAGCTCGCCCTGCGCATTAAACATTTTGTACACGCCGGGTTTATCGGGCAGCAGCTTCAATTTTTCCTGTATTTTTGTGTTCATGAGCTTATTATAAACTTTTTTTCGAAAAATGTGAACCGTTTTGCGTCCTTATTCGTTATATTAGTGAGGTCGATTTTCGGAGCGGCAGTGTTTACTCCGTTTTTCCTCCAGTTAACGTTGTGTTCAAGCTGTGCAGTCCGCTTTTTTGCCGCTCCGATTCAATCGACTTCCGTGACGTGCCGCGCCGCGGATTTGCCTCTCTGCGGCGGCATGGAGAACACTCATTTTCTCTTTCTTCATATGCCTCGACAAAGATAGACGCGGGCGGTACCGCGTCTTTCTTTGTTTTTTATTCAGTTTAATTCAATTCATTCCGCAGCGTCCGTCAAAGGCAGTGCGGAAGCTTGAAAGCGAAATTGACGCTCACCCGTCATTCCCGAAAACTATTTTTCGGAGCTGTTGACTGCAAGCGGTGCACCGTCGCTGTCAAAAGCCGTTCCGGGGAAATCATCGGGCTTGCTTACTTCGTTGATTTTGAATGTCGCAGCAGCAAACTCGAAACTGCCTTTCTCATCTTCCGTTTCTTCGGCGATTTTGATTGCATAGTGCATCAGCTCGTCCATGCTTTCAAAAAGAACATCTGCGAGCACCTTTGCATCAATGCTGCATCTTCCTTCGCAAACTTCGGTAACAAGGCTTTCGTCGCGGGATGTTTCAAAGTCACGTTCCTGAATTGAAAACTTGCCGCAGTCTTCTCCGATGTTGAAATTGTTCTTTGCTTCCGGAATTGCGTTTTCGCAATCGGCCTCGGTGCGGAAATATCCGACGGTTCTTTCGCCGGTTACGCCGTTTGCGAGGGTTCTTGTGAGTTTAAGTCGATAAAGTTTCATATTGTACCTCTTTTCCGTGAAATTGAATCACTGATTTTGTTTGTAATGAACGGAGCGTGCCGTTTATGCGTGAATACAAATCAGTCGACTTTTGCAGAAGCGACACCGAGTCCGTATTTACCTGATGGAGTATTCTTTGGGTGGGTTTGATAAAGAAATAATGTTGCCGGTTGAAAAGTGAATATTCTGTAATTGTTGAATCTGTGTTTCCGAGAATCGTCGAATGCGGCAGTTTTTGAAGAAAGTTGGTTCATCCTTCAAAAGCTGCCCCGAGTTTTTTAAATGTCCAGCGAACAGAAATGCTCTGCGAGTTCTGCCGCAATGCTTTGGTCTTTCATTTTCGAAAGCGCAGCTTTAATTTCTTCCTTGCGGAAATGCACTCCCGTCAATGCGTTTTCAATCTCCGTTGTCAGCTCGGTATCGAGACAATCGGAATAGACTTTCGTTTCGCGAATAACGCCGTCGCGCAAATTAAAATAAATCTGAGTATCTCCGAACGAAAAACGCTTGTCGGTTTCAAAATCAAACTGCGGAGTTTTTCCGAAACGCCACTCCCATGAGGCAAGCCTTTCGCGCCTTTCCTCAACTTCCGCAAGTGCCGTTCCGTCAAAAACATACTCACTCGCCGCGCCGTATTCTTCAATAAAGCTCTCGATAACGAGTCTGCGCATCGCCTCCACCGTGAGTCCGCTTGAAAGCTCGCAAATATTGCACACGCGTGCACGCACGGAATCAATGCCCTTTGAGCGCATTTTTTCCTTTGAAACGCAAAGATAATTTGAAAGCTTCGTCAAGTCGGCGTTCACCAGTATCGTTCCGTGATGTGAACGATTGCCCTTTGCAAGGCTGAACGCATTGCCCGAGAATTTTTTGCCGTCAACGGTAATATCGTTGCGCCCGGACAGTTCCGCCTTAAGGCCGAGTTTTGAAACAGCATTCAAAATAACCCGCATCTGTCGGTTTAAATCATAGTGTTTTTCATCCGTGATGAACGAAAAATTAAGATTGCCGTTATCATGAAAGACTGCGCCGCCGCCGGAATGCCTGCGCACAAGCTGAACACCGTCCGCATCCATGTTTGCAATGCTGCATTCCTTCCATGCATTTTGGTTTCTGCCGATAATAACGGCATTTTTGTTTACATAGAAGTATAGAATAACATCGCCTTTTTTGTTGTTCTCAAGGAAATAGCCGTCCCTTGCAAGGTTCAGCCAGCCGTCACCCGTCGGGGCGGAATAAATATAGTTGCTCATTGTTTGTTTTATGATCGTTTTCAACGCTGCCGAAACGCATGGTCGTTCATGCATTCCGTGCAGCTTACCAAAGGATTATTCCGCAATTTTTCCGCAGCATTTTTTGTATTTTTTGCCGCTGCCGCAGGGACACGGATCATTCGGACCGATTTTCTTTTCGGTGTTTCTGAACTGTTTGGATTCACGCCACTGTTTTGTTATCTCGCGGCGGCGTTCCGAAGAAAGCACGCCGTCCCATTCGCGAAGATTGTACAGCCAATCGGCCTTTGCTTCATGCATGTTGAAGTAAAGCTTTTCAAAGTCGATATCGAGCTTGATTTCCGTATCCTTTTCAATTTCTTCAAGGGGCAACTCGCTGCGAAGGCTTGTGTTGATGCCGTCGATAAAGCCGATAAAGATTTCGGCGGGCATTCCGAAAAATTGCGCAAGCTCCTCTTCGCGGCCTGCATACTCCGCTTTGTGTGCGGAAAGAATTTTTTTGTATGCTTCAGTCTCCGCCTTAAAATAGCCGTCCCAAAACCTGCGAAGCTCCGCCTCGCTTGTGTGAGCATTTATAAGCTCCTGCCACTGTGAATATAAACTCATTGTTTTCTCCTGAATCATTTTAAATAAACTGTCGAACCCGAATCAATCGGTGTTTAAATCCGACTTTTTTCGGTGGGTTCGGCATCGAGAACGCTGGTGCAATGCGGGCAGCGAACGGCATCATCCGCAATTTCCATCTTGCAGTAAGGACAAATTCTGGGCTCTTTTGCAGGCTCCGCTTCCTCGGGTTTTTTGCCGAGTTCCTTAAGCTTGTTAATGAGCTTGACCATAAAGAAGATTACAAGTGCGATAATGAAAAAGTTGATTATTGACGCAAGGAATTTGCCGTAGCTGAGCACGGTTGCGCCGGCCGCGGCAGCATCCGCCGCCGTCATTCCGGCAAGATCAACGCCTTCAACGCCTTTGAGGACGATGAATTTCGTGCCGAGATCGGTTGTGTCAAAAATCAGTCCGAACAAAGGCATGAAGACATCGTTGACAATTGAACTTACTATTCCGTTAAATGCGGCGCCTATCATAACACCGACTGCCATATCCATCACGTTGCCTTTGAATGCAAACTTTTTAAATTCAGACCACATAACAGCCTCCCGTATTTTTGGATGCAATAAATATAACCCAAATCGAACGTAAATTCAATAGCTGTGAAGAATATAAATCAAAATTGAATGTTAAAAAGAGAAAAGGGGACCGATATCCCCTCTTCTTAACACAACGTGAATACATGCCGCATGTATTCACGTCACGTGAACATACGCAGCGCGGCCGTTCCGCATTATTAAAAAGTATTTTACAGTCTGCTCAGTTGAATCGAAATGACAGCCGCCGCAACTGCCGCTGCAAGCAGAGCCATTCCGACGGCAGCACGAAAACGTTTAAATTTGAGACAATGAACGATGTATGCAATGTTATAAGCTGCGCATACCGCGGCAGGAATCCAAATCATGTTTTTTCTCCTTTTCAACAAAATTCGAGAGGCTGTTATTGTCTTGTTTCGGCAATGTATTCGTCATCCAGTGTCAATTTGACAATAAATTGCGCATCGAGCTCCGGATAGATGGATTTCCAGTTTAGATTTTCCCACGACTCCACGCTGCCGAATTTTTTTGACGCATATCTTCCGAACCCCATTGCATCGCAGCCGCAGTCGCGGCAAAGTTTGAACACTCGCGCAAGCTCGGTTTCAAAATACCGTTCCAGTTTCTGCTGCATTCCGCTTCGCCATTCCCTTCCGATTCTGCCCGACTTATCCTGTCCGACAGTCAGCGAGATTTCATATTCCGCTTTTGCGGAGGGGGCACCGTCAACATTGACCGAAATGCGTTTTTTTTCAAGTTTTGCAATCAGCGCTGCACGCTCCGCACCGTCAGGCTCACCGTAATCATACATTATTGTTCCCGATTCGAAATCGCCCTTTCCGATATTCATGAACTGAGTGTCATCCGCATCAAGCCACCCTTTCATAACCCATCCGTCGAACAGCGCGGCGCACATTGTAAGCCCCTGCATTCCGCCCAGCCTTGCGCCCTTCTCGGCATCCGCCAAAGGATTTTCACCCTCGGTCGCAGTATTTTTCTGTTTTGTATCCGTAACAACTTTCGGATCGTAAAAGCCCATTGGCAGCACGGGATCAAACCTTCCGCCGCTGCACGCTTCAAAGCAGCGCGCAGCATTTATCACCGCAACGCGCCCTGTTTTGCGCGCATCGTTAATCATGTCGTCCTGCAATGTTGAAAGGTTCGCGTTATTGTTTGCACTCAGACCGCCGAGGTATTCACGAACGCTGCAATGCGTCACCTGAACCATTGCGGAGGTTCGTATTCGCAGTGTGTCAAACGAAAGTCCCAAAAAATCCGGTATCATGCCTTTTCTTGCAAGCTCCTCACCAAAAACGAAAACATGCGTTCTGGTAAAGCTCAGTTCGTACGGCACACCGTAGCTTATTTTGTTTATCGCATCAAAAAGGTTTTCGGCCTCCACCGAAAGGACTATCGCGCCGCCTTCATTCTCATCGGAGGCATTTGAACTTTCCCTCTGGAGCTCAAGAATCACCTCATATTTCTCTTTTTGACCTATGTCAGCACCAACCGTAACAACATAACCGTAGTTATCAAGGCTCACCGGATTGAGGCAGCCGCAGAGCGGAAGCAATGCCGTGCAAACTGCCGCAGTCAAAGCCGTCAATGCCGCAGTGCGCAACAGTGATTTTTGTTTATCTTCGTGCCGCTGAGTTTGTTTCATCAGTTTTTCTCCGTTTCTTTTTATGTTAATGTAAAATTCAGGAATGTTTTCTCCGTTTTTTCGCCGAAACGGCTCCGATGAAAGCCGCAAGCACAGTCGGCACGGCAATGAAGATGAAGCCGTACTCGGCATTCGCCGCACGAGGGTCGGGAAGAAAGCGCATAATTCCTTCAAAATCAATGATTATCAGCAGTCCGACAAGCAGAACGTTCGAACTCAGCACCGGCCGAATATCACGAACGCCGAAAACCTGCGAAAACAGCAGCGAAGCCGAATAAATATAGAACGAACCCGTCAGCATGCCGCCGGTGAGCCACGCAATGTGTGCAAGTTTATCCATGCGCAGCAAATGCGTTTCAAGACTCTTAAGGTTGTTGATTCTGAACAGCGGCATAAAAAGATCGCCGAGCTCCGTGTAAGTGAACGCAAGGCTTACCGCAAGTTGTGCAGCCGCGCAGACGGCAGCGGAGATTAAGGCGGCAATGACTCCTGCTTTTTTCGCGTGATGCGTTCCCTGAAGGCCGGTACATGTTATCAAAAGCGACAGCAGAGCCGGCAGGAACGCACCCGACTGCGAAAAAGCCTGCCGTGTCAACAACCCGATATTGCTGCCCGGGAACGGATACAATCTGTATGTTTCAAACTCACTTGATGCCGTCAGAATCGAAACAGCAAGCACAATCAGCAGCAGCAAAGCGAAGCATTTTGCCGTCCGTCCTATGGTTTCAAAACCGAGCCATGCAACAAAAAGCACCGTCGGAAGCACATACATTGCAAGTTTGCCGTAGCCGATGCCGTCGAAAAACAAGCCGTGCATCGCTTGGATGAACCCGCTGAGCGGCGAGTATGCCGCAGCGAGCAGGCAAAGCATCAGCACAAGTGTGACCGCCGTACCGATCGTTCCTCCGAATGCGGACAGAATGAGTTCCGAAAGATTTTTTGCCCCGCTGCGCCGCATTGCCGCAAGCACGATGATAAAAAAAACGATTGCAATGATTCCGCCGGCAGGAAGCGTGATATAAGCCGCACTGCCGCAGGCGCAGGTATTTTTTGTGTCAAACGCGAATAACCCGCTCGTACACATTGCAATTGCCGCAATCGATATGCCCTCGCGAACACCGATGCGCCCTTCTCTGAGATTCATAAGCCCCTCCCGAAAACCGTTTTCGAAAGCCGGTTTTTGAATTTCCGCTTAACGGCAAAACCCTGATTCGGGCTCATGCGCTTATCCACGCATTTAAAACAGCGTTTCAAAAAATTTTTCATGATTTTCCTTCCTGTTTGGGCAGCGTATCTCCGTGCGTATTCATGTAATCCTCCGCTCTGTGATGCATTCCGAGTTTTCCGCGAATAACGAACGGCCGTTTCGAGAGCGTTTTCGGTGCAAAAGGCGCAAGGAACGGAACGCCGAACGATTTCATGTTTGCAAGGTACGCCGTAAACACAACCAGTGCCGCCGCAAGTCCGAGCAGCCCCCCGAGCCACGCCGCAATTACGAACGCGATGCGGAAATACGATGCAGCGATTTGTGTTGAATAATCCGGAACGCAGAAGTTTCCGAGTCCCGACAGGGCAACGATGATGAGCATTACGGAGCTTGCAAGATTCGCTGCCACCGCCGCCTGCCCGAGTATCAATCCGCCGATTACGCCGATCGCCTGCCCGATGCTGCCGGGAACGCGCATTCCCGCTTCCCTTATCAACTGAAAAACAAAAAGCAGCAGCAGCATTTCAAACGGGAGCGGTTCAAAAACCATCTTTCGCGACTGTATGACGGTGCTCAGCACTTCCGTTGAAAGCAGCCCCTGATGATACAGCGCAAGCGCAACAAAGTATCCCGGCAGCAAAAGCGAAATCAGAACTCCCGCATAACGCACGATGCGCAGAAGTGTTCCGAGAGGCTTCCGCATGTAAATATCCTCCGGACTGTTCATGAGCGCGGAAAGCGTTATCGGCATGATAAGCGCGAACGGGCTTCCGTCCGCAATTATTGAAACCGCGCCCTGCATTATGAAGGATGCGACCCTGTCCGGCCTCTCGGTTGCGAGTGTTTGCGGAATCGGCGAGAAGCCGTCACCCTCAATAAGCTGGTCAAGCATCCCGGTATCTATGATTGTGCGCGCGTTCACCTTCGCCAGCCGCCGTTTAACTTCCTCGATAAGTGTGCGGTTCGCGACGCCGTCCCGATACATAACGGCAATTCTTATATTGTTATCGCACCCGGCGGGACGAAACTCAACAACAAGATCATCCGAATGAATGATTCGTCTGACAAGCGTTATGTTCGTTCTCAGGTTCTCCGTGAATCCTTCCTTCGGTCCGCGCACGATTTTTTCATTATCCGTTGTTGAAACGCTGCGTTTTTCAAACCCGCGGGTCTCCGGAATAATTGCTTCGGATGCACCCTGCACGAAAAGGGCGGCTTTACCGTCCGTTATTGCCGTTATAACAAGGTTAAGATCACTTTCCGTACCTATTTCGCTGACTTGCAGGATATTATTGATTATGCCTTCGCTGCTTGTATCCGCATCCTGCTTTGCCGTCATCAACGGACGCATTATGAAATCCGCAATCGTTTCATCGCTTGCCATTCCGTTCATATACACAATCAATGCGGATGTTTTCCCCGCAATATTGAGTCGGCGGAAGATAACATCGGTGTTTATATCTGCACGGAACACATTCCGAAGCTCCGCTTCCGCAGCGTTTATATCCGCAGGCACGGGACGAAAATCGGGTTCCCCCTGCGGTGCAATATCCTTCCAGCCGCCGAAGCTTTTCGGCTCCCCCGCCTCACGTTCGGTGAGTTCATATCGCATATCGTGCCTGTCAAAGGCAAAGAAACGCTCCAACCTGCCGCGAATGCCTTCCCCGCCCCGGTCGCTTTCATAATTACTTGATTCGTTATTTGATTCGGGTTTCATAAGCTTCTCCGCTCCCTGATTCATTCGTGTTTTCCGTTTTTCCGAACTGACACCGTTCCGTGCCGTTTCGCCCAATGCATCCGCAAGCGTCGGATTTTACGCAGAGAACGTTTTGTTCGGCCTTTCCCGATTTAGCTTTTCTCCGCTTTGTTCCGTTTATGCAAATTACGCAAATCCGTGCCGCGGCCGCAAATTTCGCGCCGTTCGGAATGTTTCCGACGGTCCGCTTCATATAATCAAAACGGAAACAATCAATCAGACGGAGGATCTGCAATGAAAATAATGGTAATATCCAAAAAAACCCTCATCTGGGCGGCGACGGTGCTGCTTGTCATTGTTGCCGCAATTGCATTTGCGGTCTTTTCCGGCAGGGACAGCGGCGCCGAACCCGACCGTCCGACCGGAGGCAAACCGCAGTCTAACCTTAATCTGCCGGGTTCGGCAGCGGGCAGCGGTGTTGAACAGTATGAACTTGAAGTGCTTGCGGGGTTGATGAAGGAGCTGCCCGTTTACAGCGTTTCGCGGAGCGACAAGCGCATCGCGCTTACAATCGACGCTGCATGGGAGGATGACAAAACGGACTTTATTCTTGATACCCTGAAGGAATACGATATCAAGGCAACTTTCTTCCTTTGCGGCTTCTGGGTGAACGACTACCCCGACAAGGTGAAGGCAATTTCCGATGCCGGTCACGAAATCGGCAATCACTCCCTCACCCATCCGCACATGAGCAAACTTTCGCCCGAGCAAATGAAAAGTGAACTTTCACAGTTCGACAATCTGCTTGAACCCATCATCGGCAGGCGAACAAAGCTTTTCCGTGCGCCTTACGGCGAATATGACGACAGAGTTATTAAAACCGTTCGTGAAGCGGGTTACGAGGTCATTCAGTGGAATATTGACACCGTTGACTGGAAACCCGAGCGTTCCGCGCAGACGATTCTTGACACCGTGCTTCCGAAGCTTTCGGACGGTTCGATCATTCTCTGCCACAACAACGGCTATAAGATAGAGCAGTATCTTCCGACACTTATTGAGTCCGCACTTGCTCAGGGATACAGCTTTGTTACCGTCAGTGACCTGCTTTTGGACGGCGAAACCCTTATCGACGTGAACGGTGTGCAAAAACCGGCTCAATGACACGGCAACGCCGCAGTACCATACGGCACAGCGGCAGTGCCGCACTTCGGCAGGGGTGGTTTATGTTCACCCCGCCGTTTTTTTGCTTGTTTTTTATTTATATTATGTATTTTTGCGCAAAAATTGTGAAACGATTCCGATTTTGATAAAAAAGACTTGAAAAAACACGACCGTTGCGGTATATTATGGTTGTCAATCATTTACAGCCGCATCACCCTGTGTTATAATAAATCATTGTGGATACTGCCCGGGACGCTTCATATGCGGTGCGTTTTTTTGCTGCATTGAGCGTTTGCTTGGATGCTATCCCTCAGGAAAAAGCCGGAAAAGTCTTTTTTGCGGCGCAGAAGCTCTGCTTTGCGGGCATTGCTGCAAAAATTTTAATCGGCGTTTTCTCGGCACACTAATCGGACATAAGTACCGATGCAGATATATTTGGAGGATTATATGTCAGAACTCACAAACATTGAAAACGGCAAAGTCAAGCTCAGCCTCAAAATCCCCGCAGAGGATTACCGCAGAGCATTGGAAAGTGCGTACCGCAGGACCGGTGCACATTACAACATTCCCGGTTTCCGCAAGGGCAAAGTGCCCCGCAAGGTTATTGAAGCAACCTACGGCGTGAACGTTTTTTGGGATGAGGAATTCGATTCACTCGTTCAAAGCGTTTATTCCGATGCGCTTGCCGAACACAATCTCGTGCCCGAGATTCAGCCGAACATTGAGTTCACCGAAGTATCCGAGCAGGACGGCGTCAGCTTCACCGCGGAAGTTGTTCTCCACCCGACGGTCAAACTCGGCCAATACAAGGGAATAGAAGCACCCGTTATTGAATATAATGTTACGGACGAAGAAGTTTCCGCAGAGATTCAGAAAAAGCTCAACGAGATGGCGACCGAAGCAGCCGTTGAGGATCGTCCCGTTCGTCAGGGCGATATCGTAACCCTCGATTTTGCGGGATTCATGGGCGATGAGCAGTTCGAAGGCGGCACTGCCGAAGGCTATAAGCTCAAAATCGGTTCCGGCTCCTTCATTCCCGGATTTGAAGAGCAGATGGTCGGCATGAACATCGGCGACGAGCGTGACATCAACGTCACCTTCCCCGAGGATTACCATGCGGAAAACCTTGCGGGCAAGCCCGTTGTTTTCAAGGTCAAGGTTCACGCAATCACCGAAGAAAACGTTCCCGAACTGAATGATGAATTCGTTCAGGATATTTCAGAATGCTCCACCGTTGACGAATACACCGCTTACGTTCGCGGCGATCTTGAAAAGCGCGCCGCCGAAAGAGCAAAGAACGAGCGCACCGACCTCATCCTTCAGAAAGTCATCGACAATGCGGAAGTTGAAATTCACGGCGATATCGTCTCCGCAGAGGTTGACATGCAGATCGACAGGTTCGACAAACAGCTTCAGTCCTTCGGCGCAGATCTCAAGAGCTACCTTGAATACGCACACCTTTCCATTGAAGATATGCGCAAGGATTATGAGCAGGCCGCTCAGCGTCAGCTTAAGTCCCAGTACGTTATGATGGCAATCATCGATGCGGAAAAACTCGAGCCCACCGACGAGGATTTCCGCGAGGTTATCGCAATGAGCGACACTGCAAAGCAGCAGCATTGGGATGACGAAAAAATCGATGCCGAACTTAAGGACAACCGCATGAAATATGCCGTATCCGCGCTTTACAACGCCGCAGTCAAAATGCTTGTTGCAAACGCCGTTGTTCCCGCAGCAGCTCCCGCGGAAGAAGCACCCGCAGCGGAATAAATCCTTTACGCGGAACAAAGCGTCCGCTTCGGTCGGCGGATGATTCAATTCCATTGCCGAAGCGGACGGAACACAGCTTTTTCGGCTCCCGGGGATACGGAAAACATCGGTCGGTTGACTTCAACCGACAGTTTTCGGGCATTTGCGGGAGCCTTTTAAAACCTGAGCATGATACTTGCATCTGCCGCATCTGCCGCAAATGCTTGTTTCGTGCGAAGTAACTCTTTCAACTCGGCGCACACGGTCGGCCCGTGCACCGCACAAAAAACTTTTATTTCGGAGGTCAACATGAGCAGCTTAATTCCCATCGTTGTTGAACAAACCAACAAAGGCGAAAGGTCATACGACATTTATTCCCGTCTGCTGAAGGACCGCATCATCTTTTTGGGCGGCGTTGTGGATGACGACACCGCCAACCTCATCATTGCGCAGATGCTCTTCCTTGAAGCGGATGACCCCGACAAGGACATTTATCTTTACATCAACAGTCCGGGCGGCAGCGTTTCCGCCGGCATGGCAATTTACGATACCATGCAGTATATTCGCTGCGAAGTTTCCACGATCTGCATCGGAATGGCCGCTTCCATGGGCGCATTCCTGCTTGCTGCGGGCGCAAAGGGTAAGCGCCGCTCCCTGCCCAACAGTGAGATCATGATACATCAGCCCTCCGGCGGCGCACAGGGGCAGGCATCGGATATTAAGATTCATGCCGAACAGATCCTGCGCATTCGCAAAAAGCTGAATGCTATACTTGCCGCGCGCACCGGCCAGCCCGTTTCCCGCATTGAACTTGACACCGAGCGCGACAACTATATGACCGCCGACGAAGCTCTTGCATACGGGATTATCGACGAAATCGTTCAGCCCAAGAGATAAAATCATTTTTTGCGGCCGCAGCCGCTGTTCAATGCGGAATGCTCATATTGATTTTGCGTTAAGCCGAAGCAGGCTCGGACGAAACGGTCTTTCATGCAGTAGCTGAAGGTTTAATCGGAGCTTTTCGGAATAAATGCTGATTTGATTATTCAGCATACCCCCTGAAATAACACGCCTGTTTTTTCAGGCGTTTCGTAGGAGAATATTAATCAGAATGGCAAAACACAGTGACAACGATACAATCAAATGCTCTTTTTGCGGAAAAAGCCGCGATGAGGTAGATCGTATCCTTGCCGGCCCGGGCGTTTACATTTGCAACGAATGCATTCAGCTCTGCCGGGAAATTCTTGAAGAGGAGCCTGCCCTTGCCGATACGGATACGGCGGAAGCTCCGCACGAACTGCCGAAACCCGTTGACATCGTAAAAACCCTCAACGATTACGTTATCGGCCAGGATCATGCAAAGCGCGCACTTGCTGTTGCGGTATATAACCACTACAAACGCATTTATGCCAAGGAAACAAAGACGGATGCCGAACTCGGCAAGAGCAATATCGTCATGCTCGGACCGACCGGCTGCGGCAAAACCCTGCTTGCGGAAACGCTTGCAAAGGTGCTTGACGTTCCGTTTGCCGTTGCGGATGCAACCGCACTCACGGAAGCGGGTTATGTCGGCGAGGATGTTGAAAACATTCTGCTCAAGCTTCTGCAAGCCTGCGACTATGATGTTGAGCGCGCACAAAAAGGCATTATATACATCGATGAAATCGATAAAATTGCCCGCAAGAGCGAAAACCCGTCCATTACACGCGATGTATCGGGCGAGGGTGTTCAGCAGGCTTTGCTGAAAATTCTTGAAGGCACCGTTGCCTCCGTCCCCCCGCAGGGCGGCAGGAAGCACCCGCATCAGGAGTTCATTCAGATAGACACAACAAATATCCTGTTCATCTGCGGCGGCGCATTTGCGGGAATTGAAAACATTATTCAAAAACGCACGGGCAAAAAGAACATGGGATTCGGTGCGGATATTCGCTCCAATATCAAAAAGGATATCGGCGAAACCCTTAAGGACATCCTGCCCGAGGATCTGCTTAAGTTCGGACTCATTCCCGAATTCATCGGCAGGGTTCCAATAATTGTGACGCTTGAACAGCTTACCGAGGAAGCGATGATAAGCATCCTTACCCAGCCCAAAAATGCGCTTGTAAAGCAATACATGCGCCTTTTCGAAATGGATAATGTTGAACTTGAATTCGACGAAGATGCACTTAAAGAAATTGCACATCTTACCATCCTCCGCAACACGGGCGCAAGAGGACTGCGTGCAATTCTTGAAGACATCATGCTCCCCGTAATGTATGAAATTCCTTCCCGTGAGGACGTTGCAAAGGTCATAATCACCAAGGATGCCGTTCTTAAGCATTCAGAACCGATTCTTGTACTTAAGCCCTCCGAGCCGGAAGGAAAAACGGCATAACAAAAACAAACATCGAAATTCATCGGCGGCGGGCAACTGCCGCCTTTGGTTAATTGACCGCTCATTAATTGCTTCAGGAGAATTTTGATATGAAAATTGTTCGCTTTCGCTTAAAGCCCGAAGCCGAAACCTTCTACGGCGTACTTGACGGACTGAGCATAAAAAGGCTCTCGGCAGAACCGTATGACGGGCTGCATTTTACCGGAGATGAATATGCTGCCGACAGCGTTATTTTCGATGCACCGTGCGAACCTTCGAAAATCGTTGCCGTCGGAAAGAATTATCGCGCCCATGCGGATGAAATGGGCGAAGGGTTTCCCCCGGAACCGCTGCTTTTTTTGAAGCCGTCAACAAGTGTCATTGCCTGCGGGGAGGCCGTCATTTACCCCGAAATCAGTCATAGGCTCGATTACGAAGGCGAGCTTGCCGTTGTCATCGGCAAACGGGCACATAACGTTCAAAAAGGCAGCTCAGCCGAGTACATTTTCGGTTATACCTGCCTTAACGACGTCACTGCACGCGACATTCAAAAGTCCGATCCCCAATGGACGCGCGGCAAGGGCTTTGATACTTTCTGCCCGACAGGGCCGTATATCGAAACGGAGTTCAGACCCGAAACTGCGGAGATAACGACGCTGCTTAACGGCAAAATCGTTCAGCATTCACCCGTTTCCGCCATGATGCACGGTATCGACAAGCTGATTTGTTACATCACTCAATGCATGACACTGCTGCCGGGCGATATTATTGCAACGGGTACGCCTTCGGGCATCGGCTCCATGCAGCGCGGCGACACGGTTGAGGTTCGCATCACGGGACTCGGCACGCTCCGCAACATTGTTCGCTGAACATGCCTGCATTACGGGCGCATGTTTCGAGGGCATAATACGCATTATAAAGGATTTGACTTACGGAACCGTTCGTGACCAAGCGGTTCCGTAAATAAAAGGTAAAAAATGGATGGACTCACTCTCGCCCGCTCCGTGGCGGAAATTCAATGCCTTGCCGGCGGAAAAGTTGAAAAGATTCAGCAGCCCGAAAAGGATGAGCTGCTTTTTGTTGTTCATTCCTGCGGAAAAAACGAAAGGCTGCTTATCTCCGCTTCACCGGAAAATTGCCGCATTCAACTGACGGAAGCAAGACCCGCCTCGCCTGTTGATGCACCGATTTTTCTGATGCTGCTGCGCAAATACCTGCTTAACGCAAGGATAAATTCGATTCGTCAGCCGAATTCGGACAGGGTCGTTGTTGTCGAATTCGAAGCTTTGAATGAGCTGCGTGACTGCACTCGTTTCTTTCTGCATTGCGAAATTATGGGCAAGCACTCAAACATCATACTTGTTGACGGAAACGGGCGCATTGTGGATGCTGTTCGCCGAGTTTCGCCGTCAATGAGCAGCGTGCGTCTTATTCTGCCGAAGCTTGAGTATTCCGCGCCCCCCGCACAGGACAAGCTTGACCCCGCAAAGGCTGCGGCGGAGGATTTTTTGAACGTGCTTTCGGATGCACCGCGCCCCGACAAGGCACTTTCCGCTGCATTTTTCGGACTTTCTCCGTCAATTGCAGCACTGCTTTTTGACAGATGCGCCGCCGAAGCAAAATCGCGCCCCGTTCATTCGGATGCAATCGAAACCGTTTCCGATTGCCTTGCGGGTTTTTACCGTGACCTTCTTAATGCGCGAACCGTGCCCTGCATTGCATTGCTTCCGAGCGGCGGGCGAATTCTGCTGCCGTTCCGCCCATTCGGGCTTGAATGCCGCGAGTTTTCGACACTCGGAGCAGCGGCGGACGAATTCTATCGCTCCCGTGCCGAAAACGAAAGCATTAAGCGGCGAACGGCGGCCGTTGAACGAGTCATTTCCAATGCTGTTCAGCGGCTTGAACGCAAGATCGAGAAATTCAACCTTGCAATATGCGACGAAGCGGAACTTGAGAAACTTCGGCATTTCGGCGAATTGTTGACGGCAAACCTTCACGCGCTTCCGCCGCGCGCCGAAAATGCAAAGGTGCTTGACTATTATCGTGATCCTCCGGAATACATCGTCATTCCGCTTGACAACTCCGTTTCGCCTGCGGATAATGCACAAAAGTATTATAAGCAATACCGCAAAGGCAAGGTTGCACGCGAAACAGCCGTTGTTCAGCGCGAAACAGCCGTGGCCGAACTGAGCTATCTCCGCGGGCTGCATTGCGATCTTTCAAACTGCGCTTCCGAATCCGATTTGAACGAAATTCGACAGGAACTTGTTGAGCAGGGTCTTATACGCGACAGCTCCCGCCGCAAAGCGGAACGCGGCAAACCGAGTAAAAACGGAAAAGGAGCAAAAGGTTCAAAGCTCCCCCCGTCACGCCCGCATAAGTATCTTTCCTCCGACGGCATCGAAATCTTTGTCGGCAAGAATAATACTCAGAACGATAGGCTGACGTTCAAACAATCCGCGCCCGAGGACACATGGCTGCACACCAAAGACATTCACGGTTCGCATGTGATCATCCGTTTCGCAGGTGAAATACCTCCGAAAACCCTCGAAGAAGCGGCTGCACTTGCCGCTTACTACTCGCAGGCGCGCGGTTCATCCGCCGTTCCGGTGGATTACACCAAGCGCAGGTATGTCAAAAAACCGAGCGGTGCAAAACCCGGTTCGGTTATCTATACAAATCAGCGCACGTTGATAATCACGCCCGATGAGGATATGATAAACTCGCTTAAAAAGCTGAATTGACGAACGCCGACTGAATCGGCAGGAGCTGTGTCGGTCTGACGCTGCACCTGCCGATATTTTTAAATCAGTTACGCAAGCATATTCCGCACCTGCTCGAGATTATTCCCGAACAGTGCGGAATTTATTGCATTTGCAATTATTCCCGCCATATCCTCAACGATAACGTCTATATCCTTCGGCGTAACAATAAAATCACCCATATGCTTTGCAATGACCTGCTCCGCAAGCTCTCTGAGCCTTTCCTCATCGCCGTGAAGCCCCGTTTCGTCCGCAATGAGACTTATTGTATCCTGTGAAATCGTACTCGCATAAACAACGAGAGGAACACCGACGGCAATAACCGGAACACCGAGGTTTGCGCGGCTCAAATCCGCTCTTGTGTTGCCGACCCCGGAACCCGGGCTTATGCCTGAATCCGAAAGCTGTATGGTTGTGCTTATCCGCGCCGCGCGCCTTGAGGCAAGCGCATCAACGGCAATTATCAGATCCGGCTTCACCTTGTTCGCAACGCCGAACACAATATCCATCGTTTCAACGCCCGTCACACCCAACACGCCCGGAGCTATTGCGCACACACTCGGAATATCAAAATCAAATGCTTCCGGCATATGCTCCTTGATATGCCTTGTTACAAAAACCCGCTCTGCAACACGCGGGCCGAGGGAATCAGGCGTCACTCCGCGATTGCCGAGGCCGACAACAAGCACAGTGCCGCTTTTGAGCTTTGTTTCAGGCAGCGGGATTAACTCTGAAAGCTCGCGCCGCAGGCATTGCGACACATGCGCAAACAAATCAAGCGGACGCTGCGTCAGAGCCTCTGCATCAAGCGTGATGTATTTGCCCTGCGCTTTGCCGAGTTTCTGTGCCGCAGTATCGCTCAATATCTCAATGCGCTTAATCTTTATTTCACCATCATTCGTCTCCTCTTCGCGAATGCCTTCAATATCCGGGTTAAGTTCCCGCATTTCCGCTGCAAGATCTGTATATATTCCCATTTTGCCCCCAATATGACTGAAATCAAATGCCTCACGCGCAATCGGGATTTTAAGCTGTCGAAAACTTCTCCCTGCTTTATCAGTAACCCGACCTGCCGGCAATTGTCCTGAATTATTCTGCACAATGCAAAGCGGGATTATGAACAAAAATGCTTTCAACACATAATATATTGATTTTACCTCCATATATTGCAAAAAAGGCTTGCATCTTGCGCAACATGGTGATATAATTAACTTTGTTCGAGTATTTAAAGGAGGTGAACCGATTTGGCAAACATTAAGTCAGCACTGAAGCGCGTTAAGGTATCCCGCGAGCAGAATCTTCGCAACCGCATGATCAGCTCCGCAGTCAAAACCGCTATCAAAAAGTTTGACAAGGCTTTGGAGTCTAAAGACGAGGCTGCTATTGAAGAAGCATACACCGCCGCAGTCAGCAAGGTAGACAAAGCTGTCACCAAGGGCGTTATCCATAAGAACGCAGCCAATCGTAAAAAGGCTCAGCTTGCTAAAAAGCATGATGCCAAATAAGGTTTATCGCTGCGATTGACCGGATTCCGAAGACCGATGCTTGCATCGGTCTTTTTCCTTTTTCTGTTTTTATTCAAAAAGATTCACCTGCAAACGCCATCGTTCAAAAATCGGCTCAATGCCAACAGTCGGATGCCCCTCTTCCGTCGGCTGACATTGTGTTCTGAAAAACACCCCCGCCGGGTATTGACCGGCAGGGGTGTTTCCTTAACAATCGATAAAAGTGACCGAAAGCAGTGTTATTCAAACCTTATGCTCTCTGCAACGCGCTTGGAAAGACTTGCCGAGTTCTCATAAGCATATGAGAGTTCGACAGCCACGTAAACGGGAGTATTCGTGGTGTAGGATACAGCAACAGGACAGCTGAAGGGGTGGAATTCCCGCTCGTCCATCCATGATGAAATCCAGTGCATTGATGAGGTATATGCACTTTCACAGTTCGATGAATCGCCGTCAACGGGATGAAAATTATCCCAGTTAACAAGCTTGATGCGTCCGAGAGCCGCTGTGCTGTAGACTGATTTTACACCGTACTCTTTATAATCATCGGGTGAATACGGATAGAATCCGACAGCTCCGGCAATTTTGCCGTTTTCATCATAGAGAACTTCGCTCTCAACCATAGAATTGCAGTAATCCATAAAATCCGGATCGGAGCGGGGACTTTCTTCGTGCTTAACCGTCCAGCCTTCCGGCAGGTCGAACGTAACGC
>FR879675.1 GCA_000435055.1 Clostridium sp. CAG:138 | reverse complement strand
TGTATGAAGTTACCCTGATTGACGGCTGGAACGGGGACCCCATTGCTGTTCTTTATGTCGCACATGGACAGGATGCGATACTTCCCGACGCGCCCGAACACGCCGGCTATATCTTTGACCGCTGGGACGGCGATTCCACCAATGTTACGGAGAACAGAACCATTACGGCGTGCTATTGGATGATCGGCGATGTGAACCACGATGGTGAAATCACAACATATGATGCTTTGCTGATTATGAGATATGCACTCGGGTTGGAAACCGAGGGCAATGAACTCATTATTGATTTTAACGGAGACGGATGCGTTGACTCACTCGATGCGCTTCTCGTGCTTCGCAGGAGCATTGGCGCAGGCATAACCGTATCTGCAAGCACGGTCGTTCGGAGCCGAAAGACAGCGTGAAACTGCTGCTTCAGCCCCGAAAGCCAAGGGTTGCTGCAACAGTCAAAAAACAAAACCGGGCAGCTCACGAAGGGTTGCCCGGTTTGTTGCTTTTGTGTATAATTAATCTGCACAAAAACCAACAGAAAACGGGTTACCCGAGCAGGTCTGTTTGCCGTACTCAAAAATCACGCTTTCTGCATGAGTCCGCTTCGCTTGAACCGGGAAAAACAATGTTAGGCTTTCCCCGGGGGCCGTCTACGGAAGGTATGACCGATTATCAATTTAAGACGGTTATCCGCATGGTGATGACAATCATCAAAGACAGCGAAAGCAAAGAAGAAATACTGAAAAAGCCGGAAGCCCTATTGAATAAAGTAAGTAAGGCAACCAGCTGCCACACGAACGGGGCGGAACTTGCCGCCGCACTTTCGTGCCTACATTGCATCATGTCTTGCCCCGTAAATCAAGAGAGGACGTGATTATTATCGGCGAGAAAAAAAGGGGCGACCCACAGATAACCCGCGCACCGAGAAAATCGGATTTCGACTGTCAAAACAGGAGATCGAAGATATTGAGAAGTGCGCGGCTGCTATGGGAACGCAGCGCGTGAATGCTGTAACCGAGGGTATTCGATTGCTGAAAAAAGAATTGGGCTTGGATTAAGCCAAAGAAAAGCGGCTGTTGCTTGATGCAACAG
>FR879674.1 GCA_000435055.1 Clostridium sp. CAG:138 | reverse complement strand
CGATAAGCTGTTTTCAGACTTCTGCCGTATAAATTTTATAATCTAATAACCGACAGCCCGAAGGACATTTCATCCTTCGGGCTGTTTGCCGTTAAAGCGGTTTTGCACTTTCAATCAAAAGCTGCTCGGCTTTGATTTTTAGACGTTTTTCGGCTTATGCTCAATCCGCGAACCCTTCTTCAAGCCCGTCAAACACAACGCGCAGCTCCGCATCGGTATCTTCAGGCGGAGCTTGTTTGCCTGCATAATCAAGAATGGTTTTGATTGCGCTGAGCCTGTCGGAGGGCTTCAGCTCCTCGCTTGTGACCATATCAACAAGCGCTTTCAGCGCAAGCCTGCTCAGGCGCGGTGCGGAGTATTTGCCTGCCGCAGCGCGTGCGGCAGTTTTGCCCGTTTCAACGGCAGTGCCGCCGGCGTTCGCAATTTTTGTTTCGGCATTGGTTTTTGCCATTATAATTCCTTTCGCCTGCTCCCGCGACAATAATATTATACACTGTTTTCATTCGGAAATAAAGCATTAAAAAAAGCGAATTGCGATTTTCATATCACTTTTCAATCAAAAAATCAAGAGGTCTGCTGTACGGCTTTATGTATAGCATTCGGTCTTTTTGCAATTGCCGATTGCAAGAGCAGAGTGTTATAATATTATTAGGGCAGCAAATGCGGCCTTCCGCCGTGCGGATGCGCTGATTTTGCCTTTGCCCGGGGAACTTTGATTTTAAACTGTTCAGGGTTCCCAAAATATGAAAAAGCCAACGCAAAGCCCGTGGAATCTGAAGCAGAGCAGTTCCAAGCAGACAGAGTTTCTGCCGAGCAAGCCGTTCGAATGAATCGGAACTCCGTTCACTCGTGCGGCTCTGCGGCGTCGGGCGTGCCGAATTTCACCCGCAAAACCTCCCTGCCCCGAAGGTGAGGACGCATACCCCGAAAATGCGGCGGAACGGCGGCGCGGCTTTGCCGGTTCTCTGCAAAAATTCATAACCGAAAGGATGCACCGAATGCATGAAGCTTATTCTTCACGGCACGCCGAATTCTCGGCAGCGTGAATTTTTTCTTTCCCGCGCAAGGCACACGGCCTACGGCGGAGCGCGCGGCGGCGGCAAAAGCTGGGCCATGCGCCGCAAATTTGTGCTTCTTGCGCTGCGATATCCCGAACTGAACCTTCTGCTTTTGCGTCGAACGCTGCCGGAGCTGCGCGAGAACCACATCATTCCTCTGCAAAGGGAGCTTTACGGCATTGCGCCCTATAATTCAACCGAGCGCGTGTTCAGGTTCCCCAATGGGTCGCGAATCAAACTCGGTTATTGCGACACGGCGCAGGATGTTTACCAATATCAGGGGCAGGAATATGCAATCATCGGCATGGAAGAAGCAACGCACTTTACGGAAGAACAAATGCGTTTTTTGACGACCTGTAACCGCACGACACGAACGGATATTTCGCCGCGCATGTATTACACATGCAACCCCGGCAACGTCGGCCATGCATGGGTGAAGCGGTTGTTTATCGACAGACAGTATCAACAGGGTGAAAATGCAGAGGATTACAATTTCATTCCCGCAAAAATCTATGACAACAGGATTCTTATGGATGCCGATCCGAATTATGTGAAGCAGCTTCTCGCCCTGCCGGAAGATTTGCGAAGGGCGCACCTTGACGGCGACTGGGATGTTCACGCAGGGCAGTACTTCCGCGAGTTTTCGCGTGAAAAGCACGTTGTTGCCCCGTTTGAAATTCCGCATTGGTGGCGCCGATTCCGTTCGATGGACTGGGGGTATAACGACCCCTGCTGCGTGCTTTGGCACGCGGCGGACGGCGAAGGCAGGGTTTTCACCTATCGTGAACTGTATGTTCGGCAAACACTTGCGGGCGATGTTGCACGACGCGCCGTTGAACTGAGCCGCGGAGAAAACATTGCCTACACCGTTGCATCACCCGATATGTGGCAAAAGCGCGGCGCGGTGCTTTCCGCAAACGGCGGGTTTGAAGGCGAAACGCTTGCAGAACTTTTTGCGGCCGCCGGAATGCCGCTCACGCCTGCGGACAATTCAAGAATCGCGGGCTGGAACTGCCTCCGCGAATACCTTGCGCCGCGGTTCGAAACGGAAAAAAACGGCAAACAACCCATGTGGCAATGCTTCGGCACCTGCGAAAACTTAATTCGTCAGCTTCCCCTTTTGCAATATGACAAATGTAATTGCGAAGATGCGGCCGACGGCAACGACCACGCGCCGGAAGCTTTGCGCTACGGCCTTATGAGCCGCCCGCGCCGAAGTCAGCAGCCGATTGTTAAAAAGGCACGCGCATATGACCCTCTTTCCGTGCCGGAACGAGCTTCGGGCTGGCTGTAAATTCATCTCTCGATACAGAAAAACAGGAAAGGATACTTAAAATGAACAATATCATACTTCCTCCGCCGGCAGCGGCGAAGCCCGCCGAAGCGGAAGAAACGGAAAAGCTTTATACGCTTTTCAGAGAATATTACGATGCATACGCAGCGGAACGCGCACGGCTTGACCGATGCGAAAGAATGTACCGCGGCGACCATTGGGGCGATATTCCCCAAAAGGATGCCGGCGAGCCGCGTCCCGTGACGCCGATAATCCAAAGCACCGTTGAAAACGTTCGGGCGGATCTTATCGATTACTTGCCGGAGGCGATAATCAGCGCGGACAGCAGGGAATATGACGAGCTTGCAGAGCTTATGACCCGAATAATACGCGAAAATCACCTCAGATGCGCCTATGACGATGAATATGCAAAGTTGACTCACGACCTGCTTGTCGGCGGGTACAGCGTGCAGCAAGTCGGCTTTGATCCGGATGCGAACGGCGGAATCGGCGGAGCGTATATAAAGCACGTTGACAACCGCACCGTTATGTTCGACCCACTGTGCAGTGACCTTCAGGACAGCCGCACCGTGTTCAAATTCACGCATCACACGCGCGACTGGTTCATGCAGCATTACCCGAAGCAGGCGGCGGAACTTCGGGAGGACGGGTTCATGCTTGACACCGCAACGGACGAAATCATTTCCCCCGCGTTTTCAAAAAGTATACTTTTAATCGAATGCTGGCTGCGTGAATACGATTCCAAAGCCGGGAAACACCGTGTTCATATGGTCAAGCTTGCGGGCGGAATGAAGCTTGAGGACAGCCGCCGAGTAAAAAAAGAGGGCTATTTCGCACACGGCGAATATCCGTTTGTTGTCACAACGCTTTTTGAACGCAAAGGAAGCTGCCTCGGTTACGGTTTTGTTGACATGTTCTGCACGGCACAGATTTATTCCGATAAGCTCGATCAAATCGTGATGAAAAACGCCCTGCTTGCAAGTCACAACAAGCTTTTGATAACGGGCGCAAGCGGGTTTGATCCCGCCGACCTGCGCGACTGGTCCAAAGAGGTCCACACAGGCGATAACCTGAACGGCATAACATGGTTCAGCACGGCTCCGCTTCCTTCTTATATGCTGCAATACATTTCGGAAATGCGCAATTCCATCAAGGAAGAATCCGGTGCAAACGAATTTGCGCGCGGCATGACCCACGCAGGCGTCACAAGCGGCACTGCGATAGCTGCCCTTCAGGAAGCAAGCAGCAAGCGTTCCCGTATGGCAGCGCGCAGCATACATGCTGCATTCCGCAAGGCCGTGAGTCAGGAGCTTGAAGTAGAACGTGAGTTCGCGCTTTCGAAACGCTGTTTCCGTGAGCTTTCATCGATTACGGGCGATATGGGCATTGACCTTGGAAGAATAAAAGCCATTGACGATGCCGTGAAAAGCATGAAGAACCTGCCCGCCGAGTTCCGTGTCACCGTTAAAGTCGTTAAAGAAAACGCATTTTCGGTAATCAATAACAATGATACCGTCTTCCGCCTTGTTGAAGCGGGCATGATAACACCCGAAGTCGGTCTTCAGCTTTTGATTTTCGACGGCAAAGATCAGGCGATTGAGCTTATGAAGCTTGCACCCGCGAGCCGCACCTGATTAAGCCGGGCAAATTTTCAATATCGGTGCAGCCATTTCCCGGGAAATAACGCCGTTTCAAAAGCAGCCCGGTTATCCATCAACGCAGTAAATTTATCGGCAACAATATATAATCCGTTTTATGAATTATTGACCCCGAACTGCAAATAATGTTATATGGGACTCCTCCTTATTGATAGCGCACCCTCGTCGGTCTTCGGATCGACAGGGTGCGCAAAACATTTAAAGCTCAGCCGAAAGCCGAAGAGCATGTTCGGATGCCGCCCGTCCCGCTATTCTTTTTCACCAATGTCAAATCTTTGCCGCGATTCGTGTTCCATTTTTTGCATAGATGTGATATAATAAAACGAACAGCCGAACCGACACCCCGTGCGGAGAGTGCTTGCAGGCGCTTGCGGCGATTCCTGCGGGCAGTCTGCGGACGCCGTGCAGCGGCCAAACGATCGGAGAACATGCAAATGCTGACGGAATTCAATCTCGGCGACAAAGTTCAAATGCGAAAGAACCATGCCTGCGGAGCGAATGAGTGGGAAATTACGCGCTGCGGAGCGGATATTAAACTACGCTGCACGCATTGCGGAAGGGTTATCATGCTTGACCGCATGGATTTCATGCGCAGTGCAAAACGCATCACCGCCCGAGCGGCTTCTTCCGATGCGGACGGCGCCGGAACAGCAGGCAGCCTCCCCGATTGAAGTAAGGACAAACACCGCAGCCCGATCATCGGAACTTGAATAAATAAATCTCAAATTGAACAGGATTGGTAATATATATGGAAAAGCTCATTGAGCAGGAACAGGAAAAACCGACTAAAACACGCGCCGACAAGCGCACGCGCAGAAAAAACAGCTTTTTTTCCGATGCAGTTGATAAACTGCACAAAAAAGACAGCAGCTACCGCAACATTTCCTACTTTCGCTTTTTGCTGACGCTGCTAAGTGTTATTATCGGCGCACTTGCGCTGCGCAGCTTTATCGTTGAGCCCACCATTGTTGACGGCGAATCCATGCAGACAACGCTCATGGACGGCGAACGCGTGCTTGTTGAAAAGGTCAGCTACTGGTTCAATGAACCTCAGCGCGGGGATATTGTCATTGTTCGCTTTCCGAACCGAAACGAATGCTTCGTTAAGCGCATCATTGCCTTCGGCGGCGAAACAATCGAAATACGCGACGGCTTTGTTTACATCGACGGCAAAATGCTTGACGAAACCGAATATGCCGGCGAGTGGTACGGCAAAATCCGTCCGAGTATGCGCGTTCGTTCCGTCGGCAGCATTAACGGCGTATACACCGTGCCCGAGGGCTGTGTTTTTGTGATGGGCGACAACCGCAACAATTCACATGACAGCCGTGCGGAAGATGTAAACGCAATCCCCATTGAAAACGTTCTCGGCAAGGCGCGCTGCCGAATTTGGCCCCTTGACCGCGGCGGGAGTATATACTGATGCCTGCCCGGCGTTTTAACAAATCGACTGCGGTTAAATATCGTCTGTTGGATATATGTGCTGCCGTCTGCGGTTGTGCCCTTGCGGCAGCACTTGTTTTTTATGTTATCTTCAGCCCGTTTTTCATTGCCGAAAGCGGGCTTTGTGATTTCGTCGCCGGAGATTGCGTGCTTGCGGACAGAGTCGGCAAATATGTCTTCGGATTTTCCCGCGGCGATTCGGTGATTTACAAAACAGGGAACAAACTCAGCCACACCCGCGAAATCGGAAGAATCGTTGCTTTTGCTGGTGAACGGTTCACTGTTCGCGGCGGGTTGATCTATATTGACAACAAGTTATTGGATGAATCGGACTATGCCGTGCCGTTTGATTCCGAAATCGACCTGTCGGAATTGATTCCGACCGACTGCTTTCTCGTGCTGCCCGACGATCGTTCCGAGTTGGCACCGCAGCAGGTGCAGGCATTCATCATTCCCCGCAGCCGCATAATCGGCGAAATTCGACTTCGGCTCTTTCCTTTGAACGAAATTGCCGTTTTCTCCTGAACCAGGGTTTCGGTTGTTTGCATGGAATTAAAGGACACTTAGCATGATTCATCGTCTTACTTGCGGCGACTCAACCGCAAGTTTAGTCTTTTCGCAACCATAGGTTGAGAGAAATGCCGAATTTCAACCGTTCATCGCTTCCGTCTTCCGTGAACACGGTGCTATAATCTCACCATGATAAGGATTGCGGACACCGCTGCCCGGCAGCAGCATCCTTCATCAAAAACAACACTCGGAGGAAAAACAAATGAACACAATCGGATCAAGAATCGCAGAAAACAGGCGCAGGATCGGCATGACACAAGAGGAGCTTGCTGCAAAGCTCGCCGTTTCGGCTCAGGCTGTTTCCAAGTGGGAAAACGACATTACCTGTCCGGATGTTATGACTCTGCCCAAACTTGCAGAGCTTCTCGGAATTACGGTTGACGAATTGCTGAGCGGAAAAAAGCAGCCTCAGACGCTTATTCTTGCAGATGAAGAACGCAAAAGCGTTGACGATATGATGCTTAAAATCATTGTCAACAGCCATGAAGGCGACAAAGTCAAGGTCAATCTGCCGATTCCCCTTGTTAAGGCCGGACTGCGCATCGGCATGGGAATGCCTCAGGTCAAGGGCAATGCTGCGCTTGAAAGCATCGATTTCGGAGAGCTTATCGCGCTTATCGACAGCGGCGTTATCGGAAAGCTTGTTGAAGTCGAATCCGCAGACGGGGATATCGTTGAAATAACCGTTGAATAATCGGTGTTCGGAGCATGACCTATGAAAATCTATGTTAAGGACGGAAATACGGGACACAAAATCCGCCTTGCGCTTCCGTCACGCCTTATTTTCGGAAAGTTAGGACAGGCAATTGTTAAGCGCGCAATTAAAAGTGAGCTGAAACACAATTCCTCCGATGAAGAATGCGTTGCAGATACAAATATTGACGCGGACGGTCTCGGCATGGCCGAGTTGGACGATACAACGTCATTCGATATGTTTGACGAAGAAGAACAGCTTGAACAGGCCGTTAAAAATGCCGATGCACTTTCAGACAACGAAAAACCCGATGCGCCTGCAAGCTCAAATAAAATGCACGAGTTGAACGGCGCTCAAGTATCCGAGCTTATGAAGATTATACTCGAAATGCGTAAAAAGCATCCGGGTTGGATCGCGGTCGAGGTTCAGTCCGCCGACGGCAGTGAAGTTTTGATAAAGTTCTGATGCCTCCGCACGGTTGGCTGTACAAGTTTAGTTTTTAATGCCTGCATCCCCCGCTGCGCCTTTCTCTTAATGCTCAGCCCCGAGAAAGCACATGCCGAATGCAGGCACTGAGGTGATTACGGTGAACGAATGTTTAAATACAGTTGAATGCCGCGTTTTCAAAACTGATTCAGGCATCCCCGCGGCACTTTACGGCGCGGAAAGTGAGAAGATTTTTTTGTGTGTACACGGACAATTCGGAAACAAGTTTGAAGCAGAGAGTTTTGCACGCATCGCCGTTCCGCTTGGTTGGCAGGTACTTGCCGTCGATCTTCCGGAGCACGGTGAGCGCGCAGGCAACTCCTCTGCCCGCTTTGACCCATGGCATTCCGTGCCGGAGCTGCATGGAATTATTTCTTCATTGAGAAGCAAAAACAAACGTGTCGCCCTCCGCGCGGTAAGCATCGGCGCATGGTTTTCTCTGCTTGCTGCCCGCGGAATATCCCTCGAATGCTGTTTGCTTGTTTCCCCGCTTTTAAATATGGAGCGCATGATAGCAGACATGATGCGCAGTGCGAACATATCCGAGGACACTCTGAAAGAGGTCGGAGAAATCGTTGTTCCGAACGGAACCGTGCTGTCGTATGATTATCTGTTGTATGCAAGGAACAACCCCCCGACGCTTTCCTGCCTCAATGCAAAAGTGCTCTGGGGTGAGAATGATGCCGTTGTTCCTTTCGACACTGTTGAAGCTTTCTGCAAAGCTAATCATTGCGGGCTCACAGTCATGCCTGCCGGTGAACATTGGTTCCACACTGCGGAGCAGTGCAAATTCCTGTCCGAGTGGGAAAGTGCAGCACTCGCCGAATTCGGAATTTAAACAAATACTTAATAAAATAAATTTTGGAGGCAGTTATTGAACTTCAAACAAAGCGGCTCATTCTCCGCGAATACACTCATGCGGATTTTGATGCACTGTACGAAATTCTTTCGGATGCCGAAACGATGAAACACTCTGAAGAGCCTTATGACAGCGACGGCGTTCGCCTTTGGATTGAGTGGAACCTTGAAAGCTATAAAGATTTCGGGTTCGGCCTGTGAGCGGTTCTGCTCAAAGGGCAAAACGACGAAAACGATACTTTTATCGGCGATTGCTGAATAACAATGCAGCGCATCATGGGCCTTGCTTCCGAAGCGGCACGCTGCTGCCGCGATTATATTTTCGAAAACACGCCGTTCAACACGGTCTATTCCTACATGACGGCCGATAATGCGGCATCCTCCGGCGTCGCTGTCAAAAACGGAATGAAGCTCGTTGACGAATACACGGACACAGACGGAAAAAGGCTGAAGGCCTATGCCATAATGCGCGAGGACTGGAACGCACTGCGTACATAAAAATGCACAATTCGTGCATTTCGATTGATTATATATGTTTTCTGTTCCAGATATATGTTATAATGACTTGAAAATGAAGTTGAGGTGAGTCATGAAGCATATAGTAATCGATTTTGAAATGCAGCACGGTGAAATGCAGCTGCTGCAAAGTGCGCCGAATGTTTACCAAACAGAGATAATCGAAATCGGCGCGGTTATGCTGAACGACGAATTCGGATTCGTCAGTGAATTCAAGAGTTATGTTCATCCTTCCTATGGAAAACTCCCCGATAATATCGCAATACTTACCGGAATAAAAGACAGCGATATTCGCGATGCACCGCTTATAAGCGAAGCGGTCAGCAGCCTGTTTGCATGGATAGGCGACGGTGAGTTCACTGTTTATGCATGGAGCACGGCTGATTACACCCAACTCAGCAGGGAACTTGCCGGAAAAGAATTGATGCATATAATTCCGCAGGATCTGCATGCACATTGGGTTGATTTTCAGGCACAATATGCTCGCCTTGCAGGATACGGAAGAAACGATCGGCCTTCGTTGGTGCGTGCACTGCGGGATATAGGCGAAGTCTATATCGGCAGATCTCACGATGCGCTGACAGACGCTCAAAATACGGCGACCCTGCTTAAGATTTCGCAGAATTCCGCTGAACTTCGCAAGGTTCGTGAGCGCATTTCGCTTGTTTCCGCAACACCTGAGGAGACGTTAAGTCAGCCGTATACGCTTGCGGACAAATTCGGATCGGGTCTGCTTGATCTTATGAGCAGCCTTGATGATTCGGACTGCGCACCCGATACAGATAAAAACGATTTCAATTCGGAAAGTTAGTATTTACCTGTTATTCTAAGCATTTAAACACAAAGCGGTACGGCAGATGAGCTGTATCGCTTTTTTTATTTCAAATGCATCCCAACCGCATGAAAACTTCGCTTGAAAGTATTCAGAATTCAATTAAAAAACAGGAACAAAAAAAAGAAACAGTCTTTCGACTGTTTCTTTGGGATCCGGCAGCTGCCTATCCTCCCATGCCGTCGCC
>FR879673.1:38407-47882 GCA_000435055.1 Clostridium sp. CAG:138 | reverse complement strand
TCGCTCCGCGAGTCGGCGCATTTTGTGCGGTGGGGTAAGTGCGCGATTCGGTTATTTTCTGAGCCGGATCTCCCAGTCATTTGGAAAGCCTAAGTGATAAAGGTCTATATCCTCACTATATGCCTCAATTAATGCTTCTAAGGCGGGCATAAATTCATTGTTCCATTCCGAAGTTGACGGATAAAGTGCTCTTACTGAAAGAACCGCGCCCCACAGTCGGCTGCCGGCAAATTCGGAAAGCTGAAAGCCGGATGGTAATGCCGGAAAAACCCTGCAATAAAGTCTGCCGTAATGGGCACAAATATTGCGAAGGTCAGTGCAGCATTTCAGCCAACTGACCATATGTTTATAATCGACACCTGCAAAAGCTTTTTTATCTGCCGTCTTAAGGTCACTGTAAAAACGTGAAAGCATACCGAATGTGAACAACTCGGAGATAACCCACAGGGGGAAATTCCTGTCATGCTTTTCAATATAATGCCTGACAAACGGAGCCTTTTTATTATTGCTGATTGCGATATTAATCTTGCCCGTAAACACAGCTGATTGATGCTTTTTGTTGAAATTGGAAGCATTAAGGTAGCCTTGCGGCCCGTATTTTTCTGAATGAAAGTGAGCAAGTCGAGCCCGCAAACTGATTTCAATCACTTCAAGTGCGGTGAGCAACAAGTTGCGGAGTTTACGATCGAACTCATAGATGCGATAAACTTTGTCAAAAGACAGCTTTTCAACAAAAGTCTTATCTTCCTGCATGAAAGGATAGAAGTATGCAGATAAACGATAGTATCCTATGTTTTTCAATACTTCAATACAGGCCGAAGCATTATTAATTATGCATCCTCTGTCGCACAACTTATTGAGCAGTTCATCATAGGTTGAGAACTTTTTCACTTGATCCATAGACTAAATTCACCCGAATACAAAAATGCCTCCCCTGGGACACATCAACGAGAGGTGCGGGGAGTCCTGTTAAGATTATTATACTCATAAATCATGGGTTTGTCAATAAAAATAAAGCTTTTTGCAAGAATATATTAATTATATTTCTCCCCCGCAGCCCGTCCGAAAAAAGTCATATCCCTCCCCCGTCCGCATATTCTGTAAAAAGCCCGTCTGCTGTTCATGCGGGCGGAAATCAAAGGCGGAGGAAAACTTATGAGAAGACGAAACCTGAAGGTTGCACTTGTAAACACGGTGCTTGCGGCAATAATTCTCGGGCTGTATTTTGCACTCAGCCTGTCGCACAGGGCGCAGCCTGCGAGCGTATCGGGCTTTCCGATCTATCACGGAAACAACAGGAAGTGTGTTGCGATAGAATGTGCCGTAACGTGGGATGCCGCCGCATTGGATGAAATATTGGCGGTGCTTGAGGAACGCGGCGTGCGCATAACCTTTGCCGTCAGCGGAGAATGGGTTGAGCGCAGTCCTGCAATGCTCAAAAAAATAGCAGCTCAAGGGCATGAAATCGCAACCATGGGCTATGCGCCGTCAAAGGACGGAGGGGTGGATTTTGTTTTGAAGGATATTCAAAAATCGCTTGACTGCATAGAAAGCGTGCTGGGCGCGGCGGCCGTCCCGACGGTTTATTATTGCGGCAGCCGTGCTTCCGGCGTGTCCAACCGCGCGGCGGGAAGGCTTGGACTCACAACGGTGCTCTGCACTTTGGATCTTGTCTGCACAAAGGGCAGCGCGGAAGACATATTTAAGCGCACTGAGGGCAACACTAACGGCGGCGACATCCTGCTTGCCGAGCCGACGGCAGCATTTTCAAAAGCTTTACCGTATATTTTGGACTATATATCGGGAAAGGGGTTGACGGCGGGCTCAGTAAGCGGTACAATATATGATTGAGGAGGTTTATGTGCGCTGAAACCGGCACATTGCCTTTTCAAGAAAGAGGAAAAGGCAATGAATATGATTTATCGTGAAACACTGAAAAACGGGCTGCGCATCGTCGGCGAAACAATGGAAAACTATCGCTCCGTTTCTGTCGGAGTCTGGATAGGCGCAGGTTCCGTTTTTGAAAGAACACCTGCGGAAGCGGGCGTGTCGCATTTCATCGAACATATGCTCTTCAAGGGAACGTATCGCCGCTCTGCGGCCGATATTGCGGAAGAAATTGATTCCGTCGGCGGCAATCTGAACGCCTTCACTTCAAAGGAATGCACCTGTTTCTATGTTAAGGTGCTTGAGGAAAATCTTCCCGCCGCGCTTGACATTCTTGCGGATCTTGTCTGCAATTCAAAGCTTACCCCGGACGATATCGAGCGCGAAAAGGGCGTTGTGCTTGAAGAAATCGCAATGAACGAGGATTCTCCCGAGGACCTTGCTCATGAAGAGCTTTGCAAAGCCTATTACAGCGGGGACAGGCTGGCAATGCCCGTTCTCGGCAATGCGGAGAGTGTCGGTGCGTTCACGAGGGACACGCTGACGGGCTATATGAAACAGTTCTACAAGCCGGATAACATGGTAATATCCGCCGCAGGCTGTTTTGACCCCGCACGCTTCCGCGAACTTGTTGAAAATGCTTTTACAATAACCGGAAAAGCCGAAAAGCACGATTTCAATTACGGCAGCCCCGCCGGGGAAAGGTCGTTCAACCTTTTTGAAAAGGATGTTGAACAAACGCATATCTGCCTCGGCTTCCCCGGATTTGCAGCCGAATCCGACGGGCAGTATCCGCTTTATATGCTGAATAATGCCGTTGGCGGAAGCATGAGTTCACGCCTGTTCCAAAGCATACGCGAAAAACGCGGCATGGCATATTCCGTTTATTCCGCTCCGTCCTTCTACCGCAACAGCGGTTACTTCACGCTGTATGCCGGCACGGGCGAAAAGCAGACTGCGGAAGTGCTGAAGCTGATGCTGGATGAATACAGCGAGATTTGCAAAAAAGGCATTACTTCCGACGAACTGGTGCGCAGCAAAAACCAAATGAAAACGGGTTATCTGCTTGGGCGCGAGAACACTTCGGCGCATTCTTCCGCGATCGGGCGCTCGGAACTTATGGGCACGGAATATCTTTCCGAGGAGGAGATTATCCGAAGGATCGATGCCGTGACGCTTGACGATATTCGTGCGATACTGCCGACAGTCTGCGACTTTTCAAAGATGACCGCCGTATTTGTCGGAAGAACTGCCGAATACGCGCAGGAACTCGAGGATATCATCCGCGGACGCCGCTGAGAAGCAAAAAGTGCCCGGAAACACGGATACTGCCGAAAAGGTTTAAAAACGCTATGGAAAAAGATATGAACAAAACCGCCGAGAACCGCCGCAATGCGGCGGAATCGGTGCTGAACGGCGGAATCGAGTATTCCGCATTCGAAAACATGGACAGGCTTGCAGCGATATTTGCAATGCAGAAGCTTCTGAATGATGATATTGCGGCGCGGCGCGGGCTGGATTTCTCCGTTGAGGAATGGGAACAAAGGCTTGTGCTTGCGATGATAAGCGAGCTGAGCGAGGTTCTTGACGAGGTCAACTTCAAATGGTGGAAGAACAAACAGCCTGTCAACACCGAGGCCCTGCAGGACGAGCTGGTTGATGTGCTTCACTTCTTTGTCAGCATGTGCCTGCGGGCAGGAATGAGCGCGGAGGATCTTTATCGCAAGTATTGCGAAAAAAATAAAGAAAATTTTAACAGGCAGTACGGCAAAAGCACAAAAACGGGATACAATCCCGCAGAGAGCGTGCAGTAAAGCATCCGCAGGCTTGCCTTCCCTGCCGAAAATATGCGGGCAATCCCGCAAAAAGAGCGACCGGGGGTTGAATTGAACACAAACAACGTAATAAAACTTAAGCGCAAACGCATAAAAAAGATAAATCCGCTTTGGATAATTGCGGGGTTGCTTGCGGCAATTCTCATTGCAGTGCTCGTGATACTTGTTCGCGGCGGTGCCGAAGGCATTGCCGAGACGGGCAGCGTCACGGTTGATGTTGATTATAATGCTGTTATTGTCCGCAAAGAAAAGGTTATCACAAGCGAAGCATTTGATCTTGCGGATTATTTTGCGGAGGAAGGCGCATGGGTCGAACCCGATACAAAAATAATGCAGATCTATCGCCGCGGATACAGCGAGGAACAGGCAGCTGCGCTTATGCGCAAACATGCCGAAATTTACGACGAACAGCTTGCACTGCTCGGTGAAACAAGGGACAAAACCATTCGCGGGTATAACGAATTGATAGCCCTGCTCGAGGAGAACATTGCAGAGGAACTAATGGCGGGCAACTCTGCCGAGGTGCCCCGACAGGAGGCGGAGCTTCTTGATGCGCTTTCATCCCGCACGGATTACCTGCGCAAAAATTTGCAGGAAACGGAAACACTTCGCGCCCTTTATTCGCAGGCGGATGCGCTTGCGGAGGTTGTGGAGACCCAGCGACACGTGCTTTATTCGCAGGAATCCGGGTTCGTAAGTTTCTATTTCGACGATTACGAAAACGCGCTCAATGCGGACAAGCTCTCGATTTTGACAAGCGACCTTGTTTCATCCGTCATAAAGGGCAAGGGCGGTGCGGCATGGACAACGGCTTCGGACACATCGGCATACAGGCTTGTCGGCGGAGATGAGTGGTACTGCGTGTTTCTGACCGGCGCGGATGAGGCTTTGCGCTGCGTCGGCGGACGGAGCTATTCAATCGCCGCAAAGGGTCACGGAACTTATACCGCTGTTGCGCTTGAACCTATCGTGAGCGGCAAAAAAGTCGTAAACATTCTGAAGGTTGAGGGCGCACCGACAGAATTTCTGAACACGCGCTGCATTGAGCTGACGGTTCGGTTCGATGCTTCCGATATTTGCGTCAGCAAACAGGCGATTCAATTCGAAAACGGTGTCCCGTATATCGAATTGCTGCTGAGCGACGGCAAATACTGCATATTTGTTAATGTGCTTTCGGCGGATGACAAGCGTGCGGTGATAAACGTTCGTGAAGATCAGGATATGCCGATAGCCGTCGGAGTTCGCTATTGGATACCGTGAGTTTTAAACAAAACAGGAAAATTTGAACTATGGAAGATAAACTGTTAAATAAAGAGCCCGCTGCGGCTCAAACTGCGGAAAATTATCGCCGTGTTTGCGATGAAATTGCGGAAGCAGCATACAAAGCCGGCCGCGATCCTTCCGAAATTCGGCTTGTGGGCGCAACAAAATTCAAAACCTGCGCGGAGATACTGCCTGCGCTCAAGGCCGGGCTTGCGGAGGTCGGCGAAAATCGCGCGCAGGAATTTCGCGATAAATTCGATTTTTTCACTGCGCAGGGCGTTCGGCCGCATTTTATCGGTGCGCTGCAAACGAACAAGGCGAAATATGTTGTCGGCAAAGCGGAGCTTATCCAATCTGTTGACAGGCTTGCGCTTGCCGAGGAAATAAACAGGCTTGCGCAAAAAGCGGGGCTTGTCCAGCCCGTTCTTATCGAGATTAATATCGGCGGTGAAGAACAAAAATCGGGCATTCTGCCGGGCGAACTGCCCGAATTACTCAAGTTAGTTTCCGACATGCGGAATCTTTCCGTAAAAGGACTGATGTGCGTTCCTCCTGCGGGCAATGAGGACGAAACACGGTACTTTTTCGCAAAGATGCGGGAGCTGTTCCTTGCAGCTGGAGAGTTTTCCTTCCCCAATTTTGCGGCTGAACAGCTTTCAATGGGCATGAGCGGAGATTATAAAGCTGCCGTTGCCGAGGGCGCAACGATGCTGCGGATAGGTTCCGCAATTTTCGGCGCAAGAGACTACGGCAGGGTGCGGGTTTAGGCCGATGCACCGCGGGCGGAGTTTGTCGCCGCCCAATTTCTCCAAGTGCCAACGGAGAATATTCTTTTGGAGGAATCATACCGAATGGCAAAGATCCTAAACAAATTCATGGAATATATCGGATTCGGCAAGGACGATGTCGAGTACGACGAAGAACCGGAGGACGGTCTCCGAGAGACGGAGACTGTTCCCGAGGAACGGAAAAAATCCACGGAACGCCGCGTTTTGTCAACGGGAAATGTTGTCAGCCTTCCCGGAGTCAATTGCGGAAAGATGATCGTTTATCGCCCTGTCAGCTATGAAGACACACAAAACATCATCGACAATCTGAAGGGCAGAAAGCCCGTCATCGTGAACATGGAGCAGATCGAAGTTGAAACGGCTCAGCGCATACTCGATTTTATGAGCGGTGCATGCTATGCCGTTGACGGAAGGCTTTACAAAGTCTCCGCAAGGATTTTTCTGGTTGCGCCCGCAAACTATGATATAATCGGGAGCTCCGACGGCTTCAGGGAGTGATGCGGATGTTTTGCTTCAGTCAGTGCCGGACTGCGGAGGGGTTCGCCCCTCTGCACGTTCGGATGCATTGACGCCATACGAACAAGTGTACCTGTCCGACGGCAGCGCAATGCCGCATCGGCTTATTCGGAGAACCGTTTATGGAATGTGAAGATATAATCAACAAAAAGTTTAACCGTTCGTTCATCGGCTATGATATCGGGCAGGTGGATGCTTTTCTTGATGAACTTTATTCGGAAATGCAGGCGTTGAAGGCGGAGCTTGAAATGCTGCGCGCGGCGCGGCAGATGAATTCGGATTCAAAACCGAAACATGGGCCGGAGGAGAATTCGAAAACGGCGGACGAACAGTAAATCGATGCACGCTGCCGAACCGACAGCAAAACGCCGAAAACAAAACAGGGTCAGCATCAAAACGGGTGTTCGCACCCGTTTTTTTCTTTTGCATTTTCAATATACACAGCTGTACCGAAAAAATGAACGAAAATCTGAAAAAACTCCCCCGACGGGAAGGCTTTCGGGAATAATTATGCACATCTGCGCAGACGCTACGGATATGAAGAGAAAAGGAAAGTTTGAAAACCGAAAAACGGCGCGCAAAACGGAATGCAGACGGAATTGCAAACTCGGCAGCTGTCCCGCATCGGAAGTTTCAAAGCTTCAAAGGACTGTAAATTCATTTGCTTATACACTTGAAAAAGCACATTTTTTGGATTATGTTCAATACGCTTCGAATGAAAAACGGATATTCCGCCGTGCTTTTTTGACAGGATTACTGCGAGGCTTCGGCACGGCGGTCGGCGTGACGGTGCTCGGAGCGGTGATAATCTACGCTTTTCAGGTATTGGCAAAAAGCAATTTGCCGTACATTGCGGATTTCATTTCGGACATAATAGACATTATTGAAAAAACACGAAAATAACAGAAGGCTCGGTATTGATTAATGAATCGTTTTGATAATGAAAGTCGGCGGACTGCGGAAGCGCGAAACGGAAACGGCGGTGAACTCGGCGCAGCGGCGCGTGAGCTGAGCAAAATCGCGGTCGAGGAAACCAAAAGAACAACAGGCTTATCGCAGCGGGCCGCATACAGAAAGCGTCTGTTTGAAATGCGGCGCGGGTTGAACGGGGAATATCGCAGGAATTATGCACTTGCCGCCGGCAGCGTTTTTTGCGGTGCGGTCGGAGAAGTGCTCGTGAACGAATACTATCGTGTTGAAAAACAGCTTCGGATTGCCGCAGCGGAAGCGGAAAGTTTGAAATTCGGACGGCTGCCGTGTTTTGCGGCGGGCAGCCTTCGCTGCGCAGTGCTTGCAAAGAAACTCTGCGAACTTTGCGGCGGTGCACCGGGCATTGGCTCCGTCGTTGAGTTTTTCGATGAGTACCAGCAAAACAAACCCCTGACAACGCGTGAAATACAGCTGCTTCCCGCGATGCTTCGGCGGGCGGAGCTTGAGACTTTGTACGGCATTGTATGCACGTCAGGTGATGGCCCACTCGGAACCGGGCGCGCGGCAGCTCTGCAGAACGTGCTTGCCGCATTATCAAGAATTGACGATGCGGATTTTTCGGAGTGCATTCAAAACCTGAACATAACCCGCCGCAGGCTGGCGGATGCAGCGGATTTTTCGGCTTCCGATGAGTCAACGCAGCAGCTTTATCTTAAAGCGGCGGCCGAAATTTCGGAACGGACGTCGGCGTCGGAACAGACCGTGGTTCGGAAGGCGTTCGAACTATCAAAGGGGCGGACGGGGCGCCGCGCTCTTGTGGGCTGCAGTCTGCTTGCGGAGGGGAAGCCGGAGCTGATTCGTGCGCTTCGTGCGGAGAAAAAACGATTAAAAGGATTAAAAAACGACCACGGCGCAAAGGCTCCCTCCGATTCGGGAAAAAGAACCGACGTCCAAAAACATAAATGCGAAAAATTATCAAATTCGGCAAAATGCGCATTGCTTACGGTTTTTGAAGCATTGCTTGCGGCTGCGCTTCTTGTGCCTGCGGCGGCAGCGGCGGGAAGACTCGGCTCGGCTTTTTTTCCCGCAAATACCCGTGTCAGTGCGTGGTCTGCGGTATTGACTGTAATATTCGGGTTGATGCCCGCACTTTCGGCAGCTTTCGCAATAGAAGCGCGGCTGATGCCTGTGTTTAAAAAACCGCGTCCCCTTCCCCGCCTTTCGCTCCGCGGAGGCATCGGGAAGGAAAATCGAACGCTTGTTGCCGTTCCGGTGCTTATAACGTCCGAAAAGTCCGTCAGACAGGCGGCGGAAACACTGGAAGCGCATTATCTTGCGGCGCAGGATTTTGCCGCGGCAAATTGCGGCGCAGAGTTTGCAATACTTGCGGATTTTCCCGATTCCGCCGAGGAAACAAAGCAGGGAGAAGCGGAACTGATCGAGCTTGCAAAGAAACTTACGGATGACCTGAATTCGAGGTTTTGCGCCGGCGGAAGGCCGGTGTTCCATTATCTGCACCGGGAACGTGTTTTCAATTCGGCGGACGGTGTTTATATGGGCAGGGAGCGTAAGCGCGGTGCGGTGGAGGCACTGCTTGACTGTGCCGCGCACGGGGATACGCACGAGTTTTGCTGCAATTATCCGGATATTTGCAGCGAAAAAGAACGCTTTCGCTTTCTTGTTGTTCTTGATGCGGACACAATAATGCCAAACGGAGCATTGCGCAGGCTGATTGGTGCGGCGGCGCATCCGCTCAACCTTCCCGTGTTTGAAAACGGTGCGGCGCGTCCGTCCTTCGGATTCAGCATAATTGCTCCGCGCATGGCGGCAACATCGCGTTCGGCGGCGGAGAGCGGGTTTGCCGCGCTGATAAGCGGGGAAAGCGGCATGTGTGCATATTCCGTTCGTGTTTCCGATTTCAATTGGGATGTTTTTGAGGAGGGGAACTTCGGCGGAAAGGGCATAATCAATATTGATGCATTCCTGCGCTCGGTCTCGGGCAAAATCCCGGAAAATACCGTGCTGAGCCATGATTTGGCGGAAGGCTGCTTTGCGCGTGCGGCATATGCGGCCGATATTGTGCTTTATGACGGCGAACCGTCCGCATTGCTGCCGTGGCAAAAGCGGCGTCATCGCTGGCTGCGCGGGGATATGCAGCTCCTCCCCTTCCTGTTTCCGCCGCTGAATTCGGGAATTGATGCAGTTTCGCGGCGAAAGATCCTGTTCAATATCCGCGCGGCTTTCTGCGGCATAAAA
>FR879673.1:0-38263 GCA_000435055.1 Clostridium sp. CAG:138 | reverse complement strand
TGCTTCGTCTGCCCTTTCGAAAGTCCGCGCTTCGTCCGCTTGTTCTGCTTGCCGGGCGTCGGCTGTATGAGCTTGCGGTGCTGCCCTATTCGGCTCTGCGCGATGCGGATGCTGTTTGCCGTGCGTTGTACAGAATGATTTTTTCGCACCGAAACATGCTGCAATGGCAGACAGCGGCGGATGCGGAGCGCAGCAGACCGCAAAATACAAGGGAATATTTCAAGGCACTGTTTCCGTGCGCCGCATTCGGCACAATTGTTCTCGCCGCCGTTTCTGCGGCAATTGCAGCGGCCCGGCAGATACACAACGGCGAACCCGCAGGCATGGCAGCGGCGGGTCTTGCGACGGCGATGCTTTGGCTTTGTGCGCCGCTGATTGCGGAAAAGAAGGATAAAAAGCCCGATTCCTATCGTTTTACCGCAGCGGAGAGAGGCAGGCTGACGGAAATTTTTGCCGATACTTGGCAGTACTTTGAACAGAACTGCACCGAAAAAACATCGTGGCTCCCTCCCGATAATTTTCAGGAAGAGCCTTATCGCGGCGCGGCAATGCTGACTTCGCCCACGAATATCGGCATGGGGTTGATGGCTGTTGTTTCGGCGCATGATATGCATCTGCTCGATGAGCGCGGAATGTTCACGCGCCTTGAACGCATGGTGAATTCCATAGAAAAGCTTGAAAAATGGCATGGGCATCCTTTTAATTGGTATAACCTGCGCGACTTATCGCTGCTGCGTCCGCGCTTCATATCGACTGTTGACAGCGGGAATCTGTTCGCCTGCCTTATCACAACGGCATGTGCGCTTGCTGAATGCGCAGGGCAGGCGGAAAAGACCTCCGCAGAGTTTGCGGAAGAACTGAAAAAGCTTGCGGCACGCTGCACAGCGATCGCAAGGGCAATGGACTTTAGTGTACTGTATGACAACACGAGAGAGCTTTTTCATATCGGCTGCGCGTTCGAGGAGGGAAAGCTTACTCCGTCACATTATGACTTGCTTGCATCAGAATGCAGACTGACGAGTTTTTCTGCAATTGCGTTTTCTCGGATTGGGTCGGAACATTGGTTTGCGCTTTCGCGCCTTATGTGCGATGCTTCGGGCGGGCGCGTACTTAAAAGCTGGAGCGGGACGATGTTTGAGTATCTGATGCCGCTGATTTTCTTTGAAACCGTACCTTACAGTATGCAGTTTGAGGTTTGCCGCAATGCGGTGCTGACGCAAATCCTTGCTGCCGCAGCGGAAAAACCTTGGGGTGTGTCGGAATCCGGGTATTATGCGTTCGATGATGCCCTGCGCTATCAATATCGTGCTTTCGGCAATCCCGAACTTGCGCTTGCACCGGGCAGAATGCGGTCGGATGTTATTGCACCGTATGCATGCGTGCTTGCACTTGCCGTTGAACCGAAAGCAGCGGCGGAGAACCTGCGCCTGCTCTGCCAAATCGGCGCAGCGGGCAAATACGGGCTTTATGAAGCGCTCGATTACGGGGCGGCTGAAAAGAACGGATTTGCAATTGTAAAAAGCTATATGGCGCATCATCAGGGCATGAGCCTGTGCGCAATCAACAACGCTTTGAACAACAATGTGCTTGCGCGAAGATTCATGAGCGTTCCCGAGGTTCGAGCGAACGAACAGCTGTTGTTTGAGAACATGCCCGTTGACCCCATTCGAATTAAAACCTATGAAAGTGAAATTTTCAGGGAGCCGCATGCGGCTCGTAATGCGGATGAATTTGTTCGCATTATCAAAAAAAACGCTGCGGAAGCGAAGCGGAACGAATCGCCGCGGCTGCGGGGAGCATTTATTCGGAGGAAGATAAAAAACCCGGGCAATCGGAAAACCCCAATCGCAATGCAGCCGACCGAGGGACGGACGGAAAATAACAGCGGGCAGGCAGTCAACGGACAGATTATCACAAACGGTTCATACAGCGTATTTGTTGATGAAAACGGCTGCGGCTATTCAAAATGCGGCGGTGTGTTGATAACCCGACTGCGCGGCAAAGCATGGGGCGCGTTTGGGGAAGATGCGGCAAACGCTTCGGAATTCGGCTTCGTTCCGCCTAACGGTGTGGATTTTGTAATTGCAAAATATGATTCCGAATCAGGTGAAAAAGCCGCAAAACGCATTTCGGGAAGCATCACGGCGGAGCCGCACAGAGTTGTTTCGGAGGATCGTTTCGGTTTGATTCGGGCACGCCTCACCTCAATGGTTGCTGCTGATTCGGATTGTGAAATCCGCACGCTGGAGCTGATTAACTGCGGCAAAGAGGAAGAGACGGTCGATGTCGGCATGTTCGCCGAAATCGCGCTTGCACCGGCGAGGGAATTTGAGGCGCATCCGGCATTTGTGCATGTTTGCACCGAATCCGAAAGGACGGACGACACATTGATTTTTACAATGAGAAAAAAACCGGGGAAACCGTCTTACTCCGCTTTTTTCAACGTGGCGTCGCTTGAAAGGGTGCAATTTTGCGCGGATGGCTTGGTTTGCCCCGGGCGGCACAAAAGTCATGAAGATGCTCTTCTGATGCAGTGCATTTCGGCAGCCGACGCGGAAGAATTGCCGACGGTGCAGCCGGTTGAGCCGTACTTTTTCGCAAAAACAAAGGTTCGTCTCGGGCCGGGCGAAAGCGGAACCGTGCGTCTCACGATCGGATTCACAAAGAACAGAACGAGAATTGATGAGATTCTTCATCGGCAAAGGCAGCGGCTGCAAAGTGCGGAGGCTGCGGCGCGAATGCATTCGGCGGGAATACTTCGTGCATTTGAAATCGACGCGAAAACAAACGCATTTGCACAGATTTTGAATGCGTTTATCGTGAAGGGCATTGTGTCAAAGGGCAAGAGTGGTATAAAAAGCCGGCTTGGCGGCATTCGCGGCCTTTGGAAACACGGAATCTCCGGCGATCGCCCGATCGTGCTCATGCGTGTCACGCATTTGGAGCAGCTGAACGGGATGCGTATGCTTTTGAATGCTGCGAAATACATCAACATGTGCAATGCAGGCAGCTGCAAAACGGAGCGGGACGAGTTCAACGAGGGAAGTCGCACGGAGGAGCGGCAGGAAAAGCTTTTTGATGTTGTTCTTATCGGAGAATACCCGCATGAATATGCGAACGCTCTGCGGTCGGCGCTTGAGGAATTGCGGACGATCTGCCCAACCTGCATACTTTTGCACGGATTCGAATTGACCGAGTCGGATCGCGCGCTGATTCACGCTGCGGCGCAGATTGAAATTGATGCCGATGCACCGCTGGCTTTTGCAGATGACTCAAAATATATTTTTGAGCACGGCAGCATAAACGAGAAAATGACGGAAACAGAAACAATGCACCCAATGCTTACACAGCCGAACATAACGGATGCACGAAAAAAAGCATGCTTCTCATGGAACGGCTGCGGCGGGTTTGACAATGAAAAAATGGAATTCGTTATTGAAAATTCACCTAAAAACATTACTCCTTTGCCTTGGAGCAATGTCCTTGCCGGAAAGCGCATGGGTACGCTTGTGACCGAGAGCGGCGGCGGTTACACATGGTGCGGAAACGCAAGAATGCTGCGGATAACACCGTGGTCAAACGATGCTTTGTTTGATACAAGCGGAGAATTTTTGATACTGTTTGATATTGAACGAGAAAGCAGGCTCAGCCTTTTGCCCGCATTCGGCAGCAGCTGTGTTGTGTCGCATGGGTTTGGGTACAGCCGCTTTGAATGGCGGACGGATGAGCTCAGAGTGCAGCTCACGGTGACGGTTGACATGGAGTTACCTTTGAAATACTCAACGGTATGCATCGAAAACCTGACGGCAAACAGAAAAAAACTGCGGCTGCGCTGCGGGGCGGACTGGGTGTTGGGCGAAAAAGCACATCCCGCGTCACTGCAATTTGAAACTATCGGCGAGGAGGGTTTTCCGCTTTGCGCTGCGGCGCGCGACACACTTTCGGAACATTCGGAGTGGGGCTTCCTCTCGATTTTGGGCGGTTCGAAAAGCGTTGCCGCGAACGGAAATCAAATTGCAGCCGAATTCACCGTTGAACCGCAATCAACCGCAAAGCTTACGGTGCTGCTTGGGTTTGAGCAGTTTGAACGCATTCCGAAGCTCATTGCCGATGCGGACGCTGAAGCGGCATTGAATGAAACAATGCGGTTTTATAGGCAAAAAACAGATATGTTAAGGATAAAAACAGGCGATGCGAGCTTTGATGCACTCGTGAACGGGCGGCTGCTCTATCAAACGTATTCGGCGCGCATAATCGGGCGAACGGGATTTTGGCAGTGCGGCGGTGCGTTTGGCTTCCGAGATCAGCTTCAGGATGCAGCAGCACTTGCTGCGACCGATCCCGAATGCACAAGGAATATGATAATCAAGTGCGCTTCACGTCAGTTTAAAAAGGGCGATGTGCTTCACTGGTGGCACGAAGGTTTTGCAGACGGGCTGCCGCGCGGGGTGCGGACAATGATAAGCGACGATCGCCTCTTCCTGCCGCTTGCAGCGTGCGAATACGCTGAGGTCAGCGGGGATGCAGCGATTTTTGACGAACAAATACCGTATCTTGCCGACATGAAGATACCGTACGGACAACAAAACATATATTGTGAAATGGAGAGATCCGATGATACGGAAACCCTGTATGAACACTGTTGCCGCGCCGTGGAGCTTTCATTTGAGCTGCGCGGGGCGCACGGTTTGCCGCTTATGGGCACGGGTGATTGGAACGACGGCATGGACACGGTAGGTTCGGACGGCGGCGAAAGCGTTGTTGTCGGCTGGCTGCTGCTGCTTGCGGCGAGGGCATTGCTGCCTGTTTGCAAAAAGCGGGGAGATACTGCACGGGCAATGCTTTTCGAACGTGAATCCGCCGCGCTTCGTGCTGCAATTGAAAGCAACGCGTGGGACAAAAACAGATATATACGTGCCTTTTTCGGTGACGGAACAAGCCTTGGAAGCGCAGACTGTTCGGAATGTGCCGTTGATTGCGTAAGCGAATGTTTTGCGGTTTTCGCAAACGCCGTTCACGCCCGCGAAGCGTTTGAAACCGTGCTTGCGGCCTTGACGGACCCGGTGAACGGGCTGATTCGGCTGCTGACCCCTCCGTTTGACGGAAAAACGAGGAACGCTGTGGGCTATATAGAGGGTTACTTGCCCGGAGTACGCGAAAACGGCGGACAATACACGCATGCGGCGGCGTGGTGCATAATAGCCGCATGTCGGCTCGGTATGGCCGATACGGCGGACAGCTTGTTTAAAATGATAAACCCGATTGAACACGGATCCGCAAATTCCATCGAACGCTATAAAGGGGAACCCTATGCCGTTGCGGGCGACGTTTATTCGGTCGGAAGGCTTGCGGGTCGTGCAGGCTGGACGCTTTACACGGGATCGGCAGCATGGCTGTATCGCGCCGCCGTCGAAAACATTCTCGGAATCCGCAAGAGGGGAACAAAACTTTTTGTTGAACCCTGCACCGTGCTCGATACATTTTCGTTTGAATACCGTTTCGGAAACACCGTTTACAGTGTCGATATGCACCGCAGCGCTTCGAATGCAAAAGAGCGGCACGGTGCATGTGTTGAACTTGTTGACGACGGGAAGGTTCATAATTTATCGCTTGAATACAGGTAAATTCGGTGCGGACGATGCAGAGTGCCTGGGCAAAAGCGTGCGCAGCTCCGCATCGCTTTCGCCGCGGAGTGCGGCATTCAAAACAATGTTTTCATCAAGGATGCCGACAGTCGCTCCGGCCTCAACAACAAAAATGATGCCGTATCCCCTGCCCCCTATAAACGAAAGGGCTTTTCGCACCGTGCAGTCGCTTCGCAGTGCTATCGGCACAACGCGAACCGCGGAACCGGAACGGAGCCGTGATAATCCCGCAAGACTTGTTTTTATATTGGTGCCGCAGGAACAGCGGAATTCCGAAAGTGCTGAAATAAAGATGAAAAACCCTGCCGCAAGCGGGGTCGGGTTGAATGCGGCGTCCGTCGCTGAAACAAGCAGCACGCCTGCGCAAAAAAGCAGAACGCCGAATATGATGCCGAACAAAGAAAGTGTTCTTTGCGCACGAGCCCGCCCGATTCGCTTCTCAATCAATGCAAGCGCAAGCCGTCCGCCGTCAAGAGGCAGAAAAGGGAGAAGATTCATTAATCCGAGCGATAAATTGAAAGAACAGAAATCTTGGAAGGCTGCCGATGTATGCCCGATGTATTTGCCCAAACCTGCGCCGCAGAGGGCGATGAGCAGGCTTGCAAACGGTCCCGCTGCCGCAACCGACAGGCATTCCGACGGGGTACGCGGCGGCGTATGCAGTTCAGCGATAAAGCCGAAGGGCTGCACCTCAATCGAGGAGACAATAAGCCCCAGCCTTGCCGCCATAAATGCGTGGGACAGTTCATGAACCGCAAGCGAAACAAGGGCAAGCATGAGGGCGGGCAGCTTACCGAGCACGGCTGCGGCAGGAACAAGCAGCAGAACGCAAATCGAACAGCGAAGTTCGGTTCTGCCGAAAACGGCAATCTTCAATTATCCGAGATTCGCCTTGATGCCAAAAAAATCAAACGGATCGATCGGCCGCCCTGCCTTGGTGATTTTGACACAAATATAGTCACGCTGCATGTTTCCGAGAATGCTGCGCTGAACGACAGGCTGCCCGCGTTCAACGCAAATATCCCGCAGCCCGTAGTATGTAATTTCAATATCATCCGAACTGTAAACGGTCAGGCTGCCGCCGAGGCCTTCGTCAAATGAAACGGTTTTTACCGTTCCGTCGAGTGCGGACAGAACAGGAGTGCCTTCTCCGGCATAAATCTTGGCAATCATGCTGTCGTTATCAACGATCACGCTGTCTGACTGCACAGGGCGTATCGGGTTATCGGACGGCGCAAAAACGGTTAGAATTGAAGGCAGCTGAACAAGCTGAAGCCGACCTGTCGCACGCGAGTCATCGCCTTTTGCCGCATCCTCCGGTGAATTGTTTGAAGCAAAACGCAGAGGGGAAAACACGGCAGCGCTGTCAACAGTATCACCGCTGACAAGAGAGCCGCTTTCGGAAATGCGCAGCGCAAGCAGCAGAGAGGCAGCAGATGCGCAAATAATCAGCATCATAAACCCGAAAACACGGCGGAATCCGAGAATTTTGCGGCGCGGTCTGCAAAACATGACCTTTGTCGGTGCCTGGTTTCTGCTCTGACCAAACGGTTTTGAAAGTAACGGATTGTTCTTCAATTCGAAATACTCCTTTCGCAATGCTGCACAGCCGAAGAGTGCACCGAACGCTGAAGAATTTCGCGTCGGCACACAGAGAGCAACATGTGCTCGGCATGCTGCATTTTATGTGCATTGCGGCAGGGTTTATGCCGAAAAGCCGCTGATGAGGGTTTTCAGAATCTAAGCCGCGTTTCAATAACCTTACCGATTATTTGAACATCGCCCTCGGAAACGATCATGGTGTTGTATGCCGGATTGGACGGGGTGAGCGCAAGCTGCTTTCCGAAGCGCTGGATATGCCGCAGAAGCACCTCGTCTCCGATACGCACAACGCCGATGCAATTGTTGTCCGCCTCAACACATTTCCGCACCAGAACGAGCGAGCCTTCAACGATGTGATCCCCCGTCATGCAGTCGCCTTCAACCTGCATGAAGAAACATTCTCCGGAAGATACTTCGTTTGCGGAAACGGGTATGTACTCGGTTATATTTTCATCCGCAAGCATCGGCAAACCGGCGTGAACAAACCCAACCAAGGGAACACCGATTGCGGGCGTATGCGGCATTGAAGAGGAAGAAAGTTTTGCCGAACTTGATTTCAGCAGCGGAACGACTTCATCCGTGCCGAGAAGATAATCCGCGCTGACTTGAAAAATTTCCACAAGCCGCATGATAACGCTGTTCGGCATGTTGACTCTTCCGTTTTCATATTTGCATATCGCTGCTTTTTGAACTCCGAGCATACGCCCCAGCTCATCTTGGGTGATGCCGCGTGAATTTCGCAGTTGTTTCAGTCTGTTCATCGTCGGTTCTCCGTAATTTACTGTCTGTATTGTATCTCGATTGGAAACAAAATGCAAGCACAAATAAAAATATATTCATTTTAACGGGCAACAGTACGGAAAAAGGTATTGCAAGTATCCTAAAAAGATACTATAATAGCCGTGCGGTCAAAAAACAGCAGCTGATTTCCGAAAAGGAAACGCGCTTTTAAAAACTGTTCCGGAATTTGTTGCCGAAACGGAAACTGTGAACAGCGATGTTCGACCGTAAAACCGATTGATTGCGGAGGTATTACAATGAATTACTTTGGGTTGTTTTTTTCCTTTCTTATTCCGGGAATGATCATTGGCGCATTGATTGCAGTCGGTGTTTGCACCGATAAATTTAAAAAATCTGAAACAACATCGAATTTCAGAACACACAACGTATGCGTACCCGATGATGCAAAAAGGGGTGAGCTTCTGCCGGCACCGACATACACTTTGCGCGAACGTGCTGCACAAAGGAATCAGACGGTGAATCGAAACGGAGAAGTTGTCGATGAGCCTTCAAGAAAAAGCTCGGCAGCCTGACATGCACATTAATAAGAATGTTTGATGAGGTGCTGTTTGATGATGTGCTGTTTGATGATGTGCAATGAATGCAAAATCGACCTCTGTACATTGACAAAGGCCGATTTAAAGCTGAAAAGCAGGTTGAAGCCGTTGTGCGGAGCTTGTATTCAAACTGCCGGTTCGGGCGTCGCTGATGCAGCAGTATGCACTTATGAATCCGGTATAAATCAGGAATTATTTACCGGGCAATTTATCGGGCTCGGGCAGCTCGGGGCCGCTGATCGTGATTGATTTTATCACAACGGGAGTGACAGGACGGTCATTCGCACCGGTTTTGACGGAAGCGATTTCATCAACGACTTCGATGCCCTCAATGACCCTGCCGAAAGCGGCATAGCTGCCGTCAAGGTGCGGAGCGGCAGCGTGCATGATGAAAAACTGACTGCCTGCGCTGTCGGGATTGTTCGAACGTGCCCAGGAAATCACGCCGCGCTCATGCTTAAGCGTGTTGTTGAAGCCGTTGCTTGCAAATTCACCCTTGATGGAATAGCCGGGGCCGCCGTAGCCTTCACCGAGGGGGTCGCCGCCCTGAATCATAAAGCCGGGAATAATTCTGTGGAAAGTTAAGCCGTCATAGAAGCCGGAACGCGCAAGCGAAACGAAATTGTAAACGGATTGAGGTGCAATTTCGGGATACAGTTCAAGCTTCATGACCCCACCGTTTTCCATTTCTATGGTTGCGATGATTTTGTCGTTGTTCATGTCATTGTCTCCTTGGTTTTCGTTTGGTTTATCTGTTCCGCTGCTTTTGCAGCCGACAGTTGTCGCAGCAAGCGCAAGTGCCGCCGCAAGAACGATGCAAAGCAGCAGGGTTGAGATTTTTTTCATAAATACAGTTTCCTTTCTGTTTGTTTACGGGGTTGTTTTGCGGAGTTAACCGTTGCAGCAGGAAAACGGAATTCACAAAACTCGATTGAGGTAATCGGCTTTTAATCCTTCGCTTCCCCGTCGCGTCTGCTGCAAGTATAGCATTATTGCCGCCGAAATGCAATATAGTATTTTCAAACGGGAAATTCTTGTTGCATTGGGAGACGGAATGCTATATAATCATTAGGAAAAATGCAGCACCGCTTTGCAGGTAAAAAACGCAGATGACGCGTGCATGAAACAAAAAGGAGATTCTCTAATGTCATACTCAGGCAGAATGCAGAACAGCCACTATTACAGCGTCTTTTTCGCACCCCGAGGACGCGACAGGATATATGATCTTGGAATGCATATTGCGCAGATGTATCTCAGCCCGTTTGATAAGCTTATCGGCATTATCGGCGAGGCAGGCTCGGGCAAGAGCATGTTGATAAAAGGCATGTTCCCCGGACTCGAGCTGACAAACGATGATAACGGAGTGAACACTCGCCCGCTTCCGATTCTTGACATTGAGCAGCAAGGGTTTTTTACTGCGCACACTTATCATCTTGACATACGCTTCGAGGCGGCATTCACGCAGATGGGAGTGCTTGCCGATGCAATTTTGAACGCTGTTCAACGCGGCAAACGTGTAATCGTTGAGCATTTCGACATGATTTACCCGTTTCTTAAGACCAATGCAAACCTTCTGATCGGCATGGGTGAGGAAATAATCATAACGCGCCCGACGATTTTTGGTCCGCTGCCGAATGAAATCTACGATATCGTTGCAAAATCGGTCGATTATCGCAGAATGGCGCATACGGCGGAAGATCTTTGCGAGATTTTCCTTCCCGGCGATGACGGCTGCAGGTGCAAACACAGCGATGTTAAGCACGGCTTTGTTTTGTCATTTGACGAACCGAAACCCGAGCTTGATCTTGACGAGCTGGAAAGCAAGGTTCTTGATGCAATTGCAAAAGATTTGACAATTTCATATGTTGACGAAGGGCACATTATGATCGGTGACCTGCTGCACCCCTGCACGGGTCCGAGAACGCATGTGCCGAGTACGGGATGCGTACAAAATTTCCGTATCGTGAAACATATATTCTATGACCCCATTGAGCGGCGCTATCTCCTTGCGGGCAGGGTCGGACCGCGTGAAAAAGGCGAGGATATTTATGATTTCAACAACATGGAAAATTGATGCCCGAAGGTGACGGGCATCATATGAAGCGGCAATTCCGCTGTCAGAATATGCTCAATCTAAGCATATACATGCAAAGGAAAGCGACATATAAAACGCAGGTGCACCCATAGACCGCCTGCGTTTTCTTTTTTGTTGTGCACAGGGCGGCAACGGATGCCGTGAGCGGCAGCGTTGCGCAAAGGTAGCGAACTGCGGAAAGCAGCCATGTGCAGCCCATTGCAAGCACGTAGTAAGCAAGGAAGAAGACAATATAGGCCGAAGGCAATTCCCGCATACGATCGGTAATCAGCGCAAGTGATGCGAATGCAATAAGAACTGTCGGAATCCAAAGGGAATAAATCACGCTGATGTTCCCGTTCGGAATTGCGTTGACGCACCAGTCCCAAATGTATCGCATGGTGTCAAAAAACAAACCGAGCTGTTGATCCCAGTTCAGCTTTTCATACTCCATGAAAACGAAAAAATCGCCGGAGACATTATAATTAATGAGCAGATAAGCCACCGTTCCGAGTGTTGATATAACAAGCGCGGCAGCAACCGCAATAATTTGCTTTCCGTATTTTTTGCCGTCGCGAATGTTTCGGACGACCGTGCCGACTCCTTCAATGAAGATTGCAGCAGCAAGCACGACCCCGAGAGACCGCGTGAAACCGGCTAAAGCGGTAAAAACAGCGGAGAGTATAAATTTATGCTTTTGCAAACAGTAAAACGCACAGAAACAGAACAGCATGAAAAGCGGTTCCGTCATTGGTGAATTAAGAAAAATTGCACCCGGAAGGAGAAGCGAAAGCAGTGCGGCATGAACGGAACGCTTTTTGCCGAGAATTCCGTACAGCGTTAAATATGCCGTTCCGGAGGCGAGGCACGTCGCAATTGTGTTGATAATTTGAGCTGACACAAAGCTGTTGTGAAAGACCGGATTGAGTATTCGCATAAGCAGAGGCAGCATCGGATAAAAAACGATCAGAAGGCGATCTTTCCCATCGTTTACATACCAGTTTTCGGCAATATTAATATAATGAGGGACATCGGTGTTGTGCTTTGACCAGGAAGTCTCCCATAATTCAAACAGATTGCCGCTGAAATCAGGGGTGAAAACCCGATAAATCACCATTCCGAGAATGGTTGTAACAATGTGAATCGCCAGCGCGGCAAGCATAATCCGAGAAAAATCCCTGCGGGCGTTCGCAACGGGGACAAAGCTGCAAAGCCGTTCGCCGATGAGCGTCTTTAAAACGAGAGGAACAGCTTTATAAGCTGCGAATGTGAAAAGAGCAAGCAGTGAGGCGGAAAGTATTCCGCCGCCGATGCTCATTGCCCGCAAGTTGGTTATGAAATAAAAAACATACAATGCAGCGACAAAACATATGAGCACAGTTCTGATTATTCGAACTGCGCGCCGAAAGCCCGTGCTGCCCGCTTCTTCCGCCGGTTTTGTTCCGGCGGTTTTATCGGTTAATCGAAAAAAACTCATCAATAAGTTGCGCACGGAATGAACCCATGCGCGGCTCCGTTCGTAAAATCAGCGGACGAACAGCAGGTTCGCGCCGCCCGGTGCTTAAATTATACATATTAATCCGCGGATTTCAAGCCCTGCCGCAAATTTGTCCGCAAAATCCGACCGTATGCCGCAATGTTACTCAATATCAACAACGCGATGTTTTTCCCACTTTGCAAACTTGAAATATAATGCGGTGATAAGACTGCACAAAAGCCAACCGGCAGGATAGCTCAGCGCAATGGGTTTAATTGTGTTGCTGATATAGTTCGCCATGATAAAAAGATAAATCTGACGAAATACAACAAATGAACCTATCATTATGAACATCGGTGTTCGGCTGTTGCCCGCTCCGCGAAGCGCACCCGCAAAAATCTGATTGATGCAGCAGAAAACATAAAAGGGCGAAATCAGACGGAGAAGCATTGAACCGTAATCCACAATTTCACGTTTTTTATTAAAAAATTCAACAAGCTGCGGAGCAAAAATCAGCACCGGCACCATTAAAAGCGCGGTACAGGCGATGGCCATAAGCATTCCGGCGCGGATTCCCTTTTTTGCGCGCGCAACCTGATTAATGCCGAGATTCTGCCCGACAAATGTTGTCACAGCGAGCGAAATGCTCTGCATCGGAAGGAAAAGGAACTGATCGATTTTGACATAGGCTGTCCAGCCGCCCATGCAGTCCTCGCCGAAACTGTTGATGTATGATTGCACGAAAACATTCGAAAATGCCGTAACAGCCATTTGAAGAGCGGCGGGGATGCCGACTTTCAGAATTTTTGCGAGCATGGAGCGATGAATGCGCAATTTCTTAAGCGAAAGCCGACAGCAGTTTTTTGCACGGAGGAGTACGATGAGAACAAGTGCGGCCGAAAGCGTCTGAGCAATGACAGTTGCGATCGCAACACCGGAAACTCCCATTTTGAACACAAGAACAAATACAAGGTCAAGCACAACATTTGTCAGCGCTGAAACAACAAGAAAATAAAACGGACGCTGTGAATCGCCGATCGCGCGAAGAATGCCGGAACCCATATTATAGAGCATAAGACTGATTATTCCGGAGAAATAGATAATAAGGTACTGCGTTGCCTCGGGACGTACGGAGTCCGGAGTTTCCATCAGATTCAGCATCAGCGGCGTCATTGCAATGCCTATAATGGTGAAAACAACGCCCAAGATAAGCGTCATCATCACAGACGTGTGAACAGCGTCCTGCACGCGCTCATGCTGTTTTGCACCGTAAAATTGCGAAATGACAACACTTGCGCCGGTGCTGAGCCCGAGGAACGTGTTTATCAGCATATTAATGATCGGGCCGACAGTGCCGACAGCCGAAAAAGCCGTGTCGCTGACATAGTTGCCGACGACCCAGCTGTCAACCGTGTTGTAGAATTGTTGAAAAAGATTCCCGAGCAGTAAAGGAATTGCAAAACACACAATATGACGTGTGATTCCGCCCTCCGTCATATCAACATCACGACGTTGACCGAAAGACTTTAATTTATCCAGCAGCTTCAAATCAGACCATCCCTTCGGGCATTGCCCGCTCTTCTCATTTTCAGCCTGATTATAGCACCAAAGTAATTTTTTGAAAACACAAAAATTAAATATTAATAAATATATTCGCTTTGCGAAAATAGATGAATTTAAGTTAAAACCGTGCAGCATTTCCCGGGAAATGAGAGGCGAGATGCTAAAAACAGAAAATTCCCGAGAAACAGTCCGTTTAAACAGAGTATTTCCCGGGAAATCATGTAAACAAATCAGCGTGAAAACAGACACATCCGACCGAGAGTCAAAAGCGCAGCGGGTTATTTGTTACATTTTCTGAACAAATACTTGTCGATTTTATCTCGCATGGAATCGGAAATTTTGCGCTCGATCGGGAAAATCGGAGCATTGACAACTCGTTTCGAAAACTCCAGAGCCAAGTTAAGCGTTATGCCGAGTGCATCCGCCGAGAGGAAACCGTTTGCAAGTGCATCGCGGCGATCGTGAATAAAGCCGGTTCCGTTTGCATTTACCCTCGTGAAGTTTATTGCAGGTATGCCCTTGTCGGAGAACGGAGTTCCGTCGCTTGAATAAACATCCTCATGATATACAACGGCGGCGCCGAGTTCGTTCATCATCCCTTCAACATAACTCTTCATGGGCGCATCTCCCATGATAAATATATGCTCAGAGCCGAGAATGGGACCGGCCATATCGACGTTGACCATCAAACGATGCTTTTCAAGCTCCGCCTCGTGAGCGGCAACATACGCTTTGCTACCGAGAAGGCCTTGTTCTTCTGATCCGAACCAGTTGAATTTCAATGTGCGGCGCGGAGGATTTGCCGCAAAATAGCGCAATAATTCCATGATGATCACGGAGCCGCTCATGTTATCATATGCGCCCGTTGAAAACAGAACGCTGTCGTAGTGCGCGCCGAACGACACGATTTCATCTGCAAGATCCGTTCCGCGCAGTGTAACGCATACGTTGCGTGATTCACCCTCAGTCGCAGTACTGCTGACAAACAGCTTAACCTTTTTTGCACCTTTTGAAACGATTTCAAGCGCATCCTTCGCCTTCAAATTAACGAGGATGTTGTCGCCGAATTCGGCGGTGTAGGTTTCGCGAATTTTACAGATACCGTGATCGGTTTCGTCATCTTTATCGAGGATGTTGCCGGTAAAACCGATTATTGCGGCAGGTTTTGCCTTTTGAATGCGCCCGTAAGCTTCAAAACCGAATCGTCCGTTGACAAGAACGGCCTTACCTTCAACCCCAAGCAGATTTGCGGGGAGTGCGTTTTCAACGTAAACAAGTTCAAGCTCCAACCCGTCATCAGGTGTGCTGTCGGAACGCAGATAGGCTGTTACCGGGTATTCTTTCTCATACGGCTCGGTAACGATCAACCTTGCCGCGGTAACGGTGCCGGTTGATGCCTTAAAAACTTCAATTTCACGTTGTATGTCCGAACGCGCCCATGTAAATGAGTCGATTTCGGCAAGCAGTGCCTCTGCCGTGCGGGTTTCTTCCGCCGTGCAGGACACGCGTTCGAAGGAGAGCTTGTTCAGCAGCTCAAATGCTCTTTTTGCGTTTACTTCCATTTTGGATTCCTTTCGTATTTTATCAGTAATTTAAATCAATTTCGGTTTGCCGCCGCATTCCGGCGGGCGTCCAAGCGTTCGAAATTATGCATCCAGTCGCCTTTGAAATAGTAGAGCGTGAAACAGACCGAGCTGAGCATCCATGTTATCGGATATCCCCAGAAAACTACGCGAATATCGGGAATAAAATGCACAGTTATCGTAATATATGCAACGCGGATAACGCACCAGCAAATCAGCATGATAAGCATCGGTACCATCGTTTTCCCCGCTCCCCGGATGATTCCGGCCATGCAGTGTGAAAGCGACAAAACACAGTAAAAAAGTGCTTCCGTTCGTGCCTGCATTGCGCCGAAAGCGACAACTTCAGGCGAACTGTTAAACATGGCAATAAGCGACGGTGCAAAAATCACAAAAACAATTCCGATGAGTTCCGCAAGTGCAACGCCGGAGATAAGCCCGAATGCAGTGCCCTTTTTTACTCTGTCATATTGCTTCGCTCCGAGGTTCTGACTTGTAAAAGTTGTGAGTGCAACACTGAAACTTGTTACCGGGAGAAAAGCAAACCCCTCTATTTTGAAATACGCACCGCAGCCCGCCATCGCATCGGAGCCGAAATCGTTGATGTTGGATTGAACGATTACGTTTGCAAGCCCGATCACGGAATTTTGAACGCCTGTCGGCAATCCGGTCGCAAGCACTTCCCTAAGCATCGGCCAATCAATACGAACATCATGCGGGACGATTTTGTGGACGTCGTCAACAGTGGTGAGTTTAACGAATGAGATAATTGCGCTCAGGAACTGCGATATAACTGTTGCTGCTGCAGCACCGCCGACACCCCATTTAAAATATTTTACAAACAGAATATCAAGAACAACGTTGGTCATTGATGAAATTATCAAATAGTAAAGCGGATGCCGACTGTCGCCGCGCGCCTGAAAAATGCCGTTGAAGGCATTATAAAGAACATTGCCGAGTGCGCCGGCAAAATATAAACGGAAGTATCGTATGGACTCGGGCAAAACGTCGGCGGGAGTGTTCATCAGGCGGAGAATAACCGGCGTGAGAAGCATTCCGGCGGCGGTAAGGAACAAGCCTGACAGCACGGCAAAGGCGGTTGTGGTATGAACGGCGGTATGAACTTTTTCATTTTCGCGTGCGCCGTAATATCGTCCGATAACAACTCCCGCGCCTACAAAAACGCCGTTAATGAATCCGACAAGAAGAAAAATCAAACTGCCGGACGAGCTGACGGCCGCAAGTGCCTGCTTGCCCAAATAACGGCCGACCACAAGGGAATCTGCAACATTGTAAAATTGCTGAAAAAGCTGCCCGATAAAGATCGGCAGCGCAAACAGACTGATTTTGCTGTAAATCTTGCCTTCCGTCATGAATCCGCACCCTTTCGCACTTTTTTCTTGATTATAGTGCCGTGCTGTCCGTTTGTCAACAGCGAAAAGACAGTCGAGGTCGGCGCACGCGGCAGAACAAAACGGCAAAGGACGGACGGTGTTCAAAAATTACTTTGCGGGGATTGACAAATGCACAAGTTTATTTTACACTTAAAACACGGAAAAGGTAAAGTCCCTGACCGAAAAAAATCAAAGGAGTTATTATGGAAGCTGACAGCAGCACAAGTGCGGATGTTCCCAACCGAAACGAGAACATGATGCGCGGAAAACAAAAACATGTACTGAATGCGCCGAACAAACCCTGTATGACTCCTGCGGTTATACTGTTTTGCAATTGAAGTTTTGCTGTTGAAACACAAGCGATTTCATATGGCAGGCTTTTGCGGCAGGCTTGGAGCGGAAGATTAACCGCTCCTGTTTGTGTTCTTTCACATGAACCCGCAATTCTGCGTTCAACCTCCGGCTGAATCATCCGGGCAGCGAGATTTGAGAAAAAAACCATAGGGAGCTTTCGAAAAATTATTGCGCGAACAACAGCTTGAAATCGGGGTATACTCGGAATTTGCTGCGTATCCGCGCAATAAGTCATCGGCAGCTTTTCTCAATCGAAACCATGCTGCAAGCGCAGGTCTTTTGCCTTGTTTCTCGACCTGCGGCTTTCAAAAGAAGAACAATGGCAGTGTTTTCAACAGATTTATCGCAGACGGTGGAAGTTCTGCTCGAGCGCAAGAATTATAACAGCGTGAAAGATATTCTTTCAACCGTTAACCCGGCAGATATTGCCGTGATTTTTCGTGATCAGCCTGCGCAGCGGCTGCTCATGCTTTTTCGCCTTTTGCCAAAGGAAACGGCCGCGGATGTTTTCGTTGAAATGGAACCCGTGCTGCAGGAGCAGCTGATAAATGCTTTTTCCGACAAAGAGCTTGCTGATATTGTGAATGAAATGTATGCGGATGACGCGGCGGATCTTGTGGAGGAGATGCCCGCAAGCGTTGTTAAGCGCATATTGAAGCAGGCTTCGCCCGATGTTCGACGTGACATAAACGAATTGCTGAAATATCCGGAGGACAGCGCAGGAAGCATAATGACTCCGGAATTTGCGGATTTGCATTCATCCATGACCGCCGCGGAGGCACTGGATCATATTCGGCTGACCGGAGTAGATAAGGAAACGATTGACATCTGTTATGTAATCGAAAAACGCAGGCTTATCGGCCTTGTTTCTTTGCGGACGCTTGTGCTTGCCAATGCGAGGGCCGTTGTTTCCGATCTGATGGATGAAAATGTTATCTCCGTCGGAACACTTGATGATATTGCAGTTGTTGCGGATATGTTCGCAAAATACGACTTGACAGTCATGCCTGTTGTGGACGGCGAAAACAGGCTGGTAGGTATAGTTACGGTTGACGATGCAATCGACGTTATGCGTGATGAAGCGACTGAAGACATTGAAAAGATGGCTGCTATCACCCCGTCGGACAAACCGTATCCGCGGCTCAGCGTGACGGATCTGTACAAAAGCCGCATACCGTGGCTGCTGCTTTTGATGCTTTCAGCGGTTTTCACACAGCTGATAATCGGAAAATTCGAAGCTGCGCTTGCAGCAAACATCATCCTGACATCGTTCATCCCGATGCTGATGGACACGGGCGGCAATTCCGGCAGCCAATCGTCCGTAACGATTATACGCAGCCTTTCTTTGGCGGAGATTCGGTTTTCTGATATTTTTCGGATCATGTTCAAGGAGATGCGCGTTGCATTGCTTTGCGGCGCAACGCTCGCTGCTGTAAACTTCGGAAAACTGATGCTGTTCGACAGGTTGGGGGTTTTTGTTTCGCTGACGGTAAGCCTGACACTCTTGGCAACGGTCGTTGTTGCAAAGTTTTTCGGCTGCACGCTGCCCTTGCTTGTGAAAAAAATCGGACTCGATCCGGCTGTCATGGCAAGTCCGATTATTACAACAATTGTTGATGCGATTGCGCTGCTTATTTATTTTGCAATCGCTTCTGCAATGCTCGGCATTTGAGCAAAACAAAAAAGTATGTTGATTTTGTGCAAAACACAGCAAAATACGGAGGATAAATGGTAAATCTCGGCAACGATTGGGACGAAATTCTTAAAGACGAATTTCAGAAAGACTACTACAGGAATTTGCGGAAGTTCCTGGCCGATGAATACAGAAAATGCGTTGTGTATCCGAATATGTATGATATTTTCAATGCGCTTCGATATACATCGTTTGAAAACACGCGGGCAGTGATACTTGGACAGGATCCGTATCACGGGCCGCACCAAGCGCACGGGCTTTGCTTCTCCGTTTTGAAAGGCATCGCCCCGCCTCCGTCCCTGAAAAATATTTTCCGGGAACTTTCCGACGATGTCGGGTTCATTCCCCCGCATCACGGAGAGCTTACCGAGTGGGCAAAACAAGGCGTGTTGATGTTGAATTCGGTTCTTACGGTGCGCGAACATCAGCCGAACAGCCACAAGGGAATGGGCTGGGAGATTTTTACTGACAGGGTAATTTCCGAGCTTAACAAAAAGACGGAGCCGGTTGTTTTCCTGCTTTGGGGAGCGAATGCGCGGCAAAAAGCAAAGGTCATCACAAACCCGATTCATGTAAAGCTTGAAACGGTGCACCCGAGCCCGCTTTCGGCCTACAACGGATTTTTCGGCTGCAAACATTTTTCAAAGTGCAACCAAATCCTTGCCGATTCGGGACAGAGAACAATCGAGTGGCAGCTTTCGGATTAAGCTTTGAACAAAAATCAAAGAAGCTGAAGATTCTGGACGAGCCTGCCAAGCCCTTTGAGCACCTGAAATGGGTCAACGGCCGGACGCCGGACCTGGCCACTTATATGAAGGAGCACCCCTATATGTATGCCGGCGACAATGTCCGGGCGGTGTTCCGGGTGGCCATGGCCATGGAGCAGTTTGCCCTGAATTTCGCCCCGGATGTGACGGTGCCGGAGCCTCAGCGCCTGCGGGAAAAGGTCAAAAACGCTTTGGAAAAGGCGTTGGAGAAATATGAATAATATAAGCAAAGGAGATAGCACTATGAATCAGCTTGCCGACAACAAAAAACTAATGGATTTTCTGCTGTATAGCTACTTTGGGTGTGAAAGCGAGGATCTTGCAAGAGAAGGTATACAAAAGTGCGCGTACCGCGCGTATTTAGATTTGAATCGTAGAATTGCGTTCAAGTATTCTTCCAGTGAATTAGACAAAATGCAAAAGGAAAATACAGATTTAGCAAAAAAATACAAAGAGGCAAAGCACAATCTTGTTGAGAAGATTTGTAGCAGAATTTTGAGCTCAGTACCAGCCTGTCGGCGATCTGGCCAACATCTTGATGAATACCAATGTATTGACGAGCAGTTCGGTTTGTGGCATAAGGCCAAATGCGAAGAAATAATGGGTACTATGAACACGGCGGTATTTCAAGATGATTCGCTGATTCTTAAAAGCAATTCTTTTACATATGGGCTTGCACAGAAATGGGTGAATATGACGCTGAAATATCTGTGGCTGCTTGATATGCTGCCAAATGGCCTTTCTGAGGCAGAGTTGCATGTACCGGTTGACAGCTTTATTCTTGAAGCTCTAAAAGAGACGCAGCAGTTCAACACCAAGGGAAACAGGATTACCGGTTCCGGCAAATCCTACTATTATAACGGCGAAGCGTGGAGTGCCATATCTGAGTACAAAAACTACAAAAAGCTGCAAGATGGAATTAGGAACATTGCGGAGAAACAGGGAATTTCCCCTATTCAGTGGGAAGGTTCTGCATGGATGGATGTAGCTAAAAAGAGAAGCAGCAAATGAATAAACCTACAGGGGCTGTTGCATTAGTCCCCAAAACAAAACCGGGCAACTCAAGAAGGGTTGTCCGGTTTGCTGCTTTCGTGTATAATTAAATTGCTCAAAAACCAACAGAAAGCGAGCTGATTATACAATGAAAACGAGCAAAAATCAGGTGGTGGAGAAAGATTGACCCTGCGGTTATGTTTTCGATTGTTGCATATGCAAACATGCAAGGAATTTTCTCGAGCAGAGCTATAGAAGAAGCGTGCAAAACCGACATCAGGTTTATGTGGCTGCTGCAAATATGACTTGATTTTGCAACAGCCCCTTTTTTATTTTTTATAAAGAATCTTTGACTGAGCTGCGATAGACGATGGAACGGTTATTGATGCCGAATCCGTGCGTGTGCAGCGAAAAACATGCACAGAGCAAACCGACTTAAAACGTATCCTTGCCGCTGATCCAACGGATATAGTCTTCCGATTCGGCAAGCCCGAGACGGCGCTGCATCGCAAGGGAAACATCATTATCGAAATAAACCTGTCCGTAAACGGTCCATCCTCTGTCGGCATGATAGTTGTTCATGTGCGACACAAGGGCACTGCCGACGCCGCACCGGCGATATTTTTTAAATACTTCAAGCATTCCGACGCTGCCGTCGGTGTGCATTCCGATGAAGCCGGCAAGTTCTCCGTCAACCTCGGCACCGAACATCAGCCCGTGTTCAATCGTTGCAGCTATTTCTTCCTTGGATTCAAGCTTATAGTGCGCGGCAACTTGGGGAAGATCGTCCGTTGTCAGTTCCCGAATCGGAAAAGAAGATTTCGCCTTGTGCCGCTGCATGGAGTAGCGGCAGAATTGCTTGCAGGGTTTTTCGACAGAAAAACCCTTTCGTTCGCAGCGAATTGCCTCAAAAGCAGCTTGCCCGTGAACAACGCAAACCCGCATTTCGGAAACCTCGCGAAGGGCAAGCCTTCCGGCTTCAACGGTTGCAGCCCAAAGCATGTAAGCTCCGCATGAGTGCTTGATAAGCACCGCATCCTTATTGGAAAAAATAAGGGCGTCAACATTGCCGCGGCGGAAAGCCTCCTGAATATCAATTGTCAAAACACCCTGCTCTTTCAGCACATTAACAACTGTTACGACGTTTCTGCATCTTCTTCTTTTGCTCATTATGCGCGGATTCCTTCCGAGTTAAGTTTATTAAAGAGTATCGAAAACAATTCGGAGAACAAAAAATATGAGAGCCGTGTCCTGATGCAGGTTTGTCCTGCGTTTGCCCAAAAATCAGGGACGGTCAGCCGGAGTTTTGTCGAACGTACCGTTCGTATCATTGAGCTGCGTCCTGACAACGTTTTTTGTACCGTCATTCCCGTCTGCAATGTCTTTGCCGGTGTTTGAACTGTTGTTTCCGCAGTCAACTTTGCTGCTTCCGGGGCGGGGCAAACTGACCCTGTCGGATTTTTCGCAGACCGAACTTCCGCCGGCTTTCGCCGATGTGCCGCCGATTTCCGCCGATTCGGAGTTAAGGGCAACGACGGGGATTTCCCCGATTGCATCGTAGCCGGAGTCCGATATCTGCTCAAAAGGAATATCAACTGTCGGAGCTGTTCCGATGGGAGCAGCATAAACCGGTGCGGTTTCAGCAGGCGAATTGTCGATGTAAGGAACACTGACGACAGGCAGCGTACCGTCTTCGGACGGTTCGGAATCGCCCGAGCTGATAACGGAAGGTATCCATGGGGCAGGTGCGGCCACGACAGCAGCGGTTTTCCCGCTCGTGCCCGTTATCTGTCCGGAAAGCTGGTTAAAGAGCATTTCAGCGGTTGCCTGCTTAAACCCGAAGAAACGAACGCGCAAGCATGTGCCGCTTGTTATCTGCCAATAGTAAACAATATCCACGCCGTTGGAAAACGAACCGACCTGGCCGACAGAGAGCTGATACGGCGCGACATCAACAACTTCGCAATCGTAATAAAGGCGGTTGCCGTTTGCATCAAAACCTTCGGCAGAAATGCGCAGGGAATCGTTATCAACCTTTTTGTGCATTTCGGAAGGAAGATTCTGCGGGAACATGTTTGTGTTTTTTATCGCCTCATCGGCGACGGTTCCGGCGTTTTGAAAACTGTCATATCCGGACGGCAGGTTCATCGGATCGGAAAACGGTTCGGGTGTTGCCCCTGCATTCGGCGTGAGGCCTGCACTGACCTGCGGATCTTTTGTGCAATCGTTGATTTTTCCGATGGTGAGTGCAAAAACAAACAGGATCAAAAGAATGGCCGCGCCTGCTGCCGTCAGCGCACGGATTCGGCGTATGCGCTGCATTTTGGACTTTCGGCTGCTCTCAACAGCGCGCAGACGAATCGATTCGAAATCAATCTCGGCCGTGCTTTCGTTTGCAGCCCAACGAAGAAGCTCGTCAATTGTGCGGGAACTGTCAAATTCCGTGCATGTGTCGGCGGAATGATTGGAATCCGCTGCTTCGAGATTCACCGTATTCGAACAGAAATAATCATTTTTTCTTCCGCTTTTTTTCATCCGCTGCCTCCTCCCCGAGCATAACCGCAAGCCGCTTTCTTGCCTTCATAAGCCGCGATTTAACCGTTCCTTCGCTGATGCCCGTGCAAGCCGAAATTTCGCGAACGGTCATACCGGCGTAATAGTGCAGCAATATGACTTTGCGGCTCGTTTCGTCAAGTTTGTCGATCGCACTTCGAACTTTTGCCGCTTTTCGGCGCCTTTCAACTTCCTCATCGAGCGGGAGGGCTGAATCCTCGATATCCTCGCTTATCGGCGCATCAACCGGCGTTTCGTGTTTTGCACGGCGCAGATGATCAAGCGCGATGTTTGTGGACACGCGGTAAAGCCAGCTTTTCAACTGTCCGTCGTCAAGACCGGCCAGCCTGCCGAGATTGGAAAGCACACGTTCAAAAGCAATTTGCGTAATATCTTCCGCCGTCTCCCTGTTTGGCACAACACGATATGCCGCCCAGAAGACAAGGCGTGAATAATCACTATATATGCTGTCGAAACTGCGGTCGGACAATTTTTGTCTCCATTCATATAACGCAATTCGCGCCGATTCGGTTGCGTTATCTTTCAAAAAAATTTTTGCTGCGGAAAAAATCCGAAGGATAATACTCGGAGAAGCGGAAAATAGCTGCTTCTCCGTTTATAATTTTAACACAATTCGCGCATCTTTGCAAACTGAATTTTTACTTTTGACAAAAGGCATGGGTACTGAAATGCAGCCGAAAAGGCCGAATGCTATTTGTCGGATCCCGATGCAGAGCTTTCAGGCTCCGAATCCGAAAACGCTTCGGGAGTGCCTCCGGGGGTGCTTTTTTCATAAAGCAATGGGAAATATTTTTTATCGGTAATGCACATTGCGGCGGCACAGAGTATGAGAAAAATTCCCGCAATGCCGATAACGAGCCACGCGGAATCAAAGCCCGAGGTGTCCACAAGCTTGCCGATAAGCAGGTTGCCGACTCCGGAAAAAGCTCCGGATGCAATGGATATTATCGAGTTCATCCTTCCCCAATGCGTTGAGGGAATGCGCCGCGTCACATAGGGCTGCACGCCGATGGTGTTGAATACTTCACCGATGGTGAAAACAGTCATTAAAACGAAATACAGCGGGATGATTCCCTGAACGAACCGATAGCAGAACAGCCCGACAACTATCAGCGTTTCGCCCAGAAGTATCTTTCGAACATCACGAATCCGCCCGAAAAAGGTCGTTACAACGGGTGTTGCAAGGATTACAACGAGGGCGTTGACGCTTGTCATAACGCCGAATATTTCCGCGCCTTCCGCGCCGTAAAGCGCACCCATGTTAAGCGGAAGGAGGTAGTTGAATTGAGCATACACAAACCCGCCGATTCCCGCAACAAGCAGATATATAAGAATCGTTTTTCTTTCACGCAGAAGCGAAAAAACACTCACACCTTCACGCTTTTGTTCGTATGCGCTGATGTTCTTTTTCGGTATGCTGAGCGTTTTGACAAAGAAAAGAATCGGCAGCGTTGAAGAAAGCGTTGCAATGCCCGTGATAATGAACGCAAGCCACAGATAGTCTTTGAACAGAAAACCGCCGATCGTGGGCGCAAGCACAAGCCCGAGGTTCATTCCGAGATACTGAAGGCTGTATGCCTTTTCCCTGTCCTCTCCGTCACTCAGATCGGCAATCAGTGCATCGTATGACGGGCCCTCGATGGTTGCAAAAACGCTTGCAACATAAAACAGTCCGATGCTGTATGCCGAAAGCGGAATCAGACCGCAGATGATATAACAAACAACCGTTACCAGATCGCAGATGACAATGACGTTCTTGCGGTTGCGCTTGTCCGCAAGCCTGCCGCCGAGCAGAAGCATCGGAAACTGCAATATCGACATTGCAAATGAAATGCCCGCAATAAGAGTTGCATCATAGCCGAGCTTGTTTTCAAGAATCAAAGTCAGCAACGGCCAGATAAGCGAGCCCATGCTTGTTACGATTCGTCCCCAGAAAAGGATATATATCTCCTTTCCGAGGTGTTTGTACTGTTCCAAAAACTTCAGTTTCATTTCTATGACCTACTCCGTGTTAATGCTGCGAAAACCCGGGAACGGAAACCGCATTTGCAGGTTTTATCTTCCGCAGTGCTTTTGCTTTTTATTTGCCTGCCGCAGGGCAAACACCGACAGACCCCGTGCCGACGGAAAAGTTTCAAAGCAGTTCCTGCCGAAAGCAGCCGTTTAAGCTAAATCCGAATCGGGTCGGGATTTCGTGAGGCAAGGAACGGACAGCCAAACGGCGGCAGCCGATCCCGAAAGGGGCTTTCGAACTGCCGGAAGGAACAGGGGGTCATCCTTGCTTTGTATATTTAGTTTTGAGGAAATATCTCGCAGAATAAAACAAAAATCGCAAAAATTCCTCCGAATTTATTATATCACTTGTGATGTTCGGTTTCAACAGAAAAAGAATGCGGAAAAGGCAGCCGACACGCAAACCCTGCATGAAGGCTGCCTTACGAACGTTGAATTTGAATGAGAAAAGCCGATTGCAGCGCAGCAATTATGCAGTGCAGCAGTTATGCGGTGCCGCAGCTATGCGGCTGTTATAGGGGACTGAGAAGGATCCTGAAGCTTTATTTCGGGTTTGCAAATCAAATTACCGTTCTCATCCGAAATTTCGAATGACACGGCAATTTCCCAAATTGCGGAAAGCTCGGTTTCAAGTGAAGCCGCATCAATTTCAATTTCAAAAAGCATACGATCATCACTTCGCAGAATTTTTGAAAAACTCACACATTCGACGGGCCGCCCGTTGATGAACAAACATTTTTCAAAGCTTGAAATGCTTATCGTCTTCCCGCTTTCGTTTTTGACGTAAACGAGGATAAGCGGATTTTTGTTTGCAAGATCAAAGTTCTCAATGGGTCCGGCAACCAACATGCAAACTCCGTTTTCATCATAATTGGCATACTGATTGGAAAAGTCAAAGTTTCCGACTCTGCCGGGAATCGCAACGGAAGCCGAACCGCGTGAAAGAATTTCGGCGTTTTCGTTTGTCAGCGTGATATCAAACTGCACATCCGCAATTCTGCCGATGCTGTATAAAAGCAGCTGTGCTTTCGTGAAAAGCGGAATGCTGATAACAGCATGTTTTTGCGGATGAATACGGAAGGCGGCATGATCAAATTCGTTAAAAACAACAAGGTTGTTGATTTTGATATAACCGATGTTCACCTCTGCGGGCTTGGCAGCGGCGTTTTCAAATTCAAGCAGCACACGGTATTTTTCGTTGACGGTGATGAGCGCGGATGAAGCAAGGCTCAATCCGTCGGATTCAAAACCGGGAGAGTCATTGAAAGCGTTCAACTTATCATAATGAATGGCCTGAGCAATATCGCCTGCAATATAGCCGCTGTAATCATATGCGCCCGGTTCCCGCGGCTGTGCGGAAGCGGCGGACAGGTGGGTAAGCTCCGTAAAGTATTTTTCGCCCGAAGCGGCTGCAATGCGGAATTCAATGTCAATGGAGGAAATTTCCCGAATGCCGTACAGCATCATATCAAGAATCGGCATGTACAGACTGAAATCTTCGGCTTTGCCCGCAGCAAATTTGTGCCTGAAGTCAACTTCAACAAGGCAGTCGTTCACATAAATCGAAACATCGGAAACAAGCAAGTCATCCGCCGATTTATTTTCCGCCGTAAGCTTCAGCACGGCAAAATCATCGATATAAACCAATTCGTTCGCCGAAATCGATATGCGATCATCATCGTGAAGAACCGCCCGGCTGACGGTCGCTGCCCTTGAAAAGGGTTTGGTCGAAAACTTTTTGTATTCGATCGCGGAATCCGTCGGAGTGGGCTGTGCGGTATCGGCCGCGCTCGGGAGCAGGGTCGGACTTTGCGACGGGAGCGAATCCTCTCCCCCGTTTGCGCCGGGCGTGTCGCAGGCGAAAAAGCTCAGCAGCATAATGAGCGCAAGAAGAGCGGCGGCGGTTTTTTTGAACATGAGTGCTTCCTCCGTGAATTTGTTTGCAAAAAATCAATCGGCCTGAAGTGAATTGCCGACTTAAGCCTGCGGTGTGCAGCAGGGGTAAGCGGAACTCATTCGGAGCATTTCCGAAACCGATGTTGTATCGCGGGTCTATTATATCATTTAAGACGGGCAGACGCAAGTGAAGGAACATTTTCACGCCTTAACTTTTTAAAAAAACGATTAAAGGTATTCGGACAAAGCAAACGGCGGAGCCGAGCCTTTTGGAAAGCGAAACATCGTGAACGCTCCCGATGCTTGACACGGCCGCAGGCGGGTGGTACTATATCGGTGGTGCAGGCATACGGCAGGCGGAAAAAACGGAACGGAGAGGGCAAACAATGGCATACAAAAACTCACGGCAGAATGCGGCCGAAACAAAAACTTCATCCGAAAAAAACGAAAAGAAGCTTAAAAAGCTTGTTTACGGGCTGCGCATCGGTGCGGCGGCATATTTGCTGTTGGCGTTATTCGGTGCTGCTGCCGTGAGCGCAAGCGGAGCAGCGGCATCAGCGGATTGGAACACGGTGAGCAGGCTGTCCGAAATCATCGCTGCGGTTTTCTTTCTTATCTTCGGCGGTTCAATATTGGCAAACGCTTTCCGCAGGCGCAATTATATTTCCCCTGATTTGAAAAAACTTTTCGAACAGGGAAAGGTCACGGAAAAATATGTGCGCACAACTCCGAAAACAAACTTTGTCTGCCGCTGCGTATTCTCCGGAATTGTTATTGCTGCGGCATCGGTTCTGCTGATAACGGCGATCGTTCGGCTGTTTTGAATTGCAGAAGATTGCTGCGGAAAGCTCCCCAAAAAAGGCAGCCGCTTCGGTCGTTGTTCATAAGACAGTAAAATAGGCAAAAGGCGTGACAAAGGTGGTCACGCCTTTTGCCTTAAGAGTATAGCCGCAAAGCGGCGCAAGGGATGCAGCCCTTGTTCGGAGCAAAGTGACGTAAAACACCCCGGACACCCAAGTGTCCGGAGTGTTCAGTCTCACAGAACGCACATACGGGGGATACCCCGTATAGAAGTGCGCCCTTTTCTCAAACTCGCTAAAGTGTATCCAAAACCTTTCTGATATTATTCTCGTTTGGAATAACGGTGTTTATATCCACTTGCGGATGCTCTTTGACATAATCTGTCAGAAAGTCAAGCAAATTTTCTTTCGTTTTCATATAATCATCAATAATTGTCTGGTCGTCAAAACCCAACTTCTTCAGTATGATTGCTGACACAATACCTGTCCTGTCTTTTCCTGCTCCGCAGAAATATAGAACATTGCTTTTTGCATCCAGAATCGTTTGAATAATCTTGTCCATCTGTTTATCCAGCATCCCCAGGTAAACAGATGCTACTTCCTCGGGTGAATTGGGTGTGTCGCCTCCGCCGGTTACCGGCATATGATAAAATGTGAATCCATCTTCTGTTTCGAGGCGACAGGGTTTTCGCTCATATTCTTTCTTTTCCCGTAAGTCTACAACCGTGGTAACATGGTTTTGCAGTAGCCATTCTACTTCTTCGTCCGTCAGTTTTTCAGGGCAATCACTTCTGATGAAACGCATATCTCCGGTCGGTAACGGTCGGGTATTCAATGTAGATTGCAATAATGAAGGCATTTCTATTCCTCCTCAAATTCCGATTAGCAGGTCTATTCGGTTCCATATTATCACATAACAGGGTAAAATACAAGAACAGCCACAGCAGAGCAAACTACTGTGACTGTTACTGTCTTATGAACACCGCCCCTTATTCGGCTGTTTTTTGTTTTTCGGCGGCGCATTTTCGACACATAATATGTGCAGCCGTACCCGTCTTACGTTATTGTAAGGCACGCTGAAAGCTGTTCGTAAGGTTTTTAATTTACAATAAGGGGTATAATCAGCAGCAAAGCGGACAGCGGGCGGAAACCCGCTGTCGGATCGGAGGCAAAAATGGAGTGTTTGAAGCTGGCGTGGCAAAGCGTTTGCGGAAAAAAGCGCAGCAGCGTTCTTATGAGCGTTATCCTGGCAATATCGTTTGCATTTGCGGTTATCACGCTGTCCGTTTCGGGAAGCATGATAAAAACAAACGATGTGTTCAGAAAAACGACCTACGGCGAGTGGCAGTTGATTCTGCCGGGCATCAATTCAAAGCTTAAGGGTGCAGCCGCAAACAGCGACTGGCTGGATGAACTCGGCGTCATGAATGTTTACGGAACAATCGGGGAGGACGGCATCGGCACAGTGGACGAAACGCTGAAAAAACTCGGCCACATTACGGTTAACGAAGGCAGATTTCCCGAAAGTGACGGCGAAATCGCGATGGAAGCGGATCTTTTGAGCAAACTCGGCATCGATTACACCCTTGGACAGGATGTCACGCTCTCCGTCAGCATTGCGGCGCGGGAAAACTCCGCATTGGGAACGTCGCACCCCGTCAACGTTGTCAGAACATATCAGCTTGTCGGCATTATTAAAGAATACACGGATGTTTGGACTTGGGCAACGAAGCCCGTTTGCGAACTTGACGGCACAAGTTCACGCGCCGAAAGCGGAATTTCCGCAACCCTTTGCAGCGCACTCCTGACGGAAAATGCGTGTGCAGAAATTGTGCGGCAGGCGCAATTGCAGGCGGAGGCCTTTAATAATGCAGAGAAGGAGCAGGGATCGGATCTGCGAATAAAGCTTTGCGATGCACCGACAACCAATTTTTTCTGCACCGGGTTCGATACGGACAAAACAAACTTTATTGCAAGAGTGTATCAGACCGTGGGCAGCGTTCCGCTTGCATTCAATGCAACAAAGTTTGCGCAGCAGGAGACTCAAACATACAACATTTTCTTTACGGCATTGATTTTTGCCGTCACGCTGCTTGCGGTTGTCTGCGTCAACATAATGCAGATGCAGAAACAGATAAGACAGATTGCGCTTTTCCGCAGCATCGGCGTAACAAAACGGCAGCTCCGGCAAATGCAGATTTTTGAAATGCTGTTCATCTGCATTCCTTCGGTTGCCCTCGGCATTTTACTCGGCGCGGGCGGCACATGGCTGCTGCTTCGCACGGCGCTGTTCAAAAACGGCGCGGAAATTCTTGTTGATATCCCTTTCAAACAAGTGGGGCTCGCCGTGCTTTGCTGGCTGTTCGGAATCATTCTGATGCGGCTGATCGTTTTCCAAACCGCTCTGCATCAGCCGCTGACGGGCAGGCTGCATGTTGCACGGAAAAAAGCGCGCCGCATTGCGGCGGCAAAGCGTGTGCTGACCGTTGCGCTCGCTTCCCTGTTCTGTGCGGCAGTGTTTTTCATGGCGGTGGAATCCGCATCGCCTTTGAGCAATAAACATGAAACGGAACGGTTCCCCGCATATCAAATCTATTGCAGCAGCGATTTTGACTACGAAAACGATGTGATGCATGAACACCTGATTCCCGAAAAGGCAGTTGAGCAGATGCGCACAATTCAAGGCATGGTGCGGGTCGATCCGTACATACTTATGGAAGTTGAGCTGAATTATGCGGGTTCGGAATCCTCCCCTGCGTTTGCCGCTTCGCGGGCGTCGGACAAAGCGGAGCTTCGCGACGGATACTATTATGTGCCGTATGATGACGGCATACACTCAAATCTGTATGCATACCCCGAATTCATAACGGACAGGCTTCTTGCACGCGATGATGTTGAACTTGATCTTTCGGCATTCGACAGGCAGGCTTATGAGCGGGGTGAACAGGTTCTGCTTTTTGCGGTGCGCGGTTCGGACGGAAATATCATGATTAACTATGGGATGTATGACGATGAACTGCGCGAAACATACGGGGATATTGACAGCATCGGAATAAAGCCGGGCGACAAAATTGAACTTTCGTTTTACGGAGCGGCGCAAAAAAACTATATAGGGGACGAAAGCGAACATTCGCTCAAAACTTTTTCCTATACGGTCGGCGGAATCGTTTATTGTTCCGATATTTCAACATCCGTTACCGAAATAGAAGTCAACGGAGCAAGAACTTTCAACATTGCCGCTTCAACCGCATTGATTAAAAATGCTTTTGCAGAGCTGACGGATGAATTCCGCGATCACATCGTTGACGGCAGTTATGTAATGAACGGGGATTTTGCTTACACGGGCGCATTTTGCTATGCGGATATCCGCTCCGGATACGCTGCAACGGACTATGTGCTTGCGAAAAAGGCGGCGGACCTCGGAGTTCGAATGTCCAACCGCCGCGAGTCGCTTGCGGCGAATCTGCAAACAAGCATTCAGCAGATAACGCTGATTTTGTCCGTCGGCGGATGCATTGCGGTCATAATGCTGATGCTGCTTATGAACGCGCTCACGCTGGAGGCAAGGGAGCAAATGCGAAACGTCGGAATATTGCGCGCAATCGGCATGTCGGGCAGGCAGGCAGTCGGAAAATTTTCAGGCACGGCGTTAATAAACGGCTTAATTGCCGCAGCGGTGGGCTGGGTCGTGTATGCGGGCTATGCAGTGCTTTCGGCGCGGAGGCTCGTGCAGCAATTCCCGGAAGCGTATAACAGCCTGAATTCCGCACTTACGTCAAAACTGTACGGACTGCAGCGGTTCGGTGCAACCGTTTGGACAATGCTCGGGCTGAGCTTTGCCTGCGCCGCCGTTATCGTGCTGATAAGCCTTGCGGCAAAGGGAAGACTGCTTTGCGGAAGTCCGATTGAAAAACTGAACGAAAACAGAGATTGATTTCGGTTTGGTTCCGCTGTGTTCGGAGCAGCGAAATGCGGACGGAAGCGCGAACGACAAACGGACAAACATAAACCCGCTCCCGGGGACAGCTAACCTCGGGAACGGGTTTTTGCGTTGAAAAAATTTGTTCGGAACGTCAGGCGCAATTATTTCGCATATTCCGTTGCACGGGTTTCGCGAATAACATTGACCTTGATCTGTCCGGGATATTCAAGCTCGGATTCAATGCGCTTAACGATGTCTTTTGCGATAACAACAATATCCGTATCCGAAACGGTATCGGACTTGACCATGATGCGGACTTCGCGGCCCGCCTGAATCGCAAAGCTCTTGTCAACGCCGTCAAAGGAATTGGCAATTTCCTCAAGCTTTTCAAGACGCTTGATGTAATTTTCAAGGGTTTCACGCCTTGCGCCGGGCCTTGCTGCGGAAATTGCATCCGCCGCCTGAACGAGAACGGCTTCAACCGTTCCGGGTTCAACATCGCCGTGGTGTGCAAGAATGCAGTGAACAACTTGGTTGTTTTCACGATATTTCTTTGCAAGATCCGCGCCGATTTGGTTATGCGTGCCTTCAACCTCGTGGTCAACCGCTTTGCCGATGTCGTGCAGCAGACCTGCACGCTTCGCAAGCTGAACGTTAACGCCGAGTTCCGTTGCCATAAGTCCGGCAAGGTGCGAAACTTCGATTGAATGCTTGAGAACATTCTGACCGTAGCTGGTGCGGTAGCGCAATCTGCCGAGCAAACGAATAAGCTCATGGTGCAAACCGTGAACACCGGATTCGAAAACGGCCTGTTCGCCCGCTTCGCGGATTTGGGTTTCGACCTCTTTGCGTGCCTTTTCGACCATTTCCTCGATCCGTGCGGGATGAATGCGCCCGTCAAGGATGAGCTTTTCGAGTGCAATTCGCGCAACTTCGCGGCGCATGGGGTCAAAGCCGGAAAGGATGACCGCTTCGGGCGTGTCGTCAATGATGAGATCAACGCCGGTTGCGGTTTCGAGTGTGCGGATGTTGCGTCCTTCCCTGCCGATGATGCGGCCTTTCATTTCGTCGTTGGGCAGAGCCACAACGGAAACGGTGGATTCCGCAACATGATCCGCTGCGCAGCGCTGAATCGCCATTGAAATGATGTTCACGGCGCGCCTGTCGGCTTCGGCCTTTGCTTTGGATTCAATGTCGCGAATGATGAGTGCAGCCTCGTGCCTTGCTTCTTTTTCAACGTTGTTGAGAAGCACGTCCTTCGCCTCGTCCTGCGTCATGCCCGCAACGCGCTCAAGTTCCTGCTGCTGTGCATCATAAAGCTTGCTGACGGAAGCTTCTTTTGCATCGATCGCCTTGATGCGCTTTGCAAGCTGCTGCTCGCGCTGCTCAAGGGTATCCTGCTTTTTGTCGAAACTTTCCTCCTTTTGCTGAAGTCTGCGCTCCGCGCGCTGCAATTCGCTCCGCCTTTCTTTGCTTTCCCTCTCATTCTCGGTCTTAAGGCGGTAGACTTCTTCTTTCGCTTCGAGAATGGTCTCTTTTTTCAGTGTTTCGGCGCGCTTCTGTGCGTCGGTGATCATTTTTTTGACCATCTCGTCCGCCTTGGCGACCTTGGATTCTGCACTGTTCTTGTCATATATATTTTTTACGAATACTCCGCCGCCTGCGCCGAAAATGGCAGCAGCGACCGGAAGAATTATATATAAAGCATCAAAAGCCACAGAATTTCACCTCCGATTTATGTTAATGTGTCGCAGCGGTGCCGAGAATACGGCAGCATATAGACACTCCATCCTATTATACAAGTGCATTAAACCGATGTCAAGTGTACAAAAACGCGTACAGCATAAAAACGAAATAATATCCGGTATATCCGTTCCGGAAACGGCAGTTACGCACTTTCGCTATAATAAAGGAAGTGATTCTTTGCAGAACATCGGAGGAACAGAAAAATGCATAAAAACGGAAAAACGGAGCATTGCGGAGGGAGGCAATACGGCTATGTTCGCGTTTCAAGCAGGGAACAGAACGAAGCGCGGCAGCTTGCGGCAATGCGCAACGCGGGAATTCGGGCGGAATATATATTTGCGGACAAGCAGAGCGGAAGGGATTTTGAACGTCCGCAATACAAAAAGCTGCTGCGCAGGCTTCGCCGCGGGGACACGCTCTTTGTGCAGTCCATCGACAGGCTCGGCAGAAACTATCGGGAGATAATTGAACAGTGGCAATACCTGACTTCCGAAAAGGGTGTGAATACTGTTGTGCTTGACATGCCGCTGCTGGATACGCGCCAACGCGATGCCGGTTTGACGGGGCTGTTCATATCGAATCTTGTGCTGCAAATTCTTTCATATGTTGCTCAAACGGAGTGCGAAAACATCCGCAGGCGGCAGGCGGAGGGCATTGCGGCAGCAAAGGCGCGCGGCGTTGCTTTCGGGCGGCACGCAATTGAGATCCCGCCGGATTTTCGTTCCCGTGCGGAAGAACTTGCACGAACGGGGATGAAAAGTGCGGATATTGCGGCGGAATTCGGCGTCAGCAGGTCGCTCTATTACCGATGGCTCGGCCGAACCGCACCGGAGCAGTCCGAAGCGGAGAACAGCCCGCCGCTCACCGAACCGCGTGACATGCAGAACGGCAAATTTCGGGAAATTTCACCCTCCGCACCGAAAAAGGCGTAAAAAATGTGCTTACTAAGAAAATATATTATAAAAATCGGCCTATTGTGCACAAAAGTACACTTTCAAAAACGCTGCATCGAGAGCAGAACGGAGCTGAAAATTTGCAAAACCCGGCCGGTTGACCGCCTGATTTAAATTTTCAAGCCCCTCAGTGCAATAGATTATACACCACAGGATGAACTCAAGTCAATCTCTTAAAGTGTACTTTAATACACGGCACGACCATTGTACCGCTCACCGCGAACCGCATTTAAAAGGCCCTTTGCGCACAGACTGCAAATCGCTTTACTGACAGATTCACGCCGTTCGCGTTCGCAATTTTTTCGATATAACCGCCCGCGGCAAATGTCCGCTCGGGTGTTATATGCTCTTGAGAAGGAGCAAAAACTACCAAGTCCATATCAGTCAGGAGGAACATGACAAATGAAGACAAAGTTCAGAGTGTTTACCGCTTTGCTGCTTGCACTTATGGTGCTTGTTTCGGTGCTGCCCTTGCAGGCTGCTGCCGAAATCGGACAGAGCGGGACTGCGACCCGTGCGGAGGCGGAAAACACCGCCGAAGCCGCACTTTCGGTAAAGCCCATGCTTACATCTTCTTACACTCCGTCGGCGTCCTATCGCAGCGGCAAGTATTATACTCAGCTCTGCAATGTTTCGCTTACGGGCAACCAGCGCACCGACCTTGTGAATGTTGCGCGCAGCCAGCTTGGGTATCATGAGGGGGACAACACAAGCCAACTTCACGGTGAATCAAGCGGCTCAAGCAACTATACCGAATACGGCTATTGGTACGGCACGCAGGTTCAGGGACATTCCGGAGGATCGTATTACGCATGGTGCGCATATTTTATCAGCTGGTGCGCAAGACAGGCGGGCATCCCCACAAGCATCATCAGCAACGCTTCCTATGCATGTGCAGGCAGCGACAACGGCGATTTCAAGAACCTTGATTATTATGCCCGCGGCAGCTATACTCCCAAGGTTGGCGATCTTGTGTTCTTCTGCTGGGAAGGAAACAGCAGCTGCTGGGATCATGTTGAAATTGTTATTGGCGTAGACAGCAGTAATGTTACTACCCTCGGCGGCAATACAAGTACGAATAATGTTAAAAAGAGAAGCTGGAACTTAAGCAATTCGTACATTAGGGGTTATGGTGTGCCGAAATATACATCCGGCTCAACTCCCACTCCTACTCCTACTCCGAGCGGTTCCGTTCAGGATTTGACAAACCCGAAAAACCCCAACAAGTATTCAACGCCCCCTTCCGGCACTTATCTCAACGTTGGTGACAGCGGCACTTATGTACGCTGGCTTCAGGCCTGTCTGAATCAGTGCGGCTACAGCTGCGATGTTGACGGACAGTTCGGATACGGCACGGCCGAAGCACTTAAGAGTTTTCAACGTAAATACGGTCTTACCGTTGACGGTGGTTTCGGTCCCGAATGCAGAACAAAGATTATCGCTGTACTTACGGTGGCAACGCCGAACATATCTGTTGCGAATGTTGAAAACGGGAAGAAAGTAACAATAACAAGCGGCAACGGAGCAACGATTTTCTATACAACGAATGGTTCAAATCCGACTGAAAGTAGCACTAAATACACCGGAGCATTCACTTTGTACGGTTCTGCAACAGTGAAGGCGGTTGCAATGCAGAATTGCAGGTTTAACAGTGGTGTTAAATCAACACAGGTTACAATAGATCGCCCGGGCAAACCTTCAATTAATGCGGTTTGTGTTGCACAACGCGTGTGGATTAAATGGGCACCGACTGCTAATACGCACCATTACGATGTTCGTATTTATCCGGAAGGTTCTCAAACTGAGATAATTTGCGAGTATGGCGTTACAAACAGCTATATGGCGTTCGAACTTCCTGCGGGAAAATACTATGCGAATGTTGCTTCATGTAATCAAAACGGATCTGTTTACACGTTTAGCGACAGCACATCAGTATTTACCGTAACAAATATTACTGATTCCAGTTATCAACCGGCGGCAACGGTAACGTCCGGCGGTCATCGCTATGTTCTCTATCCTGACAGAATGGGCAGTTGGCAGGAAGCAAAAGAATTTTGCGAGCGCCAAGGAGGACATCTTGTTACAATCACAAGTGCAGCAGAGCAACAGACGGTTCAATCTCTGTTGCAGCAGTACAGTTCAGATGCGAGTTGCTGGTTGGGCTGCAAACTTATGAACGATGGCAGTTGGATGTGGGTTACAGGCGAAGCCTTTGACTACACCAATTGGAGAACAGGTGAACCTAACAATAGTAGCAATGATGAAGGTTATGGAATGGTTGTTGGGGACTACAATGGACAGTGGAATGATGTTGCAATGACTACCGGCAGCTATAACTTGTGCGTTGTTCTTGAACTTGAGTTAACTTATCATACAGTCACATTCAAGGATTGGAACGGAACGGTGCTGAAGACGCAGCAGGTTGAACATGGTAAAGCGGCAACAGCTCCCGCAAACCCGACCCGCACGGGCTATACCTTCACCGGTTGGGACAAGGCATTCACAAATGTTACCGCAAACCTCGTAGTTACGGCACAGTATGTGCAGAACGAACCGGTTTCAACACCCGTGCCGTCCGATGTCCCGCAGATTGTTGTTGAAAGCAAAACAACTTCCGCAGGCTCAACCGTTGCGGTTAATATCAGCATTGCGAATAACCCGGGTATTGTAACCATGGGAATTCAGGTTGCATATGATTCGAATCTAACGCTGCTCAGTGTTAGCGATACAGGATTGGTTCCGGGACAAATGTTCAGCACAGAGATTGAGAATCCTCAACCGTTGTATTGGGCAAATCCGACAGCGACGGCTGATTGTACGGTTAACGGCAAGATTGCAACTCTGACCTTTAAGGTTGCCGATAACGCTGAGGAGGGTGAGTACCATATCAGAGTAAGTTATGATTACGATAACTATGATATCTACAACCAGTCAGGAGAAGCGGTTCAATTCGCAACTGTAAACGGTACATTGACTGTAACTGATGTAGTTTACGGCGATGTAAACGGGGACGGGAAAGTGAATAATCTTGACGGCATGGTACTCATGCGTCACCTTGCAAAGTGGCCTTCCTACCCGGCTTCGATGATTTCACCCGGTGCTGATGTAAATGCCGATGGCAGGATAAATAACCTCGATGGCATGATTCTTATGCGTCACCTTGCAAAGTGGCCGGCATACGCCACTTTGCCGTACAGCAGTCAGAAAGGTATCGTTGCGGTCCGACCGGACAATATCACGTTTGAGAACGAACCTACAATAGTTGTGGGTAATGCTGAAGCTGCCCCGGGAGAAACCGTTCGTATCCCCATTGAACTTGCCAATAACCCCGGTGTGGTTGTCATGGGAATTATGGTTGGTTATGATGAAAACCTTACCTTGCTCGGTTTTGAGGACACTGGATTACTTCCCGGACAGCTGCACAGTACGGTAATCGAGAATCCGCAACCCCTGTTTTGGGGAAATACCACATCTGGAAACTGCACTGAAAACGGTGTAATAATCTACCTTGAGTTTAAGGTTGCAGATGATGCGGCTCCCGGCACGTACAGCATAACCGTAACCTACGATTATGAGAACTATGACATTTACAACTATGATGGTGAACCCATAGAGTTCGCTATCCAAAACGGCGCTGTCACTGTTGCGGCCGCACAGCCCGAAATGCACACCGTAACTTTCAAGGACTGGGACGGAACGGTGCTTAAGACTCAGGAAGTGCAGCACGGCGGCGACGCAGAAGCACCCGCCGACCCGACTCGCGTTGGGTACACCTTCACCGGCTGGGACAAGGCGTTCACAAACATCATGGCAGACCTTGTTGTTACGGCACAGTACAGCATTAATACCTACACCGTAACTTTCAAGGACTGGGACG
>FR879672.1 GCA_000435055.1 Clostridium sp. CAG:138 | reverse complement strand
GCGTCAACATCAACATCGTATTCATAGCCGTTCGCATCGAACTCAATTTCGTAAATCGCCCTGCCGTCGTCCGTATCGAGCTTAACCTTGAGGTTCTTTACCTGGCTTGCGGAAACGCCTGCACGGTTGAAAGCGATCTGCTTTGCGCGCTCCGTGCCGATATAGCTTTCGGAGGGAGCCTGAGTGGGTGCTGCCGTGGGTGCTGCCGTGGGGTTTTCGTGATGACCGCCGTGGTTGTGGTCATCGTCATAATCCCTGTCAAACTTCAGTATGCTGCCGTCCGCTGCATTAACTTTGATTTCGTATTCGTAGCCGTTTGCATCGAATTCAACTTCGTAGAACGCAACGCCGTGTTCGGTTTCAAATTCAGCTTTCAGGTTCGTTACCTGATTGCGTGCAAGACCTGCGCGTTCAAGAGCGAATGCGATCGCCTCTTCACTTGTGATGTATTCGCTGCCGGGCGCGGGGGTTGCATGGTGGTCATCATCGTGTTCAAAGTCATACTTCAGAATCTCACCGTTTTCGGCATCGATATGGTAGTCATATTCGATATAACCGCCGTTCGTGCTGTCGCTGCCGCTGAACTCAATATCGTAAACCATTCTGCCGTGCTCATAGTCCATTTCGCACTCATATTCGGTGATTTCGCTTTCGGCAACGCCCGCATGTTCGAATGCAATGCGCTTTGCCGCTTCTTCGCCGATATATGCGCCGCTTGCGGGAGTGCCGCTGCGGTCAATTCCGCCAAGGTTAAGTTTGCCGGAGTTCATGAGCAGGTTCAGGTCGTTAATGGAAAGGGAAACAAGGGATTCAAAGGTATACAGCGGGCTTGCGCTCGTGATCTGCTGAATCAGTTTCGCTTTGCCGAGGGTGATTCCGTATTCCGCCGCAAGCTTCTCAAGCTCTGCATCGTGGCTCACGGTCTGGCTCAGAACCGAACCGCCGCCGTTCTGATTCAGAATCGCCTCGATTTCAGCCGCAATTCGCTTTTGAAGGGCTTCGCCCTGTGCCGCATCGCTGCTGTCAACGCTGACAAGGATGGAGTTTGTGATTTCGCTCAGATAACCGCAGCGCAGCATCGAGCCGATAAGCGCGTTCACGGCAACATCCAGATCGCTGCCTTTAAAGTTCATGTCGCCGATAACTTTTTTTGCGTCATCGTTCATCGCTTTAACGTCAAGCACCTTTTCTTTTGCATTGATTGTGATCTCAATGCCGGGGTTAACGTCCAGCGCAACGGTTGAAACGACTTTGTTTGCCTTTTGATATGTGCCGAAGCCGATAACGCCTGCAAGCACGAACACTACCGCGGCTGCCGCCGCAATGATGCTTTTGAGATAGTTTTTCTTTTTCATGGGTGTGACTCTTCCTTTCAGTTTTTTGCAGTCGGAGAGTACGGACTCAAGCACATCGGGGGTTGCCGCCGAATATGCCTTTTTGACCATCGCCTTGATTTCCTGTTCGTTGTGTTTCATGGTTGTTTCTCTCCTTTGTTATTGAAGGTTTTCGCGGAGCTTCGCGATTGCCCTGCGATATTTTGAAAGAACGGTTGCAAGCGGCATTCCCGTAACGGAAGCAATCTCCCTGTGCTTGAACCCTGCCACGGCGTGAAGAACAACGATCCTGTTCTCCTCTTCGGAAAGCCTGCCGAGGCATTCCCGCAAAACGAGCCTGTCCTCATTTGAAAGCCCGGCATTGTCCGCCAGCATCTCGCTCCAGTCCTCATCGGGAAGCTGTTCCTGTCGATTGTGCTGCCGCAGCCTTGCAAAGCAGAGGTTCTTAGCAATGGTGATTATCCATGCCATGGGTTTGCCGTGCGGCCTGTAACCCGCCGCAGCGGTGAAGATGTTCACAAAGCAGTCATGCAGAACATCCTCCGCATCCTGAACGTTCCTCAAAACGGAAAGAGAATAGCTGTATACCGCCGCTTTAGCCGTGTTATAGAGTCGTTCCAACGCTTCCGTGCTGCCTGCTGCAACAGCGGCAAGGTCAAGTTCCATAAGCTCCGCTTCATCGTCGGAAAGTGCCTGTTCCGGATTAATTGCACTTAATATCAGCATTTTGTTTCTCCTTTCCTTCCTTTCGCCATGTTAATGCACGGCGACCGCAAAATATTGCACCCAAATTCAATATATTTTAAAAAACTGTTTCTGATTACGTAAATAAATTTCAAAAGTAGAATCTTTTGCTTTAAAAACCCCCTTTGCACGACACTGCCGCCATGCAAAAGGGATTGCAGATTCTCTGTATGAAACTTTACAGGCTGTTCCGATCCCTTTTGCGGATTTTATTCAAAAACCGCTGCCGAGCCGTCAGGAAGCCTTGCCGCCGATCGCCGCCTGCTCAACGCAGAGGGTGAAATTCTCGCCGTCTTCGGACATATAGACGTCATAAAGCCCGTCCTTGCTGCCGGCTTTTTTATAATAAGCGGCAACATCGCCGTAAACTTCAAAATAATAAACGTTTTCGTCAAGAATCTTGCTCTCGGTGCCCTTAATGCTGCAAAGAGTTCCTCCGTTGTCATAAAGCCCGATGCAAAGCAGAGTGCCGTTGTTCATCATTGCGGAATGAGAAATGTTCATCAGAATGATGTCCGAAAGCTTCGCCGCGCCGTCCTTTTTGAGGCGAACATTGCCGTAAATATCGGTCAGATAAACGTTCTTGAAACCTTCATCCGCACCGAAAGCATAAACATTGCTTTCAACAAGCTCCGGTTTTTTAGGGTTGAACGCGGAAACGGTGTAAAGACTGCTGTCAACAACGCAGTAAACGCTTGTTCCGTCCGGCTGAACAGTGAATTGGGTTGCACCGCCGACAAGCTTCACAGCCTTTTTGGAGGAATTTACAAAATACAAATCGTATTCAACGAATTGGTTGCCATCCGAATCCTTGGCATTGTATTCGGTGTAGAACATGCTGTTGAACAGGCTGCCGGCATTTTTGAGCAGAACGGTGCATTCGCTGCCGCCCATCGTTGAATACTGCGCACCCGCAAGCGAAAGCGCGGAAGCATCAACAAGCTGCTTTGCCTCGCTGCCCTTTGCGCTGTAATGCGTTTTGGATTTAACGTCAAAAGTTATTTCGGTTGCATCCCGATTTACTTCAAAATAATGCGACGCATTGGTGCTGATAACGGAATCCTTGCCGTTCTGAACAAAATGCAGTCTCCCGGTCAGCTCGCCGTCAACATATTCAAGGCAATACATGCGCTCCGCTCCGTTTGAAATCGCAACCGCATATGTATCCTCGCTGTTCTTTTCGGCCTTTCCTTCGGAACAGATATAGGTTGCCGTCCTTCCGCCCTTTTGACCGACGGTCACGGCGGCTGTCTTTGCATCCTCGGAAAGCGCAAGGCTCAGCACGGTTTCAGCTTCAATGCCTTCGAACTCGGTCGTTTCGCCCGTGTCGCTGCTGTACAAAAATGCCTTCGTTGCCGTTGCGAAAAGGATGCTTTTCCCGTCCATGGAAAGCACCGCACGCGTTACGGCGGCAGGGTAAACGAGAATAATTCCGTTTGCATCAACGCGATACAGAGCCGTTGCAGCGATCACGGCTGCGGACGTGCCGTCAACCGAAAGGAAGGTGCTGATGCCGCTCCCGATGCGATCTTCAAGTTTTTTGCCGTCGACAAAGAAGTATGAAGTGCTGTCTTTCTCGCTGTAATAATGCAGGATTTTGTGCTGCAAAGCAGGGGAATCATTTTTTCCCGAACGAGTGCAGCCCGAAAGCATAGCGACCATGCTCAGCAGCATCGCCGCACAAAGCAGCATTGAAAGCAGCGCATTGAACCTTTTTTGTGTCATCATTTTGTTCCTTTCCATCCCCGCGCCGACGGACGAACGTTCATACCCCTGTTCCGCTGCGCGAGGCACATGAATTCACGTTATTATACCGCAAAATATCGCATCTGTCAAAGACAACGCGGGCAATGCCGGTTCATTTGCCGTTAACAGTTTTGCCTTAATAAAATATAGTTTATTATTTCGGTTCTAAAGGTGCAAAAACCGTTTTTTTTTTTGATTTGATGTATAATTCACTTGGATCGAGAGTTCGAACCGAATATTTCTCCATTGACCGAAATCCAGAAAGGACGAACAACAATGACACAACACAACCACTCAATCGTTCGCCGCTCGGCGAAAGTGCTTGCAGCAATTGCTGCATTTTCAATTGCAATCGTGACCGTTTTTTCCTTTGCAGCGTGCCAAAAGCAGCCCTCATCGGCTGACGGAACACCCGCACCGCAGTCCCCCACCGCAGAAGCTTCCCCCGCCGCAGAAGCTTCCCCCGCCGCCGTCCCGACAGCTCCGCCCGCAACGGCAGTTCCCGTTTTCAGCGGGTACACAAATGCCTGTCAGCCTGTGAAAGTCACTTTCCCCGCCGCAGGCTCCGCCTCCGCTTTCTCTGTCAACTTTGTGCTGCCCGAGGGCTGGACGGTCAAAGCCGAAACCGACGGCGCTTCCGCTTCCCTTTCGGACTTTTGCGCCGGAATGGATATGCGCAAGCTTATTCTTGACGAAAACGGCAATTGTGTCGGCGCCGTATGTGCCGCCGAATATGACAAGCAGGCCTATGAGACCGACGGCGTTGCAGGCGTCTATGCCGCAGCCACGCTCATGAACCATGTTCGCCTTTTCACCGAATCCAATTATCACGCCGTCAGCGAAGCTTCCGCTGATTTCGAAAGCGGCTGGACCTCCGCCTACCATGAATGCACTCCCAACGACTGGACGGTCGGAAAGGGCTTCCATGCGTTCGAAAACCCCGCCGCAGCCGCATTCACGAAGGACAACCCCGTGTTCGTTATCATTGAGCTTTCCAACAGTGTTGACAACGCCGCCGGGCTTGCCGCTTATATTGCGGAAAATATCAGGTTTGAGTAAAACCTTTGATGGATTTACGTATGAAGAGGATATTAAGTTTGATTATCATTTTTTCAACGCTCAAAGAGTCGCTCGTTTCATGCTCCCTATGAACATTGACTGAATCATAACTAAATCAGAGTTAACAAAAATTTTGTATAACAAGCTTATTTAGAATATCGGGTTCACAAAAGCCGCCGACCGACAGTTTCGGAAGGCGGCTTTTTGTTATCGATACATTATTCCGTCAGCACATTATCATAAAACACCGGGCACTGCGGAGCATTGTTTCGGAGGGCTAAACCCGCAAGTCCGTTTTTGCGGTTTGTGTTCCGCCTGCGGAATCCGAATTCAGTTTTTTCAGGGCTTTTCGGAATTCGATTGAAAACAGTATCGCCGTGCATGTTACCGCAATTGCATCGGCAACCGGTTCGGCAGTGTAAACCGCATTTGTTTTATCCGCAAGCAGCTGCGGCATGATATAAATCAGCGGTATGAGCAGCACAAATTTTCTGAGAACCGCAACGATTATTGAGCAGCCCGCGTTGCCGATGGAAACAAAAGTCATCTGGCAGGCGATTTGAATTCCGAAAAGGAAGAGCGCACCGCAGTATATTCGCAAAGCATCACCGGTGAAATTTACAAGCTCCGGATTCGGGCTGAATATTCCGGCAAAGGTTTTCGGAAACAGCATCACGAAAGCCCAAAGCGCGACGGAATAGCAGAGGCTTACGGTGAGAAGACGGAAAAAAGTCTTTTTAACACGGTCGGCATTTTTTGCCCCGAAATTATAACTCAAAATCGGCTGTGCGCCCTGCGCAACGCCCTGCAGCGGCAGCATTGCAAACTGCATCACGCTTGTGAGGATCGTCATTGCGCCCACGGCAATGTCCCCGCCGTATTTCAGCAGCGATGAATTGAAGCATACCGAAATCACGCTTTCACTTGCCTGCATTATGAACGTTGCAAGCCCGAGTGCGATGCACGGAAGTATAATGCGCGGAGCAAAGCGTATGTTTTCACGCTTCAGCTTCAAAACCGTTTTTCCCCCGCGCAGGAACAAAATGACCCATATGCAGGATATCCCCTGCGAAATGACTGTTGCAAGCGCCGCACCGCGAACGCCCATTTTGAAACCGAAAATAAAAATCGGATCGAGCACGATATTTGCAGCGGCGCCGATAAGCACCGTCAGCATCCCGTATTTTGCAAAGCCCTGCGCCGTGATAAAGGCATTCAGGCCGAGCGTCAGCTGCACAAAGAGCGTTCCTATCGCATATATGCTCATATAATCCGCCGCATAATCAATCGTGTTTTCGCTTGCACCGAATGCAAGCAGCAGATCCCTGCCGAACACAAGCAGAACCACCGTCAGCACGGCGGAAATCACAACCTGCATCAAAACACAGCCGCCGAGAATTTTTTCGGCGGAGTCATAATCACCCTTGCCCATGCTTATTGAAGCGCGCGGCGCACCGCCGGAGGCCACAAATGCGGCAAACGCGGAAACGATAAGTATGAGCGGCATACACACGCCCACGCCCGTCAGCGCGGCACTGCCGTCACCCGGTATATGACCGATATAGATTCTGTCAACAATGTTGTAAAGCATGTTCACAAGCTGCGCAATGACCGTCGGCACAGCCAGCTTAAACAGCAGCCTGCCGATAGGTTCCGTGCCGAGAAAAGTCTTTTCCTCCCCCGCCGCCGTGTTCGCATTGACTGCCGTGTTTTCTTTGCCGGATGAATCGGTTTCGATTGAATTCCGAGCCGCCTTAATCTTCATAACCGTTTTTATGACCGCTGCTCCCGCCGCAGCGAAAGCTTCCTTCCTTTTCATTTATATCCGTTTACCCGTTTTGCGGATGCGATGTTTTTGCGGGCAGACACGCTTCCGCCGCACCGCACGATTGATTATATCCCTCATTCCCCTTCTGCGCAATGCATAAAACCCGCCGTTTGCCCGAAGTGCGAATTTATCCGCAAAACCTGCTTTTTCGATTGAATCCGGACATTGATTTAATTTCGTTTAAGTACTGCCGCTTTATGCCGAAATTCAAACGGTCTCCGGCTGTTTCGAAAAGGAGTGCGGCACAACAAAAAGGCGGACGGTTCCGCCTCCGTCCGCTTTTTGTATGCATGAAGAAATTAACGATTGAATATGGTTTTGCCGCAATGCGGCAATGCTGTCGCTCCGTTATCAGCCTGTTATGCGATACTTGCGGGTGTACATGTCAAACTCGTCCTCGAATGCGGGATTATCCTTCTTCATTTCGGACAGAGATTCATGCATGTTCATATTGTGTTTGCCCGCATCAATAACGCATAGAGCAATGTTGGAACAGTGATCCGATGCACGTTCAAGATTCGTCAGTATGTCAGACCAAATGAATCCCGCTTCAACCGTGCATTCGCCGTTCTTGAGCCGTGCAATGTGCCTGTCGCGCAGCTGAACCTTCAAATCATCAATAACCTGCTCCAAAGGTTCGATTTTCATCGCTTTTTCGGGATCACTGTCCCTAAATGCGGCACATGCAGCCGTCAAAATTTCGGAAACGGCACTGCAAAGCACGCCGAGTTCCGCCTTTGCCCGTCCGGTAAACTCGATTTTTTTGCTGCGGAGTTCCTCCGCCGATTCAAGAATATTGACGCTGTGATCCGAAATTCGTTCAAAATCGCCTATCGCTTTGAGCAGCTTGGAAACCTCCGCACTGTCGTCCTCCGTCAACTGATTCCTGCTGAGTTTGGTGAGATACGTCCCGATGATGTCCTCCAGATGATCGCTGTTATCCTCGGCTTTACGTATTTTTCCCGCCGAATCCGCATCATAATTCGTGAGCATATCCATGCTCAGTTTGAAAGCCTCCGCCGTCTCCTCCGCCATGGTTTCAACCACGCGCTCGCATTGTTCCAGCGCGATTGCGGGTGTTGCAAGCAGGCGGTCGTCCAGTTCAGAGATCGTGTCCTTCTTGTTTCCGTCCGGAACAAGCCGAACCGCAATTTTTTCAAGCAGGGGCGCAGCCGGAAACAGCAGCGCGGTGCAAAGGATATTGAAAAGCGAATGCGCGACAGCAATGCCGAAATAACTTGCCGCCGTATCAAACAACAGTGGTTTGAAAACATAGGAAACGATCGTGAACACCATCAGCCAAACCACCGTGCCGATAACGTTGAACGAAAGATGCACGATTGCGGCACGCTTTGCGTTCTTGTTGGCTCCGAAAGAGGATATGATCGCCGTTATGCAGGTTCCGATGTTTTGTCCCATGATGATCGGAATCGCCGCGCCGTAAGATACCTGTCCCGTGACGGTCAACGCCTGCAAAATGCCGACGGAGGCCGATGAGCTTTGGATTATCGCCGTCAGCACCGCACCCGCAAGCATTCCGAAAAGCGGATTTTTGAACATTATGAACATGTTGCGGAAGGCGGGAACATCCGCAAGCCCGGCAACAGCGCCGGACATTGTATCCATTCCGAACATCAGCGTTGCAAAACCGAGCAGAATTGTGCCTGTATCCTTCTTTTTGTCCGTTTTTCCCGTCATCAAAAGAATCATTCCGATCAATGCAAGCACGGGTGTGAACGATGTGGGTTTCAAAAGCTGAACGAAGACATTGCTGCTTGAAATTCCGCCGAGGCTCAGAATCCACGCCGTTACCGTTGTGCCGATGTTCGCCCCCATGATAACACCGATGGACTGCTTAAGCGTCATGAGTCCCGAGTTAACAAACCCAACGACCATAACCGTTGTTGCTGATGAGCTTTGAATCACCGCCGTCACTCCGAGACCCGTCAGGAAGCCCTTCATGCGGTTGTTTGTCAGCTTGCCGAGCAAAAGCTTCAGCCCTCCGCCCGCTCTGCGCTCCAGTCCGTCACCCATTACGTTCATGCCGAACAAAAACAGGCACAGACCGCCGATAAGCGTTAAAATATCAAAAATATCCATTAACTTTCCTCCCGATTTTTCCGATGCACCGTTTCGGCCGCATACGCATTGATTTCGTATGTTTTTATTCTGTGCCTGTCGATTTGACGGCGCAGCAAAGCCTCTCGGTTGCTGTGTTTTTAATTTTATCATGTACACGGATAAGATACGGCTAAGAAATTGCCGCATCGCCGTTTGCTTTTCGTATACAGGTAAATATATATCGTGTTTTCCTTGACATATCGGCAAAAATCTGTCACAATAAGCATGAACGGAAGCAATGGGTTTTGTTTCGTTCAAAAAAATTTTACCTATTCAGGAGGTTTCACCCGTGCTGTTTAAAACAATTGAGCAGGCAAAGGAATTCATCCTTGACAATGAAATTGAAATGGTCGATTTCAAAATGACCGATATCGACGGTCGTTGGCGTCATATCACCATCCCCGCCGCCCGTTTTAATGAAAACACGATGAAATACGGCATCGGCTTTGATGGTTCCAACTACGGCTACGCACCCGTTGAAAACAGCGATATGGTCTTCATTCCCGACCTTTCCACCGCTGCTGTCGATCCCTTTGCGGAGGTTCCGACCCTCACCATGAGCGGCGATGCAATGATTATCGACCGCCCCGAGAACCGCCCGTTCGATCAGTATCCCCGCAACGTTATCAAGCGCGCTGTTGAATACATGCGTGAATCCGGCATTGCCGACGAAATGATCATCGGACCGGAATTCGAATTCCATGTGTTTGACAATGTTCAGTTCGAGACTCGTCCCGAATGCGTTCGCTGTGAAATTGACACCGAAGAAGCCGATTGGAACACCGGCAGCAGTGAAGACGGTTTCCAGATTCCGCACAAGGGCGGCTATCACATCGGTGCTCCGCAGGACAGGTATTACAATCTCCGCAGCGAAATGTGCATGCTTATGGAAGATTGGGGCGTTAAAGTCAAGTATCATCACCACGAAGTCGGCGGCCCCGGCCAGCTTGAAATCGAGGTTGAGCTTGATGATGTTGTCAAAATGGCAGACAACACCATGGTAACAAAATACATCATCCGCAACGCTGCCGTTGAAGAAGGCTGCACCGCAACCTTCATGCCCAAGCCCATCTATGCGGAAGCCGGCAACGGTATGCACGTTCACATGCTGCTCACCAAGGACGGCAAGCCCCTTTTCTATGATGAAAACGGCTATGCTCAGCTCTCCAAGCTTGCACACAACTTCATGGGCGGTCTGCTTAAACATGCAAAGAGTCTTTGCGCAATCACAAACCCGTCCACCAACAGTTTCAAACGCCTTGTTCCCGGCTTTGAAGCTCCCGTTACCATCGGCTATGCAACAGCGAACCGCTCTGCGGTAATTCGCATCCCCGCTTACGCAAAATCGCCCATGGCTAAGCGTTTCGAGCTGCGCAACCCCGACGGAACCTGCAACCCCTACTATGCTTATGCGGCAATCCTTATGGCAGGTCTCGACGGCATTATCAACGAAATCGATCCTTCCGTATGCGGCTGGGGTCCCTATGATTTCAACCTGTTTGACCTTCCCGAAGAGGAAAAAGCAAAGATCGACAGCCTTCCCAAGAGCCTTGACGAGGCACTTGATGCCCTTGAAGCAGACCATGACTATCTGACCCGCGGCGGTGTATTCCCCGAGAGGCTCCTCAATATCTGGATCGATCGCAAGCGCAAAGAGGCTGCACGCATCAATCAGATTCCGCATCCCGCCGAATTTGAAAGGTATTATGATCTTTAATCCTTTATCGGATGATTATTAAATAAGAATGCTTAAGCATTCTTCGTAATTCTGAGCTTTCTTTGAGCAAACCCCCCCGCCGCAGGCAAAGTTCCTGCGGCGGTTATTTGTTTCGGAAGCATTTACGGCAGATTCGGTTCCGTCACGTTCGTTTCAAATGTCATTCGTCTCTTTCGGCGTCATACGGGCGCAGAATCAGCACCCTGTCCTCACCGAGGCTCATCTTTGTAATTGTTGCTTCACAATCGTTAAGGTTGTGAATGCGGCAGTCCTTTGCCGCATCAATGAAGGGTGCCAGCGGGCAAAGCTCAAGTTTAAGCTTCGGGGTTTTATAGTGCATGGGGATAACGACTTTGGGCTTCAGAATATTTGCAAGTTCACGCGCCTCAAGGTCATCTATTGTATAAATCGCACCGATCGGAACCAGCATGATGTCAATATGGCCGACTTTTGCAATTGTTTCTTCGTCGGGAATCATGCCGAGATCGCCGCAATGAAGTATGCGCATATCATCCATGTCGTAAATAAACATGGTGTTTTTGCCGCGAAGCGCACCGCCGCTGCGATCATGTAAAGTTTCAACACCCGTGATATGAATGCCCTTGACATTGTATTCGCCCGGGCTGCGGATAATCTCGGTATTGCCGCGCAAAATGCTGATGTTGTTGTGATCGTTGTGTTCGTGGCTTATTGTCACGATATCTGCATGCATGGGCGGTATTTCATAACCGTAGGACGGATCGCACGGATCGGTCAGAACGGTGCTGCCGTTGCTGTCCGTCAAAAGAAAGCAGGAATGTCCATACCATTTAATTTTCATAAGTCAGTCAATTCTCCTTCAAACTATTGCACTAAAGTCATTTTTGCACTGCTCAGCAGTATCGCCGCAGCAGAAGCCTGCACTCCGCCGAATTTCCCCCCGTCCGAATTTCCGAAAGCAGCAAGCACGGCACGTTCCGCCGAATGAACAGCGCGTTCATAAAGCCTTTTTGTTTCAAACCCGCCCGCAAGCGCAAAGGAGCGAAACAATGCTGTTCTGACGCTGTCCGTCATGATGCAGCGGCAGCCGGAGCAATAATAAGTCAAAAGCCGTGCGCAGGCATATTCCGTGCTGCACGGAAAAACAATTTTTTGCGGCATTTCCGGCATTGGAAGCAGCTCCGTGCATCGAACGCAAAAGCTGTTTAGGAACTCAATCGTCGGGTTAAAGCACAGATATCCGTTTTTTGCGGAAACTTGTTCAAAAATATTTATGCCTCGATATTTCCGCATATTCGAATACGGCAAGCCGCATTCTGTTTTTTCGCATTCATTCAGCAGGCTCTCCGGCGAAATTCCGAATCGCGGCAGCAGCGGGACGGCAGCAGCACACACGGATGAATTCATTGAAATATCCTGTCTTTGAATCATTATTCCGGTATGCTGAAGCAAAAAGCCGATTATGCTTTCGGCAATGATCGAATGCATATCCAATTCATCCGCCCGAATGCCGTACATATCCTTCATTTCACCTCATGAATGACTTTTGCATAAATCTATATCCTATTTTAACTTATTGAGACGAAAATTTCAACCCCAATCTTATAGAAAATGCACTTTCTTGATATTTTTTCATATAGGATATGGTCTCTGATTCTTTTGCGTTCGCATTTTCATACGACACAAGCCCCGCAGGGATTTGCATCCTGCGGGGCTTGCAGCCCCGACCGAATCGGAAATCCGATTCGGTCGGGATTATGCTGTTGTTCATGCACAGTATCGGTTTCAGTCACTCGTTACGCTGATTTTCATCACTCGCAGCGTTGACTTCCGCCGTGTACCGAGCAGGATTCAGGCTCAGTCTTCTTCCTTCTTGCGGAAGATAAC
>FR879671.1 GCA_000435055.1 Clostridium sp. CAG:138 | reverse complement strand
TTATTCATGACATGATGACACGCTGTTAACGTGCCGCGTTTCCGCATTCGGAAATCCATGGGTCATTGCCTGCTTGCGGCTGACCATGGCTTATCGCAGCTGACCACGTCCTTCTTCGGCTCTTGGTGCCAAGGCATCCACCCTATGCTCTTTATAGCTTGATCTCTTGTTTTATCAGCAATATTAACGCATGAGTTTCGCTTTCGTGCGCGTGCTCTGCGCACTTTAGCCTTTGCATTTGTTATTATTTCTTTCTTTAAAATCCATTGAAATTGCAGCGCAGATAATCTACATTACCTCTCGCTTTATTTTCTTTGTCTTTTTCTCCGCGAATTTACTATCTTCTTTATGCAGTTGTCAAGGTTCTATTGGTGGGCTCAAGTGGACTCGAACCACCGACCTCGCGCTTATCAGGCGCGCGCTCTAACCAGCTGAGCTATGAGCCCGTCTGACCCCTTCCGGGGTTGGTGGAGATGAGCGGGTTCGAACCGCTGGCCTCCTGCTTGCAAGGCAGGCGCTCTACCAACTGAGCTACACCCCCACGCTCTTGCGCTTCGGTGCGTGGCGTCT
>FR879670.1 GCA_000435055.1 Clostridium sp. CAG:138 | reverse complement strand
CTGAGAGTGATTTGTTCACTTCCCCAACGGATTTTCAGCCGTCGGGTGCGGGGCGTTTCTGCGCAGATTGTTTTTTGCAAAGGACTGAATTCCGATGCAATTCTTGTATACACTTGCATGATAACATATCAAAGTAATAATGTCAACCCCGTTTTGCCCTGAAATTGTGAACAATTTGTTAACAATTCATTTTTCGTGACAGGAAAAAGGCGGAAACAAAATTTGCCGCCCGGCGGAAACAAAACCTGCCGCCCGAGCGATGAAGCCCGAGCGGCAGCCTGTCGGTTGTTGCCGATTCAATTGACCGCGAATTCGAAAGAGAACTTTGCGTGATGCAGAGAGACTATCGAGCGCAGCGCAGCAGGATTACACTTTACTTGCTTGTTTCGCTGTGTGTGAGCGTCATGCAGTGTGCGGGAACCTGATCCTGCATGTCAAGGAATTCAACGGTAGCATCGCTGAAGAACTGTGCAACAACACGTGCTTCGTTCCGGAATTCCGTGCTTTGGTCAAAGTCGCTGCTGAGACCGGTTCCTGCGATAAGGGCATAATACCAGTCCATATCGGTATCGTTTACCGTCAGCACAACCAACGGAAGATCGAAGCTGTTGCCGCTGCTGAGGATGTACCTGTGGTTGAAAACCTTGTCGTCCATGCAGCTGCCGTCATACTTTTGCACGCGCCATGTTCCGTCGCTCATGAGGTAATGAGTTGTGAGAATTGCGCTTGATTCAACATGCTCGCCGCGTTTATTCGTCAAAGCGGAATGCTTGTCGGTAAAGCTTGCGGCGTCGTAAACCTTAACGACGTAAGGTTCGGCCTGGGCTTTTTCCGCTTCGGCAGAAGAAGTTTCCGCATTGCGGGTCGTTTGGTTGTCGGAAATCGTGGATGCCTGCGCGCAAACAAGCACGGAGAGCGTCAACACGAAAACGAGGATGAGAGATACCAGTTTTTTCATTGATTAAATTCCTCCTTGAAACTGAGAGTGATTTGTTCACTTCCCCAACGGATTTTCAGCCGTCGGGTGCGAGACGTTTCTTCGCAGATTGTTTTGCAAAGGACTGAATTCCGATGCAGTTCTTGTATACACTTGCATGATAACATATCAAAGCAGTGATGTCAACCCAGTTTTGCCCTGAAATTGTGAACAATTTGTTAACAATTCATTTTTCGTGACAGGAAAAAGGCGGAAACAAAATCTGCCGCCCGGCGGAAACAAAACCTGCCGCCCGAGTGATGAAGCCCGAGCGGCAGGTTGGTGTAAAATTGTTTTATCGCAATTTATCGTTAAAGCGATTTACTGCGAATGCAAATTACTTGGACAGTTCGGTGATGCCGTCGATGCGGATATCGAACAGGGGAGCGGAGATAACTTCGGACTCATGGAAGTAACCGTCCCAGATAAGCTGAGTGCCTTCAAAGCCGTGGCTCTTGTCGTAGCTGGTGAGATGTTCGCCGTTTACGGTGAAGGTGCTGCAATCAAATACCTTCAGCTCGCCGCTCTTAATCTTTTCGATTGCGGCGTCAACAGCTTCCTGAGTGCCGGCTGCGCAAGCCTTGCCGAGGGGGGAGAGCTGAACAGCGTTGTCGGAATAGCCGCGGCACCAATCCTGCTCGGGCTTTTTGCCGTTCATGACCTGCTCGAAAGCATAGGTGTAATATGCACCCCAATTGTTCTGGGGAGAGGTGAGGGCAACATCGGGAGCAACGCTGAGCATGTCAATGTTGTAGCCGACGCTGAATACGGTTTCGCCCGCTTCGTATTTTGCCTGAACAGCGGAGGGTGCGCCGGTGGAGTCCGCATGCTGACCGATGATGACGCAGCCGCGTGCCATGAGGGCGTTTGCGGCTTCGCTCTCTTTAACGAGATCGAACCACTCTTTGGTGTACTGAACGTCCATATGAGCCTCGGGAACGATGGAACGGATGCCGAGGAAGAATGCAGTGTAGCCGGAAACAACTTCTGCATAGGGGTATGCGCCGACGTAGCCGACGTAGGGATCGGTAACTTTGCCTTCGTCCATGAGCGCCTTGAGCTTCATGCCCGCAACGATGCCGGAAACATAGCGAGCTTCGTAGATGCTGTCAAAATAGTTGAAAATGTTGTTAAGCTCGGTATGCTTTGCAGCCTTTTGACCGGTTGCGTGGCAGAAAACAACGTCGGGATACTCTTTGGCGGCGCGGATGAGGTGATCCTCATGACCGAAGGAGTTCGCGATGATGAGCTTGCAGCCCTGTTCCGCGAGGTCGACTGCTGCTTCATAGCACTTTTCGTCCTCGGTGACGTTGTATTTGTAGATGATCTGATCATCGCTGAGGTTGCAGGCTTTTTTTGCGGCCTCAATGCCCTGAATGTGTGCGTAGGTGTAGCCTTCGTTTTCGTCGCCGATGAGAATTGCACCGACTTTGAAGTCAGAATTTTTCGTTTCGTCTGGATTTTTCGTTTCGTCTGGATTTTTCGTTTCATTGGAACAGCCGGCGACAGCGAAAACGCCGAACGCCATAACTGCCGCAAGAACGATTGCGAGAAGTTTTTTCATTTGGAATGTACCCTCCGGATATTTGCTTGCTCTGTTTCGTTCGAAACCAAACAGCAACAGAATTATACGCAGAAATTGACGAAAATGCAACAGGAATATGCTCAAAATAGAATATACGAACCGAGATATATCTGTTGGCAAACAGGTTTAATCGGTTCCGTCTTCTGTCGAAAAAAGCTGCCTGTCCCGCCGGAGCCGGCGCCGCCTGCGGTTGATGCTGCGTTCAAGGTCGCCGTTATTTATGAACTCCGCAAGCACATACTGTTCAAACACGGGCACGGTGCAGGAGTAGAAATCGAGTTTTTTGGAAAACAATGTATCGAGACTTTCGGGAAGCAGCATATAACCCATTCGCATAGCGGGCGCGATGGTTTTTGTGAACGTGTTGACATACACAACAATGTCCGGAGCAAGCGAAAACATGGTGTCGATCTGCCTGCCCGCAACGGCAAATTCGGAAGCATAGTCGTCCTCAACAATAAATGCACCGCCGCGCCTTGCCCAGTCAATGTATTCGGCGCGTTTTGCGGCGGCCGCGGTTATGCCGCTCGGGTAACTGTGAAAGGGGGTGACATGCAGCGCCGACGCTCTGCATTCCGAAAGGGCGGAGGAAGAAATTCCGTCCGAACCCATTTTGAGCGGAATGCAGGCGATCCCGTTTGCTTCATAAACACGAGGTATTTTTTCGTAACACGGATTTTCGACCGCAAAGGAGGAACCGCGTTCAAAAAGCTGGGCTATCAGGCCGTAAAGGTATTCCGCACCGGAACCTATGACAATGCGCTCCGGTGCAGCGGAAATGCCGCGGCTCCGCAAAAGATAGTCCGCAATTGCACGGCGAAGCTCGTCCGTGCCCCTGTTCGGGGATTTTACAAGAATGCCCCTGTCGCAGCGCGAAAGAACGCGGCGCATGGTTTTTGCAAGCACGGAAAAAGGGAAATCCTCATCCGCACCGATATTGTGCGCGCTCATCTGTGCCTGTGTTGCGCGGGGCGCACCGGCGGTGAGTCCTTCCGCTCCGTATGCAACATAGTAGCCGCTGCGGGGGCGCGAAACGGCATAACCCTCATCGCAGAGCAATTCATAGGCATGTTCAACGGTGATAACCGCAATTTCAAGCTCCGCCGCCAGAAAACGTTTGGACGGCAGCTTATATCGCGGGGGAAGCACGCCTTCGGCAATATCCGCTCGGAGCAAGCGGTAGAGCTGCTCGTATGCGGGTGTTTTTGAAGCCTTGTCGATTCTGTATTTCATTTCAAACTGACCTTATCAAATATTCCTTAACTGACGATAGCGACAGTATCAGTTTAAGTGTATAATAACCTGCGTCAAAAGTCAATCCCCGTAAGGGACGACAGAAAGCTTCAGCCTCGGGCGGATGCCCGTGCGAAACAGAAAGGCGGCATTATGGAAATTAAAACGAATGAAAAAAAGTTTTCAACAAGAACCCTCACCGTGACGGCAATGTTCCTTGCGATGAACATTATCATGAGCTCCTCAATGCTCAGCGTGCCGGTTCCGGGCGGGCATATCTATCTTAACAACGCGATAATAACCATTGCATCGATATTGCTGAATCCGCTTTGCGCGTTCATCGTCGGCGGCATAGGCGCGTTCATCGGGGATTTGCTCTTTTACCCTGCGCCGATGTTTGTTTCCCTTGTGACACACGGCATTCAGGCCATCGTTGTTTCGCTTTGCGCCCGCAAACTTTTCCGCGGAAGCAAATTGAATGCGGGTGCCGTGATCGGCGTCATTCTGGGCATTGTTATAAACACTGTCGGCTACTCACTCGGCAGAGCGTTCATCTATTCAACTCCCGAATATGCAGTTATGAAACTGCCGTATCAGATACTGGAGGATGTTGTGGGTTCGGTGCTGGGTTATGTGCTTTGCTTTGCATGCGGAATCAAAAAATTGTTTGAACGTGAATTCGGAAGCAGGAAAAACAAAAAAACAAATTAATCAGTAAACCAAACTAAAGAGAACGCTCGCCCGGCTGCAAACCGCACCGTGCGAGCTGTTTTTATTTGAAATATATTAAACAAACTGTTCTTCGGCAAAGACAGCCGTGAAGCAGGTGGGCTTTGACTGAATTTGAACTTTTCGGCGGAACTCCGCAGAGAAGTGTATTCGAAAAAACCGAAAGAGGGCACGGTTTACCGCGCCCTCTTTCGGGTTAAATAAATTTGTGGAGATTTTCACGAGCAGGTGTTAAAAAGCATTGGATGAAAACCGAGTTTTCAATGCGATATTAAACCTGCGCTGTGACTGAATCAGTCGTTGGTGGGAGCACCGACGGGACATGTGCTTGCGCAAAGGCCGCACTCGATGCAAGCGTCGGGATTGATTTCGTATTTGCCGTCACCCTCGGAAATTGCGCCGACGGGGCAGTCTGCTGCACATGCGCCGCATGCGATGCAAGCTTCAGTGATACGATAAGCCATGAGTATTACCTCCGAAAAATATTTGATTCCGAGGCAGCTCAGCTGCCTCAACAGTATTTTACCACGAAAACGGCAGAAATCAAGCCTTTTCGAATAAATAAATTAAAAGCCGCGCTATATGACATACAGTGCGGCCGGAAAGTTTGGTTTATAAGCAAAAATTATTTGTTGTCCATAGCGTCTTTAATGGACTTGCCGGGCTTGAAAGCAACGGAACGGGTGGCATCGATATCGATAGCCTCACCGGTCATGGGGTTGCGGCCCTTGCGTGCGGGACGTTCGCGAACTTCAAAGCAGCCAAAGCCGACGATCTGAACTTTGTCGCCCTGCCTGAGCTGTTCGATGATGAGATTGAAGATGGAATTGACTGCAACGTCTGCATCCCTCCTGGTAAGGTTGGTCGTGCTCGCAAGAGTGCTGATAAGCTGAGCCTTATTCATTGTATGTTCCTCCGTTTATAGAATAAACTAAAAATTACGCTATTGTGCACAACATGGTGCAGAACCCTGTTATGCTTTGTTCGGGCGGAAAACCCGAACCCTTAAGCAACATTCAGTATTTTATCAGTCTCGCGCCGAAAACACAATAGCTTTTTGGTATATTTTAAGCAAATATCGCAATTTAATTCACTTTTTTATCCTATCCCAATATGAATCCATTTGCTCAAGAGTCATATCCGAAAGACAACCGCCTTCGGACAGGATGAGTTCTTCCATTTTGATGAATCTGTTCGTGAATTTTTGCGTTGCTGCGGCAAGTGCAAGCTCCGGATCGACACCGGCTTTGCGGGCCGCATTTACACAGGCAAAGAGCAGATCGCCGATTTCTTCCGTAATTGCCGGAGCATCGCCCTTTTTGAGTGCATCAAGAACTTCGTCCGCCTCTTCGTGGACTTTCGGCAGGGTGTCGGCAGCGGTGTCCCAATCGAACCCGACTCGGGCGGCGCGCTTTTGAATTTTGCAGCTGCGCATCAGTGCGGGGAATGCTTTGGGAACTGCGCGCAGAGTGTCGGCCACGGTTTGCTGGTGCTTCTCTTTCTGCTTGAGCTTTTCCCAATTTGCAAGCACGTCATTCGTGCCGTCAACATGAACGCTGCCGAACACATGCGGATGGCGATAAATGAGCTTGTTGGTGATTCCCGTTGTGACATCACGCAGGGTGAAGTCGCTGCATTCTTCTTCGATAACGGAATGGAAAACGATTTGCAGCAGCAGGTCGCCGAGTTCCTCTTCAAGCGCAGTCATATCGTTGCTGTCGAGCGCATCAAGCACCTCGTATGTTTCTTCCAGCAGCGAGGAGCGCAGGCTTTCGTGGGTTTGCTCCGCATCCCACGGGCAGCCGCCGGGAGCGCGGAGCCGATGCATAACTTCAAGCAGCCCGTCAATGCCGTGGCGTGTACGCTGCAAAAGCCCGCAGGGTGGAACAAGAACGACGGTTGCCGAACCGTAAAGCTTTTCCGCTTCCGGGTGATCCATTCGGTGCAGCGGAAGGCAATTAACATCGTATTCTCCGCAGTTGTTCATTGTGCAGACAAAAACATCGGATTCATCCGGGTAGTACTCGCTCAGCCGAAGTTTGATTTCGCCCGCGATAAGCAGGTTGTCCGTCTCTTCAATAACAACGGGGAAATCCGTTCCTATTATACTGAAGGAATGCGCCGAACGAATATCATAACCCGACCACGGCGCAATATGCCCGCAGTTTGCGGCGGCACAAACCGCGGATTCCGCAAAGCCCGGCGCGGGCATGAAACGGACGGTAAATCCGTTTTCGTTCGCACGGCTGCACAACAGCGCGGCAAGCTCACCTTCAACGCCGCGGCCGAGGACGGCATAGCCGACGTTGAGGTTTTCCGCATTCTCGGATTCGAATGCCGCCGCAAGCCTTTCGGCAATGCGTTCGTTCAATTCGTCAAAATCAAAGCATTCGCTGTATAAATCATCCATTGAAACCGCTTCGGGACGGATGCGGAGTGCGGCATTTGCGCATATATGCTCCGTTGTCTGCAAATACAGTCGGTCAACGGATTTAACCGCTTCGAGTGAGTTCTGAGGAACGGTCTGCGGCGTTGCAAGCGGGATAACGGTAAGCGTTTTCATAATATTTCTCCATTCGAAAATCTGCTGCGAATCCGGTTCGGAAACTGCGCCGGATTGAAACTGACCTTATTATAAAACGCGCGGGCGAATTTTGCAATTAAAAAAGTGCCGCAGCCGCGGACGATTTTTCGGGTTTAAAAGGCATCGGGAACGGTGAACGGCGGGGAAATGAGGGAGGCATATGACTTTTAAGCTCACTGCCTTAATCTCATTTCCGCAAATGCCTGTTTCCGATTCGTTGTCCGCTGTTCACGACTGTTCACGGCTTAATAAAGGTTATAATACTTTCGGGATCGACAGGGCTGCCGTTGACACGGATTTCAAAATGCAGGTGACTCCGCTCCGCGCATTCGCTGATCGCCGTGTCGCCGATGCAGCCAATGACTTGACGGGCGGTGATTCTGTCGCCGATATTCACGGGCGGCTCAGCCTTCAGATTGGAGTAAACGCTTGCCATGCCGTTTGCGTGAGAGATGACGATTGTGACCCCGAGTCTGTCGTCAACGTAAACATTTTTAATCGTTCCGTCCGCAATTGCACGGACTTCACTGCCCTTGCTGCATTCTATGTCAACTCCGGGATGCGTCATCCATTGATGAAGCGTCTCCGAATAAAGCAGAGAGTTGATTGCAAAGCTCTTCATAACGGTTCCGTCAACCGGCGGCTTCAATCCGGACAAAATTCCGTCCGCAGTCGGTTCGGGTTCGGGCGAAAGTTCGGGCATGGGCGTGAATTCCGGCAGTGCAAGCGGCGTTGGGCGCGGCAAGGCTGTGCCTGCGGCCGGCGTTTCAACGGCGGGCACCGGAGTGCCGCTTTCGGCGGAAACAGTGTTCAGCACGTTTTCAAGCCTTTGGTCGTCCGAACGGTTGACCGGTGCATTCGGGGCATCGTTCCCTCCGGCCGTAAAAATCAAAACTGCTGCGCCGCCGAGGGAGGCGAGACAGCCCGCAAGGGCAAGATAAAGTCCGTTGCGGCGCATAAAAACTGCTGAGCGAAGGCGGAATCTGCGAAACCGCCACTTGATTTGTTGCTTGCGATTCATTGTTCTGTTCCTTTCAGTATTCAGAATAATCCGTTTATTCAGGCTTTGGACTTTTTTGTGTTCCAATGCCTTTATTCTGCTCGTTCGGCGGACGATATATGCGTGATAAGTTGGCGATGGAATGTAATTTGGTGCAAATTAAGGTTGATTATGGCTGAAATTAAAAATATATTATTTATTTTTACGAAAAGAGAATGTTGATAGAATGCGCGATATTTACGGCAGTGAAGGGAAAATTGAATATTCAAATGTCACCAAGTAAAAAAGAGCATTTTGCTTTGGGAATTGCACATTCATTATTTTTTTGATAGAATAATGTCCGATTGGCGCGGACGTGCAACAGCGTCTGCTCGGTCGAAGCAGCAAAAGCTGCAAAAAAATATGTTGGAAGGAGAACCACATGAAAAAGTTTCTTGCAATGCTCGTAGCGGCAATGATGGTACTTTCCCTTGTAGCCATCCCCGTGTTTGCAGACGGCGAAGTTGTATTCGCAGTTGAAAATGCACCCGCAACGGCAACCCCCGGCGGCGAAATCACCGTTAACCTCACCGTGAACGGCACTTTCGAAGCACATGTACTCAACATGCAGTTCAACTATAATGCTGATGCATTCGAGTATGTGTCCCACACTTGCGGCGATGTTCTCAACCAGATCATCGACCTCGGCGGCATTCAGCTTGTTGATGCCACCACCATCCCCGGCTCCATGCGCCTCGGCGTCATGATGCCCACCGCTGCTTTCACTCAGAGCGGCACCATCTGCTCCGTAACGCTCCGCGTTAAGGAAGGTGCAGCAAACGGCGCAAGCGATCTCGCTCTCGTCATCACTGAGTTCAAAAACTTCCCCACCGGCGGTCAGGCAACCCCCATTGCCAACGTTGTAAATAACGCAACCGTTACCATCACCGGCGGCAGTGAGCCCACTCCCGTACCTCCCACTGAGGAACCCACTCCCACCCAGAACCCCAACACTCCCGCACCCGGCGGCATGGCTACCATCAGCC